>NZ_CANMIR010000004.1 GCF_947498015.1 uncultured Neptuniibacter sp.
TGAATGATGCAGCGATTCAGGGTATGGACGATCTGGAAACGGCGGATGATGTGTTCACCTATACGGTTTCAGATGGAACCGCGCCAGTCACCACCACACTGACGGTTACCGTATTTGGTAACAATGATGCGCCAACGATTCAGGTCGATGCTCTCTCCAAAGAGGTGGATGAGAAAGGCCTGGCAGATGTGGGTAGTGGTGAACTTGCTGATGGCAATGGTGGCAATCAATCTGATCAATCAGAAGTGGCGACAGGTACTTTCACAATTGCGGATACCGATGGATTGGATGATATCCAGTCGATCACATTAGGATCAAATGTCCTTACAATCGGTAATGGTGTGGGTGAGTTTGCGGACTTCAATGCCATGATCGGTGAAACGGCGAATACTACTTATGGTACGGTCGAAATTACGGGCTATGCTGCCGGTGTATTTAGCTACTCCTATACATTAACGTCTCCGTTCTCACATACACCCGGTGTGGATGATGGCATTACGACGGAACCATCAGCGGATAGCTTTGTGGTGAAAGTGAATGATGGCATCACTGAAGTTTCCGCTACGGTTAATATTGATATTGTCGATGATATTCCGAATGTTGTTACACCGGATCTCGGATTTGTCACCAATACCACAGGGGTTTCCGGTACCACAACTGGCAAGCTGGATATTGATGGAAATATCGACAACAACCTGGGGGCAGATCGTGCAGGGGGCACTATCTCCTTTGCGGTAACGAATGGTACAGACAGTGGCTTTACCTCTGCGGGGCTCACCATCTATTTGTTTGTTTCTAGTGATGGACAAACGCTGATCGGTTCAACAACCAACCCAGATGGTGTTCTTGATGGTGATGATGTTGCTGTTACCGACAATCAGGTATTTGTAGCAGCGCTGAATCATGATGCGACTGATGTATCAGATGATACGTATACCTTTACATTGACTGGACAGGTGGATGGAGGACAGACCTCATTCAGTGTCAGTGATGTAGGGTTTGATTTTGTCGGTGGTAATGACCCATATTCATATTTCGATGATACGAACCCTCTTGATGCAAATGGTGATCAGGATGTACTTCTGACGCCTATGATCAATGGTGTCAGTGCAGGTACGACAAATACGAGTGATATAGCCATTGGTGTTTCATCTGGTAATAGTATTGGCTCAAATGAAGCGTTGCGTGTTGATTTTGTGAATGGAATCAGTGGAGATCCAACGAAAAATATATCACAAGCGGATTATAGTAACGCTCCTAACCAAGATCATGTGTTCGACGGTCATAACCTGGTTAATGGTGCAACCGCGATATTCACGGCGATCAATTCGACTTCCGATATTCGAATAAAAGCATTCATTGATGATGATACTGATGGCAGTACCGTTGGGGTGGGTAATGCTCAACAAGATATTACCAGTGTGACTATCAGTTATAATGGTGATGCGCAGACAGTCACTTCCACAGATGCCTCCGTCCTAGTTGGAGGAGTGACATACACTCTTAATTGGACGGGCGATGATTTAGTAGTGGGTGGTATTGTTGCTGATACTCAGGTCTCTGTATTCACAGATAATCAGCTCACCACTGTGGAATATCATCACGAGGCGGGCGCTACATTTAAAATCGAGGGCTTCGGTGCTTCTGTACCTGAGCCAGGCGATCTGATCAAAATGGACTTCGATGTTCAACTCACTGATGCAGATGGTGATACGGTCCTTGTTCCTGGTGCGGTTAGCGTTAATATCAGCCCTGAAGATCATACTATCTTGACGGGTGATTCTGATCAGACTGGCGATACTGATGCCTACACCATTCTGGGTACAGAAGATGACAATATCCTCATCGGTGGCGATGGCAACGATGTACTGGTTGGTTTCGCTGGTAGTGACGAACTAACAGGTAACGACGGTTTAGATCGCTTCATGTTTGTAGGAGAAGATAGCGGATCAGGTGCTGATACGGTTAAAGACTTTACTACAACAGAAGGCGATATTCTTGATATCTCTGATCTGCTGGGTGGGGTTACCGAAGATGCCGCTACACTGGATCAGTACCTGCATTTTGAAAATACAGTGGATGGTACTGTCGTGCATATTAATGCTGATGGGGACTATGCGCTTAATACGAATGAAACAGGTAAAGATGAGCATACCGTCCTTCTGGAGGGTGTGGATCTGACTGCAGGAGGTACATTAACGGATCAGCAGATCTTGGATACGTTATTAACAAATAATAATCTGGATACTGATGGTCAATAACCTCGCTGGTAATCGGCACTGAACCTTCAGTGCCAATCCCTGATAAAGCTCCGGTCTTGTGCCGGAGCTTTTTTGTATCGGTTAAACGATCTTATTTCGCAGTGAGTGCTTCACCCTCGAAATCGATCTCAGACCAGCCTGTTTGCATGAAGTTACGGATATTGCCGTGGTCGTTGCCTTCAGGTGTGTTGAGTACATCCTGATAAAAGCGTCCGAAGCACTTTAGAGTCTGCTCTTCACTGAGATTATTTAACTTGGCAAATGCAAAAATTTTACAGCTGCCTTCATTTTCCCCAACAGCATTATCGACCTGGCCGTTCTTAAAAGCGGTTGGTGTGTAGTTGTAGTTATCCGTAATGGCCTGGATGGTATGTTCAAAGTCCAGTTCAGGGTTGGTACCGATCTGTTGCAGAAACTCATTGAGATTCATCTTATCGCCTTAATCTGATTAGTCATTGTTGTGCGGGATCTTAGTGAGACTGTGGATTTTTGCAATAGTTGATCCGTGTCAGGCTTGTTTCGTTTTTATTACGTTCAGTTCTAAACGGACAGGAAAGTAGAACCGTTTAGCCTAGACTGACAGTAGGCAAGGGAGAGAAGAGCGCCTTAATTAGAATAAGAGGGGGAAAGAGCCATGTTAACTTACAATGAATGCTTGGAAATGAGTGGACTCACTGTCGGTGAAGTAAATGCGATTGCTGAGCATGAGCATGTAGATCCGATCATTGCAATGGCGATGGGGAACTATCTCGTTGAGCATCAGGGTGAGCAGAGGATTAAGAAGATTATTCTTGATGATATCGCCAAAGCTGAACGGAATAATGATGAGGCTCATGCACATCTGTTACGCAGGGTGATGGAGCACTTTATTGCAACACATCCAGATTCAGGTTTATAAGCAAAGGGCCTTTATGGCCCTTTGTTGTATCTGGCATATTCAATTTCAGAGTCGGCTTTCAGTTTTCAGTATTGTGATAAGGATCTGACTGTTTTCTGCAGCATCGTGTCCTAGGGGGGTAAGGTAGCCACCGTCGGATTGAGTGATCAGCCCCTTATCAAACAGTCGCTGTGTTGCTGCGATAACCTCTGGTTTGGCTGAAGAATGAACCTTGATACCTTCCTGCGTTGTTTCTAGGTTGAAAAGGTTTAGTACATTGAGTTCCTGCATCATCTCTTCGTTATAGGGCATGTCGCCTCCTGAGAAATTCAATATGCGAGTCGCTGTATCCAGCGGCTTATTTTTATTTGCGGATCCTGTCGTCCAGCATAGACCTTATTGAGATGAAATATAACCTCTCCGTGTATAAGGAATTTAGATTAACGTTAGATAAAATTTTAAGTAACTTGTTCTTTTTACGAAGGAAACTTGATGGCAAACTAGAGGAACTGTATTGTCTAACTTAGAGTACATTTTTTTGTAGTAATTCTGATTTATGATGGGCAGTGATTTTGGTTAGGCTTTGCTGTCTAGTTGTACCTACTAAGGATTTTACGGATGTTGCGTAATGGCTGATCCACTTAGATTATTGTTAGTAAATCGCGATGCGCAGAAAAGAAAGG
Organism: uncultured Neptuniibacter sp.; assembly: GCF_947498015.1. GTDB lineage: Bacteria > Pseudomonadota > Gammaproteobacteria > Pseudomonadales > Balneatricaceae > Neptuniibacter. Next base: position 3,822 of record NZ_CANMIR010000004.1, read on the forward strand.
AACTCGCCGATTTTATCTCCTCCTGCACCTCCTATGAGGTTGTAGAAGCGAGCAGTGGCCGTGCAGCTGTCTCTATTCTGAAAACAGATTCTATCGATTGTGTAGTCAGTGATATCTATCTGGGTGATCTTGATGGTTGGCGTCTGGCCCGATTAATTCGTTCCGGGGTTTTAAGCTGTAGTGATGCGACTCCGATCCTGATGGTTTCTTCGACCTGGTGCGAACGGATTGCAGAAACCACCGCCCGAGAATTCGATATAGATCACCTTATCCCTTTTGCTGAATATCAACGTTTAGAGCCTCTTTTGCAGCAGGTAAAAGGGCTGTGCGTAAATGCCCGGTTACCCCGTGTACTGGCGATTGAAGATGCATCCGAAACAGCTGTGTTGATTCAGCGTATCCTACGGGGGCGCTTTATCGTGGATATCGCTGCGGATGGGCCAACGGGTATCGCGCTTTGGCGTGAGAATAAACACCCTATTATTCTTCTGGATGTGATGCTTCCCGGTATGTCTGGTCCGGAAGTGATGGACACAATTTTGAGTCAAAAGCCGGATCAGTCGATTGTTATCATGACAGCGCATGGCTCCATGGATCTGGCGGAAGAACTAATGCTCAAAGGGGCTGCAGACTTTCTAAGTAAGCCTTTTAGGGCTGAGCAGCTGCGTAAAGTGTGTGAAATTGCGTCTCGGCGCGAAGACTTCCTTATCAGTAATCAGCAGTTTGCAGATACCATAGAATCGTTGCAGCTTAATAAGCAGGCTTTGTATTCGCAAGCAAAAGAGCATCAACTGATACTCGATAATCTATCCACTTCGGTCGTGGAGTTGGATAACCAGGGGCGGGTTGCTTTTATGAATCGCTCCTGGGTTCTGCTGACCGGGCAGTCTCCGGTTGATCTACAAGGAAAACAGTTTACTGAGTTTACCTGTTCTGAATCGTATAGTGCTTCTGAACAGGTAGCTAATGCGATCGATATGCTGCTATCAGGCCGTTCTAACCGATACCGGCTTGAATTTCAGCTTCAGGATAAATTCAGTCAGGGTGCCTGGGTTGAAGCTCGATTCAACAGGATTCATAGAGAAAATAGCAGCGTTGCTATTTCAGTTGCTATTGATGATATCTCAGCCCGAAAACAGGCGGAGCAGAGGCTCCATCATCTTGCGATACATGATGCTTTAACAGGTCTGTATAACCGTGTTTACTTTGAAAATGAACTGACACGTATCACCTCAATAGCTAAGCGTGGTGATAGTACTCATTGTCTGGTGTATATCGACCTTGATCACTTTAAAGCGATCAATGATACGCTAGGACATCAGCAGGGTGATACCGTGCTGATTGATGTTGCTGAACGTTTACAGCATAGGGTGCGTGACACGGACAGACTATGTCGTATCGGTGGTGATGAGTTTGCTTTGTTGCTGGTCGATACTGATATCGATGAGGGGTGCAAGATCGCTGCAGGCCTTTGCGACCTTGTAGCGCAATCTCACAGCAATGTGGGAGGGCAGGCGTTTAAGGTGACCTGTAGTATTGGTATCACTGCTATTTACGGAGATGAAAGCTCCCCTCAAAACTACCTGCAGCAAGCGGATATTGCTCTTTATGTTGCGAAAACGCGTGGTAGAAACTGCGTACACTCATTCTCAGTAGAAGATAAAGAGAGTGGTGATGTTAAAAGCAGCATGCAGTGGCTTCATGCCGTTCAGCATGCGATAGAGAACGATCAGTTACTGCTGCATTTTCAACCGATCTATAACATCGCTAACCATCATGTTGAATATTATGAGGCGTTGGTACGTCTGGATATTGATGGGCAGGTTGTTTACCCCGGTGACTTTATTCCTGCGCTGGAGCGGTTTGAAGATATCTCCCTGTTAGATCAGCACGTTATCTCCAAAGCGATTAAGTGTTTGGCGGATTACCCAAGGTTGACGAAAATTGCTATTAATCTGTCAGCGCAGGCGTTCCGTAATGATTCACTGGTGCCGCTGATCGAAGAAAAGTTACGCCAGTTTGGAGTAGAGCCGCAGCGCGTGATTTTTGAACTTACAGAGAGCGCGAGTCTGAGTAACCTTGGTGCCACTCAGGAGATGGTTACTAAGCTTCGTAGTATGGGGTGCGCTTTTTCGATCGATGATTTTGGCACAGGGTTTAGTACATTTTCCTACCTGAAAAGCCTGCCAGCAGAGACAGTCAAGATTGACGGCTCATTTATAAAGGGAATTACGAGCAATCCAATCGATCTGGCATTGGTTAAATCGATCCACGAGGTTTCCACTGCTTTAGGCAAGAAAACGGTTGCGGAGTTTGTTGAAGATCAGGATACGCTGAATATTCTGCGTGATATTAAGGTGGATTATGCACAGGGTTATCATGTTGGCAGACCGATGCCGATTGAGCAGCTATTTGATCAAAATGAAGTAGAGCTGGTTCTGGCTGAGGATTAGCGGCAGAACAGATATTCTGCTTAAGCGTTAAGCCTCTACTGAGGTCTGATAATAATAAAGGGAAGCATACAGGGAACAGTTATGAGTACAGCAGTGGTTAAGAAGTGGGTACCCTCAACAGAATCACAACCTTTAAAGTGTGGTGATGCGATTGTGTCATTTTTGCGCAAGCTGGATGTGACTCAAGTTTTCGGTGTTCCGGGCGGTTCAATCGAGCCTTTTTTCGATGCAGTGGCACGAGCCAGTCGCGAAGCGCCGATCGAGATGGTGGTGGCGCGACATGAAAGTGGTGCGGCATTTATGGCGGACGGTTATGCCCGGGAACGCAGGAAAATAGGGGTTTGTTGCTCCACAACCGGACCTGGTGCGACCAACTTGATGACCGGTGTTTCAAGCGCCTATGTGGATAACATTCCAATGTTGGTAATTACGGCGCAAACTCCAATGCCAAAGTTCGGCCGTAAAGCGCTGCAAGATAGCTCCTGTAGCGCGGTTGATCTGGTGGGTATGTTCAAGCACTGTACTAAGTACAGCAGCCTTGTGTCGCATGCAGATCAGATTATCCCTAAATTGATTGCGGCGGTTCAGGCTGCAAATGCTTATCCTAAGGGCCCCGTACACTTAAGCTTTCCTGCTGATCTGATTAATCAACCACTTAGCTTTGAGCCTGATTATCGTTTGGATATGTTAACAGATGACTATTCCTTAGTGGATCTGAATGCGCTGGATAAACTACTTCCGGAGATTGTACAGGCGAAAAAGATTGCCCTCTTTTTAGGGGATAACTGTGAAGGTGCGAGTGAAGAGATAATTCGTTTTGCTGAGCGCGTAAACGCGACCATTATATCTGGCCCTATGGGTAAGCGCTGGGTCAATGAGTATCACCCACAGTATGCGGGCGTATTCGGGTTCTCTGGGCATGCGAAAGCTCGCCGTTTAGTGATGGATCAGCAGTATGATCTGATGATTGCCATCGGGGCTAAGCTTAGTGAGATCGGTACGAATGGCTGGGAAGCCAAACTGATCAATGAAAAGTTGATTCATATTGATAGTATTCAGGAGCATTTTTGTCGTTCAGGTACGGCACGCCTTCATGTGCTAGGTGGTCTGACATCGATTTTCAAGCAACTCAATGAGCGTTTGGCCAAGTTGGCTCGTATGCCGTGGCAGGCGACGAGGCCATTACAGTTTCAAGAGAGCCTTTTTTCTGAAGATGAGAACGCTCTGTGTGAGGGCTCTCACTATCCGATAAAACCCCAGAGGCTTTATTCCTCACTGGCTAAGATGCTTCCGGAAGATAGTCGCGTGTTTATTGATGCGGGGAACGCCTGGGCTTGGGCGACCCGCTATTTTCAACGTCGGGATAATCTTGGTAGGTATCGGATTGCGATGGGATATGGTTCGATGACATGGGCGATAGGAGCTTCGGTGGGATCTTGTGTTGCAAATCCATCGTCTCCGCATCTGTGTATTACCGGTGATGGAAGTTATCTCATGAGTGGTCAGGAGATCACTGTGGCGCTACAGCAGAACATACCGTTGGTGATGCTCGTGGTGAATGATAACTCACTTGGTATGGTGAAACACGGTCAGCGTTTGGGTGGTGCCGAGCAGATTGGCTATGAGCTTCCACAGATCAATTTTGCTGCCATCGCGGAATCGATGGGGATTGAAGGGATTGTCATCGACACTGTTGAGCAGCTGGATCAACTGGATTTTTCTCGATTATTCTCTAAACAGCAGCCCACTCTGCTTGATGTTCGTATTGATGCAGAAGAGGTGCCGCCGATGGGTGAGCGAGTTAAAGGATTAGCCACCAGTAAAAATACCTGCGAGTAGTGCTTATTCTCTGGCTGGCAGTGCTCGATCATCCACACCAGTATAGATAACATCACTGCAGCGTAGAGGCAGATAGCTACCTGCGGGGCGATCAATCGCTTCCGCATAACAGGCTTGAACCCCTGCGCTGACCCAAAGCGCACTTATCTGAGTGAGTTCATCTACAGTAATGCCCTGGTCGGCCAGAAAGGCGACCATATATCCACCGAAGTTGATCGATTCCTCTATTGTATCCGCCAGATAGTCGCTTATCTCTTCTGCGAGTAATTCATGGGTGCCGGGTGTGAAGCCCAACTGCTTACTTACTTCACGCATCGCTATGACTCGCTCGTCACCCTTAGCGATAGGGCGAGCGTAACCTGGTACGGTTTTAGTTCGGTTTAACTGTTGCTCGATGATGGTTTTTAGCTCGAAACCCTGTTGCTTTGCGTCAACTGACTCTGTGATAAAGTTCATGCAATGAGGAATCACGCCCGGGCCGTATAAAAGTGAGTCCGATGCCATTATTCCCGCAGATACCGCAGCGACAGGTTTCGTTCCTGCGCTGCCAGCTAAAGCCGCCATCTGATTACACCAGATGCGTGAATCAGGCCAGCTTAAACAGATGAAGCACCCCTCCAGCCAATCCGCCAGATTTTTTGAGGGGATCTTGCCCGTAATATTAAGCAGTAGCAGCTGAAAAAAGGATACCTCTCCAACCAGTTCATCCATCATGGAATAGCCATGATTGTAGACCGCTTCACCTATTTTCCAGCCCCCTTTACGGCTGTAAATACGATTACGGTAGTGGTCCCAATAACGGTATGCTGATTTATTCGATGACATAGCGATCCTCCGGGAGAAAGGGCATAGCTGTAAGTTCGGCATCGCTTTTTTCAGCCGCCTGGGCTGCGATACCAGGCAGGGAGGCAATCTGGTAGCACAGTTCTCCTTGATAAGGGCTAAAGCCGAGATCACAAAGGGCCGCCGCAGCGATACCAGTGATTCGCCAACCGATCTCAGGTCGCTCAGCCGAGATCGTTTGTAATAGTGAATCACACCAACTTAGAGCAGGTGTCTGATGCGCTTTCATCAGGTTGTGAGCTAATACAGAGGTGTACTGATCGGCGGAACCAAAGAGGGAGCCAAAACCTGGGGTTATGGTGATATCCCCTTCTGTGTCGGCTGAGTCATTTACAGCGAGGATGAGTTTTTTTGCAACCTGCTCTGCAGGCGAATGTTGCTTCTGGAGGATAAACTTCATGCAACGATAAACTTCATGGCTCCCGTTATGCTCTCCACCCAGTACATTTAGCGCCAAAGGCAGTATATGACCCACATGGGTTTTGCTCGTAGCCGCGCTCATGGCTGCTCTACACGCGGGATGACGAGGACCAGGGTGAATCAGAGTAACAAGGAGGCGATCAAATAGTCGCGTTTGTTCAGCTGTTGGGAGTTCGCCTTTGAAAATGAGGAAAATAACTTCTGAGAAGTTGCGTCCATTGATCAGATCAAGATGGTTGTATCCATGACAGTGAGCGTTTTCAGTATGGTAGGGATTCTCCTCAGAGGGCGTTTCCTTCCAGATTGAAGTGGAGAAGTGTTCACAGAAATCATCCCCGCGATTTTGCTCTTCAATTTTTTTTTTCATAGGCACCTGAGATTAGAACTGATACTTAAGCTCGCCCCAGATGCTCCGCCCTTCAAGTGGGTAATCATTCGGAATACTGCTGCTGGATGGCTCTCTGGCATCTGTATCAAATAGATTCTTCACAATAAGGGATGCAGTGACTTTGTTCTGTTTGAACAAGCGGCTTAGCTTAACATTGACCCAGTGATAGTCCTCTATGTCATCACGTGAGTCCCCCGTAGCCCGTTCACGAGACCCGATCCAGTAATGTTGCAATGAACCATTGAATTCAGGTGTGAAGCTGTAATTCAGATCTAGGTAAGTGCTGTGGGTTGGGACATCAGGGATCGCTGCGCCAGTTGCTGCGTCTTCTGCGTTCTGGTAAGCATAGCTTGCATTAAGGTGGAGCTTATCAGACACCTGCCAGTCGGCTTCCAGTTCTGAACCGTAGCCATCCTGATCACGAGCATTAGCATAGGTAATGGTGCTGCCAGTTACTACGGTATCGATCAGGTCAGTAGCTTCATAGGTGTAAAAGTTGGCTTTAAGTCGTGTATCAAAGTTGAGACGGTAATCAAAAGCCAGCTCCCATGTTGTGATCTCTTCAGGTTCCAGATCCGGGTTTCCAAGCAGAGCGGGATTGTTTTGCAGGTATTGCTCACTGAAAGAGGGCGCTCTAAAGGCTGTGCCGTACAGAATCTTTGTCGTCAGGTCATGGCTGGTTTCCCATACCAAGGCTATCCTGGGTGTTGTGGTACTGCCAAAGTCAGAATATCGATCCCAGCGCAAGCCTGCTGTGAGTGACCAGTCATTACTTATCTGCCATTGATCTTGTGCAGAGATAAAAAGTGCTTTCCTATCACTATTGGGTAGAAATACATGCTCAGAATCGGAGACGTTGGTTAATGTGCCATCGATAGGGGTTGCTGTACCGTCAATGACCCCGGGGCCAAAGTTCTTATACTCTTGAGTGTCTATTTTGTTGTATGTCCAGCCGGATGCCAGGCGGATAGAGTGTTCTTCTATACCGTTATAAAGCGCGGATAGTTCCAGCTTAGTCGTTTCAGCAACAGATTGAGGATTGCCGATATACCCATCAGTAAATACCACATTTCCTGAAAAGGGTAAGGAGAATGCGTTACCGTCACTACCAATTGGAAGAGTACTTCCAGCAGGAAAGAGGTTAAATAATGTATCGCTTTCGGTTCTCAGGTATGAAAGGTCAGCGTTGAAATGCAGGTTTGTGTCGAGTTCTGTGCTGTAATTCAGATGGGTGAGAAATTGCTCAGAATTCTGGTAGCCCTCCTGATCCAATGCCAATGCGCCACCTTGACCTATACCAGCCTTATCCTGTTTCCAATACCAGTTGTTTAACTGCCAGTTTCCGTAGCTAAGATCGAGTTGTAAGTTGGTAGTATCGTAATGGGTAGAAAGAGCTCCGGGTGCTTCGGAACTGTTGGTACTAAATAGCGTGTCGAGACCGCTTTGCAGATCACTTTCGATAATGCGGCCACTGTCTCCATCGGATGTTTGTTGTGAAAAGGCGAATGACACGGAGTGGTCTTGAGCTACATACCCTTTGCTGAACCATAAGTCCTGGCTATCGAAACTACCTAGCCGGATACCTGCGCTACCATTTGCATTCTCTTCCGCTGTTTGGGTAATGATATTGATAACGCCACTGAAGGCATCAGCGCCATAGACTGCCGATCCGGGACCACGAATTACCTCTATTCGACTGATGTTGTGAAGGGGCATTCGGAAAGTGAAGGCTAATCCACCATTATAATTATGCTTGATCTCATTTCCGTTCAGCAGGACCAGTATTTGTGGGTTGAAACCTGTCTGAATTCCTCGAATAGAATAGACCGGGTCGAGTCGGCTCAAGTTTGAAGGCATGACATGCAGCCCAGGAATTCGCTCCAGTACCTCATCGAGGTGGGTTGCCCCCATCGCATCGATCTGTTGCCGGGAGATGACACTGGCAACGGAGGGGGCCTTGCGGATCGGTATCACCGTGCCAGTAGCAATGCTGATCAGCTCATCTTCAGCATAGAAGTCAGCAAATTCATCCCCCTCATAAAACTGATTGCTCTCCACTGCCCATAATGGAGTGTGGATAAGGGAGGCAACTATCAGAGGATAAAACTTGATCTGCATGCTTTTGTACCAGCTGTTCGTTTTAGTATTAGCCATTCTGCAAGCTCGTTTCGTCTATAGTTGCAGGTGCTGTGTTTGGATTCAAGGGTAGATATAAGGTGAACTCTGAGCCTTGACCTGGTGTGCTTTTCAGACTGATATTTCCCCCCATCATCTCTGCAAAATGACGGGAAATGGCCAGGCCCAGGCCAGTGCCGCTGTACTCGCGCTTTACACTACCATCGATCTGTCTAAATTTATCAAAAATTATCTCAAAATTATCGCGATGAATCCCGATTCCAGTGTCAGAGACAACCCAATAGACATGATTATTCTCAATAAATGTCCTCAGGTCTATTCTGCCTTCAGATGTAAACTTACAGGCGTTAGAGAGAAGGTTGATCAGTACCTGCAGGGTTTTTTCCTTATCAATGGAGATGGGACAGTCAATATCAGACAGTGATATCCGTAGTTGGTTACGATTTTGAGTGGCCAGCGGGCGAATAATCGTCTCAAGCTCAATTGTGATGTTATTGATCGAGGTTGTTTGGAGAGTGACTTCCGTCTCACCAGATTCGCACTTTGCCAGGTCTAGGATCGAATTAATTAAAGAGAGGAGGCGGTTTGATGACTCCAGAGCCGATTCTAGATCATCCACTTGTGTGTAGAGCGCTTCGTTCTCAAGTTCTTCTCGGACGAGCTCAATATAGCCCATGATTGCCTGAAGAGGGGTGCGCAGTTCATGGCTAATATTGGCAAGAAACTCCGATTGAGTTCGCACAGCGGTCAGGGCTGTATCACGTGCTGAAGTCAGCTCTTTCGTGCGAATGGCAACCTGAGATTCCAGACCCGCATTCAGTTCGATGAGTCTCTCCTCCTGTTTAGAGAGTGCTTTCATCATCGCATTATAGTTACCAGCGATCTGCCTTAGCTCTTTGGCGCCTTCAATATTTGCAAATGTATGCTCACCGGAGCGCCTCGCGCGGTTCATTGTTTCAGAGAGATTAACCAGTGGGGCTGTCAGGCGCTTAAGGCCTGCATTCTGTAACCATACCAGTAAAACCGCAAAGCCCAGGCCGATCAATAGGATATTGCTGAACAGGTTGTTGGTAAGGTTGTTCAGCGATGTTTTAGATATATTGATAACCGCATGACCAAGAAAAAGGGAACCATCTTCAAGTGTGTCGAAATCGGTCAGATTTCCCTCATCTCTAATTTCCTGAAGATTGATCGGAGCGCTGACGATCCAGTGTTCGCGATCATCCTCTACGATGCTGGCCTTCTGAGGTGTTAACCACTCATGGAGTTGGTTTTCGGACCACTCAATTCTCCCTTTGTGAACGAGAGGGTCTCCTGAAGCATTGAAGAGTGCCACGCCAACCACGTCATTGAAATTTAAGACCTGATTGATCGCATCATTTGCATTTTCCTGGCTTTCTGTCAGAAGGGATAAGATGCTGTTTTGAGCAAGGTTACTGACGATCTGGAAGGACTGGTGCTCGAGTATCTTGCTGGATTGTTTAGTTGCGATCCAACCCGCTGTTATCGAGTTAATCAACGACAAGATAAAAATTGATAGGATCAGAAAAACCAGAAGTTGTTTTCGAAGGCTGCTTTTATTTCCAACAATCAACATACGGTTGCCCTGTACTTACGGCTTAGGAAAAGTCAGATAAAACGTTTGTTTAACTTTTGGGGAGTATTCAAGTCCCAGATGTCTTGCAGTCCTCAGATTTACGCCGACATTGCTGCTTTCAGATGTTACCACACCAGGGTTTACACTATCGGAATAGATACGCTGAACCATCTTGGCGAGTCTGACTCCGGATGCTTCATTATTGGGATAAAGTGAGAATAGAGAGCCACGTTTTACGTGTGAGGGTTTACTGGAAAACAGAACGATTTTCTTCTCCCAGCACTCTCTTAGAAGCAGCGGTAAAATAACCTTCTCGTTTGCTGTGACCCGATCTATGGGTAGCCAGATAGCATCCTGCTTGTCTGCAGACTGGATAATGGATCGGTATTGTTTGACCGCATCGGCGATCGTATCTACTCGATAATTGATCAGTTTCAGATTCTTGCCTTTGGTCGATTGCTTGGCTGCATCTATCAACCAGTCATTATGAGGTGTGTGGACAACATGAATTTTCCTTGTGGAGGGTGAAAGTTGCTCAAGTTGTTCAAAGAGATTCTTAGGATTTGTTATCAGGCTGACCCCTGAAATGTTACCAGGACGGAGTGGCAGTGCTCCACTGACAAAGGGGAAGAGAGGCTTGATTGAATCGATCATTGAAAAACTACGGCGACCCAGTGTAACCACCATATCGATATTGTCATTTTTCAATTTTGATAGCAGCTCTGTTTTATCGAATTCACGGCTGAGAGGGTAGCGTACTATCTTATCCGAGTGTTGTTGCTGGATACCTGAAATAATCTGTTCAAACACCTGTTTGTAAGGGGGTGGGGATTCAGGATAGAGCACAGCCAGATTGGCTGCATAACTTGGAATGCAGGTGATAGTTGCGAGAATAAAAAGCAGATGCACTCTGCTTAAGTATCTAAAAGTCCTTTTAGAATCTGCCATGTTCAGGCTGTATATCCTGTCTATTTAACTACGGGTGCCAGAGGCTTGCTGGCCAAGTCAGCAGTCTGCCGTAACGTTATTTTGGCAGACTGCTGTTGGGGTCTTACTTAATACGCATGCCTGGTTGAGCACCGTCATCCGGGTTCAGAATCCAGAGGTCTTCGCCTCCAGGGCCTGCCGCTAAAACCATGCCCTCTGAGATACCAAACTTCATTTTCCGTGGTGCTAGGTTAGCTACCATTACGGTTAATTTTCCTTCCAGGTCTTCAGGCTTGTAGGCTGATTTGATGCCAGCAAATACATTGCGAGTTTCGCCGCCCAGATCGAGTGTCAGTTGCAGGAGCTTATCAGCCCCTTTCACATGTTCGGCTTTCGCGATACGAACAACGCGTAAGTCAACTTTGGCGAAGTCCGGGAATTCAATTGTTTCAGCAATGGGCTCCTCGGTGAGGGGAGTGGTCTTAGGCTGGTTTGCCTTCTGTGCTTCAGCAGCAACTGCTGTCAGAACTTCTTTAGTTTCCTCGATAATGGCGTTTACCTTATCCTCTTCTACACGCTGCATCAACGGTTTGAATTTGTTGATCTTGTGAGACAGCAGAGGTTTGGCAATGCTATCCCAGTTGAGATTATCAACAGCGAGGAAGGCTGCAGCCTCATCCGAGACCTGAGGCAGTACAGGTGCAAGGTAAGTAACGATGACTTTAAAGAGGTTGATGCCCATAGAGCAGCAGTCCTGAACCTCTTGCTCTTTACCTTCCTGCTTTGCCAGAACCCAAGGTTCAGCGGCATCAATGTATTGATTGGCCTTATCAGCAAGCGCCATGATTTCGCGCATCGCTTTGCCGAATTCGCGATTTTCATATGCCTGGGCGATGCTATCACCGGCAGCGACGGCTTCCTGATACAGCTCAGGTTGTGCTAATGCAGGAGCCATCTGGCCATCAAACTTCTTCTTAATGAAGCCTGCACAGCGGGAAGCGATATTGACGACCTTATTTACAAGGTCCGCATTTACACGCATGCGGAAATCTTCCAGATTAAGGTCGATGTCATCTATGCCGGAACTTAGCTTGGCGGCAAAATAGTAACGCAGATACTCAGGACGCAGATGCTTTAGATAGGTTTCCGCCATGATGAAGGTGCCACGAGATTTTGACATCTTCTGGCCATCCACTGTCAGGAAACCGTGGCAGAATACACCGTTTGGTTTACGGAAGCCCGCACCTTCGAGCATGGCTGGCCAGAACAGCGTATGGAAGTACGCGATATCTTTGCCTATAAAGTGGTACAGCTCAGCATCAGATGAGGCTGACCAATATTCATCAAAATCGACGCCGTTTTTGTCGCACCAGTTTTTAAAGCTCGCCATATAACCGATAGGTGCATCAAGCCAGACGTAAAAGTATTTGCCCGGTGCATCTGGAATTTCGAAACCCCAGTATGGCGCGTCGCGTGATATATCCCAGTTCTGCAGGCCTGACTCAAACCACTCATTGAGCTTGTGGATCATCTGTTCCTGAACGTGGTTATCGACCCAGTTGCGCAGGAAGGATTCAAAGTCGCCCAGTTTAAAGAAATAGTGCTCAGACTCTTTTTCAACAGGTTTTGCCCCTGAAACAGCTGAATAAGCGTTCTTCAATTCAACTGGGCTGTAGGTCGCTCCGCACTTTTCACATGAGTCACCGTACTGGTCAGGTTCATTACACTTCGGGCAATCCCCTTTGACAAAGCGGTCCGGAAGGAACATCTCTTTTTCGGGATCATAAGCTTGTGTAATTGTTTTCTTCGCAATGTGCCCGCCATCCCTCAATGCCGTGTAAATCAGGGATGCAAAATGTTGGTTCTCTTCAGAGTGAGTTGAATAGTAGTTATCGAATCCAACCATGAAGCCGGCAAAGTCGCGCTGATGTTCTGCGCTGACTGTGTCGATCAGTTCCTGAGGTGATACGCCTAACTGGTCAGCTTTGAGCATGATCGGAGTGCCGTGGGCATCATCCGCGCATACATAGGTGCATTGGTGTCCACGCAGTTTTTGGAAGCGTACCCAGATATCTGTCTGGATATATTCCACCAGATGGCCTAAATGAATTGGGCCATTTGCATAAGGGAGGGCGCTGGTTACAAGAATCTTGCGTTTGCTGTCAGTCATGATCTGCCGGAGAACCTGAAATCAATAAAAATAAGAGCGGGGATTTTACGATGTTTGAGGGAGTATATGAACCATTGTCTTCGTAAATGCGGTGAATTTGGCTGGAATTGCTGTTGAGTGGAAAGGGTGTATGTACTGATGGTCGTGATCCGGTCATGGGTTGTACCGTTTCTTTTATGTCCTCTTAATGTCGAGGGAGAGTCGCCGGAAATAGATTTGTTCTATTGTTTAAAACAAAAATATATTTTATTGTTTTGTTGTTGAATGATCGTTTTTGGTGGCGTTTGTGTGTGATTTATCTACCGGGTCTTTGAGTGGAAAAGCTTTGATTCTCTCTAACGATACAGAGGCTTTTGAATGTTACCTTGCTGAAATAAAAGAAAAAAGTGGCTTTAAAGTTGATGTTGTTTATGACTGGGGAGCGCTGAAAGAGTTTTATGCTGAGCACCATTATGACCTGATTGTTATGGGGCTTGGTTGTTTGTCAAAAGAAGTTGAATTAAAACAAATTCATGATCTTGTTTGTATCCGTTCTGAGGGTATCAGGTTTGCCATCTACCCATATATGAATGCTTCAAATCGTGTGGCGTTTTCTGAGGTGTGTCATCGGCTTTTTCCGGTTGATGGTGATCCCCAAGCTATGATCTCTGCTATTGAAGAGAGTCAGAGAGCTTTAGATGTCATTGGTCGAGACCGAATTTATCAGATCATTCAGGAAATTAAGGTGCTGCCATCAATCCCGGATACCTATATGCGCCTAAATCAGGAGCTTCTTTCAGAAAACAGTACAGCAGGCAGTATCGCAGCGATCATTGAGCAGGATATGGCGATGTCAGCGAAAATCCTGCAATTGGTTAACTCTGCATGCTTTACGATGCATCGGGTTATCTCCAATCTGAAAGAGGCGGTTACCATATTGGGTATGCGGGAAGTTAGAGATCTTGTATTGACCAGTAAAGTCTTTGATCAATATCCGCAGGATGGTTCCTGGAGCTGTTTTGCTTTTGATCATATCCGCGACCGTTCGGTTTTGGTTGCCGGGTTGTCACGGGAGATCTGTCGTTCTGTTAAAGCGCCACAAGAGGTGATGGATCAATCATTTCTGGCGGCACTGTTGCAGGACTTTGGCATGTTGATACTTGCAACACATGATGCCGAGGGGTATCGAAAGATTATCTATGAAGCGAGTCGTTTGGGTCAGCCCCTGTATGCAGTTGAGAAGATGCGGCTGGGAGTGACGCACACTGAAGTGGGAGCCTATATGCTCTCACGTTGGAATATTGCGCCCGGCGTCATTGAAACCGTTCTATTCCATCACTTTCCATCCTCATCAAAATTTGATGATTTCAGTGCGCTTACCGCGGTACATGTTGCGGATGCTATCCTGCCTAATGTCACCAATCAGTTGAATTGTCAGATCTCAAGCCGGTTGAGTCATGCCTATCTTGAGCGTTTGGGTTTGTTGGATAAGCTCGAAGAGTGGCAATATCTGGCAGATCGATTTCGAGGTTTTCATCCGGGCTGCGGGGGCAAGAAAAGCCACTTTTCGTAGTCGCTTAACGTATGTCGGTATATAGGTAAGTCAATAGCAGCCGGGGTAACATCCTGTTAGAATGCCCGCTTTTTGAATCTGGCTGAATTCGAGGCACGAATGTCCATCTCTGTTGTTGAACCTGAAAAATATGAAGCACAACTTGCGGTCAAAAAAGCGAATACTGCAGAGCAGTTCGCAGGTTTTGATCTGCCAGAGATTGAAGTATTTGAATCGCCACGAAGCCACTATCGTATGCGCTGTGAATTCAGAGTTTGGCACGATGACGATGATCTCTACTATGTGATGTTCGAGAAAGGCAACAAGCATGCCCGTATTCGTATCGATAACTGTCCTATGGTCTCAGAAAGAATTCACGAGGTGATGTTTGAACTTCTGGAGGTGATCAAGCCTTCGGAAATCTTACGAAGAAAGCTATTCCAGATCGATTTTCTGAGTACGTTAAGTGGTGAGTTGCTGGTCACTTTACTGTATCACCGCCCTATTGGTGAGGATTGGGTGGAAGCGGCGAAAGTGCTTAAAGAGCGTTTCAATATCCAGCTAGTAGGGCGCTCTCGCAAGACAAAAATATTACTTGATCAGGATTTTGTAATTGAAAAGCTGGATATCCTCGGTCGGGAGTATATCTACAAGCAGGTTGAAAATAGTTTCTCTCAACCTAACGGTGAAGTTTGTCGCCATATGATTCGTTGGGCTCTTGATGCTACTGAGGGGGCCGGCGGAGATTTGGTTGAACTCTATTGTGGTAATGGCAATTTTACACTGCCGTTGGCACAGAATTTCCGGCGTGTCGTAGCAACTGAAATATCAAAAACATCCGTGCGTGCGGCTCAGTTTAATATTGAAGCAAATCAGATTGATAATGTTGATGTGGTACGGATCAGCTCTGAAGAGTTTTCTCAGGTTCTTAGTGGTGCTGTCGTCAAGCGTAGAACAAAAGATCTCGGACTGGATGAGTGTAACTTTACCACAGTTCTGGTTGATCCCCCCCGTTCAGGGCTGGATGATGACACGGTCAAGCAGGTGCAGGCGTACGATAATATTCTCTATATATCCTGTAATCCGGATACGCTTAATGAGAACCTGGAAGTTATTACACAGACACATGATCTGAAACGATTCGCAATATTTGATCAGTTCCCGTACACCGATCATCTGGAGTGTGGAGTGTTTCTTTCCCGCAAATCATGATCCCGGGGGGAGGAGAGGGCTCTGGAGTTCTCTGTTTGTAAAATTCCCATAAGTTTGAGGGAATGGTCATTGGATAGAAGCCTGCGAATCAGGGCTTTCAGGATATATCCGTCACTACTTTGACTGTCCCCTCACTCTCTCGATTCCTCTCTGGCGGTCTGGCAATTACGCAGGTGATAACCCCCCCTACCTTGTGTTTGGTCTCGGTCATTATCTTTTTCATCATCTAAACCCGGAATAAGTCTGACCAGTTAAATAGGGCTTGGTGTAATCTATCAAGTATTGATAAGTGATACTTAATGCATTGTAGATTCCTCGTGTACTCCTATTAAGTAAGCTCTAGCGGAGAGATGGGGCTGCTTTATTTCTAGCAGTTCAGACGGTTAACATTGGGTTTGCTCTCTTGCAATCTGAAGAGGGCTATCTGGAGTGAATGATGAAAGAGTTGTTGAAAGTTCATGGCTTTATCGCGTTTATCTGTGTCGCCTTTATCAATGCGTTTGTCGATCTGGGTCATAAAATTATTATCCAGAACACCCTGTTCAAGGCATATGATGGAGATACGCAGATTGTACTCACCGCTGTTGTTAATGGACTGATATTACTGCCTTTTATCATGCTATTTACCCCTGCGGGATTCCTTGCAGACAAGTACCCTAAGAATCAGGTGATGAAACTCTCTGCTTGGGGGGCTGTGGTAATCACACTGCTTATCACCGCCTGTTATTACTTTGGCCTCTTTATTCCTGCCTTTGCTTTGACCTTTATTCTAGCTCTACAAAGTGCATTCTATTCCCCAGCAAAATATGGATATATCAAGGAGCTGGTAGGGGTGAATAACCTCAGTGAGGGAAACGGTTGGGTACAGGCGGTGACTATGATCGCGATTCTGTCGGGCATTGTGGTTTTTTCCCTTCTGTTTGAGCTGAGGTTGGAGGGGGTAGAGCAGTTATCTCCTGAAGAGGCCTTAGTTACGGTGGCGCCGTTAGGATGGTTGTTAGTCATGGGGGCGCTGGTTGAACTCTATCTTGCGTATCGATTGCCGCAACTGAGCGGCATCGACAAGCAGATGGAGTTTGATAAGAAAGCATACTTCTCCGGTAGAACAATGCAGGGGAATCTGTCACTCCTGCATAGTAAGCGTCCAATCTGGTTGGCGATCATTGGGTTGTCTCTTTTTTGGTCTGTTAGTCAGGTAATGTTGGCTGTGTTTCCCGCTTTTGTAGAGACACATCTTGATCAGCATAATACCTTTGTCATTCAAGGCGTTATGGCGCTAGCCGGGGTAGGTATCATGCTGGGTTCGATGCTCGCCGGGCGGTTTTCGAAACACTACATCAATGTGGGTTTGATACCTGTGGGTGCTTTAGGTGTGGCGTTAGGGCTTATCTTTTTACCTCTGCTTGATTCAATGTGGCTTATGGCTGGCTGTTTCTTGGTGATCGGTTTGTTCGGCGCCATGATGAATGTTCCTCTGAATGCATTGATTCAGTTTCATGCAGCTGAATCAGAAACGGGGCGCGTGATCGCGGGTAGTAATTTTATCCAAAATCTGATGATGCTGAGTTTTCTCGGTATAACAGTGCTCTTTGCGTGGGGGGGGATAGATGGCGTCTGGTTGTTGAAATTGCTGGCTGTCATTGCGGTAGGGGGTACGGTATTTGCGATAATTACTTTGCCCCAGGCTTTTATACGCCTTCTGGTTATGATGCTCTTTCGGCGAAAATATAATCTTCAGGTACTGGGATTTGAGAATTTGCCCGAGAGTGGCAAGGGGACACTGTTGCTGGGCAATCATATCAGTTGGTTGGATTGGGCGATGATTCAGATGGCTTGTCCCAGGCATATTCATTTTGTCATGGAGCGCAGTATCTACGAGCGGTGGTATCTGCGTTGGTTCTTGAATCTTTACAGGGTTATCCCTATCTCCAAAGGTAATAGTAGGCAGGCGCTTGCTCAAGTTAAAGAGTGCTTGAATCAGGGTGAGGTTGTCTGTCTGTTTCCTGAAGGTGCCATTAGCCATATCGGCCAGTTAGGTGAATTCAAACGTGGGTTTGAGAAGGCCTGCGAAGAGGCGTCTGGGGTGATTGTCCCATTCTATATGCGGGGTTTATGGGGTAGTCGATTCTCGCGTTCATCGGACAAAATGAAGCTGATCCGCAGGCAGGGGCTCAAGCGAGAAGTGATTGTTGCCTTTGGCCAATCTATGCCCATTTCAAGTACAGCGGCAGAGGTAAAAAAGAAGGTATTCGAATTATCGATTCATGCATGGGATAAGCATACTGAAACTCTGGAAACGTTGCCCAATGCTTTTGTCAGATCGATGAAGGGAGCGTCATCGGGTTATGCGGTAACCGATGTTGATGGTGAACCACTCAGTCATAAAAAGATGCTGACCGCTTGCGCTTTGTTTAGTCAGCGTATCAAACGATCCCGTGGGGAGAATATAGGGCTGCTGCTGCCAACATCAAGTGCGGGAGCAATTGCGAATATGGCTTCTCTGATGGCAGGAAAAACAGTGGTTAATCTGAATTTTACTGCGTCCGGTGCTGCAATGAGCTCTGCACTGGAGCAGGCAGAAATTGAAACGATTATCACTGCCCATCGATTCATCAAAAAGCTTAAAGCACGTGGGATTGATCCCTCTCCGCTACTTGAAGGCCGACATGTCTGCTATATGGAGGATATTAAGGAAGGGATTGGCCGGATTGAGTCCCTACTGATGTATGGTGCTGTCTCCTGCTTGCCAACATTCCTTCTTCAGCCTTTACTCAATCAGCGAACTAATCTTGAAAGTACCGCAGCGATCCTTTTCTCTTCCGGTAGTGAAGGTGCACCAAAAGGAGTGATGCTCAGTCAACGCAATATGATGGCTAATTTACGGCAGACTGCAGACGTTCTGAACGTAAGGGAGGAGGACTGTATTATGGCAACGCTGCCTCTTTTCCATGCGTTTGGATTAACTGTGACATGTTTGATGCCACTGGTTGAAGGTATTCCGTTGGTGTGCCATCCCGATCCAACCGATGCCTACAAAATTGGAAAGGGGGTCGCTCGATTCAAGGCTACCTTGATGTGTGCTACATCCAGCTTCCTCAGACTCTATTGCCGCAATAAGAAGTTACATCCCTTAATGTTCGAATCATTGCGTGCGGTAGTTGCGGGTGCAGAAAAGCTTGATCAGCAGGTGCGGGAGAGCTTTCAGAGCCGATTTCATGTGCCGGTCATTGAAGGGTACGGTTCCACCGAGACAACGCCGGTTGCCAGTACTAATCTTCCAGACTCGCTGGATACAGACTGGTGGTCTGTTCAGATTGGGAATAAACCTGGGACCGTTGGAATGGCGCTGCCGGGATCTACATTTCGAATTGTTGATCCAGATTCATTGGAGGAGCTGCCAGTGGGAGAGAGTGGTTTAATTCTTATTGGCGGTACACAGATTATGCAAGGTTATCTGAATCAGCCGGATAAAACCGCTGCAGCGATCACAGTTAAAGATGGTATTCGTTGGTATAAAAGTGGAGATAAAGGGCATCTGGATGAGGATGGATTCCTGACGATCGTTGACCGATATAGCCGTTTTGCGAAACTGGGTGGGGAGATGATCAGTTTAGGGGAGGTCGAACGCCAAGTCAGGATACTTGTCGGTCAGCAGGAGCGTCCGCTGGTAGCGGTTAATCTGCCTGACAGTCGTAAAGGTGAGAAAGTCGTTATGTTGATTGAGGGGGCTGTTGATGAAAAAGAGATTCGACAGCAGCTTGTAGATGGGAAAATGTCGGCGCTATTACGTCCCTCGGCATTTTACCCGGTGGCTGCGATACCTGTTTTAGGTAGCGGTAAAATTGATTTTGTTCGTGCCAGAGAGATGGCCATTGAGTTATCCGGCGCGCCTTAAAATCCAGGAGTAGGTCTTTTTAACAAGCGTATAGACAGTGTCGATGCTGTCATGTAAAAATCCTACTAATTTAGTTGGGTATTTGTTGTGCTAAAAAAACTGTTTACTAAGATCAAACAAACGGGGAATAAAGTGTCCAGTATTGAAGTTCAAGTTGAAGATCTGTTAAGTCATTTCCCCGATCCTGTTCAGGGTCATAATTTGCTCTCTGTTGGCTCCATAGAGGCTATATCGGTTGATAAAGGGCATGTGGGTGTGAGGGTGATTTTAAATTATCCATCTGCAGGGGTGGCAGAGCAGTGGAAAGAGAGAGTTGTTGCAAAGCTTCTTGAATTAGAAGGTGTTGATTCTGCTGAAGTAAACGTGAGTCATCAGATTGAATCGAGCCCAGGGCAAAATAGCATTCCATTAATGTCAGGCGTTAAGAATATTATTGCGGTGGCATCGGGCAAAGGTGGTGTGGGTAAGTCCACTACGACTGTCAATCTGGCGTTGGCGATGGCTGCTGAAGGCGCGCGGGTTGGTATCCTTGATGCGGATATCTATGGCCCCAGTCAGGGGATGATGTTAGGGGTCGATGAGGGTGTTAGGCCGGAACCCTTTGATGAGAAGTCTTTCAAACCGATTGAAGCGCATGGGCTTCAGTCGATGTCCATGAGTTATTTGGTCGAAGAAAATACTGCCATGGTCTGGCGCGGACCAATGGCGGCCGGTGCTCTACAGCAACTGTTAACACAGACTCGCTGGAGTGATCTGGATTATCTGTTTATCGATATGCCGCCTGGCACAGGGGATATTCAGTTGACCTTATCGCAGAAGGTGCCTGTTGCCGGTGCTGTTATTGTGACAACACCTCAGGATATTGCGCTTCTGGATGCGAAGAAAGGTATCGAGATGTTTAGAAAGGTTGATATTCCGGTTCTCGGAGTTATTGAAAATATGAGTACCCATATCTGCAGTAACTGTGGTCATACAGAGGCGATTTTTGGCGATGGTGGCGGTGCGGAAATTTCTGAACTCTACGAGACAGAGCTTTTGGGTGAGCTTCCGCTAGCACTGTCAATTCGTCAGCAAGTTGATTCTGGTACACCTAGTGTTGCTGCGGAGCCAGAGGGTGAGTATGCGATGATCTACCGGAAGGTTGCGAGGAAGCTAGCTATACGATTGGCTATGAAGAATAAGCAGGTTGATATCGTTGTGCCCTCAATTATAGTTGAGGATGATTAAAGTTTGATCCTGATCAAAATTTAATCAGTTTAGGTGTCATACTCTCAAAAGCTGTCTAGACTTAAAGGTTCCAGCTATTACAACAATAATGAAAGCCAGAGGGATGTGTGATGGACTACAGAGCAACTGCGAATATCAAGATGATTAAGGCTAAACCCAGTTCCCCTTCACGGCATGAGATGGCGGAAGAGCTTCGCCGTCAGGCTAATATGCTTCGTGATGAAGGGAAAACGGCAGCTGAGTTTTGGTTGGCTGAGCAATATGAGAAAACTGCGAATTTACTGAATTAACCTATCAGTATCGCCCCTTCAAGTAATAAAAACGATCTCTTTGGGGGTCGTTTTTTTTTGCGTCATTGAATTTGCCCGCTTTGTTCATCTGGATGAAAAAAGGTACAATGCCCGGCTTGAAAATTATACCGGATGGAATTAGCCACTATGGGCATTAAAGCAGATCGCTGGATCCGTCGTATGGCGGAAGAGAAAGATATGATTTCACCTTTTGAACCGGGTCAGGTTCGAGAGATGGATGGTTCTCGTATCGTTTCTTATGGTACCTCCAGTTACGGTTATGATGTGCGCTGTGCCAATGAATTTAAGGTCTTCACAAATATCAACTCGTCCATTGTGGATCCAAAAGACTTCGATGCTGGTAGTTTCGTGGATATTGAGTCTGATGTGTGCATAATCCCTCCAAACTCATTTGCCCTGGCTCGCACGGTTGAATACTTTAAAATTCCAAGAGATGTACTGACTATCTGTTTGGGTAAAAGTACGTATGCTCGGTGCGGAATTATCGTCAATGTCACTCCTCTTGAGCCTGAGTGGGAAGGGCATGTGACTCTCGAGTTTTCAAACACTACACCTCTGCCAGCTAAAATTTATGCCAATGAAGGTGTAGCGCAGATGTTGTTTCTCCAAGGTGATGAGGTGTGTGAAACCTCATATAAAGATCGCGATGGTAAATACCAGGGACAAACAGGCGTTGTTGTTCCACGCACTTAATTCCACCTTTATCTTACAGAACAGCTAATTGATGATATTAGATCGTAAACAGATCAGTTCGTTTTGGCAGCAGTTGCAGGAAACGATTGAGCAGCTACTTTCCAGTCGGAGCGATGATCGCTTCGAAGCAGAACCTCTGCTTAAGCTTTATCGGGAGCAGTTACAAAAGATTGATCGTAATCTGACTTTTCACTTTCAGAGTGATGAGGATAATGAGGCTGCGATAGAGATGATCTTTGGTTGTGATGGTTTCCCAGAATCAATTCATTCGGTTCTGAGTCTGATCGGCGCAGCACCTGAACTTTCCGGTATTGAGTTTAAAGCATTTAATAACCGCTACGATCCCATCCCTTTGTCCGTCAATATCGGTGAAGAGTTTTGTGAGATAAGTGATTTTTGGTGCCGCATTTCAGTGGTCGAGGAGCGTCTTCATCTTGAGATTTATATGGGAGATGCGCCTAAAATTCTAGATATGGATCCACGTATTGAGGCTGTGATGATATACCTTGATGCGCTGATCGGAGAGTATGAGCTAATGACTCGCGTCTGGTCTCTTGAGTGGCTTGAGCTGCCGGCATCTCCAGAAGATTATGGGTTAACAAATCTGGCTAATCTAAGAGAGTTGTTCGATAGTGTTAAGTCACAGGCGAAACCTATTGGGTTGACCCTTCACTGATAAATTCGTCAGGTCTGCCAGAGTGACTTCTACTGGCAGACCTTAGCTGTTAGTTATCAGACAGTATATAAACACTGCCCTCTTCGTCATCAGGTTGAGTTTCCTTCGCGCTATCCCAGAATTGCATTTTTTGCCCCCTTCTCGGATTTTTTAGTTGCTTCCTTAGTAACAATCGACCATTGTCATAGTAACCTTAGATATAAATCCTCCTTTTTTCATTTCTTATTAGGATCAGGTTTTTCATGAGTGGACTGTTAACTGCATTGCTCGAAGAGATACGTATCGATTATGTGCGGCGTATGCAGGCTAATGGGTTTACTGAGCCGTACCTGACAGCGGAGCGTTTGTGTCATGAGCGGCTGTTCCTGGGTGCAGATCAGCTCGCTGAGATAGTAGAGCAGGATCCTACCTTGCTGGCTGCCAGAGCAGGGGACTTGATAATGAACCGGCAGGAGAGTGAGAACCCTTCAGTTGGGGTCATTATCTGTAGCAATATACTGGCGGCTGCTTTAGAGGGGTTGCTGGCTGTTGCTGTTGAGCAGGAGTGGCTCGATATTGATGAAGAGGGGCATGTACTGGTTGATGAGGAGGAGCTTTCACAGGATACCCAGTATTCGATTGATATTGATTACAGTACATCTGAAACAGCTAAGCGGAATATTGCATTAGGAGGGGTCAGCAAGCTCTCAGAGATATTCGCTACTGCTGAATCTGTTTTTCTGGATCTGCTGCAGGAAAATACACGTGATAAAGATGCCTATCAGAGAGCCCTTGATATCTCTTCTGATTATTCTGTTTTTGCGCCTGAGGATATCGCGCCCTTGATCGCAGAAAATCCTTTATTGCTAGGCTTACGGCCAGAGGATCTTATCGATGAAGATCTTTTTGATGGTGATCCTCCAGCAGGTCTGATTATTAGCGCACACCTGACGCGCATGATGTTGCATCAAATGCTGGAGTTGGGTGTCGAGCACGGCGTACTTGTTCTGGATAGCAGCGGGCATATTGTAGTGCCTGATGAGCCGGATGAACCTCCGATCATTCATTGATTTCGGTGCTAGTCGTTCCTCCAATTTATTGTGCTTGTTCCGGGCTTGGGTCATTGTTCCGACCATTTAGTCCAATGTGAGCAAAACAATTCCTAAGACTCTGGAATTGGCTCTTTACACATACCTCTCAACATCGTAGCCTTCCCAATTAGTTATAACCCTTTTACTTTTAAGGAGTTAACCGAGTTGAAAGCTGGGTTATTTGCACTAGGACAATCGATGATGGGAAGCTTGAGGGATCTGGCACCCATCGTATTAGTTATCGCCTTTTTTCAGTTGGCTGTTTTGCAACAACCGGTGCCAGATCTTATTGGTTTGCTGACCGGGCTTATCTGTGTGGTCGCAGGGCTTACCTTCTTTATATATGGGTTAGAGATGGGGCTGTTCCCGATAGGGGAGAGTATGGCTCATGCTTTTGCCCGCAAAGGAAGCGTTTTCTGGCTGATGGTTTTTGCGTTTTCACTTGGTTTTGGAACAACAGTGGCAGAGCCTGCGTTAATCGCTGTCGCCGCTGAAGCTGCAACCGTTGCGGCTAACGGAGGTATGATCGAGGCTACAGAGCAGGCTCAATTAAGTTATGCATCGGGCCTGCGCTATACCGTTGCCTTTTCAGTGGGGCTGGCGATTGTTCTTGGAGTGCTTCGGATTCTTAAGGGGTGGTCGATTCAATATATGATTATTGCTGGTTATATGCTGGTGGTAATTATGACTGCTTTTGCGCCGAGGGAAATTATCGGTATCGCTTATGATTCCGGCGGTGTTACAACTTCAACGATCACTGTGCCACTTGTAACTGCGTTAGGTGTGGGATTGGCGTCATCTATTGAGGGGCGTAATCCGATGATAGATGGTTTCGGTTTGATCGCGTTTGCATCTTTAACGCCGATGATTTTTGTCATGGCTTACGGGATGGTGATTTGATGGAACTTCTCAATCAATTTCTGAGCATAACGCTGTCTACAATTAAAGATGTAATACCGATTGCTCTGATAATCTTTGGTTTCCAGTTCCTAGTCATACGTCGAAGGATTGCGAATTTAAGAAAGGTTCTGATCGGTTTTGCGTATGTCATTATCGGCCTTGCACTGTTTTTACTTGGCTTAGAGAAAGCGCTGTTTCCGGTTGGTCGGTTGATGGCAGAGCAGCTGACCGACCCTGACTTTATTCGTGGGTGGAGTGGGAACGTAGCCGGGGCTTTGCACTGGCAGGATTATTTTTGGGTTTACATTTTTGCGTTTGCGATTGGTGCAAGTACCACTATTGCTGAGCCGTCCCTGATTGCTGTGGCGATCAAAGCCAATGAAGTCTCCGGTGGCGCGATCGGTGTTTGGGGGCTGCGTATTGCTGTGGCGATAGGTGTGGCTATCGGTATCTCGCTGGGGACCTGGCGAATTGTGACCGGTTACCCTATTCACTGGTTTATCATTGCCGGCTACATTGTTGTCGTTGTGCAGACGTTTTTTGCACCGAAATTGATTGTTCCTCTGGCTTATGATTCAGGCGGGGTAACAACCTCTACCGTCACGGTACCATTGGTAGCTGCCCTTGGATTGGGGTTGGCTGAAACTGTACCAGGCAGAAGTGCATTGATAGATGGATTTGGATTGATAGCGTTTGCCAGCCTGTTTCCTATGATTACAGTGATGGCGTACGCACAAATTTCTGAGCTAAGGGCTAAACGCGCCAAAGCAGCTCACTAGTGTAAGAGGCGAATATGCATTTCAAATTGTTAGTGGTCTTTGTCGAAGACACAAAAACGGACGCGGTGATGAAAGCGGCTCGTGAGGCCGGTGCAACAGGGGCTACGGTCATCAATAATGCGCGTGGTGAAGGTGTTAATAAAACTAAAACGTTTTTTGGTTTGACGCTTGAAACTCAGCGCGATGTCGTACTGTTTATTGTTGAAGAGCATCTGAGTCGAAAGATTTTAGAAACAATCTCGAATGTGGCTGAGTTGGATGAGCAGCCAGGTAGAGGAATTGCTATCCAGATTGATGTTGAAGATGCTGTTGGCGTTTCTCATCAGGTGGCTGAGCTGGCAACAGTGGTAGAGGAAGAGTTATGAGTCAGGATCGTAAAGTAGTCCGAACACGGGATGTGATGACGGGTGAGTTTGTTATGATCGATGGGTTGATGACGGTGCAGGAGGCATTGAAAATCTTCCAGGCTGAAAACGCCCGTGTGCTAATTATCAATAAGCGTCATGATGATGACGAGTATGGATTATTACTGCTGTCTGATATTGCTAAAAAGGTAGTGGCTCAGGATCGTTCACCGGAACGCGTGAATGTCTATGAGGTAATGGCAAAGCCGGTGATATCGGTGGATCCTCACATGGATATTCGTTACTGCTCACGCCTGTTTGAAAACTTTGGGTTGGCGCACGCACCTGTGATCGAAAATGATCAGGTGTTAGGGATTGTGAGTTATCGCAGTATTGTCCTTAAAGGTTTGCTGGGTAGCTAACAAAGAGGAAGAAAAAAGCCTGTGCTTATCGGCACAGGCTTTTTTACATCAGTTGTCAGCTTCTTGCAGCCTTTAGTGTATCTGCGATCATAAAGGCAAGTTCGAGTGCTTGTTCACCATTGAGGCGTGGGTCGCAATGGGTGTGGTAGCGGTCAGCAAGTTGCGTTTCGCTGATCATGTAGGCGCCACCAATACACTCAGTTACATTTTGCCCAGTCATCTCAAAATGCACACCACCCGCGTGTGTTCCTTCGGCTTTGTGAACTTCAAAGAAACCTTTCATCTCTTTTAGAATTGAATCGACACTTCGGGTTTTATAGCCGCTTGACGCTTTGATCGTGTTGCCATGCATCGGATCTGAGCTCCAGATGACCTGCTGGCCGGAAGACTTAACTGCACGCACAAGCGGTGGCAGAAACTCTGTTATTTTTTCTGCTCCCATTCTGGCAATCAGAGTGATGCGCCCCGCTTCATTATTTGGATTTAGGATCTCGAGTAAGCGTTCTAGGTCTGCAATCTGAGTACTGGGACCAACTTTGATTCCGATTGGGTTTTTTACTCCCCGTAAGAATTCCACATGTGCATGATCAGGCTGGCGAGTACGATCACCGATCCATAGCATATGGGCGGAGCAGTCATACCAGTTGCCAGAAAGAGAATCCTGACGTGTTAATGCTTCTTCATACCCCAGCAGCAGTGCTTCATGGGACGTATATAATGATGTCTCATGAAGTTGGGGGGTATTGCGGGAGTTTATTCCGCAAGCTTCCATGAAGCGTAATGTCTGGTCAATCTGATCAGCCAGATCCTGATATTTGTTACTGAGCGGGCTATTGGTAACAAAACTTTGATTCCATGAGTGGACCTGGTGAAGGTCTGCAAAGCCACCGCGGGAAAATGCGCGTAACAGGTTAAGTGTTGAAACAGCTTGATGGTACGCTGTAATCAGACGTTCAGGATCGGCCTGTCTGTCACTTTCTGTAAAGCTAATGTCGTTGACAATATCACCGCGATAGCTGGGCAGCTCAACTCCGTCGATGGCTTCCATCTCACTGGAGCGGGGCTTGGCATATTGACCTGCAATGCGACCTACTTTGACAACCGGACAGCTCGCTGAGAACGTCATCACGATGGCCATCTGCATTAAAACTTTAAAGGTGTCGCGAATTTTGTCAGCGTTAAATTCGCTGAAGCTCTCAGCGCAATCGCCCCCTTGTAGTAAGAAGGCTTTACCCTGAGCAACCTTTGCTAAGTCGCTCTGTAATTGATTGATTTCACCTGCAAATACCAGTGGTGGCATTTGGCTCAGGGTTGTTTCGGCTGCCTTCAGCGCTCCCTGATCCGGGTAAGAGGGCTGTTGTACGATAGGTTTCTCTCTCCAGCTTGACGGAGTCCATATAGCGCTAGTCATTTTTCTCTTCCTGATATTCTGCACCGTTCAATGGATGCAGTGTAAAAACTTTGTTTTAAAATTTTGTGTAAGCAGTACTTACTGAATTAGGGAGCGGCCTGTTGGTTGAGTGCAGATGGCACGAGACCCACAGACCTAGATAAAGTAGAAGTGTGAATAAGCGGTCTGCTCGCTGGCGTAAGCAGAGTGTTGGTTGAATATAACTGCCGAATTTGTGTTCACAATCTGAATCTGTTTGCTGGCTGATTTTTTGGTAAGCGACAGGCTAAGCGGTCTTTATACCGGTCAGGTTTCTGAAGGATACATCTTTTGCAGTGTTAAGGAAATCCACCATGAACTCGGCGTCTTTCTGATCTTCGCGAATAGCGGCATAAAGGGTGCACCAGACACCTTTTTCACCTAGAGGTTTGGAAACGATGTAATCTCGCTGAATGTATTCATGTAGCGCCCAGTTGGGAAGGGCTGCAACGCCGCGCCCGCTGGCAACTAGCTGCAGCATCATAACGGTTAATTCGGCGGTCCGGATGGTTGCTGGTTCAACATCCGCTTCATCAAGGAAGTGGTTGAAAATATCCAGACGCTGGTGCTCAACCGGGTAGGTAATCAGTGTCTCTTGGCTCAGATCTTCTGGATGGATATGACGTCGGGCCATTAAGCGATGCTGTTTGCTGATAGCCAGTCGGGACTCATAGGTAAATAGTGGGATGTAGGTGATTCCGGTCCGCTGTTCTGGATCAGAAGTGATGACCAGGTCTAGATCACCACGGGCTAAGGCTGGGAGAGGTTGAAAGCTAAACCCGCTTGAGAGATCCAGTTCAACCTCGGGCCAGTGCTGGCGAAAGTGATCGATGGTTGGCATCAGCCAGTCAA
Source organism: uncultured Neptuniibacter sp. (assembly GCF_947498015.1). Lineage (GTDB taxonomy): Bacteria > Pseudomonadota > Gammaproteobacteria > Pseudomonadales > Balneatricaceae > Neptuniibacter. The sequence goes on from NZ_CANMIR010000004.1 coordinate 31,936, forward strand.
AACAGCTGTGGCATTCAATACATAGATTCAGTCGACCAGCTTCGCCGCCTGCTAGTCTGGCAATATCCCTTTCGGTATTTCGAATCATCGGTAAAATTTCATCTGCCAGGGTGAGTAAGCGTTGTCCGGCGCTGGTGAAACAGATGGGTTTTGTTTTGCGGATGAAAAGGGAGCAATTAAGGCGATCTTCAAGGTCCTTAATCTGATGAGAAAGTGCGGATTGGGTCAAATGAACACGCTCTGCCGCCTCTACTAGGCTGCCTGCATCCCTCAAGGCTGACAGTGTTTTCAGATGTCGCAATTCTATCATCAGTAAGTCTCCGGTCAGGCTCTCATAGCGCACAATATAGGCAGTATAGTACGGACGAGCAATAAGGGCAGGTAACCAGGGGTAGACCGGGTTACCTGCTTATCGTTCATTTAACCAGAAGAAATTCAAGCAGTGCTTTCTGGGCGTGTAGACGATTTTCAGCTTCATCGAATACAACTGAGCGAGGGTCTTCAAGCATATCTTCACTGATCTCTTCGCCACGATGTGCCGGAAGGCAGTGCATAAAGATGGCATCAGAATTGGCTTTATCCATCAGTGAAGGAGACACTTGAAAATCAGCAAATTTCATCTCTCGCTCTTTCTGTTCCTCTTCCTGGCCCATGGAGGCCCAGACATCTGTGACGACCAGATCGCTGTCTGTAACGGCTTCTTCTGGGCTGCGAGTAATCAGAACGCGAGACTGGTTCTCAGCAACCAGTTCTGGATCAGGATCAAATCCTTCAGGGCATGCGATCTTGAGCTTGAAGTCAAACTGGCGTGCAGCATTGATGTATGAGTGGCACATATTGTTGCCATCGCCAATCCAGGTAACCGTTTTGCCTTGAATATCACCTCGGTGCTCAAAGTAGGTTTGCATGTCAGCTAGCAGTTGACAGGGATGATACTCATCAGTCAGTGCGTTAATTACTGGCACTGATGAGTGAGCAGCGAACTCTTCTACCAGCTGGTGGCTGAAGGTTCTGATCATCACAACATCAACCATGCTTGAGATCACACGTGCACTGTCACTGATCGGTTCACCGCGACCAAGTTGGGTATCACGTGGAGACAGGAACATGGCGTGACCGCCAAACTGAGCCATACCCGCTTCAAAGGAAACGCGGGTACGGGTTGATGACTTCTCAAAAATCATCGACATTACTCGGTTTTTCAGCGGTTCATAGATCTCGCCACGATTGCGAATCGCTTTTAATTCACTTGCGCGCCTGACCAGTTTGCGAAGCTCTTCTGAGGAGAGGTCACGTAGTGTAAGAAAGTGTCTGATACTCATCTTAATCTAAGTTCTTTTCTAGGTGCTTAAGATTCGACTTGATCATCGGCCATATAGACACGAATAATCTGTGATAGCGTGTTAACAAGCAGTTCTGCTTCGCTATCCGTCATAGTTAGTGGTGGAAGCATACGTACAACTTTGCCGCCACCCGTTACATTCAGCAAAATTCCCTTCACTTTGGAAAGGACTGCGAGCTCACTACCTGCTTCTGATAGTTCAATAGCAATGAGAAGCCCTTTGTGACGGATCTCTTTGATGTAGTCGGCCTGTCCAAATTGATCACGGAAGCCTGCAACTATTTTGTCGCCTAGTTCTGTTGCACGGTCACAGAGGTTTTCATCCATGATGGTATTCACGACGGCTAGTGCGGCTGCGCATGAAAGAGGGTTACCGCCGTAAGTAGAGCCGTGAGTTCCAGCGATCAGAATGTTAGCTGCTTTGCCTCTGGCAAGGCAGGCACCAATTGGTACACCATTTCCCAGCCCTTTTGCTGTAGTAACAACATCAGGGAGGATGCCATTGTGCTGATAAGCAAAATACTTACCGGAACGGCCGTTGCCACTCTGGACCTCATCAAGCATGAGTAGCCATTCATGTTCATCACAGATATTGCGCAGCTGGTTCAGATAGTCGTCGGCAGGAATCTGAATGCCGGATTCACCCTGAATAGGTTCAACCAGAATAGCAACCACATTAGGATTATTGGCTGCGATCGCTTTGATCGCTTCGACATCATCATATGGTGCACGTACAAAACCGCTGACAAGTGGTTCGAAACCCGCCTGTGCTGAGCGATTTCCTGTGGCGCTAAGAGTTGCCATTGTACGGCCATGGAATGAGTTTTCCATGACGATTATGACAGGGTTTTCTATATTGCGAACGGCGTGGCCATAGCGGCGCGCAAGTTTGATTGCGGCTTCGTTGGCTTCGGCTCCGGAATTGCCGAAAAATACATTATCCATGCCTGAAATCTGGGTCAGGCGTTCAGCTAATTGCTGCTGATTCGGGATCGTGTAAAGGTTCGACGTGTGCAGGACTTTGGTAGCCTGTTCACAAATAGCGTGGGTCACTGCAGGATGAGTGTGCCCGAGACCACAAACTGCGATGCCACACAGAGCATCAAGGTACTTATTACCATCGGTATCATACAACCAGCTACCTTCACCGCGTTCGAATGCAACGGAGAGCCGATTGTAGGTAGACATAATTGATTCTACAGCCATGTTTTTAATTCCCTACAACGCAAAAAGGCAGCCAAGGCTGCCAATCAAAGGACAGATAATAGGTTGGTTTTTTTTGTTTGGCAAGGTAACCATTGGATTAATACTGACTTTTTGTAAGTATGTCAGCCAATGTGTCATCGGGTGATGCAATAGATTTTATTAATCGGTCTAATTAAGAAAAGCAAATGTACATTGCCAGAGTAAAATGGTCGGATATGTGGTACATTGTTCGTCACAGCACAATCAAGTGTGCTTCTGTGAAAAGTACTTAAAGGTGTATGAATGAGTGTAATTGATACCATCAAAGAGCAGATCGAAAGCAATGATATTCTGCTTTATATGAAAGGAACTCCTCGCTTCCCTCAGTGTGGTTTTTCCTCCCGTGCTTCTGAAGCGGTGATGGCTTGTGGCGAACGCTTTGCTTTTGTAAATATCCTTGAAAACCCTGAAATTCGTGCCGAACTACCAAAATATGCAAACTGGCCAACATTCCCGCAGCTGTGGGTAAAAGGTGAGTTGATTGGTGGTTGCGACATTATTTGTGAAATGTCCGAAAGCGGAGAGCTGACGGAAGTGATCAAAGAGGCCGCAGGTTCAGAAGAGCAGGGCGCAGAGTAATTTTATATGGAATTTGGCTTGATTTTATAACGGCCTTTTCTATCATAAAAAACCTAAACGCTAGATAGCACTTAATGGAGAAATAGCATAATGGGCGTACTTGTAGGCAAACAGGCTCCTGACTTTACAGCACCAGCGGTACTCGGAAGCGGCGAAATTGTTGATGCTTTCACACTGTCTGAAGCAACAAAAGGTAAGAAAGCGGTAGTATTCTTCTATCCATTGGACTTCACATTTGTATGTCCTTCCGAGTTGTTGGCTTTTGACCACCGTATTGAAGAGTTTAAAAAGCGTAATGTTGAAGTGATCGGTGTCTCTATCGATTCTCACTTCTCTCACAACGCATGGCGTAACACGCCAGTAAACGAAGGTGGTATCGGTGCAGTGAACTACACGCTGGTTGCTGATATGACTCACAGCATCTGTCAGGATTACGATGTTGAATCTGAAGGCGGTGTTGCTTTCCGTGGTTCTTTCCTGATCGATGAAGATGGTCTGGTTCGTCACCAGGTTGTTAATGATCTGCCACTGGGCCGTAACGTTGATGAGATGCTGCGTATGGTTGATGCCTTGGCGTTCCACCAGGAGCACGGTGAAGTTTGCCCTGCTGGTTGGAATCAGGGTGATAAAGGTATGGATGCATCTCCAGAAGGCGTTGCTAAGTACCTGTCTGAAGAAGCAGATAATCTGTAAGTTTAGCTTCTGATTATCAAGCAAGAAAAAACCGCCATTTGGCGGTTTTTTTGTTTAGTCTAGTCTTCATCAGGATAGTCGTCGACCATCTCCCAGCCGCCTAGCTCTTTCCAGCGGTTAACGATGATGCAGAATAGCTCAGCTGTTTTCATTGTGTCGTATAGCGCGGAGTGGGCTTTCTTGCCATCAAAATCAATACCGGCAACCTGGCAGGCTTTAGCAAGAACGGTCTGTCCAAAAGCCAGCCCTGCAAGCGTTGCAGTATCAAATGTAGAAAAAGGATGGAAAGGGTTTCGTTTGATGTCTGCCCGATTGGCAGCCGCATTTACGAATCCCTGGTCGAAAGAAGCGTTGTGGCCGACCAGAACGGCGCGTTTACAATCATGAGCCTTTATTGATTTTCTAACGGGTTTAAAAATCTCTTCCAGAGCTTCACGTTCAGGGACAGCTTCTCGATCCGGGTCATAAGGATCAATACCGGTGAAGTCGAGTGCAGATCGTTCAAGGTTGGCGCCTTCAAAAGGTTCAACCTGTGCCTCAAAGCTCTGATCAATGATCAGGAAGCCGTTCTCATCCATGGTGAGGGTGACAGCGGCTATCTCAAGAAGCGCATCGGTGCGCGAGTTAAAGCCGGCTGTTTCAACATCCACTACAACGGGCAAAAAGCCACGAAAGCGGTTTGCCATGGGGTGTTTAAAATCGCTATGGTTACTCAAATGTTGCCCTTACTTGGCAGAGGGTTTCCGTTTAATATGCGGGGTATTCTAGCAGTGGAATGATGTGCACTCCAATTGTGTGCTCAAGAATTTGAACTTTTAGCCGAAATAACTAAAGGTCTTCTCGGTACTTTAAACTAGGCGTCTATGACTGTGCTTGTTCGCTATACAATCGCTTTTTTTGCTCTTTTCTCGATGGCTTCTGCGCATGCCGTGACGTTTCGCAGTTCCATTGATGACTCAAAGTGGCAGTTAGAGGCTTCAAAGTTTTCTTGTCGACTGAGTCAGAGCATCCCAGCTTTCGGGCGTGCAATTTTCGAGCATGAGGCTGGAGAGTCTGTCAATTTTCAATTAACGCCCACTGAAAATATCCATTTCTCTAAAGGGGCGAAACTTTATGCGGAGGCGGCTCCATGGCAACCGGGAGTGGCGCCACGGTACATAGGTACTGTCCAACCAGAAAAGCTGAGTGGAATGTTGAAGGTGAAGCCTGATCAGGCGAAAAATATGTTGGCTGCGCTGTACAGGGGGATGATGCCGACGTTCACCACCTCCGAATGGTATGGCACTAATGAGTCGCTGAGGGTGGCGGTTTCGGCGGTGAATTTCCAATCTGCCTATGACGACTATGTTGCATGTACAGCGGGTTTGTTGCCTGTGAACTTCAGGCAGGTTGCTCGAACTGCAATACTATTTCCCTCTGCGCAATGGCGCTTGTCTGATGCCTCACGAGAAAGGTTGGATCTGATCGCCCTGTATGTCAGAAATGATGACTCTGTCAAAGGGGTTTATGTGGATGGTCACTCTGATAACCGGGGACGACGATTGATGAACAGGGATATGTCAAAACGTCGTGCCGAAGAGGTGACTGCATATTTGATCAGTCTGGGTCTGGAACCAGATATGATTACAACCCGCTATCATGGTGAGCGATACCCTGTTGTGGAAAACAACAGTAAAGCTAATCGAGATCGTAATCGCCGTGTGACAATTCGCTTGGAGCGTGATTAATCATCTGTGTTTGTGAATAAATTGTGATTATTCGGATGGTTGTCAGTGCTGTTTCTGCTATAATCTCGCGCTTAATTTCAAATCCCTTTCGGCCCGTGTAGGGGCGATACAGTTCGCAAGTTGGAGCTTGAGAATGTCCGAAATCAAAAAGGTCGTTCTGGCCTACTCCGGTGGATTGGATACATCCGTTATCGTTCGCTGGTTACAAGATGAATACAACGCAGAAGTTGTAACTTTTACTGCAGACCTGGGGCAGGGCGAGGAAGTTGAGCCTGCTCGTGCGAAGGCGCAAGCGCTGGGTGTAAAAGAGATCTACATCGAAGATCTGCGTGAAGAGTTTGTTCGCGACTTTGTATTCCCAATGTTCCGTGCGAATACAATTTATGAAGGTGAGTACCTTCTGGGTACATCAATTGCGCGCCCTCTGATCGCTAAACGTCTGATCGAAATTGCTAATGAGACTGGGGCTGATGCGATCTCTCACGGTGCTACCGGTAAAGGTAACGATCAGGTTCGTTTTGAGCTGGGTGCTTATGCACTTAAGCCTGGTGTCCATGTTATTGCTCCGTGGCGTGAGTGGGATCTGAACTCTCGCGAATCCCTTATGAAGTATTGTGAAGATCACAATATCGAAGTTGATTTCGCGAAGAATAAGAAGAAATCCCCTTATTCTATGGATGCCAACCTCCTTCATATCTCCTATGAAGGCGATATTCTGGAAGACCCTTGGGTTGAAGCAGAAGATGATATGTGGCGTTGGTCGGTTTCTCCTGAAGAAGCACCAGATGAGGCGACCTACCTTGAGCTGTCCTATGAAAAGGGCGATATCGTTGCAATCAATGGTGAGCAGATGAGTCCTGCTACCGTGTTGGAATACCTGAACAAGGTGGGTGGTGAGAACGGTATCGGTCGTCTTGATATCGTTGAAAACCGTTTTGTCGGTATGAAGTCCCGTGGTTGCTATGAAACACCGGGTGGCACAATTATGATGAAAGCACACCGCGCGATAGAATCCATTACGTTGGATCGTGAAGCGGCACACCTGAAAGATGAACTGATGCCACGTTACGCTAAGATTATCTACAACGGCTTCTGGTGGTCTGAAGAGCGCAAAATGCTGCAGAAAATGATTGATGAATCTCAGCAGGTTGTGAACGGTGATGTTCGCCTTAAGCTTTATAAAGGTAATGTGGTTGTTGTTGGGCGTCGTTCTGAAGATTCCCTATTCGACGAAAGCATCGCAACCTTTGAAGATGATGCGGGTTCTTATGATCAGAAAGATGCGGCTGGCTTTATTAAGCTGAACGCTTTGCGTATGCGAATTGCCGCGGGCAAAGGGCGTAACCTTCTGGAAGATTAAGCCCTGTTAGATTGTAAAAAAACCCTACAGTGAACCTGTGGGGTTTTTTATTGCCTGTAAGGTGGCCTAAACTTTGATAATCGTCTGATTTATATGCTACTTTTGCATTTATCTTAATTGTGCAGTGCCTATGGAAATTAACTACTCAGGAAAGTCAGCTCTCATAGTAGACAGTAAGCTTGAAGACCTTGGGGCGTTAAGACAAATCCTGAGCCGTATCGGTGTGGGGCATGTTCAGGCCGCCTCGTCGGTCAATATGGCGCTGAGCTTAATGCGAGAGATTACCTTTGATCTCTGTTTTGCAGTTTATGATATAGGCAAAAATGAAAAAAACGGTCTTCAGTTGCTTCGTGAAGCCAATGCAGAACAGATCTTTCCCACAACATCTTCCTTCTTTTTGATTGTAGCGCCTGATGGGGCTGAATTGCTCTTTGGATCACTGGAAAGCGCGCCTGATGCATATATATCAAAGCCTTTTGATCAGGCAAAAATTCGAACCCGATTGGAAAAGCAGTTAAGGATTAAAGAGGTTATACGGCCGATTGAGCTACTGTTGGATAGAGAAGATTATGAAGAGGTCTATGAGCAAAGCCGGGCGTTAGCAAAACACTATCCTGGGCTAAATGTTTTTCTGCAGCGGATTAATGGCATCGCGTTACTCAAGAATCGATCTTATTCCAGGGCAAAAGAATTATTCTTGAATCTGACCAATCAGAGGGAGTTAGCTTGGGCTGAGGTGGGGAAAGGGATCGCGCATTTTCATATAGGAGAGTACGAAGATACGCTTGCATGCCTGAATAAGGTGGTTGATCAGCAGCATCTCTGTGTGGAAGCTTTTACCTGGTTATCGCGTGCTCATCGGATGAAAGGCGAGCTGGGAGCGGCTACGACAATTATGCGTAAAGCTGTGATGTTGCAGCCGACTGTGCCTGAACTGCATAGTGAGCTGGCTGGATTGGCAGCTCTAACAGATGATTGGGGTATATCAAAGGATTCCTACCAGCAGGCAGTCAGGTATGCTCGTTATTCTATCTTTCAGACACCTGAGCATTATTTCGGTCTGGCGCGTTCTCTGATGCAGGTTAATGCGAAGAAGTTGTCCGAGGTAGAGTATGACGTTATTCGTGTATTGGAAGATGCTGTGCTGGATCACCCTGAAGATCAGGAGGTGATGTTCAGAGCGAAGATGGTTAATTGTGATCTCTATCGCAATGAATCCGATACGGCACGTTTCGAGCAGATGTTGCACCAGACCTGGAATTTTTTTCAGAGAATGGATCTGGATCAGCAGTGTATCTGGTTAGACTCCATGGTGGATATGGCAAACAGCGGCGATCTTGCTGAGGATGTTCTGAAAGTGCGAAAAGGGCTGGGTCGCACAATGATTGAGAAAGAGTGGGGTAAGGCCAACTATACAGCAATGAATTGCTTCAGGAAGGGTGAGCTTGATAAGGCTTTTCGGATGTTTGGGCGTGCCAATGAGCTTTTGCCAGAGCACACAGGAATTGCACTTAATCTGGTGCAGACCGGAATAGAAAAAGCGAAAAGAAGCGATAATGCGCTTTGGGTTCTGTTATCTGTCAGAGATGTGCTGGTGAATATCCATTTTGGATCACTACCGGAGAAGCAGCAGCAGCGCTATCAGACACTGTTTGAGCGTTTTGTTGAGCAATATCAGTCGGCCAAAAAGAAACTGGAATCAGCCTCTCCAGATCCGTTCAACCAAGAGCTATAAAATTTCATCATCTTCAATAAGAAACGAATGAGAAGTACTGCTTTCCTCTTCGTTACCATCACCTTGCTTATTCATGTTACGCGCAAGCTTACGGCTAAGTAGTTTTTTCTGTGCGGGTGCGGGCAGATCAGTAAACATCAACAGGTTCTTACCAATCAGGACGTCGATTAAGTCCTCTAATATTCGGGCGACAGAGGTGTCGGATTGCTCAAGAAACTCTTCAGCGGAAAACTCCTCATCGTTTATCGATAGGAATTCCAGTACTTCACGGTTTTTTATATCCACCGGCTCGGCATTGGGCTGAACGGTTTCTGACAGGCTAACAATGCGCCCTTCTTCATTACGTATAGCGTATAACATATTGATTTGCTACATTGGTTGCGTTTCGTGTAGACGCACAGGTTATGTTGTTTATCCGAGTATCCCTCTCATGCAAGGTTAAGGTCAAGGTTAATGGATTCGGTTCACGACCCCTTATTAGGTTGTCTGGTACAGTTAAGTAAGCAAAATCATAAGCCTTTTTCACCAGAAGTGTTGTGTGAAGGGCTTCCTCTGGAAAATAACCAGCTTACGCCCAAATTGTTTATACGTGCAGCGAAACGCGCTGGATTCTCTGCGAGAATTCTGCAGCGATCTTTAAAAGAGATCTCCCCTCTGGTGTTACCTGCTGTATTGCTGCTCAAGAATAATCAGGCCTGTATTCTGCAGGAACTTGACCGGGATACTGGTGAGGCGGTTATCCTGCAGCCTGAAAGTGGGGGGGAACTTAGGCTGGACTTGGACGCCCTGCAAGAGGATTTCACCGGATATGCCATCTTTGTTCGTCTGGAATACCGTTTTCAGGAACAGGTATCGAAACTTCTGGAAGGGCACCAGGGGCACTGGTTTTGGGGAACGATTAAGCGTTCCTTTTCGATCTACCGTGATGTTCTGATAGCTTCGTTTCTTATCAATTTATTTGTCATCGCTAATCCGCTTTTTGTGATGAATGTCTATGACCGGGTTGTGCCAAACAATGCAATAGAGACGCTATGGGTCCTCGCCATTGGAGTGATGGTAGTCTATCTGTTTGATTTCTGTCTAAAGATGTTGCGTGCTTATTTTATTGAGGTGGCGGGGAAAAAGGGGGATGTGATCCTCTCTGCACTGCTGTTTGAAAAAGTCCTCTCACTTAAATATAGTGCGCTACCTTCATCTGTCGGATCGTTCGCCAGCAATTTAAGGGAATTTGACAGTATTAAAGGGTTCCTGAGCTCAACGACGAATGTGGTCTTTATCGACCTTCCTTTTGCCCTCCTGTTTCTTGTAATTATCGGGTTTATCGGTGGTCCAATCGTTATTGTTCCGCTGGTAACCATTCCTCTGATTATTATTGTTTCGTTCGTGGTACGGCCCTATCTGAAGAAAGCTGTAGAGAAAACTTTTGCCTCCAATGCGCAGAAAAACTCAACCCTCATTGAGAGTTTAACAGCGATGGAAACGGTGAAAACTCAACGAGCTTCCTCTTCATTGCAGTTAGGTTGGGAACAGGCTGTAGGCTATATCGCCAAATGGAGCCTCAAGTCCAGAATGCTATCGGCGACGGTGGTTAATTTTGCATCCTTTGCGCAGCAGATGACATCGGTGGGTATCATCATTACAGGTGTCTACCTGATCAGCGAGCACGAGATGACAATGGGGGCCTTGATCGCTTGTGTCATGTTATCTGGGCGTGCAATTGCACCAATGAGTCAAGTGGCTAATTTGGTGATCTCATTTCATCAGGCTTCGACGGCTCTGAAAGGGCTGAACGAGATCATGGCACTGCCTTCTGAGAGAGAGGAGGGGCAGCAGTTTGTCCATCGCGATGAATTGAAAGGAGCCATTGAATTTAAAGATGTCAGTTTTGCCTATCCGGGTGAATCACAGAAAGCGTTGGATCGAGTCTCCTTCAGCATTAAACCTGGGGAGAATGTGGCGTTGATTGGTCGAATCGGTTCAGGTAAGTCAACCATTGAGAAGCTGGTACTTGGGCTCTATGGTGCAACAGAAGGGTCAGTGAGAATTGATGGGATTGATATCAATCAGATAGATCCGGTCGATCTGCGTCGTAACTTTGGCTACATGCCTCAGGATATAATGCTGTTTGCTGGAAATGTTCGTGACAACATAATTGTTGGTTCACCGCAGACGGATGATGGGCGTTTGGTCAAAGTTGCCGAGATGACCGGCGTTGCTGATATGGTTAATCGCCACCCTCAGGGTTTTGAAATGAGTGTTGGGGAACGTGGTGCAGCACTTTCAGGCGGCCAGCGTCAGGCGGTCGCTGTTGCTCGGGCATTGGTTCATGATCCAAATATTCTAGTGATGGATGAGCCTACGGCATCGATGGATAATGCGTCTGAAGAGCACATAAAGAGGATGTTGCAGGAGTATACACAAGGTAAAACGATGCTCGTGGTGACTCATAAAATGTCACTGTTGTCTTTGGTTGAGAGAATTATCGTTATGGATAACGGGCGTATTGTTGCAGATGGTCCTAAGGATGCGGTGCTGGAAGCGCTTAAGCAGGGTCGCCTTCAGGTGCAGAGGTAAATAAGACAATGGCTCGAAATCAAGATCTACAGTATATGTCCAGTGTCAGCGAGGCGATGGCAGAACAGTCTCCAAAGGGGGCCAGTGGTTTGTTGTGGATGATGGTGCTGTTTGTGGTTATTGCTATCGTCTGGGCGTCATGGGCAGAGTTGGATGAAATCACCCGTGGAGATGGCGAGATCATTCCTTCCAGTCAGTTACAAGTAATCGAAACTCTGGAAGGTGGGGCTGTATCTGAGATTCTGGTTCATGAAGGGGATCTGGTGGAAAAGGGCCAGGTTCTACTTCGCATTGATGATGTGCGATTTTCAAGTTCGATGAAAGAGAATCTAGTTCGCCATTATGAATTGAGTGCCAAGGCAGCCAGACTAAAAGCTGAAGCGGATAACACGGACTTTGTCGACCCTGAAGGGTTTCCGGTCGAATATGAAGGAATGATCGAACAGGAGAAGTATCTGTTTGGTACACGCCAGGCTGAGATACTTGCTGGTCTGGGCGGGCTTAAACAGCAAGTCTCGCAACGTAATCAGGAACTTAAAGCGGCTCGATCTCAGGAGAGGCAGTTGCAACGAAGTTATGCACTGTTGAAACGTGAATTGGATATAACCCGTCCGTTGTTGGCTGAAGGTGTCATCTCTGAAGTTGAGTTTTTGCGCTTGAAGAGGCAGCTAAATGATCTGGCAGGTGAGCTTTCGAGCGTGCGGTTGAATATTCCACGTATTGAATCAACATTGCAGGAAACCAAACAAAAGTTAGATGAATCTGAGTTGCAGTTCCGCAATGAAGCTCGACGCGAGTTGAACGAAGTGGTGGCGGAGCGTGCCCGAATTAAGCAGGCGCTGACAGGTATCAATGACCGCATCAATCGTGCTGAGGTGAGAGCTCCGGTCAAGGGCACAGTAAAGCAGTTATTGGTTAATACGGTTGAAGGGGTTGTTCAACCCGGTGATGAATTGCTTAATATCATCCCGTGGGAGGATACGCTTCTTGTAGAAGCGCGTATTCGTCCTTCCGATATCGCAAATATTTCTCCAGGTCAGAGAGCTGTCATCAAGGTGTCCGCATATGACTTCTCTATCTATGGTGGGGTTGAGGCTGCAGTTATATTTGTCAGTCCGAGTACGATTATTGATGAGGAAGGTGAGAGTTACTATCTGGTGAGGCTGGAAACGGATCAGCCGTTTATCGGAACCGCCTCAACAGAGCTTCCATTGATTGCTGGTATGACAGTCAGTGTAGATATCCTAACGGGTAAAAAAACGGTCATGGATTATCTTTTGAAGCCGGTACTCAAAGCTAAAAGTAAAGCTTTAACTGAGCGTTGACATAAAACTTTAATGTTTATTGGTTGAGCTATCCTTATGAAAAATATGGATAACTGCGCAAGGCTCTGTTATAAAATTAGGGGTCTCAGATGAAACTCTTAAAAGTTGTAGGTTTTTTTAGAGTGGATCTGGAAATAAAGGGAAATTTCAATTATCTTGCACTTGAACTGCATAAATGCGGTTTTTTAGTGCTCTGGATATGAGCAATATGAAGCTATTTTGCGTTAGTAACCGACCAAAAGTGCTGGCTCGATGGAAAAGCCTGCTCAATAAATGGCAGCCTGATATTGTCGAAGCTGGTGCGGTTCAGAATCGTCTGGATAGTGGAGTTTGCATCGTTTTACTTCATCTGAGTTCATTGTCAGAAGGGGAAAAACAACAGCTTTTTAATTTAAAAACAAAATTTCCTAGTACTATACTGGTTGTATGTACGGATATTCCAAATGAAACTGAAGGAGTGGAAGTGCTGCAATTAGGTGCAAATGGATATACCAACACGTATGTAACAGGTTCACTGCTTTCCGAAGTTGTGAAGACTGTGCTCCGTGGTGATATTTGGGCAGGGCCTGAGCTATTACAAAAGCTGCTTCGGCGGCTTTTAAGTAATCCTCCTGTTACGAATAGTAAAGTGGACACCGCAGAGTCTGTAGATTGTTTTGACGGATTAAGTAGTCGTGAGCGAGATGTGCTCTCTGTCCTTGTGACAGGGGCCAGCAATAAGGAGATCGCTCGGGAACTTGATATTACTGAACGAACAGTCAAAGCCCATCTGAGTTCTATCTTTCAGAAAACAGGGGCTTCAGACAGAGTGACGCTGGCGCTTATGGCCAGTAAGCTCCCGGTGTAACTTGTGCTGGGATGCGATCGGTAATATCGGTGAAGGCTACAAACTATTTATAAATAAGGCGGGAAAACTTATGTATAGGTCAGTAATTGCTGGTGTTCTGCTAGGAGCAGTAAGCACGGTATCTTACTCAGCTTCTTTAGAAGATGTAGTGGCTCAGGGGCTATCTGAAAACCCTGAGGTGAAACAGGCAATCAATTCAAGAAACGCAGTTTATCAGGAAGTTCGGCAGGCAAAAGCTGGCTATCTTCCTAAAGTCGATCTGGCACTTGGGATGGGGTATGAATGGACCAACAACCCTACAACCCGAAGTGGTGGAAATAAATCTGTCTCGCTGACTCGTTCAGAGGCTAGCCTAAGCCTTAGGCAGATGATTTTTGATGGCTTTGGTACGCGAAGTGAAGTTGATCGCCAGAAAGCACGCGCGATGTCAGCTGATAAAAGGCTAATTGAGACAGCTGAAACCTATGCATTGGAAGCTGCTCGGGCATACATCGAGCTGAATCGTCGGGATGCCCTGCTGAAGCAGGCAAAAGAGACACTTTATAACCACGTAAAAATTTATGATCAGATTAAGCGTCGATCTGAGTCAGGCCTGGGAGCGCTTGCATCTATTCAGCAGGCTGAAGGACGTCTGGCACTGGCGGAAGTCAACGTGTTAGCGGCTGAAAATAATATGCTGGATGCGAAGGCTAACTATCTGCGTATTACTGGTATGGCTGCACCGGAAGATCTGACCTATCCAGAATTGATCAACGTGAAAATTCCGGAAAGTTTGTCTGAGGCAACTGAGGTTGCATTGGCAAATCATCCGACGTTAAGTGTTGCTGAAGCTGATACTCAAGCTGCAGTTGCACAGTATAATGCCGCGAAACGTACTTTACAGCCGCGTATCGATTTTGAGATGGATCGTACCTGGAATAACGATCTGGATGGTGTTGATGGCACCAATGAAGATTTTACTGCGATGTTCCGTCTTCGCTATAACCTGTACAACGGTGGTGCAGATCTTGCCCGCGTTAGACAGACGCAGCATCAGATCGGTGAAGCGCAAGCAATTCAGGGCAAGGTTCATCGTGAAGTTCTGCAGAGTATTGAACTATCCTGGAACGCCTATTCGATTCTTTCTCGTCAGTTACCGTTCCTTGAACAGCATGTAGCGTCCAGTCAGGAAACACGTAACTCATACCAGAAGCAGTTTAATATTGGACAGCGTTCCCTGCTTGATCTGCTAGATACAGAGAATGAAGTGTTCTCTTCAAAAAATGATCTGACAAATGCGATGCATGATCAGTTGATCTCCCAGTATCGGGTTGTTAATGGTATGGGTACCTTGCTTGATACTCTGAACTTAGGGTTGCCTGAGCCAAATCTGGGTGATGTTCAGTCCGAAACTGATGAGCAGGCTTCCGTAGAGAATAAAGAAGTTAAGAGCTCTTAAGTTAAGTCATTGAAATAGGTAGGTGAAGTTAATTAAAATTAACACCTCAACCTTATTAATAAAAAGGGTTGCCACTGGCAGCCCTTTTTCTTTGTATGAAGATGCCAAATGAAATCACATAAAATCAGTCAAGCTCCCATTCCAATGCGCAATGTTGGTCCGATCAAAATCACAGGGCCTGTATTGGATGAAAAGGTTGTGGTTCCTTTGGCGACATACGAATCTCCATTGTGGCCATCTGTGGGTCGTGGAGCACGCGTATCTGCTTTGACGGAAGGGATTAAGACGACTGTTGTTGATGAACGTATGAGTCGCTCTATCCTGCTGGAAGCCGATGATGCTCATGAGGCTGTGCTGGCGCTTGAGTCTATAAAAAGCAGGCTGGACGATATCAATGAAGTGGTCGCAAAAAGTAGTCGCTTTGCGAAGCTGATAGCGATGAATAGTCAGATTGTTGCAAACCTGATCTACTTGAGATTGGAATTTACGACTGGGGATGCATCTGGTCACAATATGGTGACCAATGCCGCAGATAAAATTATTCCGTGGATTCTGATGGAATATCCACAGCTGCGTTATTCATCAATATCGGGTAATTACTGCTCAGACAAAAAAGCAACCGCAGTTAATGGAATTCTGGGGCGCGGAAAATATGTGGTCACTGAAATTCTGATCTCTCGGGATATTTGTGAAAGGCGCCTGAAAACTACCCCGGAGAAAATGGTTGATCTTAATATTAAGAAGAATCTGATCGGGACTATGGTCGCGGGTGGCCTGCGAAGCGCGAATGCGCATTATGCCAATATGCTGTTAGCCTTCTATCTGGCTACCGGTCAGGATGCGGCTAATATCATAGAAGGATCTCAAGGAATCGTTCATGCCGAGGTTCGCGGTGATGATCTCTATTTTTCATGCACTTTGCCCAATCTGATCATGGGTTCCGTGGGTAATGGTAAAGGGATCGATTTTGTTGAAGAGAATTTAGCTGCACTTGGGTGTAAAGTTGATCGTGAGCCGGGTGAAAATGCACGTCGACTGGCTGCAATCTGTGCCGCAACTGTATTATGTGGTGAGCTTTCGCTTCTGGCGGCTCAGACTAACCCTGGTGAGTTGATGGAAGCGCACCTGAAGTTGGAACGATAATGTCAGATCAAACAAACGACAGAAAATTGGAACATATCAGGGCGATCGAGAAAGATCCGCACACAGATCGTTCCGGACGTTATTTTGATCGTATTCACCTTACTCATCGAGCGTTGCCTGAGATAGCTCTGTCAGAGATTGATTCTAGCTGCCAGTTTCTGGGGTATGAACTATCATTTCCGCTTTTAATCTCCTCTATGACAGGAGGAGATCATCAACTTATTAAGAAGATCAATAGAAATCTGGCGATTGCTGCACAACAAACCGGTGTTGCGATGGCAGTAGGGTCACAGCGAGTGATGTTTACGACGCCTGAAGCCAGAGAGAGTTTTGAACTACGTAAATATGCACCAGATGTACCATTAATAAGCAATTTGGGTGCAGTGCAGCTTAATTACGGGGTTGATTCCGATTTGGCACAAACCGCGATCGACTGTTTGGATGCAGATGCGATCTATCTTCACCTTAATCCGTTGCAGGAGGCGGTTCAGCCTGAAGGGGATACTGATTTCTCCGGGTTAGGTGCAAAAATAAAGAAATTGACCGAATCCCTGGATGTTCCTGTGCTTTTAAAAGAGGTTGGTAGTGGTTTGTCGGCCGCAGATATTGAGCTTGGTCGCGATGCTGGGATCTCCATTTTTGATGTGGCCGGTACGGGAGGTACATCCTGGAGCCGGATAGAGCATCATCGTCGTGCTGATGGTAGTGATCTCGGGATTAAGTTTCAGGATTGGGGAATACCGACGCCGATCGCGCTTAAATTAGCTGCTCCCTACCTTGGTACTGCCACAATAGTTGCAAGCGGTGGCTTAAGAGATGGGATTGATATGGTTAAATCTGTTATACTCGGCGCCTCCTTATGTGGCATGGCTGCTCCGTTGCTACAACCCGCCATGGAATCTGCAGAAGCGGTTGTAGTTGAGATAGAAAAGATTAAAACAGAATTCAGAACTGCCATGTTTCTGTTGGGTGTGCCGGATATCGCTTCACTGTTTAATAACCGGTCGCTTATTTTAGAAGAGTGTTAGGATCGAGAACCAAGAATGTCAGTTGGTATTGACGAAATAAGTTTCTATACATCTAATTATTATCTGGATTTACGGACTCTGGCAGAAGTTCAGCAGATCGATTCAGACAAGTATTATCAGGGGATTGGCCAGGAAAAAATGTCCATGGCTGCACCTGATGAAGATGTTGTAACGATGGCGGCTAATGCAGCCCAACCATTGATTGAACGTGTTGGAGCTGACTCAATCAGCACCTTGATGTTTGCAACCGAAACAGGTGTAGATCAGTCCAAGGCTGCAGGTGTTTATGTTCACCGGTTGCTGGGATTGCAAGCTAACTGCCGAGTGGTTGAACTAAAACAGGCCTGTTACAGTGCTACAGCAGCAATCCAGATGGCTTGTGCGCTTGTTGCTCGCCAGCCTGAGAAAAAAGTACTAGTGGTTGCTTCTGATATTGCTCGTTATGACCTGGATACTTCGGGTGAAGCAACTCAAGGTTGCGGTGCAGTAGCAATGCTTATCTCAGCCAGCCCCCGTCTCATCGAAATCGACCCCGAAGTGGGTAATTATACTGAAGACGTCATGGATTTCTGGCGCCCGAATTACCGTACTACCGCTTTGGTTGATGGCAAGTATTCGACAAAAATCTATCTTAAGTCCCTCAAGAAGGCCTGGGAGAACTTCGTCGAAGCAAGCTCTCTGGCATTTAACGATTTTTCACATTTCTGCTATCACTTGCCGTTCAGCCGTATGGCTGAAAAGGCGCATAAGCACCTGGCTAAGGTCAATAAAGTAGGCCTCTCTCTGGAGCAGGTAGAGCAGCAGATTGAAGATACGCTCCATTACAATCGCATTATTGGTAATAGTTATACTGCTTCGATGTACATAGGTCTGACTTCACTCCTTGAGAACTGCAAGCAGAACCTGGCGGGTAATAAGGTGGGGTTCTTCAGTTATGGCTCGGGTTGTGTAGCTGAATTCTTTTCCGGTACCGTTGTTGCGGGTTATGAACAGTGCTTGCATACGTTAACGCATCATAAGATGTTGAGTGAACGTCAGGAAGTGAGCTACGAAGAGTATCTTAATCTCTATCGCTACCCTGATCCTCGTGATGGTGAGCACCATGATATGCCATCTGCCACAACAGGGCGCTTCCGCCTGGCAGCAATCAGTGGCCATAAACGAGAATACGTCATCTGCTAATGAAGGCTAAGGCCCCAGGTAAACTGATACTGAGTGGTGAGCACTCTGTTGTTTATGGGGCTCCCGCTATTGCTTTTGCGGTTGATAATTTTGTCACCGCAACCTTTTCTCCGGATCACTCCGGTCAGATTTCGATTGAAACCGATAGGGTTGGGCGGTTTCATGCTTCTCTGAATGAGATCGATCAGTTATCGCTAAAGCTCGATGAGCGCTATGAGCGTTTTATTGAGGAAGAGATAGCTGTCACTGATCTCTTGGCTTCTCCTGGCGAGCTGATATTTTATAGCCTTTCAAAATTTCCATCGATTCAGGGTGGGCGCATCAGTATCACAAGTACCATCCCGGTTGGTTCAGGTATGGGGTCCTCCGCTGCGGTTATCGCTGCGACACTCAAACTTGCAGAGTCTATATCTGAGGTTACATTACCCTCGCTCTATGCCTTTGCCGAACAGGTCAGGTATTGCGAACGTTTGCAACATGGTCGGGGCAGCATGATTGATGCAGCGGCAACCACATTTGGTGGCGCTGTCAGGGTGCAAGGTGAGGTTGTTGAGCCGCTTCAGCTCTCATTGGGGTCAGGGTGGTATCGCTGTCATACTGGAGAACCTGATGGATCGACGGGTGAAGTTGTAGCGGAGGTGCGCCGTCGTCATCAGAAGTCTGATATTTGGTCTGAATTTTCAGATATTGCTGCCAGATGGACGCAGGGACTTTCCCATTCAGAGATCGTTGAACTGGTCAGACAGAATCATCGACTCTTGAACTGTATTGGTGTTGTACCTGAAAAAGTCAGAGTCCTGATCAGTGAAGTAGAGCGCATGGGTGGTGCGGCAAAAATTTGTGGTGCTGGTGCTGTTAAAGGGGAAAAGGCTGGAACAGTGCTGGTCTACCTACCTGAATTATTCAGTTCTCAAGCAGTTCAGGCGCTGGGGATTGAGTTGATCCCATTGCAGCAAGTTAATCAAGGAGCTCATCTTGCAAAAGATTAGTGTCAAAGTGCCCGGCAGCATCATGCTCATGGGTGAGCATGCGGTCTTATTTGGTGAAAAAGCGCTTGCTTGTGCTGTGGATAAATATATCACTGTTAGTTTAATCCCTGAGCCGGACAATCAGATACATGTGCACTCGGTGCTTGCCGAGTATCATTCAGATCTGGCACAGCTAACAGAGGAACCTCGGCTCACTTTCGTACTTGCTGCGATTGAGCACCTTAAGCCTGATCTTCCTTCCGGCTTTACCTTGAAAATTGAAGCTGAATTTTCCCACACGGTAGGGTTAGGATCATCGGCTGCGGTGACCGCAGGCGTTGTTGCCGCTTTATCGGTTTACTCGCGCTTATCAGTAGATCGGCATAGTTTGTTTGCGCGCTCATTGGAGATCGTACATAAAGTGCAGGGTGGTCGTGGTTCGGGTACGGATCTGGTCGCCAGTATTTTCGGTTCGTTTGTGTCATATCGAGTAGCACCCCGGGAGATCACAGCTCTGGAAGGGTTACCACCCATCTCACTGTTTTATGTGGGCTACAAGACTAGAACCCCAGATGTACTCAAAATTGTTGAGGGGTTAAGTCAACGTAATCCTGAAATCTATACACAGCTCTATAAGCTAATGGGGCAGGTAACTCAACGTGCAGAATTGGCTGTCCTGGAACAGGATTGGAAGAAGCTCGGGTTATTGATGAATAACTATCAGGGCTTGATGGATGCCTTAGGGGTTTCTGACAGAAATATTAGCGAACTGGTTTACACTCTGAGAGAAAGTAATTTGATTGATGGCGTGAAAATTTCAGGTTCTGGCCTCGGGGATTGTGTATTGGCACTGGGTGCTGATCCCGATATCAAAACCGATTATCAACAGATCCCGGTCGCTATCGCCCCGCAAGGAGTCACGATTGAAATCGACTAAAGCTCAAGTTATTGAATTCTGCTTGCCTGATCTTCCTGATGCGGGTGTCCGTGCAGAAGCATTCGCGCCCAGCAATATTGCGCTGTGTAAATATTGGGGGAAACGTGATGCTGAACTGAATCTACCCGTGAATGGTTCCCTATCGATCTCATTGGGCAGCTTAGGTACCCGCACAGAGATCACGGAGTCAGACACAGGTACAGATCAGGTTTTCCTGAATGGTAAAGCGGTTGTCCAGGATAATCCTTTTGCCAGGAAGGTCGTAGCTTTTATCAGCCTTTTTCGCCGCGAGCTGGATCAGCCAGTGTGCATCAAAACAGAAAATAACATTCCAACTGCAGCCGGGCTGGCCTCATCCGCTTCAGGTTTTGCTGCGCTGATGTTGGCATTAAATGATTTTTATCATTTGGGGCTGAGTCATGATCGGCTTTCCGCTTTTGCCCGAATGGGAAGTGGTAGTGCTTCGCGTTCTATCTATCAAGGGTTTGTCGAGTGGCATAAAGGGAACCGAGCTGATGGCATGGACAGTTTTGCTGAACCTATTAATATCACTTGGCCTGGATTTCGGGTTGGGTTATTAAAAGTAGCGACCGGAGCAAAAAAGATTGATTCCCGCTCGGGGATGCAAAGAACAGTTGATACCGCAGCACTGTACGAGCAATGGCCTAAGCAAGCGGAACAGGATCTGCAGACGATTAAACGGGCTTTGGCTGATCAGGATTTTGAACTGCTTGGCCAGACGGCTGAACATAATGCGCTCTCAATGCATGCTACGATGATCGCTTCATGGCCGCCGCTGCTATATTGGCAACCAGAATCAGTGGCTGCGATGCAGCGGGTGTGGGAATTACGCTCATTGGGTGTGCCGTTGTATCTGACGATGGATGCCGGCCCAAACTTGAAATTACTCTATCTGGCTGAGTATGAAGCACAAGTGCGTGATGCCTTTCCTGAACTGTTAGATATCGACATTGTGGTTCCTTTCGGCTGAGACTGCCTGTGTCCATTAATGCCTTGAGTAGAGACAATATGGCTGTGGATACAGGCTTTATCCTGACACGTCAGCAGCAGGATAGCTCCCGTGGTATCAAGTTGACGTACTGGCTTCGTACCGATTCTCAGGTGATACCGGTTACGGTTAGTCAGCAGGAAGCTGTTTTCTTTATACATGATGAGCAGGCAGATAAAGTTGGATCTTTGGCCGTTCATCTTGATAAGTGGCGGCTTGCAAAGGTTCATCTCACAGATCTGAACGGAAAAGGGGTACATGCCCTTTACTGCAGCAGCCTTAAAACCTACCGTCAGATTCAGGATCTTCTCCGAGAGCATCATATCCCTATGATGGAGGAGGATATCCGGCATGCGGATCGCTACCTGATGGAGCGCTTTATACAGGGAGGGGTCGAGTTTCAGGTTGTAAATGGAGTTGCACAGCTTAAACCATCCGATTATCTACCCCGCTTCAAAATCCTCTCTTTTGATCTTGAAACCACTATGCGTGCGGACAAAATTCTGTCGGCAGCTCTGTACACAGAAGAATTTCAATGTGTATTGATGCTCGGTGAGGGAGAGGATACGGAGCTCATCAGGTATTTTGATTCAGAAGCAGCCCTGTTAAGGGCATTTGTTCAGGGTGTTAGAGACTGTGATCCAGACATCTTCATCGGCTGGAATGTTGTAGGGTTTGATTTTCGGGTACTGCAAAAGCGTTCTGAAGCGTTAGGTATTCCCATGAAGTTGGGGCGTGATGAGCAGCCAATGCAGCTTTATGAAAGTGGGCAGGGCAAGTTATTTGTCCGGCTCGCAGGACGAGTGGTGCTGGATGGGATTGATACTCTGAAAGGTGCTACCTATCAGTTTGAAAGCTATTCTCTGGAAAATGTATCACGTGAACTTCTCGATCGTGGCAAAGTGATAGACCATGTAGATGACCGTGGCGGGGAGATTCAACGGCTTTTTCGCGAAGATAAAGCGGCATTAGCTCGGTACAATTTGGAAGACTGCAAGCTTGTGTGGGACATCTTCGCTAAAGCTGATCTGATCAGCTACCTTGTGGAGAGGGCACGCCTTACCGGTTTGCCTCTGGATAAAGTGGGAGGATCGGCTGCCGCCTTTGATAACCAGTACCTGCCTAACCTTCATCGTGCAGGTTACGTTGCGCCTGAATACGCCACAGGGATCTCCGGGTTGGGGGCTCCTGGCGGGTATGTCATGGATTCTCTGCCTGGTCTATATCGTCATGTCCTGGTACTGGATTTTAAAAGCCTGTACCCCAGTATTATCAGGACCTTTAAGATTGATCCCTATGGCTTGTCAGAAGGCCTGAAACCGGGGGGGCAGCCTGATGATCTCATCCCCGGATTTAATCATGCGATCTTCTCCCGAAGTAAGACCATCCTGCCTGAATTGATTGAATCCTTATGGGCGGCAAGAGATCAAGCCAAGAAATCTCACAATAGTGCATTATCTCAGGCGATCAAAATCATCATGAACTCCTTTTATGGCGTGTTGGGCTCAAATGTTTGCCGTTTCTTCGATCAACGGCTTTCCAGCTCGATCACGTTACGTGGTCATGAAATTTTGACTAAAACACGGGAGTGTATCGAGGAAAATTTTGGTTACAAGGTGATCTATGGCGATACGGATTCGGTGTTTGTCTGGTTGGGTGATGATTTTCCGGAGCGGGATGCGGCTGCAAAAGGAGATGAATTGGCCAGGTATCTGAACCGATGGTGGCAGCAGAATCTTAATGATCGATTTCAGCTGGATTCGTTGTTAGAGATTGAGTTTGAAACCCATTATCGTCATTTTCTAATGCCGACTATGCGGCACTCAGAAAAAGGTACTAAGAAAAGATATGCGGGTCTTCGAGTCCAACAGGATGGTGGATCAAAGCTGGTCTTTAAAGGCCTTGAAAATGTCAGGACTGACTGGACCCCGGTGGCGCGTCAGCTTCAGGAGAAGCTTTATGAACGCGTGTTCCTGGGTCAAGAGTGGAAATCTTTGATAGTCGATACTGTCAACCAATTGAATACCGGTAATCTTGATCAAAAGCTGATCTATCGTAAACGTATTCGTCAGCGTTTGGATCAGTATGTGAAAAACAGGCCACCCCATGTACAGGCGGGGTTAAAAGCTGAACATTTCTACCGGCAAAGTAATCGCCCCAGCCCTTATCGCTCTGGCAGCTATATCGAATATGTGATGACGGTTAATGGAGCTGAACCAAAGGAGTTTACAAACTCGCCGTTGGATTATCAGCATTATCTGGAGAAACAGATACGTCCTGTATGTGAGACGATCATGCAGTTTCTGAACGAAGATTTTGATGAACTGGTCGCGCCGCAGCGGAGATTATTTTAGCCTCAAGCCTTTACGTCTATATGTAATCCCAGTGGGCTGAGTGGGTCAGTCCGCAGTTTGCCGGGGGCTGTTACTTCAAGTAACTGCATCACTTGTTCACCGGTTTGCTCAAATTGATCCTGAGCCATCTCTGCAGATTTCACTGCATGACTGCTTTGTGTCTGTTGAGCACTGGCTGCAGAAGCCGTAGCGGCTATCTCATTTACTTCCATAACTAAACCTGCTTGATTACGACTAACTGGCTGTAATCCATTTCAGCTTAATCGATCATATTAATAACTATGTTTTATTCTATCGGCCTGAAGGGTTCAGGCTTGAATGAAAATTCAGTAAATCGTTACAGGGTTAATTTGGTCGTGGTGGGGTGACGCTATGAGGTTGAAGTAAAAAAAGCCACCTCAGAGGAGGTGGCAAAGGTGGTTAAGAGACGAGGTTTAAACGTCTTTCAGGACAAAAATTACGAGTACACAGGGACCATGTGCTCCCATCTGAAGCTTTTGTCCGATATCGGCGCTTCGGGAGGGGCCTGTAATCATATTGACGGTACGAGGCATACTGTCGGGATGCTTGCGACGTAGTTGATTCCAGGCATCTTCATAGCTGCCGACGATGTCGGACTCTTTGAGTAATACTAAGTGACAGTCAGGCAGAAAGTTCAGCGTAGTAGGGCTTTCAGGTCGGGAATACAGCATCAGTGTTCCGGTTTCTGCAATACCAGCCATAGAGGTGGTTAAGCTGGCAACATCACCAGACTGAGCGATGCGCTGTTCACGTTGGATATCCCCTAGAGCGGCCCAGTCCAGCTCGTTAAGGCACTCGTCACTTGCACTGACCAGTGTCGAAAAGTCATGCTTTTTTAACCATTCTGAGACGGCGGCGGGTAACTGGCTGAGATGGTGAATATCGATCAACTCTGCCGCAGCACCAGAGGCCATCTCCCGAAACAGTTTAATCTGCCCCGCTTGGTCAAGTTGAGAGCGCTTTGGAATAATGGTTGCCTTATGGGCCTGGATTCTCTTCATTGCCGCTTTTTTCTGTTCCGCGGTGGCGGAGCCTCGACCCAAACCGTGGCGGATGTTACTCAGGATCTCTGCTTTACTCATCGTTACTCTCCCGCCTTCTGTTTAGCTTTCCACTGATCCATGAATGTTTTGCCCTGCGGTGCTGGCATATCGCGCCAGTCGGTCCAGCCTCCAGCTAAAGGTAGTTTTTTAATACGTCCTTTTTTGCCGGCGATACTACTCATAAACCAAGCCGAGCTACGGGCCAACCAACGATAGATCGCTGGGCGTTTGGCAAAGAAAGCCCATCCGGCAATGCCAAACCTGACCGCTTTAGGGGTCAGATGTTTTTCGAACTCTTTTTCTCGCCAATGGCGCATCAGTTTAGGCAGTGGAATTCGAACAGGGCATACCTCCTCGCATTTGCCGCAAGAGGTGGATGCATTTGGCAGGTGAGCGGCTTTATCAATACCGATCATCTTAGGTGTTAGCACCGACCCCATTGGACCAGGATAAACCCACCCATAGGAGTGACCGCCTACCGCGCCATAGACAGGGCAATGGTTCATACAGGAGGAGCAGCGAATACAGCGCAGCATATCCTGAAATTCACTGCCAACCATTTCACTGCGGCCGTTATCGACTAGTACTACGTGAAAGTTCTCTGGACCATCTTGATCTGTGTCGCGCTTAGGGCCAGTTGATAGGGTGTTATATACCGTGAACTCCTGCCCTGTTGCTGAGCGTGCCAGTAAACGTAGGAACAAACTCATATCTTCAAGGGTGGGTACCACTTTCTCGATTGAAGTAATCACAATATGTGTTTTTGGCAGTGTTTGGGTCAGATCACCGTTACCTTCATTGGTTACGATAATGGTAGATCCCGTCTCTGCTACGAGAAAGTTAGCACCGGTAATACCCACATCTGCGCTAACAAATTGCTTACGCAGTACCTCGCGGGCTTCCTTCATAAGGGCCTGAGGATCTCCTGTTTTCGGGCGCTTATGGTGCTCGTGGAAGGTCTCCGAGACATCGTCCACATTCAGGTGAATCGCGGGCGCAATAATGTGACTAGGATGATCGTCACGTAGTTGCAGAATGTATTCACCTAAGTCTGTTTCTATGGGTTGAACGCCATTCTTCTCTAGGTAATCATTTAGGTTGATCTCTTCTGAGACCATGGATTTACCTTTAGTAACTGTTTTGGCATTAACCTGTTTGCAGATATCTAAAATTGCCTGGTTGGCATCATCACCGGTTCGGCACCAATGTACATGCCCTCCGTTTTCTACCACCTTACTTTCAAACTGTTCCAGATAGATATCCAGGTTCTGGATGATATGGTTCTTTAGATCGCGTGCTTCATCACGGAGCTCTTCAAATTCGGGTAGTCGCTTTATTGCGTTTGCCCGATTGACAGGAAAGCCGTATTTGAACTGACTTAGTGCCTCCTGTAACTCGACATTTTTAAGAGCGATGCGGGCGTTCTCTTTAAACTGTGGACTCTTGATTTGCATAGTCATACTCCCGCCTTAAAGCGCTTTTGCCAGATCATAATCGGCTTCACCGATCGCTGGGGTGTCGGTCATATCAGCCAATATTTCGACTATGTGGCGGGCCTCAATTGTCTTGCCTTCGCGTTTAAGTTTGCCTGCCATATTGAGTAGGCAACCGAGATCGCCTCCAACAAGGGTGCTGGCGCCGGAATCGCTGATGTATTGGGTTTTGTTAGAGACCATACGATTTGAAATATCCGGATATTTAACACAGAAGGTCCCGCCAAAACCACAGCATGTTTCTGCTTCCTCCATCTCATTGAGCGTTAGGTTGGCTACTTTTGACAGCAGCTTTCTGGGTTGCTCTTTGACGCCTAGCTGGCGAAGGCCGGAACAGGAGTCGTGGTAGGTGATCGTGCCTTCAAAAGCCGCATTGATCTTATCGAAATCGACAATGTCTGTTAGAAACTGAGTGATCTCGAATGCGCGGGATTTTAAATTCTCTGCCCGTGCTTTCCAGGGATCATCCTCATCAAAAACATCAGGATAATAGTGAAGCATGCCGATACAGGAGCCTGAAGGACCGACCACATACTCATAACCATCAAATGCCTCTATGGTTTGTCGAGCGATATCTGCGGTTGTGGACTTATCTCCAGAGTTGTAAGCAGGTTGGCCGCAACAGGTTTGTTTTTCAGGGACTTCGACTGTGCATCCGGCTGCTTCAAGCAATTTTACCGTTGCGAACGCCACACTGGGCCTAAACATATCAGCCAGGCAGGTTACAAAGAGTCCTACTCTGGGGCTGTTAATTGTGTTTGTCATGGTTTATTTCGCTATTTAGAGCGCTGGGCTAAACAGCTGGCCGGGTGCGCTAATTGTTATTTTGATTTTTGATCTATCGAAAATGTTCGTGGTGATAGAGGAAAGATAGTTAAGTGGTTGGCGAAAAGAAATGCTAGACTGCTAACTGGTCTGACCAAGAGGAGTGTAGCAAGCGATGAGCATCAAACAGCTCAGCAGAAGTCAGCAATTGAGTCGTATACTTCAGGAGCAGATTCTTTTCGGTGATATCTGTCCGGGTCATAAGCTTCCTTCGCAACGTGTGCTCTCGGATGAATATCAGCTCTCACGTGCAACGGTGAGGGAAGCACTACAGGATCTTGAATCTAAAGGGATGATCTCCACTTATCGTGGAGGGGGTAGTCTCTGTGAAAATTTACTTGACCCCCACTTTGATCTTCAGGTTGAGGGGGCGGGTGATAATTTTGAGTTTCAGGTTCAGGTCATGGAGATGAGAGCCGCTCTGGAAGGAGAGGCTGCCTTCTATGCTGCTTTGCGGGCGACAGATGAACAATTGGAAAAGATCGGTCGTGAGTACCATGCGATGCAGGCCCGAGGTAGTGGTGTGACCACCTTATCTAAGGCAAAAGCAGATCTCCGCTTTCATATGATGATAGCTGAAGCCAGTCATCACTTATTAGTAATCTCATTTAGCCAGATATTTTATAGCCGCTATTTTAATGCGATCTATGGGGTATTGGATCGCACTTTAAAAAAGTTTGGGCGCTATCCTGATGGTATCAGTGCTCAACATACACAGATCTATCAGGCGTTACTTAATCGTGACCCTAAGTTGGCAAAGCAGGTGGCTTCAGATCATATCGACTATACTCGCAGGCAGTTAGAAGAAGCGGAGTGAGCTCTGGCCTAAGTGTAAGCTTAGGTGTCTATCAATGGAGGCACGAGATGAAAATAGGTAAAGCGCTACTCTGTCTGATCAGTAGCAGTGTTCTACTGTTCTCTGTGCTGGTGTCAGCCTCTGTGGAATCGGATATTGAGCAGTATCAGGGACAACTTGATGGTTTAGAAGCAAGTGAGGTTCCTGCTGATCGAAGTCGTCGATTAATTCTGCAAAAAATCGTCACGGCTCTGAAAAGTCAGTTGCAACTCAATGAGCGCATATTGACGCTCAAACAGGAACTGGATAAACAGCCAGACACGCTTCTCACCCTAGAAGAGAGCCTTCAAGTGGCACCGCATGAGCCGGAGCTGCCCGATGCCAAAGTAAGCGATACCGCTCTTGAAAATCTGATCACTGTGACTAATACCCGCCTACTTGAGCTAAAAAGTGATCAGGCAAAGTTTAAACAGACAGAGACTCAGGCAGCGCTTAACCTGGCGAATATTCGTGAACAACTATCTGAGTTGAAGGGGATATCTGAGAATGTTCTCAGGGAAAACTTCCCGGCTAACAATGACCTTTCAGAGCCTTTTCAGGCAGCGCTATTTACGGAAAAGAATCTTAAAATACAGTCGTTCGAGCTGGCTCTGCTTGTCCTGCCTAAGCGGATTGAGATTGCTAAACTCAACTGGCAGCGCCTTGAAGAGGAACGGCTGCTGAAGAGTCGTTACCTGGAAAATCTTTTATCAATAAAACAGTCGCGTCAACGTAAGCGTGCGGAGGAGACGCTACAGGAACTGGATCGTGAGAATACACCGCAAAAATCTGAACCTGCTCTGAGCTTAGAGGAGCAAAAAAATAAACAGTTATCTGATGCATTACGAAAGATCCTGAAACAGATAGAAGAAAGTGATCTGGAACGTCGGGCGTTGCAGGACCGATTATCCCTGTTAACGCATTCGTTCAGCACTATCTCTCAGCAATTGGAACTGAATGTTAGCCATATTACACCGGATCAGATTCAATTTATTTTGGCCAATCGTGAGCCGATTGATCCTGATCAGCTAGAGAAAGATATCGCCTTACTCCAGTTGGCAGAGAGTCAACTTGAGCAGTCGAGAAATAGTTTGCTAGCCACCGTGCGGGAAGGGGATGAGGTCGCTGATGAGACTCTTACACAAGGACTCAGGGCAATTCAGTCTAATCGTATCAAGCTCCTGGATCAGAGCATTGATGCTCATAGCCAGTTGGTGGCGAGCCTGACTCAGGTACTTCAGTTGCAGCGTCAGATTAACCTGAAGATAGAAGCCAATCGTGAATTGATCAGCCAGCACCTTCTATGGAATCCGGTGACCCGAGAAGTTGATCTGGCATGGCCAAAATCTCTCTATCTGTCTGCAGTGGAATTGGCTCAGCA
The DNA here is from genome assembly GCF_947498015.1 of uncultured Neptuniibacter sp. Lineage (GTDB taxonomy): Bacteria > Pseudomonadota > Gammaproteobacteria > Pseudomonadales > Balneatricaceae > Neptuniibacter. The sequence goes on from NZ_CANMIR010000004.1 coordinate 61,020, forward strand.
TTGGTATGAGCGTTCACCCGAATCGATCATAAAACCACATGGGAATCTTTACCTGCGACTGAGTATCCTCGGAGTCGCTGTGATGCTGTGTTTGTGGGTACGAGTTTACCTTCTACATCATCAAAAGCTATGGGCGGACCAGATAGGTAATGTTGTAACTGACCGGTTTCATCATACGCTTCAGTTGTTTCTGCTGATGCCATTGGCATCTTTAGGCATACCTCTGCTGATCTGGGTGGTGGGTAAAAGTATATTGAATCCCGATCATCCAGACGCTGTTCAATTGGCAGCTATATTGAGGGTCACTGGGCTATCAACCTGGATCGTACTGGTGTTGAGGGGCTGGTTGCAGAGACCTGATGGGATGTTTTGCAGTCATTTCGGTTTAAATGAGCAGTTAGCGCTAGGTTTTCGTCGGCGGCTTACGTGGATCTATCTGGTTGGCTTGCCACTCCTGATATTCCAGATCTATCTCTGGGAGATCGATAGCGAAGAGATGCGTTCGGGGCTGGTACGATTAACAGTGATTAGTTTGCTACTGGTTGTTGGCTTCATATTGGCCAGTTTGCTGCGGCATCGCCATCAGTGGAAAGCGGCTGATCGATGGTGGGTCAAAACTCAGGCGTGGGTGTTTAGTCTGCTTGTTTTCTGCCTGCTAATGCTGTTATTGGCAGGGATGGGCTATCTGTTTACCGTTAACTTCCTGATCTATGCTCTGTTTCAGCTCCTTGGTTTGATCCTGTTGGCGTATATTTTCTACAAAATGGGGATGCGTCTGGTTCTGATCTCCAAGCGCCGGCTGGAATTTGATCGTGCAAAGGAGCGCCGGGCTGAAATATTAGCGGCCAGAGAAAATCATGATGAGGAGCCGTCACCGCTAGAAACAAACTACCTGAATTTGCGTACTATCTCAGATCATTCGAAGACATTGCTGAAAACTGCAACCATCGTTGTGTTTGTATCTATGATGTGGTCTCTGATGGGGGGATATTTCACCTTTTTCGGGGCGTTAGATAACGTTGAACTGTGGAGTACGATCAGCACAGATGGCACAACATTGCAGATTACTCTGAAGTCTGTTGTCTTTGGAATTGCGATTCTAGCCCTATGCTTAGTGGGGGCTCACAACCTTCCCGGATTATTGCAGCTTTTGGTTCTGCGTAATCTGAACTTATCACCCGGTACAGGCTATGCAGTAAGCTCTCTGATCAAGTATGCCCTTATTCTGTTTGGCATTTTTAGTGCGTTTTCGAGTTTTGGACTTGAGTGGGGCAAGCTTCAGTGGCTGGTGGCTGCTTTAGGGGTGGGTTTGGGGTTTGGTTTGCAGGAGATAGTTGCCAACTTTGTTTCTGGTCTGATTATTTTATTTGAAAAGCCAGTAAGGATTGGAGATACCGTCACAATTGATAATTTGACAGGAACGGTCACACGCATTCAGATCAGGGCTACAACCATTGTAGATTGGGATCGAAAAGAGGTGATTATCCCGAATAAAACGTTTATTACCCAACAGTTGATCAACTGGTCGTTAACCGATTCGATTACACGAATTGTGATACCTGTCGGGGTGGCTTACGGTTCTGATACTGAACGTGCTAAGTCTCTTATGCTACAGGCAGCGATGGAAGAGGAGAGGGTTCTCAAAGAACCAAAGCCCGAAGTCTTTTTTACTGCATTTGGGGATAGTGCGCTGAATCTGGAGTTACGGCTTTATGTGAATGCGATGTCTGATCGGCTGGAGATGACTCATCGTGTAAACACCGCGATTGATATGAAGTTTAAAGAGGCCGGAATTGAGATCGCTTTCCCACAGCTTGATGTTCATCTGAAACGCAGTTGAGTAACTTATTTCAACAATCAATCGTTTCGAACTAAAAACGTTCGACACTATAAGATCCTACTAGCCTCTATAGCTTTAATTCCTTACAATGCGCCCACTCGCACCGTACTTGGTTTGTACGACATCGAGATGTATAGCATTTAATAAGTGGCCTCACGTATGGGTCACCACTGATACCAAGGAAATAACATGCCTGTAATTACCCTGCCTGATGGTAGCAAACGTGAGTTTGCTAACCCTGTTACTGTATTTGAAGTTGCTGCTGATATCGGCGCTGGTCTGGCGAAAGCTGCACTGGCTGGTAAAGTTGACGGTCAAGAAGTTGATACCTCCTTCACTATTGAAAACGATGCTGAGCTAGCAATCATTACTGCACGTGATGAAGCCGGTCTGGAAGTGATCCGTCACTCGACCGCGCATTTGATGGCGATGGCTGTTCAGGAGCTGTTCCCAGGTGCTCAGGTAACTATCGGGCCTGTTATTGAAGATGGTTTCTATTACGATTTTGCATACGAACGTCCATTCACGCCTGAGGATCTGGAAAAGATCGAGAAGAAGATGGCTGAGCTGGCAAAGCAGAATCTACCTGTTACCCGCTCTCTGATGAGTCGTGATGAAGCGACGAAGATGTTTGATGAGATGGGTGAGAAGTATAAAGTTGAACTGCTTCAAGCGGTACCAGACTCAGAAGACCTGTCTTTCTATTCTCAGGGCGACTTTATCGATCTGTGCCGTGGCCCGCACGTGCCATCTACGGGTCATATCAAAGCGTTCAAACTGATGAAGGTTGCGGGTGCCTATTGGCGTGGCGACTCTAATAACGAGATGCTGCAGCGTATTTATGGCACTGCATGGGGCGATAAAAAGGCACTTAAAGCATATCTGCACCGTCTGGAAGAAGCGGAAAAGCGTGATCACCGGAAGTTAGGTAAGCAGCTGAATATGTTCCATCTGCAAGAAGAAGCTCCCGGCATGGTGTTCTGGCATCCAAATGGGTGGACGCTGTATCAGCAGATCGAACAGTATATGCGTCAGAAACAGCGTGAGCATGGTTATGACGAGATCAAAACTCCTCAAGTGGTCGAACGCTCTCTGTGGGAAAAATCAGGTCACTGGGATAAGTTCTCTGAAGAGATGTTTACGACCCATTCTGAGAACCACGATTTTGCTATTAAACCGATGAACTGCCCGTGCCACGTACAGGTTTTCAATCAGGGGATCCGTTCTTACCGCGATCTTCCGCTACGTTTGGCTGAGTTTGGGTGCTGCCACCGTAATGAGCCATCAGGTGCTTTGCATGGCATTATGCGTGTGCGTGGTTTTGTTCAGGATGATGCGCATATCTTCTGTGCTGAAGATTCGATTCAATCTGAAGTTGCCCGTTTTATTGAGTTTCTGGACGAGGTTTATGCAGATTTTGGTTTTGAAGAGGTTATCTACAAGCTGTCTACTCGCCCTGAACAGCGTGTGGGTTCGGACGAAGTTTGGGATAAAGCGGAAAAAGCATTGGCAGATGCACTGGATGCTGCCGGTCTGGAGTGGCAAGAGTTGCCAGGAGAGGGCGCATTCTACGGCCCTAAGATTGAGTTCTCGCTGAAAGATTGCCTGGGTCGTGTATGGCAGTGTGGCACCATTCAGGTTGATTTCTCAATGCCAGGTCGTTTAGGCGCTCAGTTTGTTAATGAGCACGGCGATCGTGAAACACCGGTTATGTTACACCGTGCAATTTTGGGTTCTTTTGAACGTTTTATCGGTATACTTATAGAGAATTTCGCAGGTGCTCTGCCGACTTGGTTGGCACCAGTTCAGGCTGTTGTTATGAATATAACTGACAAACAGGCAGAATATTGTGAAAAAGTTGTCCAAAATCTTGAAAATAAAGGATTCAGGGCTGAGTCGGACTTGAGAAATGAGAAGATCGGCTTTAAAATTCGCGAGCGCACTTTACAGAAGGTTCCATATCTTCTCGTAATTGGCGATAAAGAGGTTGAGGCAGGTGCTGTTGCAGTACGTACTCGTACAGGTGAAGATCTTGGATCGATGCCTCTGGATGAATTCATAAACCTTCTTGGCAGTGATGTCGCCAGGAAAGGTCGTCAGGACTAATTGACTAAAATAATTATAGTCAGGAGATATAGCTATCAGGCGTGATAATAGAAGGGGCGCTCGCAGAGAGGAGCCCATGATCAATGAGAATCTACTGAAAGTAACTAAACAGTGCAGACTTATTGGTCCAGACGGAACACAGATTGGCATCGTACCGGTAAATGACGCTCTTGAGGCAGCTCAAGAAGCGGGACTTGATCTGGTGAAAATATCTGAAGCTGATCCCATCGTTTGTAAAGTGATGGATTATGGCAAGCATCTTTATGAGCTGAAGAAGCAAAAGAATGAAGCCAAGAAAAAGCAGCATCAGGTCCAGATCAAGGAAGTGAAATTCCGTCCTAATACGGAAGAAGGGGATTATCAGGTCAAGCTACGCAACCTGATACGTTTCCTTGAAGCAGGAGATAAAGCCAAGATAACACTGCGTTATCGCGGCCGAGAGATGGCTCATCAGGAGCTGGGCATGCAGTTACTCCAACGTATTGAAAAAGAGTTGGAAGAGATGACTGTAGTTGAACAGCGTCCGAAGATGGAAGGTCGTCAATTGGTGATGGTTCTAGCTCCGAAGAAGAAAAAGTAATTCGTTACTTTCCTTAACCCGTGACTGACTTGTCAAAGTCGGCTACGGGTTTTGTCGTTTGTTTCGAATGAAAAAAAATTAACGAATGCGTGGAGATTTTAGTAATGCCTAAGATGAAATCTAATAGTGGTGCGGCTAAGCGTTTTAAAAAAACCGCTAACGGCTTTAAGCACAAGCAGTCTTTCACAAGTCATATTCTGACTAAGAAATCTACAAAGCGTAAGCGTCAGCTTCGCCCTATGCTGCAGGTTCATGCTGCAGACAAGGCGCTGGTTCGTCGCATGCTGCCTTACATTTAATTGATTTTTTAGTTAACAGAATTTAGAGGAAGAAAGACATGGCTCGCGTAAAACGTGGTGTTATTGCTCGTCGTCGTCACAAAAAAGTCCTGAAAAAAGCAAAAGGTTATTACGGTGCTCGTAGCCGTGTATTCCGCGTTGCTAAACAGGCCGTTATCAAAGCTGGTCAGTATGCATACCGTGACCGCCGTCAGCGTAAGCGTCAGTTCCGCGCTCTGTGGATTGCACGTATCAACGCTGGTGCTCGCATCAATGGTCTGTCCTACAGCCGTTTCATTGCTGGTCTGAAAAAAGCCAACATTGAAATCGACCGTAAGGTTCTGGCTGATCTGGCTGTACATGAAGCTGGCGCATTTGCTGCAATCGTTGAGAAAGCTAAAGCTTCTCTGGCGTAAGCTAGCACCCAGTGTCGTGTAAGCGACTACTTTGAAATAGGGGAAGGGTGCGAACTCTTCCCCTATTTTTTCGTTTTTTTTGCTTAGTTTTTAGTAGTTAAGTGTTAAGCAAAACGACTGAATTACAGATTATCTCCGAATAGTTGGAGCCGGATAATGGAAAACATTCAAAGCCTGTTGTCAGCAGGTGCCGAAGCGGTTGTTAAAGCAACCTCCACTCAAGAGCTGGATGATGTGCGCGTTCAGTATCTGGGTAAGAAAGGTGAACTGACTGCTCTGTTGAAAGGATTGGGTAAGCTGACACCAGAAGAGCGTCCGCAGGCGGGTGCAAAAATCAATGAAGCAAAGCAGGCGTTGCAGGAAAAAATTAATGCACGTAAAGCTGAGCTGGAATCAGCCGCTTTGGAAGCCAAGCTTGCTGCTGAGACAATTGATGTAACCTTGCCTGGTCGTGGTCAGGAGCTGGGTGGTCTGCATCCGGTGACCAAGACGATGGAGCGTATTGAAGAGTTTTTCGCTTCTATCGGTTATACCGTTGAAGAAGGTCCTGAGATTGAGGACGACTATCACAATTTTGAAGCATTGAATATTCCTTCGCACCACCCGGCTCGTGCGATGCATGATACATTCTATTTTAATGCTAATACGCTACTGCGTACCCATACTTCTGGCGTACAGGTCAGAACGATGGAGTCTCAGGAGCCGCCGCTGCGTATTATCTGCCCCGGTCGCGTATACCGTTGCGATTACGATCAGACTCACTCACCCATGTTCCATCAGGTGGAAGGTTTGATTGTGGATAAAAATATCAGCTTTGCTGATCTGAAAGGTACGCTGGAACAGTTCCTGCGTGCATTTTTTGAAGAAGATGTTCGAGTTCGCTTCCGCCCTTCTTATTTCCCGTTCACAGAGCCTTCCATCGAAGTCGATATCGATCGCGGTGATGGTAAATGGCTGGAAGTGCTGGGTTGCGGCATGGTGCATCCAAAAGTATTTGAATACTCCGGTATCGATCCGGAAGAGTACACCGGTTTTGCCTTCGGTATGGGGGTAGAGCGTCTGGCTATGCTGCGTTATGGCGTAAATGACCTGCGTCTGTTCTTTGAAAACGACCTGCGTTTCCTGAATCAGTTCAACTGATCAAGACAAACGTTTTAGCGGTTATTAACAGGATTTTCGGGAAAGCAAAATGAAATTCAGTGAAAAGTGGTTACGTGAACTGGTGAACCCTGCCATCGACACACAGGGTATCGTTGATCAGATCACAATGGCAGGTCTGGAAGTAGACGAAGTAGAGGCGGCAGCAAAAGATTTTACAGGTGTGGTAGTAGGCGAAATCCTAGCAGCTGAGCAGCACCCAAATGCTGACAAGCTGCAGGTATGCAAAGTTACCAATGGCAGCGAAGAGTTTCAGGTTGTTTGCGGCGCGCCTAATGCGCGTGCGGGTTTAAAAACCGCATTTGCTACAGTTGGGGCTGTACTACCTGGGCCTGATGGCAAAGATTTCAAAATCAAAAAAGCTAAACTTCGCCAGGTTGAATCTTTTGGCATGCTTTGCGCTGAAGATGAACTGGGTATTTCAGATGATCACGATGGCATTATGGAACTGCCGGCTAATGCGCCTGTAGGTACTTCAATCCGTGAATATCTGAACCTGGATGACAAGATCATTGATGTTGATCTGACGCCAAACCGTGGTGACTGTTTGAGCATTGCGGGCCTTGCTCGTGAAGTCGGTGTACTGAACAAAGCGCCGGTTACTTTTGTTGAAGATAAAGAAACGGCTGCTGTGATCGACGATACCTTTGCGGTTGAGTTGAAAGATGCGGCAGACTGCCCACGTTATGTAGGCCGAGTGATTCGTGGTATTGATCCGGCTGCAGAGACGCCACTGTGGATGAAACAGAAGCTGGAGCGTTCTGGTGTTCGTAGCATCGATCCGGTTGTTGATGTGACTAACTACGTTCTGCTTGAACTGGGTCAGCCGATGCACGCTTTTGACCTGGATAAACTGGCGGGCGGTATTGTTGTTCGTCGTGCTGAGCAGGGTGAGAAACTAACGCTGCTTGATGGTCAGGAAGTTGAGCTGAATGCTGACACACTGGCAATTACTGATGCGAATGGCCCTGTTGCAATGGCTGGCATTATGGGTGGTGAACCTACCAGTGTGACTGCTGAAACGAAGAATATCTTCCTGGAAAGCGCTTTCTTTAACCCGATCTCTATTGCTGGCCGTGCGCGTTCTTATGGCTTGCACACAGATTCCTCGCACCGCTTTGAGCGTGGTGTGGACTGGCAGCTGCAGACTCGTGCGATCAACCGGGCAACCGAGTTACTGCTTGATATCGTAGGTGGAGAAGCGGGCCCTGTTACTGAAACAGCAAACCAAGATGAACTGCCTTCAGATCGCCAGGTTTTCCTGCGTCACGCTAAAGTGAACGCGATGCTTGCGTTCGAAATGCCTGCAGAAGAGATCGAAGAGATTTTGATGCGCTTGGGTCTGGGCGTAGAGAAAACCTCGACTGAAGGTGAGTGGCACATATCCGTACCTTCTTACCGTTTTGATATTGCTATCGAAGTCGATCTGATTGAAGAGCTGGCTCGTGTATATGGTTACAACAACCTGCCGGTCCGTACACCGACCGCATCGATGCCGATCAAAGAGCGTGATGAAACTAAGGTAACTATTCAGCAGGTTCGCCGCGCTTTGATCGCTCTGGGTTATCAGGAAGCGATCACCTACAGCTTTATCGAAGCGGGCTTGGCTAAACAGTTTGATGATCAGTACGAAGCGATTGCATTGGCAAACCCTATCTCTGCTGAAATGGCAGTGATGCGTACAACGATCTGGCCTGGCCTGGTTAAGGCGTTGCAGTACAACCAGAATCGTCAGCAAAGCCGCGTTCGTTTGTTTGAAAGCGGTCAGCGTTTCCTACCTTCGGAAGGGGGGGAGATTGTTCAGGAGAATGTTGTTGCTGGCGTGCTGGCAGGTGAGCGGGATCCGGAAGGCTGGAATGCTGGCAAAGATCAGGTGGACTTCTTTGATATCAAAGGAGATCTGGAAAGCCTGCTAGCACTCGGTGGGGCTGAAGAGCAGTTCAACTTTGTTGCTGATAGTCATGTAGCTCTGCATCCTGGCCAGACAGCTCGTATTGAGCGAGATGGAGAGAAGATAGGTTATCTGGGTGCGTTACATCCGAATTTGGTTAAAGGGCTGGGACTAAATGGTCCAATCTACCTGTTCGAGATTAATCAGGCTGCTTTGTGTAAAGGTAAACTACCTCGATACAGTGAAATTTCAAAATTCCCTGAGTCAAGACGTGACCTTGCACTCATTGTTGATGAAGCAACGGCGTTTGATTCTATTCGTCAGATTGCTGAAAAACAGGCGGGTGAATTCCTGAAAGAAGTAACATTATTCGATGTCTATCAAGGCCAAGGTATTGAATCAGGACGAAAAAGTCTTGCTCTGGGCTTGACGTGGCAGCATCCTTCGCGCACTCTTAATGATGAAGAAATAAACAACGCGATTGATGCGGTTGTTTCTGCACTAGCCAGTGAGTTTAGTGCCTCATTGCGAGAGTAAGCAGCGAAGGGTGATTTATCATGAGCTCGTTAACAAAAGCTGAAATGGCGGAACGCCTTAATGAAGAGCTTGGATTAAACAAGCGTGAAGCCAAAGAGATGGTTGAATCGTTTTTTGATGAAATCCGGGCATGTCTGGCTGCGAACGAGCAGGTAAAACTATCCGGCTTCGGTAACTTTGATCTGCGCGATAAGCGTCAGAGACCGGGCCGGAATCCTAAAACCGGTGAAGAGGTTGCGATTTCCGCTCGGCGTGTCGTAACCTTCCGCCCAGGTCAAAAACTCAAGGACCGCGTCGAAACTTATGCTGGAGACGTCCCAGAATAATGATGCGAACCCGATTCCGGGTAAGCGTTATTTCACTATTGGCGAAGTATCTAAACTTTGTGACCTCAAGGCGCATGTGCTGCGTTATTGGGAGAAAGAGTTTAATCAGATATCGCCTGTTAAACGAAATAATCGTCGTTATTATCAACGCCAGGATGTTCTGTTAATCCGCCAGATTAAAAGTCTGCTGCACGAGCAGGGCTATACGCTAAGCGGAGCGAAGCAGTATTTAGCGGGCGAGAATAATGAGGATGATCAAAGTCAGTACAAGCAGTTATTAAGGCAGACGATCACAGAGCTTGAAGAGATTCTTTCTGATCTCAAAAAACAGCAGAAACCTTAAATAGCTAACTTAAAAACTTCACAGGATCAGAGAGTTAAGTTAATATACCGCCTCTCTTGAGGAACGTTCGTTCCCAGGTTCTATTGTCGGGATGTAGCGCAGCTTGGTAGCGCACTTGCATGGGGTGCAAGGGGTCGGAGGTTCAAATCCTCTCATCCCGACCAATCAATTCTTAGTCTTTTCTACTCTTTAGCACAGATAGATCTCTTAAGTGATAACAATCCTCAGCCTGCGGCTGGAGGCCACGATCTTACTAACCGGTGTGACCTGCCAGTCAGTATGGATGGTTACTTTAAACCAAAAATATTCATTGGTTTAATCTTGTCTGGTATCAGCGCCTCTACTTTATGATGAAGTGGTGCTGTCTTGGGTAGCGGTGGAAGGTATTTTTGTATCTCGCTTAATGGGTTGGTGTTATCGCTGGCTTTCTCCGTCAGTGATTGTGTGATCAGCTGTTTTACCGGCGCAATATTATTGGCTAGGCGTAAGGTTGCCTTGCGAGCTAATTTTGCCGCAACTGTTTCATTTGTAAATAAACCGACCACCAGATTGGTACCGTGGTAGAGAACGCGGGTTGTTTTCATCTGTTCTGCTTCATATGCTTTAAGAAGGTTATCATCAGCGATATCTTCACCTTCAGCGATTGCGTGGGTGAGCTGTTTAGCTAAGGTCGCCTGACCTTTTAGACCGAGGTTAAATCCATGTGCTGTCACTGGGTGCATACCGACGGCAGCATCACCGATAAGTGCGAAGCGGCGGCCCACAAACTCATTCGCATGAACTGCAACGAGCGGGTAAATATGACGTTGACCTAATAAGTTCATCTCCCCTAACAGCCCATCAAGCTGATCTTCAATGTTACGGTTAAACTCGGTTTCACTCATGTCAGCGAAGCGTTGAGCATCTCGGCTGTTAACGGTGACTACGATCGATGACCGGTTATCATTCATTGGTAGAATTGCAGTGGTGCGGCCATAGTGGAAGCATTCAAAAGCAGTTTGCTGGTGTGGTTGCGTGTGTTCCATCCGGCAGACAATTGCACTGCGAGAAAAATCCTTCATAGAAGCTGATAATCCCATTTTACGGCGCATCTCGGAGAATCGGGTATCTGCAGCTACAATTAATGATGCTGACATTTCTTTGCCGTTGTTCAGGATGACTCGACCTGATCTGTTATCTGTATAGATCTCTTCAACAAGGGTCTCAGTTAGGATCTCAATTTGTGGATGGGCACACAGTTCCTCGTAATAAGCTTTACGAATTTGATGGTTGGGTACAAGATAACCCAATGCATCAAGTGTTTGGCTTTCGTTATCAAAATTAAGGCTGTAACTGGAGTTGCCGTCAAAGACCTTTGCTCCTTCGATAGGGGAGATATCTTCGTCAGGTACCCGTTGCCAGGCTCCACAGGCTTTCATAATCTCGACTGATTGGTGTGTTAGAGCAATCTCTCGTCCATCTTCAGGTGGGTTTTCCAGGGTTGATTTAGAAGATCGTTCTAAAATGGCGACTTTTAAAGGTAGGTCAGCCAGTGATCGTGCGAAGCTTAAACCCGCTGGGCCTGCACCAATGATGAGAATATCGTAGGAGTCACACACAGCATCTACCTCTGAAATTTTAATAATGAAGCACATACTCTACGCATTGAGAGCATTATGTCATCGATATAAATCAAGAAAGGTAAAAGTGGAGCAGATTAATTCAGTAATGTTGCTGCCTTTTCTTTCAGGCTACTAAGGTTGGTTTAATCCAGGTAGGTAAATGGAGTGATTTTTATGATCAAAAAGTTAGTACTGTCATCGGCCGAATTGAAGCAGGCGGAGCTGACTACACTAAGTCACTATGATTCCCGGGCGCTGCAGTTTTGGGAGGGGACACGAGAGCATGATGTTAGCCAGAATATCTGTGCGTTGTTAGAGTCCCTGCCACAGAACAGGGCGCTTGATATTCTGGATCTGGGATGTGGTCCCGGTAGGGATCTGATTCGTTTTAAGGCGCTTGGGCATACCCCCATAGGGTTGGATGGAAGCCATGTCTTTTGTGAGATGGCTAAGCGGAATAGTGGCTGTGAGGTTCTTCACCAGACTTTTCAGACTTTGGAGCTGGCGGCTCAAAGTTTTGATGGTATTTTTGCCAATGCTTCACTGTTTCATGTGCCGCGTCAGGTCCTGCCTGGCGTACTTAAGTGCTGCTACGATGCGTTGAAGCCCGGTGGGGTCCTGTTTTGTTCTAATCCTCGTGGTGAGGGTGAAGGTTGGAATGGAAATAGGTTCGGAAACTATATGGAACTTGATGTGTGCAAAATGTTTTTTGAGGAAGCGGGCTTTGATGTTATTGATCACTATTATCGACCGGAAGGGTTACCGAATAATCAACAGCCCTGGCTAGCTGTTTTGTGCAGGAAAAATCGATAACCCCGGGTTAGGAGTCAGGGCTGGGTTGGTTGGAGTTGCAGATCCCCTTTCGCTCCCATTTTTGCCATTTTAGCGTTTCATTTCTGGTAAGTTTTTTTAGGCTTCTGATCAGTGCCTGGAACTCAACAGCATCAACGATATACCAAATCAACCACGCAATAGGTGCATAGCAGAGCATTTTAAGGTGGAATCGGGGTTGGAAATCTAAAGAGGTTTGGAAACTGACGATGGCTGAAATCAAGAGGATACACAAACTTAGGGTGATGTAATCGCCAGTATAGATAACAGATGTGAAAAAAAGAGTTAGTAGAGGTATTTCTAAAAGCAGCAGAACTTCAGCATACAGTGCTACAGGTAAAAGTAACCAAGAGAGATAGATGTTGGATGTTGAGGCTGTTCTAAAAAACAGTTTTCGGTGTTTGAGGAACGTTTGAAACCGCCCATACTTCCAGCGTAAGCGTTGGTTGCAAAGGCTTTTGAGATCAGACGGTCCCTCTGTATAGATAATGGCATCAGGCGCGTATCGGCACTGGTATCCCATGCCGAGTAGCCGGGTTGATATCTCAATATCCTCAGTAATAATACCGTGATCTAAGCCCCCAGCATCCAGCAAGGCTTGTTTTCGGTATGCTGCTGCGGCGCCTCCGATAATATAGACTGCATTAAATACAGAATCTGCACGTTTCATAAAGAAGCCGCAGATATACTCAAGCTGTTGAATAATGCCAAGCCCTACATGACCATTTCCGATCGCTACATTTCCTGCAACAGCTGCAACTTTGGGTGAGCTGAATTTTTTCACAATATTACTGATAGCTTGGGGGTGCATGATGCTATCGGCATCAATAGTCAGGATTATCTCGCCTTTTGCTCTTGCTATCGCATAGTTCAAAGCACTGGCTTTGCCTCCGTTTTCAAGATTGAAATAGCGCAGACCAATCGCACTCGTTTCAGGGTATTGGGCTAAAAAATTGGTAACAAGCTGGTCCGTTCCATCTGTTGAACCATCATTGATGACAATGACTTCATAGTTTGAATAATCTGCAGCCAGAGCGGACCGCAATGTGTTCAATATGCCGACCTCCTCATTCCAGGCGGGAATGAGGATACTGACCGATAGAGGTGAATCGGTATGTTTACGGTCGCGACAAAAATCGACCAGGCCGGAGAAAGGGGCGACCAGTAACTGGAGTGAAAACTTTATAAAAATTGGCAATAAAATAATTGCCAGTGCGATTCGTAAACTGGAGAAAAACTCTGAGGGTTCACCTGCCTGGGTAAATGCGAGGCAAAATATTAAGCCTGTTAAGAGATACGCAGAAATAACAGTTGTAATAGATCGGTGGGATACCTTGCCTATAGGCAGCATTGATGGTCCTTTGGGGGAGTCGTTCGAAGAGATAATTTTGCGCGAATTATGCGCTGAGTGGGGTGTTTGATAAAGTAATAATTTTCATCCGTTAGTCGAATTTTTTAGTTCTTAAGGATGATGTGGACGAGTGAGCAGGGGAGTGAATAAGCCTACCCCTGCAGAAGTAAGGACAGTTAAAGAGTTACAGTGGCAATCCAACCGAAAATCAGCAGTGGAATGTTGTAATGCAAAAAGGTGGGTACCACTGAGTCCCAGATATGATTATGTTGCCCATCAATATTAAGACCTGATGTTGGGCCCAGAGTCGAATCCGATGCTGGCGAGCCTGCATCCCCCAGTGCTGCGGCTGTCCCAACCAGGGAAACTATGGCTAAGGGGCTGAACCCTAGTTGCATTGCTAATGGTACATAGATAGCCGCAATAATCGGTATAGTTGAGAATGATGAGCCAATGCCCATCGTAATCAGTAGGCCAACCATCAGCATTAAGAATGCTGCCATCGGTTTATTATCTCCGATTATCTCAACCGAACTTGCAACCAGCGCACCTATCTCACCGGTTTCTTTCAGAACCTGTGCAAAACCAGCTGCAGCGATCATTATGAAGCCAATAGTAGCCATCATTTTCATGCCGTCGGTTAATAATCCATCCGATTCCTGCCAGCGGACAACCCCTGTTACTGAGAAAAGAATGAATCCCAGCAGTGCTCCCATCACCATTGAATCGGTATATAGCTGAGTAACGAAGGCGACCACAATTGCCATTAACGCAACAATAATATCTTTTGTGCTACGTGGGTGGTGCTGATCCTCGACCTCTTCTATTTTGGCAATATTATACCGACGTTTACCTCGGTAACTGATGAACACCGCTATCAGAAGGCCGCAGAGCATTCCTGCTGCGGGTAAAGACATCGCTTCAATGACAGAAATTTCCTGGGTATCTAAACCAGCATGGCTGATATTTTTTAGAAGGATTTCATTGAGAAAGATGCCTCCAAATCCAACGGGTAGGAACATATACGGAGTGACCAGTCCAAAAGTCAGAACGCAGGCGATCAGGCGCCGGTCAATCTGCATTTTACTCATAGCCAGCAGTAACGGTGGGATCAGTAGAGGGATGAATGCGATATGGATCGGCATGATATTTTGAGAAGAGATGGCGACCAGCAGTATAACTAGTAGTAATGCATTTTTGATCCACTTTATTTTTGTCGGATCGGGATTGCTACCCAGTATGGTTACAATTCTGTGCGCCAACGCGTGGGGGAGGCCGGATTGGGCAATAGCAACCGCAAAGCCCCCGAGTAGCGCATAGCTCAAAGCAACACTGGCTCCGCCGCCGATGCCTGAGTTAAACGCATCAATTGTGGACTCCAGTGACAGCCCTCCAGTGAGACCGCCAACAATTGCTCCGATGATCAGTGCGATAACGACGTGTGTACGGAAAAGACTCAGTAGCAGCATAGTTAATACTGCGATGATAACGGCATTCATAGCGAAATAAGCCACTCTCAGAATGATTAAGAAAACGGCACATTGAGTGAATGCTGGTGGAGAGTCAACCGTAGGGAATTAAAACAGAGGGAGCGCCTAAGGATGCGTTGATTCCCGCAAATAATTCATGATTATTAATGAGTTTTAGAGGATTTCGCTGCAGGTTTGATTGCTTACTTCTATACGGAATCGGTGGATAAAAATGAATCTATATTATGTGCTGATCTATTTAAGCACTTGCTTAATATGTAATTTCTTTATTAGTTAGCTCTTATTAATTGGTCGCATTTTGGTTTGGGTCAATTTTTATAAATATTGCTTCTGTTAATATTCTTTAATGGAATTAGTGGGGCGTCTGGGTCTTTATTGCCTCAGATATCACATCGCAGTGTCGCAACGATACCGGAGCCTTGTGTCAGGAATGTGGGGCTTATCAGCGGAAGTTTACCTCTAACAGGTTGATGTTTATGGATTTTGATTTTCTGATCGATGCTCTTGGCGAAGCAGGGACCACCGCATTTGGTGGTTTGATCTTGGGGTTAATGTTTGGGATTTTTGCTCAACGAAGCCAGTTTTGCCTTCGCGCCGCAGTGATCGAGTTTGTCCGTGGGAAGATGGGACCGAAGGTGGCTATTTGGTTGCTGACTTTTTCTGCTGCGGTGGGAGGAACGCAGGCTCTTATTCTTTTTGGTGAATTGGATATCAGTGATTCCAGAATGCTGGCCTCTTATGGGAGTTTATCTGGGGCTGTGCTGGGCGGCATTATGTTTGGTGCAGGTATGGTGCTGGCACGGGGGTGTGGCGCTCGACTGCTTGTACTGGCAGCCACCGGCAATTTAAGAGCGCTTTTCTCAGGGTTGCTGTTTGCAGCTGTCGCTCAGGCGAGTTTGCGTGGGATTTTTGCTCCAGCACGGGACAGCATCGCGAATGCTTGGCTGTTGCATGATGATGGCGGTTTGGAATTGATCGGATTTATGGGGCTAGGGGACTATACAGGCATTTACATCAGTCTTTTCTGTGCTGTGGTTGCGATTATCTATGGGGTTAAGAATAACCTAACAGCGTGGGCTTGGGTCGGTTCAGTCGGAGTGGGGATGATGGTCGTAGGGGGATGGTGGTTTACCTACCATATGTCTTATCAGACCTTTGAGCCAACGCAAGTTGAGAGCATGACATTTACCGGACCTTCTGCGGATACTCTCATGTATTTCCTGACACCAGGAGGTGCTCCAATGGATTTTGATGTTGGTTTGGTACCAGGGGTTTTTATCGGTTCATTCCTCGCTGCCATGCTTTCTAAAACATACAAGCTTCAGGGCTTTAAAGATGGTCGGAGTATGGTGCGCTACATAGCTGGTGCAACATTAATGGGTATGGGGGGGATGCTGGCTGGAGGGTGTGCAGTCGGTGCTGGTTTAACGGGAGGATCGGCGTTTTCTATCACAGCCTGGATTGCGCTTGCATCTATGTGGTTCGGGGCTGGGGTTACAGATGCACTAGTGGATCGTGATTGGAAAAAAACGGTAACAGCTAGAGTGGATAATGTTGAAGCGACCACTTAAAAATTAAATTTCTTACCGCTGTCCTGCTCCTGAGCCTCAGCTAGTTTTTTGGCTTCATGGGCCTGATCAATCTGTTCAGCCAGAGTGGTTAGGTGGGTTCGGATCTCATATAACTGCCGATCCAGTATCTGATTGTGATTTAGGTGCTGTAACTTGCTGAAGCAGCTGCGATACTGGTGGATCACAACTTCAGCGCCTTGGGCTGCTTCTGTCTCTATCGCGTTCATAAGATCGATATCTATTTCAACTCTCAGGTAGAGGCGTTTGGCATCTTTGGTCATCCGTTCCGCCAGATCACTATTGATCTCCCCTTTATTACCGAGTTCTGCAAGAAATTGAGCAAATTCCTTAATTATCCCCATCGCTCTTGCCGCTTCAGTCTGGCTACTAAATACCGTTACTGACCCCGCCGGGTGGCTGACAGGTTCTTGAAGAGTTGCCGCTTCAGCTTGAAATGCAGAGTACTGTTGTTTGTTAGTATCACTAGGTTCAAGTTCAACTACAGCTGCCCAGCGCGCCTCAATATATTTACAAAGCAGTGTTCTTATCTCTGTGGTGATGAGCGCTGGTGGGAAAGATTCAAAGAGGTGAGAGGAGCGCCGTATGGCTGTTTTCAGGCTGATAAGTTTGAGGCTTTTTGCCTTTTTTTTGTTTTCCAGATCCTGAATCACAAACCCGATCCCTGCCATCAGGCCAACGCCCAAAAGAATAATCAGTGCTATATAAGTAGGACTCATAAATCTTTTATCCCAATACTCTGGCAGTTAAAGCAATGGAGGCTCTAGTATGGTGCCTCTATATAAGTTACACACTATAGAAAAAGTAATTGATTTTGTAGATAAAAAAACAAAAAAAACACTTGAACCCCTAAAAAGGGATCAGTATTATATGCCCCGCTTTCAGAGGAACTCTGAATCTGTTGCGTCCCATTCGTCTAGTGGTCTAGGACACCGCCCTTTCACGGCGGTAACAGGGGTTCGAACCCCCTATGGGACGCCATTCTCTCTTTGAGGATCTGCGGGAATAGCTCAGTGGTAGAGCACAACCTTGCCAAGGTTGGGGTCGCGAGTTCGAACCTCGTTTCCCGCTCCAACTGCTTAATATACCAGCCATGAGCTGGTTTTTTTATATCTGCGACCGCATTAAAGCACTTTTTCAGTGTATCTAATTTCTCTCTTTTTCCTCTGTTTGATACTTATTAATCTCTCTTTAAATTGCTCTTCAGGATAAGTTGATTAATTGTACTTAATTTATACAAATATTCCTTTTGTAACCAATAGGTTAGCTTAAAAATTAAGCATTGTTTTCGTGGTGGGGCAGGGGGATCGAATTGTGATAAAAAAAGTGTCATATTTTCTTGAAAATGGGGTTGACCCTTCAGGGCCTGTTCTTTAATATACGCGCCTCCTCACAAGGGAAACCCTTAAGAGGAAAGCAGCGTCCCATTCGTCTAGTGGTCTAGGACACCGCCCTTTCACGGCGGTAACAGGGGTTCGAACCCCCTATGGGACGCCATTCTCTCTTTGAGAATCTGCGGGAATAGCTCAGTGGTAGAGCACAACCTTGCCAAGGTTGGGGTCGCGAGTTCGAACCTCGTTTCCCGCTCCAACTCTTAGGAGTTGACAAAATTTGTTGCGTCCCATTCGTCTAGTGGTCTAGGACACCGCCCTTTCACGGCGGTAACAGGGGTTCGAACCCCCTATGGGACGCCATTCTCTCTTTGAGAATCTGCGGGAATAGCTCAGTGGTAGAGCACAACCTTGCCAAGGTTGGGGTCGCGAGTTCGAACCTCGTTTCCCGCTCCAACTCTTAGGAGTTGACAAAATTTGTTGCGTCCCATTCGTCTAGTGGTCTAGGACACCGCCCTTTCACGGCGGTAACAGGGGTTCGAACCCCCTATGGGACGCCATTTCCTCTCTTTTAGTACTCTCTTTAGTTTAACTTTCTGATTTATAGATAGAATTAGTCTAAAATTCTCTGTGGTTATCTATATGTGACTCTCTTGGGTCGATTCACAAAGGATGTGGTAAACCTGCGCTATGATAAAAGTTTTGGCTTTTCTCTGTCTGTTGCTGCCAGGTATAGCGACAGCGGAAGTAATCGTAAACTCCGGGGTCACTATAGATAGTATCGGTCGACAGTACCTCCTATCGGTCTTCTCTATGCGTGTTCGTTCCTGGCCTGATGGTCAGCCTGTACGCGTCTTCGTATTGCCTGAACATCATGATATTCATCGGGATTTTGTTAAGCGTGAATTGAAGGTTTTTCCCTATCAATTGAAAACTATGTGGGATCGCCTGGTGTTTTCCGGAGCGGGTCAGTCCCCTGTGGTTGTTGAATCTCAGGAGGAGATGATTGAAAGAGTAAGTGTAACGGCAGGCGCCATTGGATATGTTGTAGCAGCTGATCAAGGAGGAACGGATGTTAAGCATTTGGAAGTTAAGTAGATACCTGATGTTGGGTGTGTTTGTTTCAGGAATGAGTTCCATCGCATCGGCAGGGGAGCAGCTTGAGTTCAATGGCTTTCTGACGCAAGGGTATTTTCTGACCGACCACAATCGGTTTAATGGTAATAGTGAATCGGGTAGCTTTGATTTTAGGGAGTTGGGAGTTAATGCTTCCTGGAAACCCTCCAGTCAGATGTTGCTAACGGGGCAGGTAGTGTCCCGTAAGGCGGGCAAGGTCGATAATGGTGATCTGGCTCTGGATTATGCACGTCTGGATTATCGGATGATTGAATCTGATATGGGCAGTTTGGGTGTTAGTGTCGGCAGAATTAAAAACCCTTTCGGTTTCTACAATGCTACGCGTGATGTGGCCTTTACCCGCCCCTCAATTGTGTTACCGCAATCCCTCTATTTTGATAAGGCCAGAACTCTAGAACTTTCTTCTGATGGTTTCATGTTATACGGGAACCGTTTTTTCGAAACAGGGGTGTTGGAGACTGAGCTGGTTATTGGCAAGCCTCGGGTTGATACAAATGTCGAGTTTGCTTATCTCAATCGTGATTGGCCCGGAGAGTTCGATGATAGTCGGGGTTTTCTTTTAAGGACTGAGTACAGCCTGAATGATTACAGCCTTATCGGAGGGGTAACCTATGGAGGGTTCAGGCTCGATTTTGATGCCCCGGGACTCTCGTTACCTGGTGCGCCAGGGGATGGCACGATCAAGATCGATGTTCTGGTCTTGTCCATGCAATATAACCTGCAGAAATGGAGCTTTACAGGTGAGTATTTTAAACAGGATATCGATTGGGGCGAGCTCGGAGGCGTTTATCTGCTCCTGCCAGAAGTTACCAGTGAGTCTTTCTATTTGCAGGTAGAGCACAGAGTGTCACCCACGGTTAGTCTTTTTCTAAGAAGAGACATTCTCTATCAAGATAAAAATGACAGGGATGGACTAACTGCAAATGCTCTATTTGGTCGTCCACCTCATACTCAGTATGCGTTTGATTGGACTTTTGGTATCGGCTGGCAACCAGATCCAAACTGGCTCTTGAGAGCGGAGGTTCATAATATTGAAGGTACGGGTTGGCTATCGGTGCAGGATAATCCCGATGATTCTGAGCGCAAGGAAAATTGGAATATGTTGTCCCTGCAAGCCACCTATAGGTTCTGAAAATGCAGGATGCCAATTTAAAAGGACGATTGTTTTTCAGCCTGCGCTGGAAGGTGCTCATCAACTTGATGTCAGTACTTGCTATCGTTCATCTTGCCTATGGCTATTACTCCTATAAGCAACAGACCACTTCAGCAGTTGAGCAGAGGGTCTTAAAATCTGAGCGCGACCTGAGCCACCTGGAAGGGCTGGTTACCTCATCTTATAACCGGTTATTAGAACTCGGGGAACTGATTGCATATATGTCAGGTAATGCCGTTGCTGAGACGCATCAATCTGATTACAGGGCACATATAGAAAAGATGTTTCCAGATCTCCACAGCCGAGGAGCTTTGGATGCTGCCTACCTGTACGATTCACATGGAAAATCTTTAGTCTCACTTGGGGATAAGTTGAATCTACCTCAGAGCATTATCGATGAAGTGCTTGAGACAGAGTCGCCGTATAAATATTTTGATTGCCAGTCTGACTGCCTGCGGTTTGTTGCGCTTCCTGTGCAATTAGATCGGGTAAGAACAGGGGTGCTGGTTGTTGGTAAAAAAATGGGTGATGTCGTTCTCGACTTCAATAGCCAGAGTGGTCGTGATATAGGGCTGGCTCTGCAGCCTAAAGGTCAGGCCAGGATGGCGCGTTTATGGCAACTTGACCTTAAATATTTAACCCAGCGAGCAGATAATGCTGTTTTATTAAACCGTTTGGTGAAGCAGCAAAATATTCCTTCAGGGGGTGGTTTTTTTGAGATAGAGAGAGATGATCGACGATTTATGATCCTGCTGCACCCGCTTTTAGGCGCTAAAAAGGGTAAGGCTTATTGGATCCTGATTGATGATCATACTGAAAGTTACCATCTTGCGCGCAACGAACTTTTTGAAGAGCTTGCAGTGTCCGGAATAGGTCTGTTTCTTGCCGCGCTGTTCCAACTGGTGGTACTGCGATCCCCGCTAAGAACACTGTCAGAAATCGTCGAGCTCCTGCCGCTGTTGGCTTTGAGTGGATTTGAGCAGGTTCGCCAACGCTTTAAGGAGATAGAGCCCCATCATCACCGGAAAGATGAACTCGATCTGCTGCTAGAAAGTACGTTTGATCTTTCCAATAAGCTTGAACACCTTGAGTCCTCCTTGAAAGAGCGAGCCAAGCATCTGATGCATCGGACTCAGGAGTTGGAGAGTGAGCGCGATTTTGTCACCAGTTTGTTAGATACAACAGATGCGATCATCCTGACGCTTGATCGAAAGGGTCATATTGTGACCTTGAATCGTTCAGGCCAGAAATTGTTGGGTTTGAATGTGGCAGAGGCAAAGTTGCTTCACTTTCTGGAATTGAATCACGAGCAAAAGAATCAGGCTGTTCACCGGGAATCGTTAAACCGGCTTTATAGTAATGAGCAGGAAAGGGTTCAGTTGGAGTCTGTTCTACGTTCTGCTGGTGGACAGATGCTACATATCTCATGGGTGCATACTGTGCTGCATCAACCGGGTTATGGGGCCTATGTGCTTTCCATTGGGATGGATGTAACAGAGCAGAAAAAGGCGGAACGACGACTGGTATGGATGGCGAACCATGATTCCCTGACCGCTCTCCCCAATCGTTTGCAGTTTACTGACAGAGTGAATCAGGCGATCAAGCAGTGTCAGGGCGAGAATGAAATTGTTGCTCTTCTGTTTTGTGATCTTGACTGTTTTAAAGATGTGAATGACTCATTAGGCCATCCAGTGGGTGATGACCTGTTACAACAGGCGGCTGAAAGGATACAGGTTGCATTGAATGGAGCGGGGCTTCTTGCGCGATTGGGGGGGGATGAATTCACGGTACTGATGGAAGGGAAGCGATCTATTACCGAGGTTGAAAAGGTCGCTCAATGTATTCTGGACGCATTTCGTCGCTCATTTTATATCGATGGTTACGAGATCTATAGCACGATCAGTATCGGCATATCCTATTATCCTGAGCATGGTGCTGAGGTGAATGCGCTGATACAGCACGCCGATGTCGCAATGTTTGAGGCAAAAGAGCATGGGAAAAATCAGCACCGCTTTTACCATGATGAGCAGGGGAGTCAGCGCTATGAACGATTTTCACTGATCAATGATCTGCGTCGAGCAATAGAGAAAAAAGAGCTCAGGGTGTTCTATCAACCTCAGATCAATACGCAGCATGGAGAGGTTATCGGAGTTGAGGCGCTGCTCAGGTGGGAACATGAAGAGTTAGGTATGATCTCGCCGGCAAAGTTTATCCCGCTGGCTGAAGAGCAGGGTTTAATCATTCCAATAGGTGAATGGGTGCTGCAACAGGCGTGTGAATTTGGTAAATCGTTGCATGATCAGGGTGTAGAGATTCGCATAGGGGTCAATTTAGCGGGCCAGCAGATCTTGCATGAGAGTCTGATTCCAACGGTTGAAAGGGTGCTGTCGACGACCAAAATGCAGGCTAAGTATCTGGACCTTGAAGTGACCGAAAGTTTTTTGGTTCGTCAGCCGGAGATCACCATCCCGAAACTGCATCGATTGCGTGAGATCGGTGTTTCATTATCGATGGATGATTTTGGAACTGGGTTTTCATCTCTCAGTTATCTGAAAAAGCTACCTCTAAACACTCTCAAGATTGATCAGAGCTTTATTCGTGATATTGGCGTCAATCCAGAAGGGGAGGCGATTGTAAAAGCGATTATCGCCTTGTCCAGAAGCCTTGGGCTATCGGTTTTAGCTGAGGGGGTGGAGACGCGAGAACAGTTATCCTACCTGCGGACACATCGCTGTGAATTGATACAGGGGTTCTATTTCAGTAAGCCGTTACCAGTAGACGAACTGCCCGACTTTATTGCTCAGCAGGCAGTTGAAATCTCTTTTGAGTAGACTGACTAGTTCTGGCCGAAGATGCTGGCACGACGGTTGATATAATCAAATTCCTCACCTTGAGCTTCAGCCTCATAGCGCATCTCATCAAGTTGTTGGAATTTCTGTATCTCGTCGTCGGTCATATTGTGAAGATTGTTACCGCCAAAATACCACAATAGATCCCGTGCAATCAGGTGAGCCAGTTCGGGGTAGCGGCGAAAGGCTTTATCTATAAAATCTTCGCCTCGTTGATGTGTCCCCGCTGCTGAAGATTCGAAATCTGAGATGAGCATCCTGAACTCTTCAATAAACTCAAGATCATCCTGTAACAGCTCTTCAGACTTGAAGGGTTCACGGTTGATAAAGTTATTGAAGGCAATTTTTAAGAAATTCAGGTGATGAATTTGGTAAGATGTCATTCCGGTCTCCCCTAGGTTGGGGGCCTATTTTATAAGCTGGAACCAAAAGCAGCCAGCTTCGCTCCTGATTCATTAGATAAAAATAAGTATTGATGCGGCAGCTTTATGTTTACAACATAGATGAGTGACCTTTTATGCCGCAGTTTCAGGTTAATTTTTTGATAGTCAATCTTTTATTCAGGAATGGTGCATGACTTTAGCGCTATCGATCAACAAGTTGCATAAAGTATACGGTAACGGTTTTGAGGCACTGAAAGAGATCTCCTTTGATGTTGAACAGGGGGATTTTTTCGCTTTGTTGGGACCTAATGGGGCTGGAAAATCAACAACTCTGGGGATCGTCTCTTCGCTGGTCAATAAAACTTCGGGGCAGGTGTCTATATTCGGTATTGATATAGATAAAGATCTGAGCCAGGCAAAGAAATTCCTTGGGGTCGTCCCCCAGGAGTTTAATTTCAATATGTTCGAAAATGTCCGTGATATCTTGATCACTCAAGCTGGGTATTATGGTATTTCAAAAGGGCCTGCCGGTGAACGTGCTGATTACTACCTGAAAAAGTTGGGTTTGTGGGAGAAGCGCAATGGTGCTGCGCGAATGTTATCGGGCGGTATGAAACGACGTTTGATGATTGCGCGGGCATTGATGCATGAGCCTAAGCTGCTTATTCTTGATGAGCCTACAGCCGGTGTTGATATTGAACTACGGCGCTCGATGTGGGAGTTCCTGCGTGAGATAAACGAAGCCGGAACCACGATTATTTTGACGACTCATTACCTGGAAGAGGCTGAAAGCCTCTGCCGGAATATTGCGATTATTGATCATGGAACTATCGTAATCGACACCAGTATTCGAGCCCTACTACAACAGCTGAACACCGAAACATTTATTCTGGATCTGGATTGTTCCCTGTCTGCTGCACCTGAAGTTCAGGGTTATGCTTTGCGGTTGGTGGCAGAAAATTCTCTTGAGGTGGATGTTGAGAAGGAGCAGGGTTTGAATACAGTTTTTTCAGCATTGGATCATCAAGGTATAAAAGTTAACAGTATGAGAAACAAGGCCAACCGCTTGGAAGAGCTGTTTGTCTCTCTGGTTGATAAAAATTTGCAGCAGGAAAGTGCATGAACACACAGGATCTATTTGTCGCTTTTTGGACTATTGTACGGCGTGAGATCCGTCGCTTCATGCGCATATGGGCTCAAACTTTATTGCCACCAGCGATCACTATGACGTTGTATTTCATCATTTTTGGCAACCTGATTGGTAGCCGTATTGGTGAGATGGGCGGATTCAACTATATGGAATATATAGTTCCAGGCCTGATCATGATGTCAGTGATAACCAACTCATACAGTAATGTTGTCTCATCATTTTACAGTACAAAATTTCAGAGAAATATCGAGGAATTACTGGTCTCACCTGTACCCAACTGGGTGATACTCAGTGGATTTGTTCTGGGTGGGGTCGCGCGTGGCTTAGGAGTTGGCTTGATTGTTACAATGCTGTCGCTCTTTTTTACCGAGCTCCAGGTTCAGAATCTATGGGTGACAATCGCCATCGTCTTCCTGACGTCGGTGCTGTTCTCACTCGGAGGGTTTATTAATGCGGTTTTCGCTAATTCGTTTGATGATATCAGTATCATTCCAACCTTTGTGTTAACCCCGTTGACCTACCTGGGCGGTGTTTTTTACTCCATTCAGCTACTGCCTGAGTTCTGGCAGGGGGTCTCACAGCTTAATCCGATCTTGTATATGGTGAATACATTCCGCTACGGTATTCTGGGCGTGAGTGACATTCATGTTGGCTTTGCATTCAGTATGATTCTGATCTGTATTGCAGGCTTGTTTTCCTATGCACTGTATTTGCTTAAACACGGTAAAGGTATCCGTAGTTGATGAAAGAAGATGATCTAATCACCCAATCACCTCTGGGGCAGGGGACCGAGTACGTTAATAGTTATGACCCTGCACTGCTCTATCCAATTCCACGTGATGTTAATTGGAAAGCACAAGGTATAGAGCGCTCAACGCTGCCTTTCACAGGGGTGGATATCTGGAACGCTTATGAGCTCTCATGGCTGAATCAGCGTGGTAAGCCGGAGGTGCGACTGGCTGAGTTCAGAGTGTTTGCTGACTCAAAGAACATTGTTGAGTCCAAATCCTTCAAGCTCTATTTGAACTCATTTAACCTGAGTAAATTTGACAGTGAAGCTGATGTTAAAAAACACCTGCTGACGGATCTTTCAGAGGCTGCCGGGGGGCGAGTTGATGTCAGGATCTATCACCCGGATCAAGCGCCTGAATTTGGCCAGTTTACCGGCTTCTGTATCGATAATCAGGATGTTGAGATCACTCAGTACACACCAGACCCAGAACTCTTAGTGACGGGTGAGGATGATGTAGAGGAGGTGCTATACAGTCATCTTCTTAAGTCCAACTGTCCAGTAACCGGACAGCCTGACTGGGCGACATTAGGCATCAGCTATTGTGGTAAAGAGATTGACCGTGAAGGATTACTAAAATATATCATCTCATATCGTGAGCATGGCGACTTCCATGAGCAGTGTGTGGAAAATATCTTTATGCACATCTGGGAACGTTGTCAGCCTGAAAGTTTGAATGTTTACGCACGCTACGTTCGTCGTGGTGGTTTGGATATCAACCCGTTCAGGAGTAGTGACGCAGACGATATTGATAATCTGCGCTTAAGCCGACAGTGAAGGAGAGCACTATGGATGCGATAGAACTGCTTCACAGTCGGGTTTCATGTCCACTATTAGATGCTCCCGGTCCAACGGAGAAGCAGATGGAAACGCTCTTTCAGGCAGCATTGAGAGCACCGGATCACGGTGCAATTCGGCCCTGGCGTTTCCTGACAGTCAGTGGTGAAGGACGTGAGGCTTTGGGGCGGCTGTTTGTAAAAGCGGCGTTGGACGATAATCCGCAATTATCGGATGAGCGCCAGCATAAAATGCGCTCTATGCCACTGAGAGCGCCTCTGGTGATTGTAGTGATTGCTGCGGTTAAGGAGCATGCGAAGGTGCCAGCTGTTGAACAGGAGATCTCGGCTGGGTGTGCGGCGCAAAATATCATTCTGGCTGCGCATGCTATGGAATTGGGAGCGATGTGGCGTACCGGTGATATGGCTTACCATCCTGTGGTTAAAGAGGGTTTAGGGATCGGTGAAAGTGAATCGATTATAGGTTATCTCTATCTGGGGACGCCAAAGAAACTACGCAAAGCTCCTCAGCATAACCTCGCCGATTACGTTACAGAATGGACCGGTAGATAGGATCTTGAAGTGGATAAACAAGTAATAGCGGATGAATTTCTGGTCTGGCTTAAAGGTCAGATCCCACTCATTAATCATATGGGGTTTGCCCCTCTGGTATGGGATGGAAAAAGCCTGAAGATGGGAGCCTCACTGGCTCCAAACGTGAATGATAAAGGCACCGGTTTTGGTGGATCGCTGGCGACGGTGGCGACTCTCTGTGGTTGGAGCATCATCACGCTTCACCTACGGTCGCTGGGTCGAGATGACGATGTTGTGATTCGGGACAGCCATCTGGAATATTTCCTACCGGTTACTTCCGATTTTACAGCGATTACAAACCTGCCAGCTGAATCAATCCTCGCTGAGTTTAATCAGAAGATGGACCTCAAAGGGCGCGCCAGGATGGATCTGGTCATTGAGATAAAGCAGGATGACAAAGTTGCATTACGGCTGACGGGTAGTTACGTGGCACTGGAGAAAAAAGCCAGATAATCCATCTCTCATCGGGCCAATCCCTCTTGACCCTGAAGCTGGCTTTAGGGTTTAAGCTATAGATATACACAAGCTTTCGGACGTTACTATGATCTACCATTTTTCTCTGCAAGGTGTGAAATGCGCCGGCTGTGTTCGCTCGCTGGAGAAGGGGCTGCAAACGGCAGATGCGATCGATGATTTTTCTGTAAATTTTGCTGATCGTAGTCTCAGTGTTTCCTCCGATGCACCGGTTTCGCAGATCATCGCTGCGGTTGAAACCGCAGGTTATGGCGCAATCGAAATCAGTGATCAGAATGATATGGCTGATATTGAGGCGGAGGAGCAGAAACAGTATCGGGTCACCCTGAAGCGGAGCTTGATTGGATTAGCTTTCGGGGCACTGCTGATGCTGCAGGGGTGGTTCGGGTATATGCCTGATATCTCCACAGCCGGGGGCGTTGTAACAGGTTCCATCACGGGTTTGGCTGCGCTCATGCTGATGTATTTCTGTGCTGCGCATATTTATAAGGGAGCCCTTAGCTCGGCCAGACGGCTGAGTTTCAATATGGATACGCTGATCGCTCTGGGTACTGGGGCAGCATGGATCTATTCAACGGGTCTGATCATAGCCTCTGTATCGGGTGTTGAATTACCCGATGTAGCAAGGCACCTCTACTATGAAGCCTCCGTGATGATTCTGGGGTTTATTCTACTCGGGCAGGCTTTGGAGGCGCGTGCACGCAAGAAAACCGGCGATGCAGTCCGTAGCCTGATGAATTTGAAACCCGCACATGCGTTGCGCATCCGCCAGGGGGTCGAGAAAGAGGTTGCAGTCGAACTGCTGGCCCCGGGTGATGAGGTCAGGGTGCGTCCGGGAGAGCGTGTTCCTGTTGATGGTGTGGTGGTTTCCGGAGAGAGTTATCTGGATGAGGCAATGCTTACGGGGGAATCAGTCCCAGTGCATAAAACCGAAGGTTCTGCACTGGTGGGAGGCACGCTGAATGGATCGGGTAGTTTTAAAATGCGTGTTGAAAAAACTGGGTCACAGACGGTTTTAGCTCAGATCATTGAAGCGGTTAGGGATGCACAGAACTGCAAACCCGAGTTAGGTAAGTTAGCAGATAAGATTGCGGCTGTGTTTGTGCCTGTCGTGATGCTCATTGCGTTGTTGACAGCATCTATCTGGTGGAAGTTTGGTCCTGAGCCGCAGATAACTTATGCGGTTATCACCATGATGACGGTACTGATCATCGCTTGCCCTTGTGCGTTGGGGCTTGCGACCCCGATGTCGGTCATGGTCGCAGTGGGTAAAGCAGCAGGTAGTGGTATTTTGATCCGTAATGCGGATGCATTGCAGCTGGCTGAAAAGGTCACAACGGTTGTTTTAGATAAAACCGGTACGGTCACAGAGGGTAAGCCGGTCGTGACGAATAGCCTCTATCTGGTCGAAGGCGAATTTCGGGAGCAGGTTATCCAGTCTGTAGCGGCTATTGAAACGGCATCTGAGCATCCATTGGCTGCAGCTATTGTCACCCATCTTGAGTCAAAGCAAACGGTTGAGGTGCGCTCTTTTGAAAACCAGCCTGGAGCAGGTCTTGCGGCTGAAACAGATATGGGGATCTGGAGGATCGGTAACCATCAGTGGATGCAGCAGCATGAGGTTCTATGCGATACGGTGAAAGGTCAGGCAGAGCACTGGAGCCAGGAAGCTAAATCGCTGGTCTATGTTGCACTGAATCAGGAGCTGGTAGCCATATATGCGATTGCTGACCCGGTTAAACAGGACTCGGCTGACGCGATCCGTGTCCTTAAAGATTCCGGCCTGAAGGTGATTTTGCTCTCGGGTGATAACGCCAGAACCGCTAAAGCGATAGCCGATCAGGTGGGGATTAAACAGGTCTTCTCTGATGTGAAACCGGAGCAAAAGCAGGCCGTGATTAAAAGCCTGCAGCAGGAGGGGGATGTTGTTGCAATGGTGGGCGATGGCATCAACGATGCGCCGGCACTTGCGCAGGCTGATTTGGGGTATGCGATCGGTGCTGGGGCAGATGTCGCGATTGCGAGTGCTGATGTAACCCTGATGTCCGGATCCTTATCGGGCGTGAGCCGTGCAATGACACTCTCAAAAGCTACGGTTAAGAATATCAGGCAGAATCTGTTTGGTGCCTTTATCTACAATGGACTGGCGATACCTGTAGCCGCAGGTCTCTTGTATCCATTGGCAGGGGTGCTGCTAAACCCGGCCATAGCGGGAGCCGCCATGGCCATGTCTTCAGTGACGGTGGTGAGTAACGCCAATCGATTGCGCTTACTCAGATTGTGATGGCTCGCTGATGCGCTTAATGGCTGAAATCATTATCGGTTGTTTTGGCACATCACGATGACCTGCCTTCGGGGCCGTAGGTGCTCGGCTGATGCTCATCACAATATCCATACCCTGAATAACCCGTCCAAAAACTGCGTAGCCAAACCGGCTTCCTTGGGCGTCAAGATTGCGGTTATCAACGGTATTAATAAAGAACTGTGAAGTGGCACTATGCGGATGGTTGGTGCGCGCCATCGAAATTGTTCCACGGGAATTACTCAAACCGTTGCCTGATTCATTGCGGATAGGGGCACGTGTTTCCTTTCTGCTAAGAGACTCGGTGAAACCGCCGCCCTGAATCATAAAGCCAGCAATGGTGCGATGAAAAATAGTTCCAGAATAGAAACCGCTATCCACATAGGTGAGGAAGTTCTTCACGGTCTCCGGGGCTTGTTCCTGAAACAACTCAAGTGTGATATTGCCCTGGTTGGTCTGTATCAGGAGTTGTGGGTTATCCGAATCCGCTATGGCTGATGATGTGCACAACGTCACTGCGAATATCAGGGAGATAAGCTTATTTAGCATAATGGACCTAACATCTATATGAATTAAGAAGAGTGTCAGTTTACCGGCTGTGCGCTCTGTTTTTAAGTCTCATCTGCGGTTCTCAATTCCTATAGGGGGATGATAAACTTGGCAGAAGGTTTTTTGCTAATTGTCCCAACCGTTCTATATTTGTAAATACCTGTTTCTTAGCGGTCTATGCGCTCTTCTGCAGTGTTCGAGAGCCCCTCCCAAGTGAGCGTGGTTATGGTATTTACAGTCGGTAAGATCGATCACATCGTACTCAATAGCCTGGATATTGGTAAAAGCCTTCACTTCTATATTGATATTTTGGGCTGTGAGTTGGTACGTAAAGTTGAGACCCCCCCTCTTTATCAGTTGAGAGCAGGTGAATCGATGATTGATCTTAAGCCTGCCCAATATCGTGATGAACACGTAAATATGGACCACTTCTGCTTCCAGATTTCCCCTTTTGAACCTGAACGGCTCATCCCTTATCTGGAGGCGAAGGGTGTTTCATGTGGCTCCGTTGAGCAGAGGAATGGTGCGTTGGGCTTCGGTGATTCAATTTATATTGAGGATCCGGATGGAAATCGAATTGAGCTGAAAACCTCTTGACCTTCGTCAACGTAATAGGCGGCTTTTAGGCGTCGAATATCAGATAGCAAGCAGCAACAACTACAACTATAAAATAGAGCAGGTCAGATCGGGTATGGATGCTGATACTGACTAGCCAACCGGAGTGAATCAACCTATGGGAAACCTAACCTTAAAACAGAAAGTACTTCTCTTAACTTTGGTACCGTTAATAACGGTTTTGGCAGCGGTCATGTTTGTTGCCAATCTACAGTTAAGAGAGTTGGGGGAGCATCAGATCGAGGAGTTAAGATCTGAGCTGATGGAAAGTAAAAGGGACGCACTGAAAAGTTATGTAGATCTTGCCGTTTCATCGATAAAAGAGATCTATGACAATGCTGCAGTGGATGATCCACTAGCGGAGGAAGCGGCTCTCAAGGTGATGACTGACCTGAGTTATGGTGCCAAGGGTGATGGGTATATTTTTGTGTACACCTATGATGGTACTAATCTGGCAACGCGCCCTAAGCCTCAGTTGAAAGGTAAAAACCTGATTGATTTAAAGGATAAGAATGGTGTTCTGATCGTTAAAGAGCTCATTGCCGCTGCGCGTCAGGGTGGGGGGTACCTTAAGTATATTTGGACGAAACCCTCAAAAAATGCGGATGTAGATAAACTGAGTTATGCCGTGGGCTTAAGCAAATGGAACTGGATGGTGGGCACTGGCTTTTATATCGATGACATCGATGATCAGATCGCGATCGCCAATAAAAAATTGGAAGATGAGATCAGTAATACCATGATGTTCATTGTGCTGATTGGTGGTGGCTTTGTGATTGTGTTTGGTTTCCTTTCAGTTGTTCTGGCGAATGGCATTGCAAACCCTCTTGCAGCAGCAGTCGCTGCACTGAAAGATATCAGCGAAGGTGAGGGCGATCTGAGTAAAAGGCTGGATACCTCAGCAAAAGGTGAGGTGGGACAGCTGGCAGAAGGGTTTAATCGGTTCGCCGCTAAGATTCAGAACCTGATTTCGGAGGTAAAAGGCTCAATAACCGATCTCTCGCAGGCAACAAAACGCTTAAGTGGTGTGGTGGATTCAACCCGATCAGAGGTGGATGAGCAGCGTCGTGAGACTGAACAGGTTGCCGCAGCTATTCATGAGATGGCGGCGGCGGTGCAGGAGGTCTCAACCAATGCGACAAATGCATCGCTTTCTGCACAGGCAGCCGATGATGCGGCAATAGGTGGGCAGGGCGTTGTGAATGAGACGATTAACTCAATCCAGTCGCTACAAAATGGTGTTAATGCCGCAGCGGATGTCATAGAACAATTGGATAAAGATTCTGAACATATAGGGACCGTGGTCAACGTGATCAAAGAGATTGCGGATCAGACAAATCTGCTCGCGCTGAACGCTGCAATTGAGGCTGCCCGTGCGGGAGAGCAGGGAAGAGGCTTTTCTGTAGTAGCGGATGAAGTACGTACTCTTGCAAACAGAACGCAACAGAGTACCGATGAAATTCAGGAGATGATTGAAAAGCTGCAGACCGGAGCACGTAAAGCGGTGAATGAGATGGAGCGCAGTCGTGTGCAAACTGATGAAACGGTCGAAAAAGCAGGTCATACAGGTGAACAGCTTAATAGTATTACTACATCTGTTAGTGATATCAGTGGAATGAGCACACAGATCGCGACGGCTGCAGAACAGCAAACGTCGGTGGCAGATGAGTTAAGCAGAAGCATACAGCATATTGCTGATATCTCTGAGAAGGCCAGTGGCAATGCTGATCAGCTCTCATCAACTACAGCTGAAATGACTCAACTTGAACAACGCTTGGCGCATCTGGTCAACCAGTTCAAAGTCTGAGTTCATCTGGAATCAAAAAGATCAAGGATTAAGGCATTAGGGGTACTCCCTGATGCCTGTAATCTAGAGAGCGGCGTATCCACTATCCTACCTTCCATGGTTGTCCAAATACCTGTAACTACCCTTAAGTCCACAGTTCTATTCAAGGGTTGAAAATATCTTATTTACTAGCCAAATTTTAAAATTTAAACGACTGTTTAATAGATTAAAAACGTCAAATAATCTATCCGCTAATTGATGGATCAGATGAATAAGATAAACATCGCTGAAAACTTGTAGCTTCAGATATCTGTATTATAGTTTATTCTATGTCTGGCCCATTGAGGGTTGTGAGGCAGTAGTCTTGTTTGAAACTAATGTAAATTATAGTGTTGGTGGATATTCATTTTGAACTCAAACAAAGAAACCCTCAGATTTAGCGAGAAATCCTTTAAGTGGAAAGTCGGAAGTCTTGTAATAACCCTTCTTTTTATAATGCTATTCTCTTTCTTTCACAGTATTTACAACTACAAGCTGCAGAGTGGAAAGGTTCATGGTCAT
Source organism: uncultured Neptuniibacter sp. (assembly GCF_947498015.1). Taxonomy (GTDB): domain Bacteria; phylum Pseudomonadota; class Gammaproteobacteria; order Pseudomonadales; family Balneatricaceae; genus Neptuniibacter. The sequence goes on from NZ_CANMIR010000004.1 coordinate 93,807, forward strand.
ATTCAAGATGAGATCATTGCGACCGGTTTGTTGACAGTTATACAGCTCAATGCTGAATTTCGTGGTATTGGATTGAGGGTTCTTTCTGAAGAAACACATGCAGAGCCTATTTTAAAGCTGCTGGAAAAAAAACGACTGGATCTGATTACTGCCGTCAACGAACTCTCGCATTATAGTCAAGGTAGTCAACTGCAAAAGCCTTTAGCTCAGATTAAAAATAAGATTCAGACGGTTTCCAATGGCGATGTGTTGGGAGGGATGTTTACTGCTTCTGAGTGGATGGATTACAACAACGCATTAATAGAAAGCGAGATAGACCTTGTGAGCTTTGTATTAGAACCTGAAGGTGATCAAGGCTGGATAGAGTTCTTTTTGGCATTGCAGCGCGATGTTTCATATTTTATTCATTACGCAGGTTTAGAGCGCGCTTATATTAGTTCTAACATCAATATTTCGGATGATGTTTTCTACTCCCGTGATCTGTTTGTTAGCCAATCGGATCTGGAGTTTTACGAAAGTAGATATGATCTATACAGGCAGAAGATTGAAGATGTAAAGTTAATAAAAAATATTCCAGTTAGTATTAAAAATGATATTGATAAATTCCTTGATTTATATAATGGGGAATATAAGGGGTATAGAGCTAAGCTTATATCTTCTAATTTCAAAGGGGAGGATGTTTCTAAATGGTGGAGTTTAGCAACTCAATTAATTGATTCCGCAAAACAAGTTTCACAAAAAGCTAGTGATGAAATAAGTATTAACCATATAAATTCTCTTTCTTACTCCATTGATAAAAAACTCTATATCCTTATTGCTGAATTTTTTATAGTTCTTGTTCTGTTTGTTGTAATTGTTGGTTGGCTTGCGGCTCTTCTTTTAAAAGCAGTTCGTGATTTGAAGGAGGAGGCTGAAAGGTCACAAAAATATGCTTATGCTATCGATAGTAGCCCCTTGGGTATATTGATCGCGGACCCTGAAGGAAATGTAGAGTTTGCGAATAAAAGTTATCTTAACGATATGCTTATAGGTAAGGGAGCAGTACCTAAACATTTAAATGAGCTTTCTTTTAATTCAGAGGAATTGGGACAGTTACAGCAGTATTTTGACATCCAGTCGGTTTGGAGTGGTGAGATCAAGTATGACTCCGATGAAAGCGCAAGTACTTATGATGTACTGTCAGCCCCAATCTATGAGACAGAAACGGGTAGTTTTATCGGAAATTCAATCATCTTTAATGATGTTTCTGAGCAAAAGCAGCTTCAGTCGGCCATCCTCTCATATCAAGCTTCCTTAGAATCAAAGGTACAAGAACGTACTCGTGAACTTGAAGTCAGTGAAGCGAGAACACGTGCAATTGTTGATATGGCGGTTAATGCGATTATCACTATTGATCGCAGAGGGCGCATTGGCAGTTTGAATAAAGCTGCAGAACAGATGTTTGGATATCAGCCAGAGGAGTTGATTGGCAAAAACATCGCGACATTGATGCCGGAGCCCTATAGCTCGGAACATGATAACTATTTAATGCGTTACCAGCAGCAGGGTAAACCATTTGTCATTGGCTCTATCCGTGAAGTGGAAGCGTTACGTCGTAATGGTGAGATATTTCCAATTTCATTGTCGGTCAGTGAAGTTAAAAGCGGTGATGAGCACTTCTTTGTCGGTATGGTGAACGATATTAGTGAGCGTAAGGCTTTTGAAGAGAGTTTGCGCATCGCTAAAGAGACTGCAGAGCGTGTTAGTCAGATTAAGTCATCGTTTTTGGCGAATATGAGCCATGAACTCAGAACACCAATGAACGGTGTTATTGGTATGACAGAGGTTGTACTGGAAACTGACTTAAATGATGACCAACGTAAGCATCTTAAAATTGCTTTGGATTCAGCTAAATCCTTGTTGAGTATTCTTAATGAGGTATTAGACCTGGCTAAACTTGAAGATGGGCGTATGACGTTGAGTCGGATCGATTTCAGTCTCCCTTCACTTTTATCAGAATCACTCAATGCCCTGAGGTTTTCTGCTGAAAATAAGGGCCTGGAGTTCTCGGTTGAATGTTCGCCTAATTTGGCTGATTGGTTTAATGGGGATTCGATGCGTATCCGGCAGGTCCTAATCAATCTAGTGGGTAATGCGGTTAAATTTACCTCCCAGGGCTTTATTAAGATCAGTGTCCTGCCAGTCTCTCCAAATCGAATTCGCTTTGAGGTTGCTGACAGTGGTATTGGCATAGCGGCAGATCGTCTCGACCAGATCTTCGAAAGTTTTACTCAGGCGGACGATGGTATCAGTCGCCGATATGGAGGAAGTGGCTTAGGCACCACCATCAGTAAGCAGCTTGTTGAGTTGATGGGTGGGGATATTTACGTGGAAAGCACACAAGGGAAAGGCTCCATTTTCAGCTTTGAACTACCTCTTCGCCCTGTAAATCCAGATATTGATGCCGTTACAACCCACGATAGTGCTGAGCAGCCAGATGATTCCTCCCATGACCAGCTAAATATTCTTGTTGCCGAAGATCAACTGACTAATCAGGAGTTGGTAAAAATACGTCTGGAGGGGAAAGGCCATACAGTCACAGTTGTTGAGGACGGGATACAGGCGGTCGAAGCGGTAAAAGCTGGGGATTATGATCTGGTGCTAATGGATGGCCATATGCCACATCTGGATGGTTATGACGCAACTAAAGCAATACGCCAGTATGAAAGGGAAAGCAACATTAGTGCAACGCCAGTGGTCGCTTTGACAGCGAGTGTGATGCAGCAAGATCGTCAACGATGTTACGAGAGTGGTATGAATGGGTTTGTTGGTAAGCCGATAAACTTTGATGAACTCTTTGAGACGATTGCTGAAGTCATCGATACCCACAAGAGTACCGTGCCATCGACAAATCTGTCACCGGAACTAGCAGATGTTGATTTTGATGCTGGCTTGAGTATTTGGCAGGGAGCTGAGGATGTCTATCACAATGCATTGCTCAAATTTTCTAATAATCTAGAGTCAGAATTAGAGGGTTTGAAAGAGGCTGTTTCTAACAACGATATCCCTCAAATAAAGCATGTCGCTCACACCTTAAAAGGTGCGGCATCAAATCTTAAATTGTTAAAAGTGACAGAACTGAGCAAACAGGTGGAACTGGCAGTAGCTTTGGATGATGTCGATCCTACAAAGCTACATGCTCTTGTTGCTCAGCTCTTTGACGCAGCCCATGCATTAGGCTCTGTGCTGGTGCAGGGGGTTCTCTGCGCAGACGATGAAGTAGAGACTCGGGTCGACATTAAAGATCCGCAGGCAATTCTTGTTGTATTGAAAGAGATGGAGTTCGAAATCAGTAATGGTCAGGCGAGACCGGAAACCTTAATGACCCTGAACCAGCAGTTGAGTTCAGCTGAACTGGCGCGTTTGAAAGAGTCGCTCGATACATTTGATTTCGAAGCAGCGGCAGATGCAGTCAGAGAGCTTATCGACAGCATAGAAACGGTGGTTGAATAAACGATATGGCGTTCAATATTCTTATTGTTGACGATGAGCCGGTCAATCTATCCCTTTTAAGGCAGGTATTGGGTAGCGACTATAATCTCTTCTTTGCACGTAACGGTTTGGAAGCGATCAGCCGTGCAGAGAGATGTAATCCAGATCTGATTTTACTTGATGTAATGATGCCTGAAATGGATGGTATCGAAGCATGCAAACGCCTCAAAGCTAATCCCCGGTTGACCAGTGTTCCCGTGATCTTAGTGACAGCTCTCTCTAATGAGGAGAATGAGGAGAAAGGTTTTGCCGTGGGGGCGGTTGATTATATCAGTAAGCCTTTCAGTCCGGTTTTAGTTAGGGCGCGGGTTAAAACGCAACTGGCTTTATATGATCGACGCAAAGAGCTTGAGAATCTGGTGCAGGAGCGAACTCAGGAGCTTGAACTGTCACAGCTGGCGGCGGTACGTATGTTAGGTCGAGCTGCTGAATATAAAGACAATGAGACGGGTAAACATGTTATCAGGATGAGTCAATACTCTCGTATTCTGGCGCGGACAATTGGTTGGGATAAAACAGCAGCAGACCTCCTGATGCATGCTGCTCCGATGCATGATATTGGAAAGATTGGCATTCCAGATTCAATCTTGCGAAAGCCGGGAGCACTGGATGCCGGTGAATGGGAGGTGATGAGAAAACATCCTGAAATCGGTGCCCAGATTATCGCTTCACAAATTGATCTGGTTGCTGAAAGCAAACTATTAAGAATGGCAAAGAGCATCGCCCTTAGCCACCACGAAAAATGGGATGGATCCGGTTACCCTCAGGGATTGAAAGGGGAGGTAATTCCTGTAGAGGGGAGAATTGTAGCCATAGCTGATGTCTTTGATGCACTGACTTCCAAGCGTCCTTATAAGGATGCCTGGAGCGTTGAGAAGGCGATCGAGCTTCTGGTTGATCAGTCCGGGAAGCATTTCGAACCTGAACTGGTTGAAGCATTTATGAGTTCAATAGATCAAGTCATTCCAATTAAAGAACAGTGGCAAGATTGATAGTTTCAGGGTGATAACATGAAAAACATGAAGTTTAAAAATAAGCTTATTTTATTGGTGAGCCTCCCTCTGTTAGCGTTTGTTATTCTTGTCGGAATGACCATAGTGGCTAACGTAAAATTAAAATCTGAGACAGATACTTTAGAGCGGCTTGTCGGGTTTGTCACAAAGAGCAGTGCTCTGGTACATGAATTACAGAAAGAGCGTGGTGCTACAGCAGGTTTTATTGGTTCTAAAGGATCCAAGTTTAGCAGTGAACTCTCTGGGCAGCGCTCTTTAACAGATGAAGCACAACGGGCTTGGGGTGACTATTTAACAAGTGTCACGATTGAAGATCGCGAGATTAATGAAATTATAAATAAGGTTAAGAGTCAGTTATCGCAGAAAGATACTGTTCGTTCCCGGGTTGATCGTCTGGATATCTCACCTAAAGAGGCGATCTCTTTTTATACAGGCTTGAATAAAACTTTACTCTCAAGTGCGTCAACGGTAGCAAAGTTGAGTTCTGATTCAGAAATTAGTCGCCAAACTGGGGGATTTTATGCCCTGCTGCAAAGTAAGGAGCGCGCAGGTATTGAACGAGCAGTTCTGAGTAATGTTTTTGCCGCGGACTATTTTGCTTCTGGCTTATATGAGCGCTTTTTGCAGCTGGTAAGCCAACAGGAAGCCTTTAGCAGCCAGTTTTTGGCCACCGCAAGCAAGGAGCATGTTGAGTTTTATAATAATGCGCTATCTGTCGGTGCGGTTAACAAAGTAAAAGAGTATCGGGCTATTGCCAAAGAACGCTCCTCCATGGGGGGATTTAATGTTGAAAGCACTGAATGGTTTGGGCAGTCAACAGCGCGAATAAACCAACTTAAAAAGATTGAGAACACTTTGGCTGACAGTCTTATTCAGCGAGTGGTAGAGCTCAACTCAATAGCCAAGATGACTCTTTTGATTGAGTCAATCATAGCCATTGCCGTTATCTCGGTGGTTATTATTCTGGCGTTCTGGATGTCAAAACTGATCTCGGCTCAGGTTCAGTCGTTATCTGAAACGATGAAAACAGTACGTGAAAACGGTGATCTAGCTGTTAGGGCTGATGTCTTGTCAGAGGATGAGTTGGGCCAGGTAGCCGAAAATCTCAATACTACATTGGAAACCTTTGCTACTGCTGTTGGGCAGATTCGCACGACGTCTGTTCAGCTATCGGAGGGCTCCAGCCAGACAGCGGCAACCATTGAGGAAAACTCTACCAATCTATCCAGCCAACAACAGGAAACATCGATGCTGGCTTCTGCTATCGAAGAGATGTCCTCAGCTGTTCAGGAGGTCGCAAATTCGACAACCGCAGCTGCAGGCTCTGCGCAGGCGGCTTATGAACTCGCCTCTGACGGGGTTACCGTAATGCGTGGGTCTATTGAAACGGTGCATAACCTTTCTGAGGATGTGGGTCAGTTGAATGATCTGATCAACCGCTTGAATATCAGTAGTGCAAACATTTCTAATGTAGTGAATGTGATAAATGATGTATCTGAGCAGACCAACCTGCTCGCACTCAATGCCGCAATCGAGGCAGCACGTGCCGGCGATCATGGTCGTGGCTTTTCTGTTGTTGCGGATGAGGTCAGAACACTGGCTCAGAGAACTCAGGCTTCAACTACTGAGATCGATACAATTATCAAACAGCTCCAGGCCGAGGTGGCGCAAGCTGATAATATGGTTGCTGCCAGTAAGATCAGAATGGATGAAACCTTGAGTAGCAGTGAAAAAATGCAATCAGCGCTTGAGGAGATTAATACATCTGTGAGTGATATCTCTCAGATGTCTACTCAGATAGCGACAGCGGCAGAGGAACAGGTAGCCGTGATCACTGATGTGAGCCGTAGTGTTGCTCAGATTGATGTGAGCTCAGAAGAGATCGCTACGGGTTCGCAACAGATCTCTGCACAGGCATCCAGTCAAGCTGATATGTCTGTAGAGTTAGAGCGCCTAGTTAATCAATTTAAAGTCTGAGCCAGTTAGGTTGCAGCTGCGTTGGAGAGGTGTGTAATGGTGGCAGGGTTAACGGGTCAGAATGGCTAAACCAAATAAGAAAGGCCCTGTGACCACCGTAGATATCTATTGTGCTCACTGTAAAGCGCAGTTATATCGATATCGAAAAGGCGGCAAGGGAGCGCTGGTGAAATGCTTCAAAGAGAGAATCAGTGAAGATTTCACTCAGGCTCCCTGTCTCTGCCCCGAGTGCGGAAACCGCTTTGCCCGGGATACCTTAATCAGAGGTACGCCCGCTTACAAATTGATCGGTGGGAAGGTTTATTCCCGTTAACCTCTGTGCGGTGCCATGCTGTTTGTCAGCGATGTTTGGCGCGAGGCATCTGATCTGTCCTGCTACCCGGTAACGTTGATCTTCCTTTGGAATAAGTTCGCCACCCCAAATCAGGTGCGTGCTCTCAACACCGCCCTGCATCATCTCAGAGTGGTAGCTGCCACCTCTACATAACTCTCGGGCAGTATGGTGCCACTGTTGTTCCACGTCAGATTGTTTGCTCTCAGGGTTGCCAACATAAATGATCTCAAACTGGTCAGTTGCTAAAGGTGTAAATTTAAAGCCTGAATCACCGTTGTAAGGGTGATAGCTGCTATCACACCCTTGCAGAAGTAAACCGGTCAGCATTAAGGCTGCTATATTCCTTATAGAGTTCATATCCTCTCTCCGATTTTGTACTGGGTTAGGTTGTGCTCCCATCAGTACAGTTACTTGCTCAATCTTTAGTTAAATTTTAGTTTGGCGATCATTTGCAATACAGATTCAAAATAAATATTATTTTTGCATACAGTGTGAGCTGGTGTTAACTGTGCTCCATTTATTCTGTGAATCTGTCCTGTTTTATCTGTCTGTTGCGGTGAGAAAAAATGAAACTGTACGAAAAGCTATTTGATGAACTGTCCAGCAAAATTGAGCAGGGTTACTACCCAGTGGGTAGCAAACTACCATCCATACGTGCGCTGAGTCAGGAGAGGGGCGTCAGTATCTCGACCGTACAGGAAGCGTATCTGCGTCTGGAAGAGAGCGGCTTTGCTGAGGTGCGACCCAAATCCGGTTACTACGTGCAGACTCGGGGGGAGATGCCTGAGTTGCCTGAAGTAAGCCGACCTGCGCAGCGCCCACTGGAGGTCTCCCACTGGGATCAGGTTTATCATTTGTTAAACAACGCGAAGGGCAACGGCCATATTGCATTAGGTACGGCGATGCCTGATACGGATACCCCGACCCTGAAACCCTTGATAAAGTCGATGAGCCATATGGGAGCGCTCGCTCACGATAGTTTTCTCAATTACAGTGATATTCATGGCTCTGAGCGGTTACGTAAACAGATTGCGCGTTTGGCTGTCGATTCGGGCTGTAAGCTCCATCCGGATGAGATCATCATCACCAGTGGTTGTCAGGAAGCATTGGTATGCAGTCTACGCGCGATCAGTAGTCCGGGAGATATCATTGCAACAGATTCACCCAGTTTTTATGGATCAACTCAGGCGATTAAAGCGTTGGGGTTAAAAGCGCTTGAGATACCGACACATCCAGAAACGGGTATCAGCCTGGAGGCGCTGGAGATGGCGCTGGACCAGTGGCCTATTACTGCTATTCAGGTGACGCCTACCTGTAATAACCCATTGGGATATACCATGCCGGAGGAGCGGCGTAAGGCGTTGCTCAGACTCGCACAGCAGTATGATGTGCCGATCATCGAAGATGATATCTATGGTGATCTGTTCTACAAAGCGCCCCGCCCCAAAACGATCAAAGCGTTTGATGAGGAGGGGCGTGTATTATTGTGTTCCTCGTTCTCAAAGACTCTGGCGTATGGGCTCCGGCTGGGGTGGGTGGCTCCCGGGCAGTGTACCGAGCGTGTGTTACATAAGAAGTTTGTTTCGACCGTCAGCAGTCCACCCATACAGCAGGAGGCAGTGGCAGAGTTTATAGAGCAGGGGTTTTATGAGCGCCATATGCGCCGGATGCGGTCACAGTACCAGCTTGCGAGGGATATGATGATCGATCTGATTAAACGTTATTTTCCAGAGGGAACGCGCATCAGCTATCCCGAAGGAGGGTATCTGCTCTGGGTAGAGCTGCCTGTGACGGTTGATAGTGTCAAACTGAACAAGCGGCTGGAGGATAACAAAATCAGTATCGCTCCAGGGGTGATCTTTTCAGCTTCAGGTAAGTATAGAAATTTCGTACGTCTGAATTTTGCCAAGAAGCCGGATGAGCGAATTAAGGCAGCGCTTAAAACGGTCGCTACCGAAGTCAATCAGTTGATGCTTGAAGCCTAACTATCTGAATGATACTTGAGACGGTTGAGGGAAGCTGAGAAGGAAAACCCCATTTTCTGGCCCAATTCGCGAGCACGGTTTTTGAGGTATTTCCCCGAGCGATGATTTGAGGATCTACTGGCCAGGAGTACCCAGTTACCTGAGTTGGTTGTGCAGCTCCAGACATCGGCATAGAGTGATTTCAAATGTTGGAGGGCATCCCCCGTTTGATGTTCACGCCAGCAGTTGAGTACCAACCAGCCGTCAGATTTCAGAATCTCCCGAGTTCGGGAAAGGAATTCGGGTAAAAGCTGTTGCTCGTCCAGACCTTCTGCACTGTAAATATCACTCAGAATCAGATCCAGTTTGCGTGGCTGTGGCTTCTGCAAAAATTCAAAAGCATCCCCTATTTCCACCTTTAGACGGTTCCCCCGGGGTAACTGAAAGTATTTATAAGCAGCGTCCACCACGCCGGGGCGAAGTTCCACGACCTGCTGCTTGAGTTCAGGAAGGTGGTGGTGCATGCAACTGTTCAAGCTCCCTGATCCGAGCCCCAATGTAAGACAGCGTTTAGGTTCCATGAAGAGTAAAACTTGCAGCATGGCACGGGTGTAGTCATGTTGAGGAATCAATGGTCCGCTTTTTAACCAGCAACTCTGTTCGTCATGCTCACCAAATGACAGATAGCGCTTATTGCCATCATCGAAGATCCGGATTGGGCCAAACTCGTCATAACTGCGGTTGATCTCTTTGCCCGAAATAGCCATCGCTCTGTACAGGTGGGTTGTGGGTGCGCCATTCTATAGGGTAATAGGGGTGTTATTCCACTCTAGAAATTGAACGTTTAGCCGACAGCAATATCAGGTTCTTTAGCCTTTATATGATCTGGAGATGATTGATGCAGATGCAGTGGAAGCGGTTACTGACAACCAAGCGGTATGGTCATGCTGAGTTGACCGAGGATGAGATTGGCAGAAGCCATTTTCACAAAGATCAGGACCGGATCATCTTTTCCAGTGCGTTTCGCCGGTTGGGGCGCAAAACTCAAGTACACCCGATGTCCCTGAATGATCATATCCATACCCGTCTGACCCACTCGATAGAGGTAGGAAGCCTTGGACGGAGTTTGGGAATTCGAGTGGGGGAACAGATTCGCGATCAACTGCCCGAATGGGCTTCACCCTATGATATCGGGATGATTGTCCAGTCGGCATGTCTGGCGCATGATATCGGCAACCCCCCCTTCGGTCATGCCGGTGAGTATGCAATCAGGGACTGGTTTAAGCGACATGGAGAGAGTGAGCTTTTGGCTAATCTGTCAGAAGAAGAACGCCTGGATCTGATGACGTTTGAGGGCAATGCGCAGGGTTTTCGTGTGGTGACACGGATTGAAAATCACCTTTTTGATGGTGGGTTAAGGTTGACCTACCCAACTCTAGGAGCGCTGCTTAAATATCCCTGGAGTGCTGAATATGCAGGCCCAAAAGGGAAGTTTAGTGCCTATCAGACCGAGCTGGAGATCTTGAATAAGTTAGGGCGGGAGCTGGGGCTGGTACCTAATGGGGAAAATCGCTGGTGCCGTCATCCTCTGACCTTCCTGATGGAGGCTGCTGATGATATCTGTTATGCCATTCTGGATCTTGAAGATGCAATTGAGCTGAATATTCTCTCATTTAATGATATCAAGCCAATCCTCCTGCAACTGTGCGGTGATACCTCGTTCAATGATGAGATCTTTACCTCTCAAGCTTCAGCACGGCGGAAGATATCCGCATTACGGGGTAAAGCGATGGAGCATATGGTGGGCTCTGCAGTGGGCGCTTATCTGGAAAATCAGTCGGCGATAATGCGTGGTGATTATCAGGGAGAGCTGTTGGCAGATGGGGACCCAGAGGTGCGCGACGGCTTATACAAAGCAAAAACACTGGCCCATGAACGGGTATTTCCCGACACCCGTAAAACAGAACTAGAGGTTGGAGCTTACACTACGCTGGGTGTGTTGCTAGAAGCGTTCTGTCATGCTGTTTATGACAACAATCGTCTATGTGGAGAGGGGCTGAGTTACCGCAGCGATCGTATTATCAGTCTGATGGGGATCCATGCTCCCTCACCTCGCTTACCACTCTATAAAGCATACATGCGGGCTTTGGATTTCATCAGCGGTATGACCGATAACTACGCGACCTATCTGGCGCGCCAAATTGGCGGATTGAGTTAGGGCGTGCAGGAAAACTCTTTTATAATACCTCTTTTGATGAGAGAGAAAGGAACGGTCTGTGGCGTCTCTAAAAGATCAGCTAAGTGGTTTAGTGTATTCAACAGAAAAAGGCCAGCTTTGCTCAGGCTGCGGTGAAGCGGTGGATGCCTGCGTCTGTTCCGAGCTTGAGGATCAACAGCGACTTGAGGGTTTGGATGGCGTAGTCCGAATTCGCCGGGAAACGTCAGGCCGCAAAGGCAAAGGGGTTACCACGATTACAGGAGTACCGCTCCCTGAGAGTGAGCTGAAAACATTGGCGAAAAAGCTTAAAAAGGTATGCGGTACCGGCGGTGCATTAAAGGACGGTGTGATCGAGATACAGGGGGATCATCGGGAAAAGTTGAAAGGGATGCTGGAAAAAGAGGGTTTTACGGTTAAGTTGGCGGGTGGTTGAGATGGCAAAGAAAACCTGTACCCGCTGTATGGTGATGCGTTTTGCGTTGGTGTTTATGGCGATTGTGTTGCTGTTTATGCTGAATGGCCTGAGTGAATTTTTTGCCTGACTCTAGTTTTAGCTACACTTACAAGGAATGTTGAGAGCCAGTATCATGCCCACAAAACAGATTATTACTAAACTCTTTTTGCTTTACTGCATGCTGTCATTTTCAGAGGTACAGGCACGTATCTATGAATACAAAGATGACTCTGGCCGCAGGATCTTTGTCGATCGTCTTTCACAGGTTCCGGCGAAGTATCGTGATCAGCTCCGCAGTCGAGAAGAGGAGAAGGATCAGCTGGACCGGGCCGCTCTGAATCGTCTTCAGGTGGAGCGCAAAACCAAAAGTGCAGCGCTGAAAATTTCGGTTGAAAAAGCACGTATCCGTGAAGCGATGGAAAAATGGATAACCCCCTTTGAGTTGCGTGCTAATCAGATTCTGGTGCCTGTGACCGTGGTCTACGGGAGTCGCACGGGACAGTTGACGTTGGTGATGGATACCGGTGCTTCCTATACGGTGGTGCATAAAGATTCGATTAAACCCTTAGGGGCATATCTTCGACCCGGAGGGGCTGCGATGGTCGCGGATGGTAGTGTGGTAAAAACCCAACAAGTCACCTTTGATCGAGTGGAAATTGGCCCCTATAAATCAACGAATGTGACCGCTGGAGTACTTGATTTCCGAGGAGGGGCAACGGGAAGTGATGGACTTTTGGGCATGGACTTTTTATATAACGCCCGCTACAAACTGGATCGGGAAAACCAAAAGATCTATTGGGATCCAGAGAAATATCAGCAGTTGAAGGAGCAGCTTGCTGAACTTGAGAAGATGGAGCAGCAGCTGAATAATCCGCCAACTGCTCCTGATACTAGCCTGCCTAAGCGCTGATCTAGAAATAGCGCTCCAAAGTAAGCTGAAGATGGTCATCTTTGCGGATGCTGTAGCTCAGATCAGCAGGGTTATCGGTACTGAAAAAACGCCCATCGATACTGAGTTTGAAATTGTCACCAAAACGCCGGCTGGCCTCAATAATCACGCTCTGGCTATCATAATCCAAGTCATGACTGATCCCGGCGAGTAGCTCGGTACTTTCCGCATCATTCAAGGTGACTCGTGTACCCAGGAAGATATCATTTTGAATCGCAGCATCTGCCTCTTGCCCACGTTGGTCCCAACCATATTCAAACAATACACCCATATCAGCAGCGGAATCCCGGATACCATAAAAGGTGTACTCTAACCCTGCCTGAGCAGCCCAGAAATTTTCACTCCGGGTGTCCCGGTGAATCGTTTCAAACTTCCATAACCAGCTGTCGATCGTTGCCTGTAGATCAAAGCCGAGCTGATCCATCTGCTCATAGAAAGGAACCAGTACCGTCTGTCCGTTGATATCTCGGGCCAGTAGCTTGGGATCTCGGTTGGTGCCATGAAACCAGTACGCGCCCAGATCGAAATCACCCAGAGTATGACTCCAGCGGACAGCGGTATCGATGTGATTTTCCCCTGCACCTGATTCAAATTCAGCACGATTGGTATCAACAACAACCCCCGCTCTTAGACGTCCCTCTTCGCCGGGAAAGGTTCTCTCGCGAAATCCCGGAAGCAGGAAGAGGTCGATAATACCCCAATCCCGAACCAGAGAAAGGTTGATCATCTGCTGTCCCAGCTTATCCTCGCCATCGAAGTCCTCAACGGCATCGGTCTGATTGATCACATCAACCAGGTGCTGAAATTCGGTTACGCCCCAGAACACTTTCCGCAGGCCGGTTCTCAGTTCCCAGTCATCACCGATATGAACCCAACTCAACTCTCGAATATCTGCATGGGTACGCTCAGAGTCCCGTTCATCGACCCGCAAAAAGGGGGTGAATGTCAGAGAGTCAGTACCATCATTCCACTCCCAGAAAAACTCGGGCTCTACGGTGAATGATAGGTTCGTATCATAGTCCTGACCTTCAAACTGAGCGTCCTGGGTAAAGTAACGCAGATCCGCCGTGACCTTACCCGACATCTCATAATAGGTGTCAGCCTGAGCTGGCAAGGCTGTAAACAACCCCGCCAGAAACACCCAGGGTTTGAGTGTAAGAGTGCTCATATTAACGCGCCCGTTTCAGGGTGTTTTTGTTGAAGTCTTTATCCGATAACCCTGTTTTGAACTGGTAAGAGCCATACGTCAGGTCTGTACTTTTACCCGTCTGGTGGTTAACCATTTTCATTAGGTTCGGACGCCAGTGCTTCCCTTCATACTCATTGTAATCATGATAGGTAAGGGTTTTTAAAGGTGAGTTTTTACGATCGTAAAAAGCGATTTTCCATGGGCGATACTCCTCCTGATCAAGCCAGACAACACGACGTGTGTAACCTGAGTTCTTGTCCACAGGGTACTGTTCTACCACATAGCACTCGCCTCCATCACAGGCTTCATCCCGGATAAACTTATAAGTATATTTTTCGATCTCAAAAGAGGAGAGATCCTCATAAGCAAACTCAGAACCCATAAATGGGCCTGACTTATTACGCGATGCGATCCGCTTAACCCGTTTCAGAGCTGGCAGATAGAGCCACTGGTCATCGGCGCCAACGGGGTGGGAGAAGCTAAGAAAAGCGGTGCCTTTCACATCGCGAGGCTTATCAAAAACCGAGAGGCTTTTATCGCCATCACTTTCGACTTCAAGGGATTTCATTCTGATTTCACGAACACTTTCCTGACCCTGCTTATTGCGCAGGATCATGTTCATCTCTGCCTGCATATCCTGCCAGCCCAGGTCGCTGGCTTTCGCTTCTTCAGCGATACGCAGACCTTTCTCTTCGGGCGTTTCCGCCAGCGTGATGGTTGGAGCAGTGACAAGACCAACGATCAATAGGGCCTTAAACGGGTTGTTTAACAGAGTCATTGTTTTCTCCTTCTGGAATAGTTTGAGATGTGTCGATCGTAGTCTCATTGTTATCTGTATGAGGTTTGCCCTCTGTTTTCTCGTCAGATGCTTTGTCGAGCAGCATCAGCAGTGGAGGCAGGAACAGGAAGTCGACGATCAGCGCAATCAGTATGGTTAATCCGGTCAGGAGTCCCATGTCAGCGTTGAGTTTGAAGCTGGATTGAGCCAGTACCATAAACCCTGCAACCAGAACGATTGTGGTGATCCAGAGGGCGCGACCCACACTTCCGAATGCATAGCGAACCGCATCCTGACTGTTTTTATTGCGATCCCTGCGTGCATGTAGATATTTGCTCAGGAAATGCACGGTATCATCGACGATGATACCCAGTGTCATACCTGCCACGACTGAGAGGGCCAGCCCGATCTGTCCATCGATCAGGAACCAGACACCAAACCCCATAGCTGCCGGAGCCAGGTTGGGGATCAGGCTGATGAAACCAAATTTGACCGATTTCAAGGCGAATCCCAGAAGTACGGAGATCAGAATCAGCGCGAGTGTCGTTCCCATCAGCATACTGTAAATGTTGCGCTGACCAATGTGGGCAAACATCAGACTGGGGCTGGCGATAGAAACTTTATACTGCGGAGCATTCTCAGCAAACCAATTGTAGATACGGCTCTCCATCTCAATCTGCTGTGTGCTGGTCATATTCATGAACGTCGCGACAACACGGGTGGAGGACTTATCAACATTCAGCTGATTATTCAGGTCTAATCCGTAGGGCAGAGACATCTCGTAGAGTAGTAGGTACTGTGCGGACAGCTCTCGATCTGACGGTAACGTATAATATGTCGAATCATCGCTGTGCATATTTTTATTAAGACGTTTGATGGTATCACTCAGAGTGTTCACGTGATCCGTTTCAGGTTGGGCACGAAGCCATTCACTCAGATCGCCGATTGTTTTCAGGAAATCAGGGGCGTTGATGCCACTGGCCTCCTCACTGTCGATGGAGATCTCCATCGAAGTCATCCCAGACAGGTTATCCTGCATGTAATCAGTGGCCTGTCTGAAGGGAACCGTCTCATCAAAATATTTTACAAAATCGTCATTCAATTGATTCATCGGAACCAATAGAGCGATAACTGTCATGATCAGCGCCATACCCGGTAGCAGAATACGGCGTTTGGCGATAACGACACTGGCGATCCTGTTCATGGTGTCACTCTCACCCTCTTTGATCTGTTTAACCTTCAGTGGGAGGATGCGCAACAGTGCAGGGAAGATTGTGATCGAGAAGATAAACGCCAGCATGACACCCACTGCAACCATATTGCCAAGATCACGGAAAGGAGGGGAGTCGGAGAAATTGAGGCTCATGAAACCGATCGCGGTAGTGGCACTGGTCAGAAAGATTGGCTGGAAATTAATACGTAAGCTGTCCTGAATTGCCTGCTCTTTTTTAACGCCATGTCGCATCTCATAGAACATGGTTGTCAGAATATGGACACAGTCTGCGACCGCTAAAGTCAGTACCATAATCGGCGTACTCGCAGAGGGGCCGGTGAGGAAAAATCCGCTCCAGCCAGCCAGACCCATTGTTGCCGCAATGGAAAAGGCGATAACCACAACCGTTGCAATCGTGCCGCTGATTGTTTTCAGGAGGAACACCATCCCCAGAATGACCACCCCAAACATAATCGGTACCAGCGTGGCGTTATCGGTCAGTGAGGATTCCGCAAAACTGTTGTTCATCATCACCATGCCGGAGAGATGGACGTTCAGATCGGGATGGGCCGCCATGAAGTTCTCTTTCATCTCACGTACTTTTGAGACTACCTGAGGAACCTCAACGACAGGGTTCTCGCCCGGTAGTTGAACCGTGATGTTGACGACAGTGACATGTCCCTTTTCAGAGATCAGTTTATGTAGCATCAACGGTTCATTCACTGCAATCTCTTTCAGACGTGGCATCTGATCATCTGACAGGGTTGAAGGATCCAGCACCAGATCCTCAACAATCATGTCATCTTCTTCTGACCAGGTATGTTGAAAGTTGGTGATTGAGTCAACCCGAGTAGAGTAGGGGACCTGCCAGGACTCTTCAGTCAGTTGATGAATGGCTGCAAGCGTCGTCGGTTTAAAGACATTGCCATCGTCAGGGGAGATGATAAAAGCGACATTGTCGCTCTTACTGTATATCTTCTGCATCGATTCAAATGCGGTCAGTTGAGGGTTCTCCTCACTGAAAAACACCCGGTAATCGCTCTTAAAGACCAGGTTCTTAGCACCTGATGCAGCACCCACGACTAACAGCACAGATAACAGTATCACCCAGACTGGATGATCTATTACAAATCGGAAAAATCGATCTCTCATTTTCCTGCTCCAGAATCCCTTTGTTCAGGGGTTGATTGCTCTTTTGGCAATTTATTTTATTGTTTTTTAGTGACGAAGCGTCACTAACCATCTTTAAAAAAACGGTGAAAGACACCGTTTTGAGTAATAATTGAGCTTGTTAAGTTGGCGCTGATTGCGCTCTTAGCTGTTGAACTTCGTCAGCAAATAGCTCTTTTTTGAACCGTTCAATCGTCTCTTGCCAGTTGTGATCCTGAGTAAAGGGTTGCCAGTTCAATCCATCCAGAAGAATATTACTGTGATTGATCAGCTCTCTCTCCAGCTGCATCTCGACCCTGACACTGCAGCGGTCCAGCGATTCATGCAGGAGTGCAATGGTTCCAAAACTCATTGACCAGAGAGAGAAGGCAACCTGAGCCGGACTAAGGTGAGGTAACAGGTTCAGTTCACCGGATGCCAACCCGGAGGAGATCACTTTTAGAAGCCCCCCCAGCAGTCTGTTTTCCAGCTCAAGATGTTCCTCCTGACGCTTCTCAGTGGACTTCTCTCTGACAGAGGGGGTCTTGGCTGAGATCACCAACATAAACTCAGTTGGATTAAGTTGAGAGTGCAACATGTAGGCATAGCCGACCGCCAGCATCTTTTCACGGCTACTTCCGTCATAGGTGATTGCTCGCTCAAATAGTGCCGCTACATTCTCGACACTGCGGTTGCATAAGCCAGTTAACAGATCTTCCTTGCAAGTGAAATGGTTATAGATTGTCCCCTTGGAGTAGGGAAGGCGGGCAACCACTTTGTCGATCGTGAGACCAGCAACACCCAGCTCTGAGATAATCTCAAGAGCGGTTTGCATGATCTCCTCTTCACGGGCATGGAGGGTTGTTTCATCAATGACTTTAGGGCTCATACGATCCTGAATTATTAAGTGACGATGCGTCACTAAAAAATAATCTTTATCGTAATTTAGAGCAAGCAGTAAATCTGCAACAGATTGTATTGATGAGTGCAACAGAGGTAAAACTGGGTAAATAAGTGGGAGATATAAAAAGAAAGGCCGCAGATGCGGCCTTAGGGATTAGAGGTCAGCTTCGGCAAGCTTTAGGTCAACAATCGATTTGAGCAGTTTGAATAACCGTATAGAGGCATCGATCTCCTCTTTACGGTTGGTCAGGCTCTCGATGTTGAGACCGATAGGGATATTCAGCGGCATTATGGCTTCCAGTATCTGCTCCAAATTATTCCGGCAGATACGGATCGATTCCTGTAGCGGGCTATGGGCATCCATAATTCTGAATCGTGTTGCTTCAGGGACCGAGATACCCAACCACTCCATAAACTCCAGTGTCTTAGTACTACCGCAAGGCGTAAATGTCAGGATGACTCGCTTGGGTGTAGTGCCATTGTCTCGACACTTTCTGGCGTAGCTACTGAGCATGTCGATGGTCGCCTGAGCATCGTAGACTGCCTGTGAAACGAAGAACTCGCAGCCCTGTTCTGTTTTACTGATAAGCCGCTCATGTTCATTGCGTTTGGACGCATGACGTTCTGCGATGGTGACACCACCTAACTGAAATGCAGCCGGATGGTCTGCTATGGTCGCGTAGGCATCATTCAGGCTCAGTTTAATATCGCCCTCAGAGGAGGGGCTACCAACCAGTACTGTGTCACGTACCCCATATTCATGCCAGGCTTCATCAAGCCATTGCACAAATGCTTCTTTGTCACGCTGTGAAACACTTTTATAGGTGATCACCGCTTTGTCTGCTTTTTCTCGTAACAGCTTTGAGTACGCGCGTGGGTCCAGGGTCTGCATATAGGGGAATGGACGTGGCATATCGATACGGCTGCTCTCATCCTGAATGTCATAGACAATCAGACCGTCAAAGTCGACATGCGCTAATCGGTCCAGCAACTTATCAGCGATATCAGATGTTGCTTGCTCTGTTGTGCTCTCTTTGGGTGGTGTGGTCCCAAAAAGGTAGACGCCGCGGCGGCTATCACTAAACTTTGTTCTCAGATCCTGTTTCATTGTAGTGTTGTACTATCTAAGCTTTAATTGCTGATTATTCTAACAATTAATTTTATTCATGTGTTTAAGTTATAAGATGAAAGTTTTTATAGCAGAGTTGAGCAAATTTAATAGGTCGTTGCAGATGGGGGGTGTGGTATGACAGAACAGCAGTTTGACCTGACTCAGGTAAGCAAGACCATTGAAAAAGCGGGAGGTGGGATACCTCCACTGGATAAGTGGAATCCAGATTTCTGTGGTGATATCGATATGCGAATCGCCCGTGATGGGAGATGGTATTATATGGGTACTCCCATCGGCCGATTAGCGATGGTAAAGCTGTTTTCCACAGTTCTCTGGTTTGAGGATGACAAGTACTTTCTAAAAACCCCGGTGGAGAAGGTTGGTATCCAGGTTGATGATGCGCCCTTTCTGTTCACAGAGGTGAGCCAGCGCATGGGGGAGCAAGGGGTGGAACTCTGTTTTACCAGTACGACCGATGATGAGGTCATCTTGGGAAAAGATCATCGGTTGTGGGTCGACCTCTGTCCCGAAACAGGAGAACCTTCACCTTATATCGATGTGCGTTTTGGTATGAAAGGGCTGATTCATAGAAATGTTTTCTATCAACTGGTCGAGATGGCGGAAACGGTTGAGAGCGATAGAGAGAGTAGGCTGATGATAGAGAGCCAGGGAGTGCAATTTATGCTGGGTAAGCTGGATGGTTAAGCGAATGAAGTTATACAGGTATGGGCTGGTGCTGTTCTGCATCGGCTTGGTTGGGTGTGGCGATGATAAGCTTCCTGAGAATGCTAACGGTAAAGAGCTCTATACATACCATTGTTCGGGATGCCATAAATCTTCAGGTCGCGGAGATTTTATCAAAGGGGTACCTGCGAATTCGGCGACTAAACTGAGCGAATATCAGATCGCTAAAATGATCCGCCATGGTGATGTTAAGAAGCCGGGCATGCCTGTGTTTGATAATATCAGCCGGGAGGAAGCGGCGTTGATAGCAGGTTATGTGATCAATCAACTTTAAAAAGCGCAGGCAAGATGCCTGCGTAAAAATGTCCAATGTGGCTTCACATGGACCGTCCTCTAGAAAGCATGGGTATGAGTCATTCCAGACGTAATTCTCCCCATCCCTGGGGTATTTGAATATTTCGAGTTCAGGATTGCAGAATCTCTACTACATGCCCTTTCAATCTGATCGGCCATACTGGCAGGTTAACTTCATTATCTTCAAAACAGAGTCCTGATTTTAAAGAGAAATGCTGTTTGTATAGCGGTGAGGCGACCATCGGCTCCCCTTGACGATCACCGATCAGGCCGCGGGCTATGATATTGGCGCCACTAAACGGATCGTGGTTTCCCACAGCAAAGACCTCCTCCTCGAAACCGGGGATATAAAACAGGGCGACTTGCTGATTTTGAATGAGGGCTGCAACCCCCGAGTGGGGAACCAGATCATCTTTCCCACACACTTTTGTCCAGCTGGCTTTTGGATTTGTCGTCATGAGTATCTCCTTTATATGTGCAGAGTTAGAGTGGACGGATCTGATCACGCTCGATGATATGGACGATCTGAGGGTCCACCTGCTCATCGGTATTGACGAAAGTGCGGAAGCGCTTAAGCTTCTCCTCATCTTCCAGAGTGGATCTCCATTCACACTGATAGGTGCCGACCACATGTTGCATCTGTGCCTCAAGTTCATCTGCAAGTTCCAGTTTGTCGTCGATCACCACCTCTTTCAGGTAATCGAGCCCTCCTTCAAGGTTATCCATCCAGACCGATGTACGTTGCAGACGGTCGGCTGTTTTGATGTAGAACATCAGGACTCGGTCGATATAGCGGATCAGTGTCTGATCATCCAGATCCGTTGCAAATAGATCGGCATGACGGGGCTTCATCCCTCCATTGCCGCAGACATAGAGGTTCCAACCATTCTCAGTCGCAATGACACCGATATCCTTACTCTGGGCCTCTGCGCATTCACGGGTACAGCCGGACACTGCAAATTTGATCTTATGCGGAGCTCGTAGCCCCTTGTATCGGTTCTCCAGCTGAATCGCCATTCCGGTGCTGTCGTTGACGCCATAGCGACACCAGGTACTGCCAACACAGGATTTAACGGTTCGAAGTGATTTACCGTAGGCGTGACCTGTTTCAAAACCTGCATCAACTAACTCCTTCCAGATCAGAGGCAGTTCATGAAGTTGTGCACCAAACAGATCTACCCGTTGTCCACCGGTTATCTTGGTGTACAGGTTGTATCTCTTTGCGACCTGCCCCAAAACGATCAATTTATCGGGTGTGATTTCGCCACCTGCGACCCGGGGGACAATAGAATAGGTCCCGTTTTTCTGCATATTCGCCATAAAGGTATCGTTGGTGTCCTGCAGGCTGACCAGCGGTTTCTCCTGAATATGTTCGTTCCAACAGGAGGCAAGAATTGAACCAGCAGCAGGTTTACAGATCTCACAACCAAGCCCCTTACCATGCTTATCCAGGAGATCAGAGAAGCTGCGAATCCCTTCAACCCGAATAATGTGGTAAAGCTCCTCACGGGTATAGGAGAAGTGTTCGCAAAGCGCTGTATCGACTTCGACCCCCCGTTTAGACAGTTCATTGTCTACCACGCTTTTTAACATCGCAGCACAACCACCGCAGCCAGAGGCTGCTTTAGTGGCATCTTTTACATCGGCTGCACTATTGGCACCTGCATCGATGGCGTAGCAGATCTGACCTTTTGTGACATTGAGGCAGGAGCAGATGGTGGCTTCGTCCGGGAGGGCATCTGGTCCGAGTGCAGGTGCTGCCGCCCCATCCAGCGAGGGCAATATCAGGCTTTGAGGTTTATCCGGTAGTTCGATGCCGTTGAGTGCATATTGCAGCAGGGTGTCATATTTGCTGTTATCGCCCACCAACACTGCGCCGAGTAATGTGCTACGGTCTTCAGAGACCACAATGCGGTAATAAACCTGCTCATCCTCATCCAGATAGCGGTAACTAATACTGCCGGGGGTTTTACCGTGCGCATCACCGATAGAGCCGACATCAACACCCAGCAGTTTCAGTTTGGTACTCATATCGGCACCCGTGAAGGCTTGCTCTGTACCCCCAATGGCAGCGGCTGCAGTTTTGGCCATGGTGTACCCAGGAGCCACCAAACCAAAAATCTGATTGTTCCAAAGAGCGCATTCACCAATCGCATAGATATTCTTGTCAGAAGTTCGGCACTGATCATCTACTGTGATGCCACCCCGCTCACCGACAGCCAGATCACAACCCCGGGCCAGAGTATCCTGAGGACGAATTCCTGCGGAGAAGAGGATGAGATCGGTTTCCAGATAAGAACCATCACTAAAATTCATCCGATAGCGGTGAGTCTCACCGGCAACGATCTCTGTCGTGGCTTTATTGCAGTGCACATCAACGTCAAGTGATTCGATCTTAGATTTAAGCAGAGCCCCACCATCCTGATCGAGCTGAACCGGCATAAGACGCGGTGCAAATTCCACGACATGAGCTTTTAGCCCTAAGGATTTCAGTGCGTTTGCCGCTTCAAGCCCGAGCAGACCGCCGCCGATAACCACGCCCACGTCTGAGCTCTCTGCGCAGATCTGAATTTTATCCAGATCTTCAAGGGTGCGATAAACAAAGCAGGCCTCACCGTCATTTCCCGGAATGGGGGGGACAAATGGGTATGATCCGGTCGCGAGCACAAGTGTATCGTAGGGGTATACTCCTTGCTCGGTGATGACCTGCTTTGTATCGCGATCGATCTGCGTGGCACCTTCACTCAGGTGAAGTTGCACGCCATGTTGTTCATAAAAGTTGTCTTCAATCAGGCACAGATCTTGATAGCTTGATCCACCAAAGTACTCAGATAGATGTACCCGATCGTATGCACCGCGAGATTCCTCAGCTAATACATGGATTTCATAGTCGCCAGCAGCTTCGCTGGCGACGAAGTTTTCAATAAAGTGGTGGCCCACCATGCCGTTCCCGACAACAACTAACTGACGTTTGCTGGAATTAGTAGTCATAGATGCTATACCCATATTTTGTGTCTGAATGTGCTGAGCGCAGAACGGGCTGCCAAACAACAGCTGTTGTCTGCAGGCACTCAAATCGTTATGTGCTTTAAGTTGTTCGAAATACCACTGGCCTTCACGGACATCACCGTAGAGCACTGCACCGACTAGGCGGTTATCCTTTAACCAGAGTTTTCTGTATTCGTTGAGTTTGATATCGCGATAAATCAGGGTGTCTGTTTCTTCGGTATCGCGTAGATCTCCACAGGAGAAGAGCTCAATTCCGCTGATTTTTAGCTGTGTTGCAACGGCTTCTTCCTGATAACGAAGGGGATGGCCGAGCAGGTTGGAGATCAAAGTCTCAGCCTGCTGCCAGATCGGTGCAACCAGACCGTAGGTGAAGGCGTCAAACTGACAGCACTCACCGAATGCGAAGATATCTGGATCTGACGTTTGCATCCGGTCATTGACCAGAATTCCACGTTCTACTGCCAGTCCGGCCTCTTGCGCCAATGCGGTATTGGGCAGAACACCGATGGCTGTGATCACAATATCTGCTGGTAATGTTTCGCCGGATCTCAGCAAAACTGAGGCTACACGCTGTTGGCCCTCAATAGCTTCCGTCTCTGCGTTCAGACGGAACTGTATGCCCCTGGATTTCAGGGAACCGAGCAGGAGATCTGCTGCAGACTGATCCAACTGCTTATTCAGCAGGAATTCACCCCGGTGAACGACGGTGACATCCATCCCCAGTAGCCGTAGACCTTCTGCGGCTTCTAGGCCTAAAAAGCCCCCTCCGATCACAACCGCGTGCGAGTGTTTAGCTGCCAACTGCTGCATCTGTTCGACATCTCTGAGCGTACGGAAACTCATCACGCCCGTTAGGGTTCTACCCGGAACAGGGATCGGAAGAGGATGGGAGCCGGTCGCAATAATCAGCGTGTCGTAATAAATATGTTTATGTTGCTGGCTGATCACCTGCTTATGCGTACGGTCAATCTGGATGACTGGATCGTTACAGTAGAGAGCAATCCCCTGTTCGGCGTACCATTCAGGTCTCAGGGTGACCACTTTATCCCGCTTGAGCTCATTCCCAAGCAGGGGAGATAGAAGAACCCGGTTGTAACTACCCCCTGGCTCTTCACCAAACACCGTTATGTCAAACAGATCTGGAGCACGCTCGGTGAGCTGCTGTAACAGGCGACCTGTTGCCATACCGTTTCCAATGATGACCAGACGATGTTTCATGTTGATCCCAATATCCCAAAAATAAAAAAGGCGTTCTCATCTCGCACCTAGGGTGCTGATGTAGAACGCCTTTGTTCTCAGAGCTTGCTGTCATCAGGTACCACAACTGGACACCAGATACTTTCAATAAAGCACAGCCTGTGCCATTTAGAATAAATCTTTTTATTTCAGTTGGTTATCGTATTTTCGCTGGTGGGGGTACATTAATTATTGTGAAACTGGGCTTGATTTAGATGCACTGCACAAATCAGTGATCCATTATGGTGCTTATTAATGAGGAATCGGCGAGGCGTGATCAGTCCTAATGCTCTGAAGTCAGGTAGCAAACCGATTGCGAATCAATGTTTATATTGCAATAAATAGTCGTTGATACGTTTCGAAAAATTTTCGGGACTTTATATGAGTAACGGATTGAGTCGCTCTGTTGTGTATTAGATTGTGTTGGTGATTCAGGATCGCATTTTTATCAGGGCCAACAGGCAGAAATGAAGACTTTCCTTTAGGGGAAATATTGGGTAGTGAGAGCCTTTCCAGGCCGAATAGTATGAATGCAATGGCTTGTGTTGGGGCAGGTATAATCAATCACTGACCTGAGATCATCATTCCTGCCCTCCGTAGTTATCTTTCACCCAGCACTTCAAATATATCATTGACTAAACGAGCTTTACCGTCGCTATCTATAATCCAGTGCTCACTATGAACAACACCAAATGCGGTATTCATCGTCCACTTAGACGTAAGTAAATAACCACCATTTTCAGCTTTTTCCCAATGGACATCTGAATAGGCTACATCGGAAAATCCTTTATCAATTATATCCTGCCAGAAATTTTGGATCTCTTCTCGGCCTTTGAATATGCCGAATGGACGGGCTTCCATGACTGCGTCTATTGTATATTGCGCTGCACAGCCAGCGGCATCTTGGTTGTTAAATGCCTTTTTCCAAGCATTGATTCCATCTTTGCATAGCTCAAGTTCAATATTCTTAGTCACGTTTCACCCTCTTCTTAGTGGAATATATTGGGCAAGACTAACAGGGCGTATTGATCTTAAAAAACAGTTATATTGGAATTCTTTGTTTGGTTTTTACGGACAATTTTTATGAATAATTTACGCCATATGTCTGTTTTTGCCCATATTGTTGAACAGGGTTCAATTACGGCAGCAGCTGAACACCTTCAACTATCTAAGTCAGTTGTTAGTCAACACCTCAAGGGACTTGAAGCGGAGTTGGGGGTTGCGCTTTTAATAAGGACGACACGCAAACAATCGCTTACTGTTGCAGGTAAATCTTTCTATAAGCATTGTCGAGATATTAATAATTTAGTTAATACTGCGTGCCAGCAAGTAAGGGATACTCTAGAAGAGCCTCAGGGAAGAGTCAGAATTACAGCCCCGGATGCGCTTATGGGGACGCTAATAGTGCCTGCAATAGCCAGGGTTATTAAACAGTATCCCAAACTGATAATTGAGTTAATCAGTACAGATAAGCAGCTATCAATAGTTTCGGATGATATCGATTTGGCGATTAGGGTCGGGGAATCAGAAATCAGCTCCCTAAAGCAGAGACGAATCGGTGAATTCCGAGATCTATTATGTGCGGAAAGCGAAGTTGTGACCCGCGGAGTTGATGAGAATACTCTTTATATCGCCAACACCTGGCAGGGTATGGTATTCCAGCACCTATTAAGCGATAAGAAAACAGGCCAGACATTAGAGTTTGTACCTGGCCGCCTGTGTCATGTGGATTCTTTCAATACGGCTATTGCATTAATCACTGAAGGTGCAGGTATTGGTTTAATTCCGGAATTTTTAGTAGGGCAGATACAACCGACTGTACGTGAAGTCTTTCCAGAATATCAATTGCCCCCCACCCCTGTTTATGCATTACACCCCTATAGTCAGCTCATGCCGTTAAGCGTCTTTGAGTGCTTGGCAGCTATAGAGGAACAATTTCAAACAGTGATGCAAAAATGAGTCAATAGTTACAAGATACCTTCAGTGGCCTGCTCAATTAATATCTGCCTGAAAATGGCAGATATCCTGCTTATCCGGTAGTTAGTCAAAGCATATAAATATGGCATGTTAAAAGGTAAAACTCACTTTGAGCAGTAGAGCATAAAAAACTCAACCTTCTGAACCCCAGTGTTTGGGTAGAAGGTTGAGCAGTGAGGTGTCAGTACTGAGTGGGTCAGGCGGCTTTAACTTTTTGTTCCGGCTTGGGTTCAGGTTGGGTTGTATCCGGAGCGACTTTCAGCTCTGCCGTAGTCTGTTTAACCTCCGGGCTGGCTTCCGTTTTACGCTGTTTCTCATAGAGGAAGGTCAACACCTGATGGCGGTAGTGGTTGTACTGTGGGTTATCTGCCAGAGCCAGTCGATCCCTTGGGCGAGGTAGGTCGATATGGAGTATATCTCCGACCGTAGCGGCGGGTCCGTTGGTCATCATCACGATGCGATCGGAAAGCAGGACCGCTTCATCTACATCATGGGTGATCATGATGACGGTATTGTTCAGATCCTTCTGGATCTCCATTAGTGAGTCCTGAAGGTGTGCGCGGGTGAGAGCATCCAGAGCACCGAAGGGTTCATCCATCAGCATCACCGTAGGCTCCATGGCAAGCGCGCGGGCGATACCAACCCGCTGCTTCATACCCCCGGATATCTCATCGGGGCGTTTATCCATCGCATGATCCATGTGAACCAAAGATAGGTTATGCTCTATCCATTCCCGCATTTCGGCCCTGCTTTTAGAGCGACCAAAAACCTGTTTTACCGCCAGCTCCACATTTTCATAGGCGGTCAGCCAGGGAAGCAGTGAGTGGTTCTGAAAGACGACAGCGCGCTCAGGGCCGGGTTCATTGACCTCTTTACCATCCAGTAAACAGCCCCCTTTAGTAGCTTGATAGAGCCCCGCCACAATGTTTAATACAGTGGATTTACCACAGCCGGAGTGGCCGATGAGGGAGACAAACTCACCCTTATTGAATGTTAAATTAACATCCTGCAGTGCTTTGAACGGCCCATTAGGGGTGGGGAAGTCGATATCAACTTGTGTGAGTTCCAGATGCTTAGGTGGCTGTGACATAGTGCTTACTCCTAAATGATTGGGGCCTTGATTAACGCAGGACTGCCGATTTATCCCATGATACTTTTCGCTGTAAAAACAGCATGCAGCGATCCAGCAAGAAACCGATCAAACCGATCACCAAGACAGCAACCATGATGCGACCTAATGAGCTGGAACTGCCATTCTGGAACTCATCCCAGACAAACTTACCTAAGCCTGGATTCTGGGCCAGCATCTCTGCGGCGATGAGGACCATCCATGCGATCCCCAGAGAGAGACGTAACCCGGTAAAGATCATAGGAATAGCGGAAGGCAGGACGATCTTGATGACGTGGGTAAACCAGTTAAGACGCAGCACTTGAGAAACATTCTGCAGATCTTTACTGATACCTGAGACGCCTACGGCCGTGTTGAGCAGTGTTGGCCACAGGCTGCACAGAGACACGGTGATCAGTGATGTGACGAAAGATTTTGCAAACATCGGATCTTTGCTGACATAAACAGCGCTGACCACCATTGTTACTAAGGGCAACCAGGCGAGAGGCGAAACCGGTTTAAAGAGCTGGATCAGTGGGTTAAATGCAGCATAAAGGGTACTGTTCAGACCGATCACAATGCCCGCCGGTATCGCAATCATCGAGGCCAGAATAAACCCAGTCATGACGGTGATCAGGCTGGTTCCGATCTGATCAAAGAAGGTAGGTTTACCCGTGTAGGGGCGGACCTTAATAACAGCATCAGGGGTCTTTTCCAGCTTTTTAGCATTTCGTTTCTCCTGGCGTTCGTAAAACGCCAGCTCTTTATCCCGCTCTCGATTGTGTTCATCGACCAGATTCAGGCTCTGCTCATAGACAGCGGCAGGGCCCGGAAAAACGCCCAGTGAGGTGTGGATACTTTTTGCTCCGATCTCCCAGATCAGGAGAAAGGCCAGAAGCCCTATCAGTGGGATTAGCAATGATTTTAACAGCCGTGACAGATGGCCGAATGGATTTTCAAAAAAGGCACTCAGGCCGTTGTTGATCGATATGTTACTCATGGTGTTTCTCTCCTGGTCTGAAATTAACCCCCTCCCATGGGCGGGAGGGGAGGGTTCTCTCAGATCAGATCTGTTGCTCTGGTTTCAGGCCGATCGAGAATTTTTTCAGATACTCGTTCGGTTGTTTTCCGTCGTAGGTAATCCCATCGATGAAGTGGGTTTGTGGAGCACGGAAGCCATCTTCGTTAGAGAAATCCGGGAACATCTCTGCCGTCATCTTGCCCTCTTCGATCAGCTCCTGAGCGGCTACAGCGTAGATATCCGGGCGGTAAACTTTTTTTGCAATGTCCATAAACCACTGATCTGATTTAGGCTCTGCAATCTGGCCCCAACGACGCATCTGTGTCAGGTACCAGATCGCATCAGAGTAGTAGGGATAGGTAGCGTTGTAGCGGAAAAAGACATTGAAATCCGGTACTTCACGTTTATCACCTTTCTCGTACTCAAAGGTTCCGGTCATTGAGTTGGCGATAACATCATAATCGGCACCTACATATTCAGATCGAGAGAGGATCTCAACCGCTTCAGGCCGATTGGCATTCTGGTTATCGTCCAGCCACTTGGCAGCGCGGATCATCGCTTTGACCACTTTAAGGTGAGTGTTGGGATTCTCATCAGCCCAACTCTTTGAAACACCAAAAACTTTCTCGGGATTGTTTTTCCAGATCTCATAATCTGTTACAACCGGAACACCTATCCCTTTAAAGACCGCCTGCTGGTTCCAGGGCTCGCCTACGCAGTAACCGTAGATCGTGCCTGCTTCCATAGTGGCTGGCATCTGAGGTGGAGGGGTCACTGAGAGTAGTGCATCCGCTTCGATGGTACCGGAGGTATCACCTTTATGTGGTGCATAGTATCCTGGGTTAATTCCTCCGGCAGCGAGCCAGTAACGAAGCTCGTAGTTATGGGTTGATACTGGGAACACCATGCCCATGTTGAACGGTTTTCCCTCATCTTTATACTTTTCTACCACAGGCTTCAGCGCATCTGCCTTAATTGGGTGGAGCGGTTTGCCATCACTGCCTTTGGGAACATATGGTTTCATCTGTTCCCAGATATCGTTGGATACGGTAATTGCATTACCGTTCAGATCCATGCTGAATGCCGTGATAATGTGAGACTGAGTACCAAAGCCAATGGTTGCGCCAAGCGGTTGGCCCGCCAGCATGTGTGCGCCATCCAGTTCACCATCGATCACCCGATCCAAAAGGACCTTCCAGTTTGCCTGTGCTTCTAAAGTAACGTAGAGCCCTTCGTCCTCGAAAAAACCTTTTTCATAGGCGATCGCCAGGGGAGCCATATCGGTCAGTTTAATAAATCCAAACTTGAGATCTTCCTTTTCAGGCTCTCCAATCGCGGCCCATGTTGGGGCTGTGATGAGGGATGCCGTTAAAACTGCACCGCTAATAACTTTGCTAAGTAGAGTCTTTTTCTTCTTAAGCATGGAATGCTCCTCCAGATCTAAAAAACAAAAAGGCGCCGAACGTGTTTGCTAGCTGCAAACAGTCAGGGCGCCTTTGCCGGAAACTAAGGTTGTAGATGACAACCCGTAAGCTTTTTACTGACCCTTAAAAGGTCAGTTTGATGACTTGGCTTTTGCAGAGCTTATGCCAGTTTTTAAAAACTAAGTTAAATCAATAGGTTGGTTGTTTTTGAACTAGGGCGTAATTGAATTGTTGTTTTTGTGCGCTGCAAAATAGTGCAGTTTATCTTGGGGGCTGCTCGATTTTGGTGTGAATGCTGTATGACCAGTCTCTGCTGTTATATGCGAGTTGACTTGGAGGAGGTGGGGGCGAAAAACGCCTGTGGTAATGAAAGTAAAGTCAAAACCTTATGGGCTGATCTCCAATTCAAGTGGGGTGTTGCTGACCTGGTTGCGTCCACTTTGTTTGGCGTAGTAAAGACAGCGATCTGCTCTTGAGAGGAGCTCACTGGCACGGGTGATCTCCGAACCGAGTTTAAGGCTGGTAATCCCTATGGAGACAGTGACCTGAATGGGGCTATTTTGATCGGTGATTTTTAGCGATTCAATGGTTGCGCGAAGACGTTCTGTCATTCTCATTGCTTCAACTTCCAAAGTATCCGGTAATAGGATACCGAACTCCTCTCCGCCTAACCGGCCTACCATGTCGCTTTCTCTGATCATGGAGTCCATGACAGAGGCGATTTGTCTTAAAACTGAGTCGCCCGCATGATGTCCATATTGATCGTTAATTTTTTTAAAATGATCGAGGTCCAGCATACAGATAGATAACTGGCGGTTATAACGTTTAGCCCTGGAAAATTCTGCCTCCAGTGTAGATAGGAACATGCGCCTATTTGGCAGCGAGGTTAGTTCATCGGTCGTCGCCATGCGCTTTAGCTCAGCCTCTGTTTGCTGTTCCTCGATAAGTAGGCTGATAAAATCTGCAGTTCTGGATATTAGGCTGAGATCTCTATCGATCGGAGTACAGGCTTGAGCATGATAGATGGCAAAGGTTCCTAAAATACGACCTTTCTTACCAAAAATAGGCTCTGACCAGCAACTTCCGAGGTCGTACTGTGCCGCCAGTTCTTTAAACGCAGCCCAATATGGGTGCTGCTGGATATCTTCGACAATCACTCTCTCTCCACGGAAGGCGGCAGTACCACATGAACCGATCCCCTCTCCGATCTCAATGCCGTCAATGGTTTGGTTATACTCATCCGGAAGTGAGGGAGCGGAGCAGCCAAGGAGATGTTTGCCTGACTTATCCAATAGCAAAATGGAACATTTTGCACCAGGGTTCAGGGATTCTACCCCTAGCAGAACCTCATCCAGAGTCTCATTGAGTGAAGTGCCCTCAAGGTTTGACTGCATCGCTTTGGTTCTGATTTTCTCCAGCGAAGAGAAGTAGTGTTTCTGAGTGATATCCTCCCCGGAACTGAGCATGCCGGAGGGGATACCATTGCTATCGAACTGGATTCTATTATGCCAGGCGATCAGAAGCCTATTGCCCTGCTTGTCCAAAACCGGGTTTTCGCTATAAAGCATCTCTTCACTGACCTGTCCTGAGTCGATACAGTCTAAGTATTTTGCATAGCGGTCGGTGGGGTCTGGCATAAAGTTCGGGCTATACCATAAGCTGTTGATAACCTCCTCTTCGGTATAACCCAGTATTTCACATCCTTTACGGTTGAGCATTGTGAGACGGCCCTGCTGATCAAGTACCATCATGATGGTCTCTACAGTATCAAGATAGCTCTGGGCTCTGTCCCTTTCCTTGGTGATTTGATGATGTGCTTGAGATAGACGAAACAGAAATCCCGCTAGGAAAAAGGTAAAGCTTAAGCCTGCAATCAAAACCCAGATTGCCCTGTTGGAGATATTTAACAATAACGGGTGGTCAGGGGCGATTGATAGATCAAGCTGCCACTCCCTACCTAGAGAGTCAAAACGAACCTGCTCGGTCAGCCAGTCTGTCTGGATCTCATCCTGGTGGCTGCTACTTATATCGAAAACCTGTCCAGACGTTACATCCCGCAACCTTGTGGCGATACCTTTGTCGCCCAGAGCAAGATTGTCGAGAATGGTCTGAGGTTTAACTAATGCAAAAATATAGCCGCGGATCTGTTGTTTTCTCTCGATCAGATCGGTCGGGATCGGACTGATGTTGAATACCGGCCGGAAAAAGATAACAGAAGTGCTACCTGTGTTGTCCTGAATTAATTTAAAAGGGGCTGATGAGAGAAAATTTATATTTTCATTAAGGGTCCGGTTGATTACATCGCTATTCATCTGCCGGGAATTAGCGTCAAACCCGATAATTGAACGGTTCTGCGACATCGGTTCCGTCAGCTGGACTGGATAGTACTCCTGTTTGACAGAGGAGCGGGTAATTGAGTTAGTTGCTGGTTCAAGCTCCGTTATACCCGTCATGATCCCCCGAGCTGCAATCTCGTTCTCAAATGCAGAACGTTGTCCATGAGGGACTCTTGGCACCCAGTGTAATGCCCAGAACTCAGGGTGACGTTTCAGTATGGGGTGGGTGAAGGAGGCGTATGCTTCGGGGGAGGGGGATGCGGTATTCGATATAAAGCTCCCCAGCGCATCCAGGATCTCTACGGTTGTAGCTATTCGGGTTTCCAGCAGGGACTGACGCTCCGTAATCAGCTTACTGACGGAGGTCTGCTGATGTTGAGCTTCCAGTTTCGCACTGTATAAGTATCCAAATACACTGAGTAGGGAACCGATCACACCAATGATGAGGATATTTAAATACTTTCTTATCAGTGAGAACCGACCTACAAAGTTAACCATTGTGTACCAAAGCCAAAATATCGGAGAGGATTATTTATATCTGATGGCCTTAGAACTGCTATCCCTCATTAGCTTTAGTATTACATTATTTAGCTAATGCCGATCCCCCTTTTTACGGATAGCCCCACTTCCTGTTCCCTGTTTGTGGTTACTATTGGCTGATTAATAGTCTCTTAGATAAGATCAACTTTTACAAGCGATGACGTAGTTTTAAATCACTCAAGACCGGTAAGAACAGATTAGCTTCAGACTGATTTAGCCACACCAGCGCTGAAATAGATCTTTTCGGAAAACTTGTTCGCTGACCTGCTCATAGTCGAGCTTTGAGGGATCCTCTATCTGTTGGCAGGCTTCCATCTGTTCTAGAAGGAAAATCCCCTGTTGCCGGTCTGGGTGGTTCAAGTCACCACCTGCATAGTGTTGTTCCATTGAATAGGGGGAGGTGAACCCCTTGAGTGCTTCAGCCGCTTTATCCAGATAAGGTGGCAGGGAGAGTAGGTTAAGCAGCTCATCATGGTTTTCTGGGTCTTCGGACCACTGGCAGGCGGAATAAACAGCTTTGATCAGTGCTTTATGGGTATGAGGATAAGCCTTCGCCCAGGCTTGGGTTACACCAAGAACTTTCTCCATATGGGATCCCCATATCTGATGCCCGGTGGTTAGGAGTCCGCCACTCTGTTGAATCAGAGCGAGGCTGTTCCAGGGCTCACCAACACAATATCCATCGATCACACCGTTTGAAAGGTTATCGAGCATTTTGCTGGGTGGAACTGCGACCAGTTGAATATCTTCCAAAGTGTCAATCTTCAGCTGCTGAAGCCAGTAACGTAGCAGGTAGTGGTGATTTGAATAGGGATAAACGGTGGCGATGATCGGTTTATAGTTCAACTCGTGTAAGAGTGCTTTAAAACTCTCTCCGATCTGATTCAGGTCACTCCAGTCATCGACTCTCTCAGACAGGCCGAAATAAAGCTCTTGTGACAGAGTAATAGCGGTTCCGTTTTGGCTCAGGGTGAGTGCCGTGACCATGGGGGTCGTCTTACCATTTAGGCCTAACGTCGCAGCCAGAGGCATAGGGGCCAGCATATGAGCACCGTCATACAACCCGTAGCTGACTTTATCAAGAATGGAAGCCCAGGATGATTCCTTTTGCAGGATTACATTGAGTCCGTACTGTTTAAAAAAACCTTTCTCTCTGGCCACTATCAATGGAGCACAATCTAGCAAAGGCATGAATCCCAGTTTCAGCGTTTTCTTTTCGATGGAGGGTAAGCGTGGCATGACTGCTCCTTATTTCTACTGTCGTTTGAGGCCGTTAGTCAGGTTAAGAACTTCTACGACGCTAGTGGCAACGTCGGGTAGCTTCTGTCCCCGATCCATCGCAAGCTTTCGTAGGGTTTGATAAGCCTGGTTCTCATCGCATCCCTGATGTGACATCAACATCCCTTTTGCTTTTTCAATGATCTTCCGATCAGATAGCTGAGTTTTGGTCTTCTCCAGCTCCTCTCTGAGGGAGGCGTGGGCTTCAAAGTGGGCTACAGCAGTGGCCATGATTGCCTTAACCCGGTCGGCCTGGAGTCCATCAGCGATATAAGCGCTAACACCTGCGTTGATTGCATCCACCATTGTGCGCTGGTCATTCTGCTGTTCCGCAAAAAATACGATTGGGCGAGGATTGTTCTGGCTCATTGTCGCCATACTTTCCAGGGTATCCCTGTCGGGGGAGTCCATATCTATAATGACAATGTCAGGGTGCGTCTCTGCTACATGTTGATTCAGTTCTGAGGTGTCTGGAAGGTGGCAGATCACATGGTGTCCCAGTTTATGCAGCGCTTCTTTGAGCGCTTTAATACGATCAGGCTCGTCATCAATTAACAGGACGTTCAAACTGTTTGTATAACTCATCAATCATTTCCGATATTTGGTGGCCTGCTGGTTGAACAGCAATAAGTGTTCCAATCATCGGATTTTATTAACTGGCATACAGTTTGCTGAAAAGCGCTCTATAGTGAGATTAAAATCTGATTACGGGCGCAACGAGGCGTATTTATCTGGTTTGAAGGATAATGGCTTTGGAGTGCCTGATAACCAACTAGATACAGCCCAAGCCTGTAATCCTGGTGTGGAGTTGAGGATGCATATAAAGACAACCTGTCCTTACTGTGGTGTGGGCTGTGGAGTTGAGGCTGATGTTGAGTGTCAGCGTGTCAGAAAGGTCTGTGGAGACAAAAATCATCCCTCAAATTATGGACGACTTTGTGTCAAAGGCGCTTCACTGGATGAGGTGTTGGGGGTGGGAGGACGTCTTCTCTACCCGAGTATCAAAGGGGAAAAGGCCAGTTGGGAATGTGCACTGGATCAGGTCGCTACAGGCATCAGTCGCACAATTTATGAACATGGTCCTGAATCTGTCGCTTTCTATCTTTCGGGGCAGTTGTTGACGGAAGATTACTATGTGGCAAACAAATTAATGAAGGGGTTTATCGGCAGTGCCAATGTCGATACGAATTCTCGACTCTGTATGGCTTCGGCTGTCGCCGGATACAAGCGAGCATTTGGAACTGATTCTGTTCCCTGCTGTTATGACGATCTTGAGTGTGCAGAACTGCTGATTCTGGTAGGTAGTAATGCAGCTTGGAATCATCCTGTGCTTTTCCAGCGGATGCAATCGGCTAAGAAAAAGAACCCAGCCCTTAAAGTGGTCGTGATAGATCCTCGCGAAACAGCAACCTGCGATCTGGCAGATCTGCATCTGAAGCTGAAACCGGGCACCGATAGTGAGCTTTTTTCCGGACTTCTGGCCTATATTAGTGCATCAGGCGCGGCAGATGCTGCCTATATTGAGCAATATACAGAGGGTTTTGAAGCAGCGCTGACAGAGGCGGAGTCTCAATTTAAAAGTTTTAACGATATCGCTGCCTATTGTGATCTGGATGCCGAACTCCTCAAGCGTTTTTATCGCCTTTTCTGTGATCTTAAGCGAGTGGTGACCTTCTACTCACAGGGAGTGAATCAGTCATATAGTGGGACAGATAACTCTAATGCGATCATTAACTGTCATCTGGCAACAGGAAAAATGGGTTATGAGGGGGCGGGACCATTCTCAATTACGGGTCAACCTAATGCGATGGGAGGACGTGAGGTGGGAGGGCTGGCAAATCAGCTTGCTGCCCATATGGATTTTACGTCGCCTGAATCGATCGAGTGTGTCGAGCGGTTCTGGGACGCTCCGAATATAGCCAGATCAGAGGGGCTAAAAGCGGTAGAGCTGTTTCAGGCGGTCGAGGCGGGTAAGGTCAAAGCGATCTGGATCATGGGGACAAATCCCGCGGTTAGTTTGCCCGACTGTGATCAGGTGATTCGGGCATTGGAAAGCTGTCCTCTTGTCATTGTTTCTGATTGTATGGCTCAGACCGAAACGCTTAAGTATGCGGATATCGCTTTACCAGCAACTGGCTGGAGTGAGAAAAACGGCACTGTGACAAATGCGGAACGGAGAATCTCCAGACAGCGTGGACTGCTTCCTCCTTCCGGTGAGGCGCAACATGATTGGTGGATTATCAGTGAGGTCGCTAAGCGGCTAGGGTATGAGGACGCATTTGATTATCAGCATCCGGCTGATATTTTTTCTGAACATGCAGCGCTCTCTGGCTTCGAAAACAACTGTTCTCGGGCGTTTGATATAAGCCTTTTTGCAGGGATAGAACAGGCATCCTATGATGCATTGAAGCCTGTCCAGTGGCCTGTGAATGAAGACTTCCCCTACGGGACGGCCCGTATGTTTACAGATAACCTGTTTTATACCCCCTCTAAAAAGGCCCGTTTTGTACCGCTTAAATCGCAAAAGCCGATTCAGCAGGTCAATATTGATCTGCCTTTTATTCTCAATACCGGACGGATAAGAGACCAGTGGCATACGATGGCGATGACCGGGCGTGCTGCGCGACTTTTTCAACACCGTGATGAGCCATTTGTAGAGATCAATCCAAAGGATGCCAGAGAATATGAACTTCAGATGGGGGATCTGGTTAAGTTGACCCACCCTCAGGGGGAGTATATTGGACGAGCTCGAGTGACCGAGACGGTTCGCTCTGGAGAGCTGTTTGTTCCGATGCATTGGAGCAGTGTCTTCACGACTAAGGGGCGGATGGGGGTCTTACTGGAAGCTGTGACTGATCCTCTCTCCGGGCAGCCCGAATCTAAGCATGGCCGGGTCGCACTGAACCCTCTAAAACCGTTATGGCAGGGTTGGTTACTCTGTGACGGTGACTTTCAGCCAACCCTCCCTGTGGAGTATTGGGCCAAAGTGCCTAAAAACGATCTGGATTTCTTTTATATGGCTGATGAACAGGAGATTGATGACTTTCGCCTATGGTGCCGTCAATACCTGGGGGAAGTGGATATCTGGTTGGAAGATCGTCACAGTGCCGCCTTCAGAGCAGCGGGCCTTGAGGGCGAACAGTTAAAGTGGGCGTTCTTTGTGATGCCATATGGTCAGATCCCATCGACACGCTGGCTGGAAGAGATGTTTGCACAGACAGAGCTTTCCATAGAGCAGCGACGATTTATTCTGAGTGTTACGGGTTGTGAAATTGAAGATCCGGGTGAGATGATCTGCAGCTGTTATCAGGTTGGGCGTAATGCGATTGAAGATGCTGTATCTCAGGGATGCCATAGTGCGGAATCGTTAGGCAGCAAACTTAAGTGTGGAACCAACTGTGGTTCGTGTATTCCTGAGCTTAATGCAGTGTTATCAGCTATGCTGAAATAATCAAAACCAGAAAAAGGCCCGCAGCAGTGCAGAGCCTTTCAGAGTAGAGAAGATTATAGGCATCGTGTGATGCCTTTTTTTTTCCTGCTATCTTATAGGGTATGATGTAACTGAGATCGCAAAAGACTCTGATCCTAAGGAGCCCTTCTTGAGAAAGACCGTTGTCAGAACTCTCTATCTTATCTCCGGTATGTTCTGCGTGGTATTGGGCGCAATTGGTGTTATTTTGCCTTTGCTTCCAACGACCCCTTTTCTGCTGGTGGCCGCGTTCTGTTTCTCACGCAGTTCTGAGAGGTTACATCAGGCGCTATTGCATAATCGCTATTTTGGCAAAATTATCCAGGATTGGGAGCGTGAGGGAGTGATCCCTTTTAAAGCGAAGTTGCTCTCTACCATAATGATGTTGCTGATGGTCAGTTATCCACTCCTTTATAAATCCTTCCATCTGGGCTTGAAGCTTTTGGTGGTTGCTACCATAATTTTTGCGATGGTTTATGTTTGGTCAAGGCCATCCCAGGTGACGTTGAAGACCCCTGAATCCAGCCGTTCCTAACCATTTTCCCCCTTCCTTACTATCTTTTTTAGATGAAAGTTTCTAATGATGATTTTCTTAAAATTTTATGAAAAACAGTCGTTATGGGCGTTAAGCCTTTAAAAAGAGGGGGGGAGACGGTTTTTTAAACAGGTAATAGGATGATTAATGTCAAACTAATTAAAATTTTACTAAAAACGGTCTTTTAAAAAATGAGTTAAAAGCTACGATTCAACCATAAGTATATGCTAATGAATGAAGTCACGTATTGATTAGCGATGATTAATCCAACCACAGGTAGTAAGGTCATGAGCACCGTTACAAAAAACTCAGCGCATAACTTCAGGGTCGCAATGCTCGATCAGCAGGGAAGCTATGCTCATTGGAGTAATGATGCGCGTGCTTCAGGTCTGAATTGGGACTTTGTGCGTTATGACACATTGGAACACCTGAAAAATCAACTCGAAGAGCAGGTGTTTGATGCAGTTATCGTCCCCTGTTCAATGAGAGCGATGGTTGATATCGACCTCATGAGTAAAGTGGCAAAGGTACAACCGGGTGCAGTTCGTATCTTTTTAGGTACGGAATACTGGAATGCCAGTATGAAGGCGCGCGCTGCTGAAGTCGCACACAGAATATTTCCAGGTGATACACAAATCCAGGAACTGAAAGATACGCTGGAATATCAGATCAAGCTGATCAGATTACTGAACCGCTCCTCTTTGCAAAGCTATATTACTAACGTGGGATGTTTGCCCTCTCCACCGCGCATCTATCGTATGCTCACAGATGCACTTACCTCAGAAGTAGCTGATATGTCAGCTGTAAGCGAAATTGTCGAGCAGGATCCCGCAATCGTTGCACAGGTGATGAAGCAGGTTAACTCTTCGTTTTTTGGATTTGAACGTGAGATTTCTAATCTGAAAGAAGCGGTATCCATATTAGGGTTGCGTAATATCCGCAGTATGGCGCTCAGCAATCAGCTCAATAAACAGTTCAGTGAAGATAAGCACTGGGATATGTTCTCTTTTGAAAAAATTCATCAGAGGTCATTATCCGTCGGTCGTTTGGCTCAGGCTATTGCTCGTCGTGCTGGAGCCAGCAAAGCTGTGCAGGATCAGTCTTTTCTGGCTGGACTGCTACATGATATCGGTATCCTGATTATGGCTTCTCATGATCCGGTGCAGTATAAAAAATTGCTGAACTATTCAGCGAAGAAGCAAAAGCCAATCTACTTGGTAGAGAAAGCTGCTTTTGGATTCTTCCATGGGGAAGTGGCCGGCGCCATGTTAGCCCTGTGGAATCTGCCGCCACAGGTGGTGGAAGCGGTGATGTTGCATCATGTTCCACATCTTTCTGTGAGTACAGAGTTTACTCCACTGACAGCTGTTCATGTCGCTGATGCAATGTTGCCATCTATTGATGTACAAGGTGAATGCGATCTCGCAAGCAGCTTGTCATTAAGATATCTGGATCAAGTGGGGGTCATGGAAGAGGTCCCACAATGGCGTTTAGTCGCTAACGAATACCGTGTACGTATGGTATCGAATATATAAATAGAGAGGATCTCTGCATAATCGCTGGAAAGTTTGCCGGGCCCTACTAGGGAGCATACGTTTGGGGTCTGTGATCTATTGGGCCCGGCCACCTTTTTCTCACGATGACGAACCTTCTGTTCATACGCCATCTCCTATTTCTTGTTACAATCCCGCATTTAATCGGCTGCCGGAACTGCTTTGGATACTAAACTGCCTCGCCACAGTGGCAAGAAAGGGACGCTACATCCGCGAAACCCTCATTCACAATCGTACGATTTTGAACAACTATGTACCGCGCTTCCTGAGCTTGAGATATATGTGCACCTGTCAAAATCTGGGCGGAAGTCGATCGATTTTTCAAACCCTGATGCGGTCAAAGCTCTGAATCAGGCTCTCCTCAAAGCGTTTTATCAGGTGCGTTACTGGGATATACCACAAGGGTATCTCTGTCCGCCGATACCCGGTCGAGCCGATTACATTCACTATATTGCAGACCTGCTCTCATCTTCCAATAGTGGCAGTGTACCTGTGGGGAAAAAAATTACCGGGCTTGATATAGGCACGGGAGCTAA
The DNA here is from genome assembly GCF_947498015.1 of uncultured Neptuniibacter sp. Classification (GTDB taxonomy): domain Bacteria; phylum Pseudomonadota; class Gammaproteobacteria; order Pseudomonadales; family Balneatricaceae; genus Neptuniibacter. Next base: position 133,650 of record NZ_CANMIR010000004.1, read on the forward strand.
CTGTATCTATCCCATCTTGGGTAGCCAGAGCTATGGTTGGAGATTTATAGGCAGTGATGTTGATCCTGTCTCTATTGCCAGCGCAGAACAGATAGTTAAAGCAAACCCCGTATTAAAGGGCGCCCTGAACTGCCGTCAGCAAAACAACGCGAAGCACGTTTTTAATGGGATTATCAGGCCAGAAGAACGGTTTGATTTTACCCTTTGCAATCCTCCCTTTCATTCCTCTCAGCAGGAAGCAAATAAAGGGAGCAGGCGAAAAGTTAGAAATTTGAGCCGTGCCAAAAACGTGAATGAGCCTGAAAAGCTAAGTCTGAATTTTGCTGGTCAGGGCGCTGAACTCTGGTGTGAAGGGGGCGAACGCGCCTTTGTCAGGATGATGATTATGGAAAGTCAGAATTTTGCGGATCAGTGTTTATGGTTTACCTGCCTGGTCTCAAAAAAAGAGAATCTGGCACCTATCTATAAAACGCTAAAGCAGGTCAGGGCGAAAAAGGTGAAAACCATTGAGATGTCGCAGGGTCAGAAAGTCAGTCGCTTTGTGGCCTGGACGTTTCACAATGAAGCCGAGCGCCTGCAATGGATTCAGCAATATTGGAACAGGCCCTAACGTCCTTGCCGGTTTGATTATTGAAGACTACATTGGATACTAGCTTAATAAAGGAGTTGAAGATGTCGGATCTCATTAATAGATCTGTAGGTTTTCTGTGTAGTTTACTGTTGTTGATACCCATATCAGGGTACTCAGAAAACCATCACCAGGCAGATAAAGAGTTTAAGGTTACCCAACTGACAGACCGCATTTCGATGCTGCAGGGGCGTGGGGGTAACATCGGCGTTCTATCAGGTGAGCAGGGCATCCTGATGATTGACGATGACTATAAGGTGATGTCATCAGCGCTGCAAAAAGCACTCTCCCCATTTGGAGGTGAAGAGAAACTGACCTATATCGTCAATACCCATTGGCACGGTGATCATACTCAGGGCAACCTTCATTTTGGTCATTCAACACCGATTATCGCTCATGATAATGTCAGGGCCCGGCTGCTGACTGCTCAGGAGATAAAACTCTTCAATATGAAAAGTGAGCCCTATCCTGAATATGCCTTACCTTCCATCACCTATGAAAAATCACTGACTCTGCATATTAATGCTGAAGAGGTAGAGATACTTCATCTTGCCAATGGGCATACGGATGGTGATTCCGTCGTATTTTTTAAAAAAGCTAATGTGGTGCATTTAGGGGATCACTTCTTTAATGGATTTTTCCCATTTATAGATGTTGATCATGGTGGTGATGTACTTCAGATGGCCAAAAATATTGACCATGTATTGATGCGGATCGATGAGAAAACGGTCATCATTCCCGGACATGGTCCTTTAGGGGATAAGCAAGATCTGCTGGCCTTTAAACAGATGCTGGAAGGCACGGCTGCGGAAGTTAAAAAGATGCGTGTCGCAGGTATGAGCGTAGAGCAGATGCAGGCACAGGGCTTAACGGCGCAGTGGGATGAATGGGCAGACGGGTTCCTTTCACCACAGGTCTGGATTGGGATTATCAACAGCAGCTTGGATAAGTAGTTCATCAAAAAATAAGGGCTCCCGTTGGAGCCCTTATTGTGACATTAGTTAAATGCACGTCTTCCTATAGCGAAGGCTTCCCGATTTAATTCCACAATGGATTCCCCTTTTACTTTAAATCGTGCCAGGAGGTGCTGCTCAAGCGTCTCAGCCGGGAAGGGGAGGTGATCAGCGATTGCACCAAGCATAATGCTGTTAATAAGTCGCCGGTCGCCGAGATCGATAGCAGCATGCCCCGCATCATACTGATGAGCATCTATCCCTTTCTCCAGTAACTGGGCAAAGGGTTCTTCGGGATAATCGAACAACCCAATCGATACAACCGGAGGGAGTTGAGCGTAGCTGTTCACCATCATCAGACCCTCTGATCTCAGATAGGTGCTCCAGCGGAGTGCCTCTGCCGGTTCAAATGCCAGTATCAGATCGGCTTCTCCGGGAACGATAGAGGGTGATAAAACCTTGGGGCCAAAACGTACATGGGAGGTGACTACTCCGCCTCGCTGAGCCATACCGGCCACTTCGGTTTTTTTTACGTCATATCCGAGGTCAAGGGCTGTGGTAGCGAGAATATCTGCAGCTGTCATTACACCCTGACCACCGATTCCGCAAACCAGAATATTGGTTACATCTTGCTTCACTTTACTTCCACCGCGTTAGTTAGCTGATCACAACTGATATTGCGTGCTGGGATAATGGCATCCGGGGCGCAAGGCTTAGTACAGAGATCGCATCCGGTGCATGCGGCTGTGTCGATCTGTACAAAGGCCAGCTCCTTCTCTTTTCCGTTTGGCTTAATGACTGTTTCCCGACGAGTCACTGTGATTGCAGGGCAGCCGACATCAAGGCAGTTACCGCATCCGGTGCATTTATCATCATCTACTTTTAGAGGGGGAAGTTTGCTATAGCGTTCTGTTAGTACGCAGGGCTGATTGGTAATGATGACTGAGGGTTCTTTTATTTTGACCTCTTCACGTAACGCTTTGAACAGGGTAGGCATCTCGTAGGGATTCACTTCGCGAATGCGCTCAGGTTTGACTCCCAGCGCTTCACAGAGTTTACGGAAATCCACCTGTGAGGTTTCCTGACCCTGGAGGTTTATCCCGGATGATGGCGCATTTTGCCCGCCCGTCATACCAACTGCACGGTTGTCCAGAAGCAGAATGGTGACGTTACCTTTGTTATAGGTGATATCCAGTAGCCCTTGCATGCCCATGTGGAGGAAGGTTGAGTCGCCAATGACTGCCAGGACATTTTTATTCTGATCGGATTCACCGCGGCCTTTATCGATACCCTGAGCAACACTGAGGCTGGCCCCCATGCTGATACAGGTATCAAGCGCGTTCCAAGGGTGTCCCGCACCCAGTGTGTAGCAGCCTATGTCGCCAGCGATGATGGTGTTTTTGATATGTGATAGACAGTAGTAGATGCCCAGGTGAGGGCAGGCGACACACATAGTGGGTGGTCGTGGGAAGATATTTTGTGCAGGGATGATGTTGTTATATTCCCCTGCCTTGCCCAGCAGATTGTTGATCGCAGGTTGAATAACCGGAGGTGAGAGTTCGCCGATTTTGGGAACAATATCTTTACCGTAAACTTCGATATTAGCGGCGCGTAGTTCGGTTTCGAGTAACGGCTCAACCTCTTCAATTACCACCAATTTTTCAACAGTTTGACTAAACGCGCGAATCTTCTCGATCGGGGCTGGGTGGCTAAATCCGAGTTTAAGAACCGGGGCATCCGGGAATGCTTCTTTTACATGGAAGTAAGCGGCCCCTGATGTGATGAAACCCACTTCAGTATCGGTACCACTTTCGATGATGTTCAGATCGTTCTCTTCACTACACGCTTTGAGCGCAAGGTCCCGAGCCATCATCTTGGGAATTCGGCCCTTGGCGTTGCCGGGGACCATTACCAGACGGGAAGGGTCTTTAACGAAACCGCGGGTCTCATGAGATTCCGCCTCTTTATTAACCACAACCCCTTTTACATGGCAGATTCGCGTGGTCAATCTGACTATCACTGGAACTTCATACTGTTCAGAGAGGGCAAAGGCTGCCCGGGTAAAATCGTAGGCTTCCTGAGCATCACTGGGTTCAAGGACCGGCAGATGAGCAAAGCGTCCCCAGTAGCGAGAGTCCTGCTCGTTTTGAGACGAGGAGAGGCCCACATCGTCAGCAACAACGATCACCAGTCCACCGACTGCACCGATGAGTGTCTGAGTCATGAACGCATCTGAGGCGACATTCATACCCACATGCTTCATCGCGCAGAGGGCTCGACTACCTGCCATTGAGGCACCAATAGCCACCTCAAGAGAGACTTTCTCATTGATGGACCATTCAGAATAGATCTCCGGGAATCCCGCAACGTACTCAAGAATTTCAGTAGATGGTGTGCCGGGGTATGCCGCAGCAACTTTTACATTAGCGTCACGTGCGGCTTGTGCGACCGCCATGTTGCCCGAGATAAACTGCCGGGTTTCGGGCAGCACAGACTCTGCAATACTCAATTTAGAACCCTCTCTGCGCATTGTGATAAATAAAATGCGCTATTTATTGTATTTATGAATCACTTTGTAAGAATTCTATAGATGGCTCTTAAAGCTTACGCCGACATAGATCAAGTTTTGCCAAGGGACTGAGAGTCATTGGTTAAGAACGTGCTGAACTTTGGTCGTATATGCGGATATTTTGGTGAGAATATGCTGTTTCTTATTACCTGCTACTCTAAGGAAAGGTAGATGGGGAGGGTATTTGGATCCCTGACTTCGCAAAATTGGAGAGTGTGAGTACACGCTAAAGCTCATCTTTGACGGGATAGATAAGTGAATGGTTATGGGAAATAGAGTAACTCGTATATGAAAACTTGCCCGTACTGTCATTGTGAAATTCGGGTAAATGAGCTTCCTCACCAGGGGTGGACGAGCAGTCATAGGCTCTGTCCTGAATGTGGAGGCGCATTTACTGTTGATCGTAAAACTAAACAGCGACAATCTGTGTGCCTGGTTGTGGCATCGTTCTCGCTGGTATTTACCCTGTTGCTCTACTTCGGAGACCTGTACTGGTTAATTCCGTCTGTTTTCACCTATCTGGTTTTGGCATGGCAAATTTATCAGGGAAACCGAAAGTTGATCTTTGTGCCATACCGTCCTGACCCTTCTCGAAACAAAGAGTGAGGTTCGTATATACAGAAGAAACACTCAGGATTGAGGTCAGTGGGCTATATGACGATAAACCCTCATTAAAGTAACGAATAAGCGTAAATCCCTTATCGCCTGATAAAAATTGGAGGAAATACCGCAAGCCGTTCTCGTAAACTTTTCATAATCAAAACCTCGGATGTTGATCACGATTACTGATCTCTGAGGTGACTGACTTTGCGATCTGGTTTTCCAGAAAATGATAAAAGCAACAAAGGTAAGCTTTATATAGCGTACATAAGAATGAGTTTTATGAAGATGTGCAGTAAGCAGACTTTGTTATAACCAAAGGCAACGATGATTATGATTAAACTGAGTGGCAACCTAACCCATTTCTCCAACCCGAAGGCGAGCCGTAAGAATGAATATTCAGCGCTTCAGCGGGGTGTGATCAGCGTTGCGAAAGCGGAAGAAGCTATTACGGATATCAAAACCTGGCCAGCCTATGCGGTAACGCCGCTGCACTCACTATCTGATATGGCGAAAGACGCAGGCTTAGGAGCGATCTGGTACAAGGATGAGTCTATCCGTTTCGGCCTGAAAAGTTTCAAGGCGCTGGGAGGTGCCTATGCGGTTGCTCGTCAGTTGCAGAATGTTTTAGAAGCTCGCCTCGGCAGACGCCCTGCTATTGAAGAGTTACTTAACGGTGACCTGAAAGGTGAGGTGTCAGAGATAGTGGTTAGCTGTGCGACCGATGGCAATCATGGTCGATCTGTTGCCTGGGGTGCCCAGATGTTTGGGTGTGGTTGCGTTATCTATATTCATCGCGATGTCTCTGAAGGGCGTAAGCTGGCGATGGAAGCTTTTGGTGCAGAAGTCGTTCGTATTACGGGTAACTATGATGAGTCAGTTCGGTTAGCTGATACGGAAGCAAAAGCGAAAGGTAGGATTATCGTTTCGGATACCAGTTATGAAGGGTATATGGAGGTGCCAAAAGATGTGGCATTAGGCTATACCGTAATGTTATCCGAGATTGTAGAGCAGTTGAACGGTGAGATTCCAACCCATGTATTTGTTCAAGGTGGTGTTGGAGGACTTGCCTCTGCCGTTGCGGGATATTTCTGGGACCTCTGGGGTGAGAAGCGTCCCCGCTTTGTAATTGTTGAGCCGGAGCAGGCGAACTGTCTGCAGCTAAGTGCCAAGGCGGGTGAGCCTGTTGTTGTGACCGGTGATCTGGATACGTTGATGGCAGGTTTAGCTTGTGGTGAGGTATCGGTTTTAGGATGGCAGATTCTCTCAAATGGCGCGGATGATTTTATGACACTGAGTGAAGATGCTGTTGCTGCAACCATGCAACTACTGGCGAAAGGTTATGAGTCTGATCCAGCGATTGAAGCGGGTGAATCGGCAGTACCAGGGCTCGCGAGTGCAGTAATCGCTAGGCAGACCCCCGAGTTTGCTGAGGTATTAAACCTCAATGAGCAGAGTAAGGTGCTTGTTATCGGGACTGAGGGAGCGACGGATCCTGAACTTTATCAACAGCTTGTTGGCTAGATAAAGCTCTATAAAAACCTCGCTTCTGCGAGGTTTTTTTATTTTAAAAGGCTGCGTTGGTTATTCATCGGTTAGTAACAATGGCACGGATAATCCTGTTTTTACCGAATCCATCACCACATTGGTTTGAAAATTTCGGACATTCAGGTTGTCGAAGAAAACATCCCGGGTAAAGCGCTCATAGTCATCCATATCCCGTGCGGTTACGATAAGAATAAAATCAGCACTGCCAGTCACGTAGTAGCACTGCTGTACGGATGGATTGTTCTTCATCTCTTTTTTAAACGTATCGAGCAGATCCAGTCTTTCCCTTTCCAGTGTGACTTGAAGGATCAGCGTTACCCCAAGACCCACGGCCTTGGGGTTTACAACGGCAACGTCAGCCTTGATGACGTTATTTTCACGCAGACGTTTCATTCGCCTTTGCACGGCAGCAGGGGAAAGCCCTACCTGTTCAGCGATGTAATCAGAGGTGGCTCGGTTAGATTCCTGGATTATCGCTAAAATGTTGCGATCGAAGCTATCCAACTGTACAGCTTGCCCGTTACTCATAGGGTTCCTACCTTCTATCGATCAGTGGTTGTTCTAAGCATAGAGAGTTTTATTCATCTGTGGTGTATGAAATCACGCCACGATGCATATTTTGTGCATTTTCCTTCTGAATTTGCGGCAAACCCTCATTCTCAGGTTTGTATTTCATGAATGGCTGCAGAGCAAACCCTTAATATGGATCTATACCGAATCAGTATCGACACAATAAAAAAGGCTCAGCATGAATGATTGAGCTGAGAGATATGATGATGAAAGTTTTGACCGTAAAACATGCATACCCGCTTGAACACCTGGCCAAAGGTGGTTGCGTTGGGGTTATCTCACTGGGAACAGATTTCAATATTGAGACAGACCTAAACCGCCTGTTTCCAGAGGATGTCCAGTTCTTCACCAGTCGAGTTAAGAATGTAAACCCCCTGACCATTGAAAATCTGCGCACTATGGCGCCGGGTATCAGTGTGGCAGCAGATTCTATTCTGCCAGGCACTCAGCTGGATGCGATGATCTATGCCTGCACTTCGGGCACGGTCGCAATCGGTGTTGATCGTGTCACAGAGCTTGTACAGGAGGTACGCCCAGGTGTTCCGGTAACAAATCCGGTAACCGCTGCATTAACGGCATTTGATCGGTTTGGTGCCAAGCGGGTCTCTATCCTGACCCCCTATACCGAACAGGTAAACCATCAGGTGGCAGAGTTCTTTGAATCACATGGGTACGAAGTTCTAAGTATTGCTGGGTTTGGTTTCGAAGATGATACCGCCATGACCTATATCACTCCTCAGGATATTGCCGAACAGGCAGTGGCTGTTTGTGATCCTGAATCCGATTTGATGTTTATCTCATGCACAGCGCTGAGGGCTTCAACTATTCTTGAAGTAGTTGAGCAAAAACTCAATATTCCCGTCGTCAGCAGTAATCAATTGCTTGTCTGGCATAGCCTGCAGTTGATGAACTACCCCGAAGATATCCCCGGTTTTGGTTCACTGATGCGTAATGCGTTCACATTTGGCCGCTTAGCTTAACGATTTATTGGAGATTTATGATGTCTATCGACCCGCAACTCATTTCTCAGATGACCGAATGGCGACAGCATATGCATCGCTTTCCTGAATGCGGATTTGATCTACCGCTAACGGCTGATTTTATCGCAGAAAAGCTGGAGAGCTTCGGGATTGAAGTCACAAGGAATGTAGGTGAAAAAGGGGTAGTCGGTGTCCTACGGTGTGGAGATGGAAGTGCAAGTATCGGCCTGAGGGCTGATATGGATGCACTCTTTATTCACGAAGAGAACCAGTTTGAACACCGCTCTCAGCATGATGGGAAGATGCACGCCTGCGGTCATGATGGTCACTCTGCCATGCTGTTGGGGGCTGCGAGCCACCTGGCACAAGCGCGAAACTTCAATGGCACGGTCCATTTTATCTTTCAGCCGGATGAGGAGCATGGCAAAGGTGCTCAGGCGATGATTGATGATGGCTTGTTTGAGCGCTTCCAGATGGATGCTGTATATGGCTTACACAATATGCCTGGCTTGCCTGAAGGCAGTTTTACGGTGCGCCCCGGTTCGCTGATGGCCAGCGAAAGCAGCTTTGAGATTGTGGTTGAGGGTATTGGTGGTCATGCAGCGATGCCTCATCGAGGCGTAGATCCGATTGTTGTCGGTTCACAGATTGTCCTGGCACTGCAGACAATTGTCTCGCGAAATCTTAGTGCTATAGAGGAAACCGCTGTGGTTTCTGCTACTGAGTTTGTTACCAATGGCACGGTAAATGTAATCCCCTCTCAAGTTGTCATTAAGGGGGATTGCCGCTGCTTTACAGAGGATAGTCTGAGCAAAATTTCTGAGAGTATGGAGCGAATTGTCGCTGGAATCTGCCAGTCAGCCGGTGCGAAATACCAGTTTGTTTTTGAAAACACTTTCTACCCAACCGTCAACAGTCCTGAGCAGACAAAGCATGCGATCAGGGCAGCTGAAGCGGTGTTGGGGACTGAAAATGTAGAGGGGGATTGTTTACCTCTGACAATTTCAGAAGATTTTTCCAGCATGTTACGTGTTAAACCCGGTTGCTATGCGCTGTTAGGTAACGGTGTGGAGTCCGTTGGTGGCTGTGCTTTACATAATCCAGAGTACGATTTCAACGACCGCATTCTTGAGTACGGTGCACGCTACTGGGTGCAGTTGGTGTGTAACCAGTTGAAATAGATAAACCAAAAACCTTGATTCTAAAAATAAAACCTGAGGAAACAAAAATGAATAAATTATTAGCCGCTCTTCTGGCTGTGGGCATCAGTTTTGGTGCACATGCTGAAACCTGGAAGTTCGCTTCAGAAGAGGACAAGAAAGACGTACAGGATATTTTTGCACAGGCTTTCGCTAAAAAGATAAAAGAGGAGTCTGATGGAGATATCAGGGTCAAAATTTACTATTACGGTCAACTCGGTACAGAGAATGACATCGTAGAGCTGACATCAAAAGGGACTGTGCAGTTCGTATCGGTGGGTACCGGTCATCTGGGATCTTATGTTCCAGAAGTACAGGCGATCAGCGTCCCCTATGTTTTGGGTACCGATACTGATGTAGTGCGCAAGGTTTTGACCAGTAGTAAGACCATCTACGGTGATCTGGCTGATCGTTTTGAAAGCGTCAATCTTAAATTGCTTACGATGATCTCGGAAGGTGAAATGGTTTGGGGCGCGAATAAAGCGATCAGGAGTCCTGAAGATTTTGCCGGACAGAAGATCCGCACTTTTACCTCTACGATTCCAGTGGAAACCTACAAGGCCTTTGGCGCAACGCCGACACCTCTGTCATGGGGTGAAGTGTATGGTTCCCTCCAGCTAAAAACGGTTGACGGTATGGTTAACCCGATCTATTTCATCTACAACGCAAAATGGCATGAAGTTCAGGATTACCTTATGTTCCCTGGGCAACAGCCTTATGTGGGAACCGTTTCCACAAACAGCAAATGGTTCAACGACCTATCTGCTGAAAAACAGGAGATGGTGCGTGCTGCGATTGCCACTGCAGAGCAGGCTGCTCATGACTACCAGCTGAAGATCAATCAGGAAAATATGGACAAAATTATGGCCGAACGTCCTGATATGAAAGTGGTGAAATTAAATGAGCAGGAGCGTAGTCGCTTCAAAGAGCTAAGTAGCTCCCTGCATGAAACCTACTATGATGTGGTAGAGAACGCGTACGAGGACGACAAAAAAAGTAGCGCTCGTAAGAACGCTAAGATGATCCTTGAAAACCTAATTCAGGAAGTCAAAGACGCTTCTTAAACCTATCCCTCCCTCAGTTGCGCGGGGGTGTACCCAACCCTTCCGCGCAACCGAACTGAACGTTGATAAAGCCATATAACCTTGTGGTTTTCAGGAAGGCTCTTATGAAAAAGTTATTCCATAACATCAGTGCTATTACCGAGGCAGTAGAAAAATTCATTATCTGTTTTTCAATCTTGTTGATGATGGCAAATTCAACCGCTAATGCAATTGGAAGGTACTTTTTTGGTAAGAGTTTATTCTTTTCCGAAGAGCTGAATCAGTTCCTGATTGTTGCGGTTACCTTTATCGGATTTGCCTATGCGGTCCGTCAGGGGCGAAACATTCGTATGACGGCTTTGTATGATTCTTTGGGATTTAAAGCAAAAAAAATACTGACAACTGTCATCTCAATCATCACCGGACTTTTGATGTTCTACCTCACTTATAAAGCAGTGTTTTATGTGCTGGAACTTAAGGATATCAATCGGTTAAGCCCGGCGCTGCAGTTTCCGGTCTATATCATCTATTCCATTATCCCGGTCGGTTTAGGGATCGCTGGTATTCAATATCTGATCGCATTCTTTATGAACCTTACCCATAAAGAGATCTACCTGTCGTACGAAGTGACAGACAGCTGAGAAGAAACCTAAAGGGTGAAATATTATGAGTTCAATTTTAGATTTCTTTGCAGATGTCATCGCAGGTGAACTAGACGTTTACGTTGTCACTTTTACGCTTGTAGCCGCGATGGTCATCCTGCTGTTTCTTAGTTTCCCGATGGTTGTCCCGCTGGCCGTAGGTGCTTTGATCGGGCTGGTGCATTTTTCCGGTATCGACCCCGGAGTCATCGTTCAGCAGATGGTGACCGGGATCTCACCCAATGCACTGATTGCAGTGCCGATGTTTATTCTGGCCGCCGACATCATGACCCGAGGGCATACCGCGCATAACTTACTCGGCCTGATAGAAGCGTTTGTGGGGCACATGCGTGGAGGCTTACCGATCACAACCTGTATTAGTTGTACGCTGTTCGGTTCTGTTTCCGGTTCAACTCAGGCGACAGTGGTATCCGTAGGTCAGATTATGAGGCCGAAACTGCTTCAGGCAGGATATAAGGATAGCTTCATTATGGCGCTGATTATCAATGCCAGTGATATCGCATTTCTGATACCTCCAAGTATTGGTCTTATCCTCTATGGAACGTTGGCGAATACCAGTGTAGGTGAGCTGTTCATTGCAGGGATCGGTCCCGGTGTTGTGCTGGCGATTATGTTCTCTATTTACTGCTTTATCTACAGCGTTTATCAGGGTGATAGCGTTACCGTCGTTGAAAAAACAACGCTAAAGCAGAAAGTTGAAGCGATTAAAAAAGCGATTTTACCTCTGGGTTTTCCTGTGTTGATTGTGGGTGGGATCTATTCCGGTGCGGTAACACCTACAGAGGCTGCCTCTTTTTCAGTGTTGTACGCCATTATTGTTGAGTGCGTGATCTACCGGGAACTCAGTTACAAAGATGTAGCGGATGCAGCGCTCAGTACCGGTCTTATTACCGCGGTGGTGTTCATTCTGGTTGGCATGGGGCAGGCGTTCTCTTGGTATATCTCATTTGAACAGATTCCACAGGATCTTCTGGCTCCTCTCAATCTGGAAGATGCCTCCAAGGAATATATTCTGTTCGTGATCGCATTGGCATTTTTTGTTGGTTGTATGTTTGTAGATTCATTGGTTGTGTTGGTCATTCTGACTCCGATATTTGTACCGATTGTGGCAGATGTGGGTCTTGATCCCGTGCTGGTGGGCGTGATGATTACGCTTCAAATGGCCATAGGTTCAGCTACACCACCATTTGGGTGTGACATTTTCACAGCGATTGCGATTTTTAATAAGCCCTATATGGAGGTGATAAAAGGGACGCTGCCATTCATTCTGATTCTTTTCATGATGTCAGCGATGCTGATCTTTGTGCCTGATATCGCTTTGTTATTACGTGATCTGGCTTTTGGAAAATGACGTTGAAATAACGTTAAGAGAATAGGCAATATTCATTAGGGTAGCTCTTATGACAATGCTAGGTAAAACGCCCCCCCGTGGCTTTGCACAATCAGAATTTGAAGCGCGTACTGAGAAACTTCAGGGTTTAATGACAGCCAGTGGAATTGATGCAGCGTTTTTTACAACTGAACCTGAATTCCGTTATTTCAGTGGGTTTAAATCGCAGTTTTGGGAGAGTCCAACCCGGCCGTGGTTTTTAGTTGTTCCTGCTACAGGCCGGCCGATAGCAGTAGTTCCTGAAATTGGTGTCGCCGGTTTTGAAGAGACCTGGATAGAGGATGTTCGTAGCTGGCCATCCCCCAGACCTGAAGATGATGGGATCTCTCTGTTGGGGCAGACCCTGGCAGAGGTTTCCAAAGGGTCGTTTAAGTTGGGGGGGATGCTTGGTCCTGAAACCCACCTACGGATGCCAGCGAGTAACTTTGAGAAATTGAAACATGCATTAAGCCAGCATGAACTGGTTGATGTCAGTGAGTTGGTGCGTAAGCTCCGGAGCGTTAAATCAGCCGCAGAGGTTGCCAAAATCAGGTTTGCCTGTGAGGTGACCAGTGCAGGTTTTAATTATCTTAAGGATAACCTCAAAGTGGGGATGACTGAACGAGAGGCGTGTAAGGCGATGCACCTTGAGATGCTGCGTTTGGGCGCTGATAGCTGCCCATACCTTATCTCTGCATCAGGTCCGGATGGATATGACAATATCATTATGGGACCCACCGATCGCAGACTCAATGAGGGCGATGTGCTGATCATCGATACCGGGGCTAATTTCGATGGTTATTTCAGTGATTTTGACCGTAATTTTGCATTTGGCGACGTACCTCCTGCCACTCATACCGCTTACGATGCCGTGTACAGATCTACCGAAGCCGGGTTAGGGGTAGCGGCTCCCGGCAGGAGCACCGGTGATGTTTGGCGTGCCATGTGGGATGTACTCGAAGCTGCGGGCGCACTGGGGAACGATGTTGGTCGCATGGGGCATGGTCTGGGAATGCAGTTAACCGAATGGCCCTCACATGTAGAGGGGGGAGATGTCGTGCTGGAACCTGGGATGGTATTGACCCTGGAGCCGGGTATGACCTATGCGCCCGGAAAAATGATGGTGCATGAAGAGAATATACTCATCACAGACAATGGATGCGAGATGTTACATCAACGCGCCTGGCCACGTTTACCCGTGATCACATCTTAGACAGCGTCAGAACTCTCTGACCTGAAACCTTTTTACTCTTTCTGATAAAAGCGGCCTGCTCACTGAGTGAGGGGGCTGCTTTTGCCTGCCGTAGGTTAATCATGATCCATATACAGGAGCGCGCCCTGCGTAAAAAGGGTGTGCTGTTCAGTCTTGTGGGGGCTTTGTTACTGACCCCTGATGCAGTTGTTATTCGTTGGATGGAGATCGGTCATACAGAGGTCCTGTTCTGGCGCGGGCTGTTTTTTGGGCTGGGGTTCTTTTTGATCGCACTGCTCCGAAATCGCAGCAAAGTGTTCCGGGCAATCCGCAATGCGGGCTGGCCAGGAATTCTAAGTGGTGTCTTCTTCGCGATGAATACGTATTTTTATACTAAGTCGTTACAGCAGACCAGTGCCGCCGCAGCCTTGATGATTATCAGCACCGCACCGATCTTCGCAGCAGGGATAGGTTGGATCTGGTTACGAGAGCGGATCAGCCTGACTGTCTGGCTGACGATTCTTATCACCCTATTGGGTATGGCAATTATTGTCAGCGATGAGGCGGGTGGAAACAGTTTGGCAGGCAACCTCATGGCAGTGGGTTGTGCTGTTTTTATGGCGCTGAATTTTAACTGGTCACGTATGCATGCGCCTAGGGATATCACGCCGGGTTTGATCTTTGGAGGGATCATTATTTTTCTGATCGGTTTTTCCGAAACTGATGTGCTGATAGCAAAGCAGGGGGAGATCGGAGCGATGTTCCTTTCTGTCGCGATTGCGATGCCCATTGGGTTCGTTCTGCTACAAATTGCGCCGCGTTATATCAGTGCGACCGAGGTCAGTCTATTTCTATTACTGGAGTCGGTGATAGCACCTGTTTGGGTATGGATTGTTCTGGGCGAAGCCCCTGGAGTGACCACTCTATTGGGTAGTATGGTCATCGTCATGGCTCTGTTGTTATACAGTTATCTGTCTGGAAAGGAGTCTCAGCTAAGGAGAAAGCAGCTCTGTAATGGTGCAATTTTGAATAACAAATGAGCTGCTTCGGTAAAAATATTTAGGAACCCTAAATACCCTGTTAATAACTCACTGTTTATCGGTTTCAGGTCGGTCAATCTGACCGATATCCAGCATAGGTGCAGCATCCAGATGTTGGGCATCAAGCATAAATGAAACCCTTTCCAATGCTGTAATCACCATCGATTGCTCCCAGGGCAGCATATCGTCAAAACGGCGTACAAACATATCCTGCTGGGTCGTCGGCGCGCCTTTCATCAGATCGAGCCCTTTAGGGCTCAGGGTGATCCAGACCTTTCGCTTATCGTCTTTGCCGCGCTCCCGGAGAATGAGCTCTTTCTTCTCCAAACGGTCAAGAATACTGGTAACTGTGGCCTGGGTCAGGGTTACCTCTTTAGCCAGTTCCCCCGTGGTAACAGGGGATACCAGGCGTAATGCCTGCATTGTCATCAATTGGGGGAGGGTCAGGCCTGTTCGGCGGCTAATCTCTTTCTCTTGCATATCAGTGGATCTGATAATCTGGCGCAAAAGTACCAAGGCTTCCTGGCTCTTATCCATCATCGTAAACCTAGCTAATTTTCAGGCAAAGAATTCTACCCTAGTCGGTAGAGCTCTGTCATATCGAAGTAATATTTAGTATTGCAATGTTATTTTTGTGCACTTGCTTACAATAAAGTTACTATTTTAGTGCACTTTTTGTCCATTCTATCGGTTTTTCTCTTGTAATAGGGCAGGAATGATGTTTTAAAATATATAGGAATGCTAAACAATAGATTTGCGATATATTTGTATTACTATGGAAATTCATTTTAGAAAGCCAGAACCTATGGATGGGGCTCAGGTTCACTCACTTATTAGTCGGTGCCCCCCTCTAGATACCAACTCCCTCTATTGCAACCTGCTGCAATGTCAGGATTTCGCTGCTACATCGATTGTTGCGGAATCTGAGCAGGGTGAGATTATCGGGTTTATCTCGGGCTATGTTCCGCCTCAGCGCACCAATACGCTGTTTATCTGGCAAGTTGCACTGGATTCAAATTTTCGTGGCAGAGGTCTCGCTTTTGAGATGCTGGAGCGCCTTTTTAGTCGTAATTCAGCGTTATGTTTTATGGAGACGACCATCTCTCCAAGCAATGAAGCGTCGAAAAAGCTTTTCACGGGCTTCTTCTCAAAGCATCACATGAATTATGAGGCCCAGACTCTGTTTCAAAGCGGTACGCATTTTCACGATGGCCATGAAGATGAAGTGCTCTATCGTGCAGGACCTGCAAAGCAGTTTGCGCCCATTCGGGCATAGAGATGCACCTGTCCCCCATTTTTGATTAATAGATCAGCCTTTTGGAGGCTAATAAATGAAAATTTTTGAAGAGATTGAATCCGAGGTTCAGTCATACGCCCGCTCATTCCCACGCGTGTTCAATCGCGCTAAAGGGGAGTTTCTCTATGATGAGGAGGGGAATCAGTATCTGGATTTCTTAGCCGGTGCGGGGACGCTGAATTACGGGCATAACAACGAGATCTTCAAGCCTGCGCTGATCGAGTATATCCAGGCCGATGGTATTACCCATGGTCTGGATATGCATACAAAAGCTAAAGGTGAGTTTATGGAATCTTTTAATGAAAAGATTCTTAAGCCGCGACAGCTGGACTATGTAATGCAGTTTACAGGGCCAACCGGAACCAATGCGGTAGAGGCCGCTATGAAGCTGGCTCGTAACGTGACCGGGCGTGAAAATATCATCGCATTCACTAATGGTTTTCACGGGGTCAGTTTGGGCTCTCTGGCTGCAACCGGGAACTCACACCATCGTGGTGCAGCGGGCGTAAGCCTCGGCGGTGTCAGTCGTATCCCCTATGATGGTTATCTCGGAGATGAAGTCGATACGACAGAGTATCTCGATAAGGTGCTCTCTGATACCAGCAGTGGTATCGACCATCCTGCGGCTGTGATCGTGGAAACGGTTCAGGGTGAAGGCGGGATTAATGCGGCCAGCTTTGAGTGGTTGCAGAGTCTGGAACAGGTGTGTCGTAAACATGGGATTCTACTCATCATTGATGATATCCAGGCGGGGTGTGGTCGTACCGGAACCTACTTCAGCTTCGAGGAAGCCGGAATTAAACCGGATATCGTGACCCTCTCAAAATCCCTGGGCGGATATGGTCTGCCATTTGCTGTGGTGCTGTTTAAACCTGAGATCGACCAGTGGAAGCCGGGTGAGCATAACGGCACATTCCGTGGCAATAACTTCGCCTTTGTGACCGCAAAAGCTGCGATCGACCACTACTGGTCGGATGATAAATTTACAGCCGAGATCAAAAAGAAAGGCGACTATATCTCTCAGCGTCTCAATAAAATTGTTGATCAATACGGAGAGGGTAATTTCACCACCCGAGGTCGCGGCATGTTTCAGGGGATCAATTGTGTCAGTGGTGAGCTGGCCTCCAAAATTACTAAACAGTGTTTCCAGAACAACCTCATCATTGAGACCAGTGGGGCCGATGATCAGGTGGTTAAATTCCTCTGCCCGCTGGTAATTAGCGAAGAGAATCTGGCGAAGGGGATCGATATTGTTGAGCAGGCGATTAAAGATGTGTGCGCATCGGAATCTGAAATCCCAGAAGACAATGACTATTTCGATACTGTTTATCAGCAGACAGCTTAAGAGAGTTTAAACAATGATCGTCCGTACACTGCAAGAAGCTGAGAATTCAGAACGACGTGTGGTATCACCCGATGGCCACTGGGAGAGTACCCGGCTACTACTGAAAGAAGATAAGATGGGATTCTCATTCCATATCACCACCATCTACGCAGGCACCGAGACCCATATCTGGTATCAGAACCATTTGGAATCGGTCTACTGCATCAGCGGAGAGGGTGAGGTCGAAACTTTAGATGATGCCGCGATTCATCCGATTAAACCCGGCTCTATCTATATTCTGGATCAGAATGATGAACACCTGCTGCGTGCCCACACAGAGCTAAAGTTGGCGTGTGTATTCAATCCTGCCCTGAATGGTAAAGAGGTGCACGATGAACATGGCGTCTATCCATTAGAGGAGAGTTAAAGGCGCAGCCTTTCGGAGCTAAAAAAAACGGGCTTCAGGGCCCGTTTTTTGTTCATGATGAAATGTCGATTTCGAATAAAGATTGTGAAAACGAGGGGTGAAAACAGGGCTTATACGTCGAATAAAGTTTGTGAAAGTGGTTCCTGACAACATTAACTCTCCCCTTAAAAATTCGAATAAAGATTGTGAATTTGTAATTGATTGATTTTAAAAGGATTTTGTTGAGTTTTTGGTGGTGGGCTTCTCTCGTTATTTTAGCTCTGTTTAGTGTACTAAGTATTGCTTAAATCAAGCAGAGCGTCCATATGCTACACACTGCCGCACTTGAGTCTAGATCTTGGATCTATGCTTACTTGGATTGTAGCAAAGTTCTCTGGTTTTACGTTGTAATAGCAAAACAATTAGCCTCTTGAACAGAGAGTTTTTATGGGTTGAGCTTGAGTCACCTCCTTGCCGCCCGGATCATATCTAACTACGAACTGTATGATGGCTTTCCCGTTTCAAGTTATCTAAATCTATGAGAATTAGTGGTTATCCCCAGAAAAAATATTTGGGGTTAACTTTTATATTTCTTGGGTTGGTGCACAATTTATAACGATATACGTAATAAATTGTGCACCTAAATGATACGTACTCATCCTTACTAGGTTGCGAGATATCTAAGCTAGTCATCTCTATGTCCCGCGAGATTGGTTACAAAGTTGCCCCTTCAATGATCTTCCTACCTTATACAACCCATCTTTTCGAAAAATCGAAAACGAAAAAATTGGGTGCTTTAGGCTCAAATATTTTCAGAGAATTGTTCAAAAATAGCGTCAAAAAATGGATTTTTAATGGCTGTTTTCAAACAATGATTAGATTTTTCTTAACCATATATTTTTGAAAGAAAAATGGACGTTTAGATGGTCGTTTTTTTGAAAGAAATCATGAAAAAAATTGAAAGAATTAAGGCATCTTTAGAAACAGTTAAATACTATAACGATTAATAATTCCCTTTAAAAACAGTTGGTTGCGAGGTTGTTTGTGTTGTGCTGTACTGTGAATGTTCTCTCATAAATCGATAGGTTAGGTGCAACATGAAAAAGAAAAATCATCAAAATAAGGAAGAAGTTGAAAGCTCAGAGTTCGAACAAAAGTTAGAAGGTGATAAGGGCGTTTTTAAAGAACAAAGTACACCTGCCGGAACAGGGCTATCGATAAGCTTTGAAGAGGTCTTCGATCCAGGGGAATTGTTTGATGCAGGTTATATAGGTAAGTCTGTCAAAGAGATTGTTCAGATCGCAAATGAGATTGCTCCGTTCAAGCCTGTTCGGGTAGTTAAGTACTGGACATGGTTTGATCTTCGCTGTGACCAAAAGGCCATCGAACGATAT
Organism: uncultured Neptuniibacter sp.; assembly: GCF_947498015.1. Classification (GTDB taxonomy): domain Bacteria; phylum Pseudomonadota; class Gammaproteobacteria; order Pseudomonadales; family Balneatricaceae; genus Neptuniibacter. The sequence continues at coordinate 152,424 of NZ_CANMIR010000004.1, forward strand.
GCAGCAGAAGGTCTAAAGCCCGTAATGCTAATGGCGGATCAGATTATTTACGACTCCACCCAGCCAGAATCTGTCGGCAATTGGGTTCGTACGTCTCTTCTCCTAAAGTTTCACTCACCAGGTGCTTTTGAGACACGAAATCGGATTTACATGATGATTGATGCTGGGCGGCGTAAGCCAGTAAGCCCTGCATTTATTGCATCTCTACATTAAAGGGAGAACATTGTCATGACTCAGTTTTTCTTTTATTCCCGCTTCCGAAGGAATCTGAATAGCATACTAAGACAGATCTCAAATCCATCTGGAGCTGAAGCCGTTTTCGTTGAGAAGAGGAACGGTGAGGATAGCTTTGTTTTGCTGTCAGCCAAGCTCTATGAGGAGCTAATGGAGATTAAGGCAGATGCCTCTTACTTGAATACGTCAGCACAAATTGAGGAGCTGCAAAAGAAAGTACCTATTTTTGCCAACCATCAAACCCCGTACGTACGGCTGATTGATATTCCCAATCCATGGCGGAGTGAGTTTTTCTCTGACTCCCTTGGAACTGGATGCCCAATCATCCCGGGTGAAGGTTCGTGTCACTATGCCTGGGATTGGAATAAATGGTTGGATTTCCGTTCGAAATCTCATCGGAGGACTCGTTTCGGCGGGCCTGTGTATTTTATATCAGATGATGAGGCTTCCAAGCCCGTAAAAGCTGAAAACCATGGCTCATCTGAGGAGGATCGTGAGTCATGAAAATTTTGGTTTATTCAGATCTTCATGTTGAAATCACTCCACTGTCACTACCTCAAAAAGTGTGGGAACAAGTTGATGTAGTGGTGTTGGCAGGGGATATAGGAACTGCAAAGAAAGCTCTACCTTGGATCCAAGAAAACGTGCCTGAGGATATTCCTGCATACTGGGTTTACGGTAATCACGAATACTATGGTGGCCATCTCGCATCTTCACGTATTAAATCGGTTCGAACTTTAGGTGAAGAATCACCTATAAAAATCCTTGAGAACAGGTCTATTGAATTCAACGGGGTTCGGTTTCTGGGTTGTACCCTATGGACGGATTGTCGGATTCATGAGGATAAAATCAGTACATCGTTAGTCACTCAAGAAATTGCAGAGCGTATGAATGACTATCGTCGAATCCGTACTGGGGGAAGTTATAGAAAATTACGGGTATCTGAGACCATCTGTGAACACCTTAATTCTGTAAGATGGCTTAGGTCTGAGCTGTCCAAAGAATACCCTGGACCAACAGTGGTAATAACTCATCATGCACCTCTGCGTGAGTGCCTTAATGATGTGGGCGATCCTTATCTAGATGGAACTTATGCATCGGATCTTAGTGAACTCATTGAAGAATACCAACCTGATATATGGATATATGGGCATACCCATGAAAAACGAGATTTTATGGTGGGTAACACTCGCCTTATTTCGAATCCTCTAGGGTATGTTGAGTATGGAGAAAAGACCGGATTTGATCCCGCCTGTGTTATTGAAATCTGATGCTAGTTTCGTACTTCTGTTGGTAAGAGTAAACCAAAACACACATATCGAGGGCATGTAATGAGCAGGATTGCACAAGTGCTATATGACGGCCGGTACGCAGGTGAATTAAGAGAACTGGATCAAGGTGGGTTCGAGTATATTTATGACTCTGATTATCTAGTCAGCGGTACACCACTATCTTATCGACTGCCGTTACAAAAAGAGCCGTTTGTGGCGACGGAGCTATTTGCTTTCTTCGAAAATCTCGTTGCTGAAGGCTGGATGAGAGAAGCTCAGTTGGTAGCTGAAAACCTGGATAAGAACGATGCCTTTGAACTGTTATTACGAAACGGTAAGGACCTAGTAGGAGCTGTAACGGTGAGAGCATTAAATCCATGAATCGCTGCTTCATTACTCTCGAGCAGTTGCCCGAATCTAATACCAATCCATTGATGAAAGATTCAGCGGCACAAGAACTGTATGGCTGCAGTTTTGTTTCAGCTCAGTTGGGAATGACCCGAAAAGAACTGTTAGTCGAAGGAAGAAGGTTTGTAAAAGGTATCTCTATACCCGGGGTTCAGCCAAAGTTACCAATGAAAGTGGATAACATATCAAAGCAGCTAACCTTGGCTGGCAGTGACGGCGAATATATTCTCAAACCTACTCGTGATGGTTTTCATAATTATGCTGAGATGGAACACCTCTGTATGGAGATCAGTCGGGCACTAGGTATTGATACTGCCTTGTGTGGTCTGGTGCAGTATGCAGACGGAGAGTTGGCATATATCACTAAACGTTTCGATCGAACACCTCTAGGGAAACTGCACCAAGAGGACCTTTGTTCTTTATCCGATAAACCGACATCAGAGAAATATAACAGCACCTATGAAGAAGCAGGTCGAGAATTGTTGCTGGCAACAGGGGCGAAAGTATCCGTGCAGTGTGATTATTTTCAGCGAGTTCTAGCTGCGTACCTGGTCGGTAATGATGATTTTCATTTGAAGAATTTCAGTGTGCAACGATTAGCAGGCAACAGAGGGTTAACTTATGACTCATTAACTCCAAACTACGACTGCCTGTGTACTGAGTTCTATGAATTAAGCGTTTTTGGGCTGCTTGCAATGCCGCTATTAGATCAGGAGTTGAATGGTGAATACTCAGAAGCTTACGAGCACTATGGCTACTATACCAAAACAGACTTTCTGAGTTTGGCTGATGCGATTGGGATAGGCGAGCAACAGGCCATAGAGGTGTTGGAACGGTTGGGTGAAACGCAGCAAAAGGTTTTGTCCCTGATTGAGGTTTCCTTTATCAGCGATAAGCTCAAAGCAGAGTTTAAAGCTTTGGTTGAAGGTCGTTATAGAGCGATTTGTGCTGAGTATTGATTAGTCACACTTCCCAAGAAAAAGAAAAGTCCTGCGGGAAATTTGGAAAATATCACAAAAGTCGTGGGTAAAAGTTGGGGGGGGGGCAAAAAAGTCCTATGAAAAAGTGGGAAATTTGCAAGAAAGTCCTATGAGAAAGTGGGAAATCTATAATGACCAATTCGGAAATTCAGAGACAACCTAACCTTTCTTGCCTGATTTAAAGGCTTTGATTTGGGCGCTTTTTACGGTCTGAATAGACCCACAAGCCGGCTGCTTAACTGCTCTAATACATCATCAATAAGCGCCAGATCTAGCAAAGGCAGGGTGTCTGTGATGTCTAGGTTGATGATTGTGCCGTTATGATTATCTTCATAATCAAATAATGCTGAACCTTTCAAACATTCATGCCCAAAAACAACGACAAGTTGTGCATCTTCAAGTGATGTATCCGTTAGCAACCGACTGGACTTCTTTACGCATTCCAGCTCGGTTGTATTGATTCCAAAGGAAAGAGTGTTAAAGCTCTCAGCTTGGCAATCTAACAATGTTTTAAGGCTGTGGGCAGGTCGGAAAGGCGGTTCACTTATACAGTGGATTTTGTGAATTCCATGTGCTGATAGCGAATCGACAATGTTATTAGCTTTTCTGAGAAGGTTTATTGCATCGGCCATGCGTTTAGCATCAGGGACAGCTCGATGTGGAGGTGGATTAGCTTTCAGTATCTTGAAGAATGTAGCGAACTGATCAGTAGGAAGTCGATCAAGCAGTTCTCGAATATCTCTAAGAGTAAAGCTCGGTTTAATTCCAGCCGCATTGAATAGTGTCTTCAGCCACTCACCATCATAGACTGCTGCGTCAGAATAGATATCCTCTGCGCCGAGTTGTTTATTCAGAGCTAAACAAGCCTGATGAATAGTGATTCCTTGATCTAAGAGTACAGAGCGAGGGATAGCATGGATTTGCTGTGCTTTGAGATCCCAGTGAGTCCATTCTGGAATCGGTTTAATTAGGAAGGAGCTTTCGTTACCTTCCGTATCAACCCATCCGACTTCTATTGGGTAGCTATCTTCATGGATGCCACTGGCTTCAATATCTAAAAATGTAAGAAGCTCTTGTGAGGTCATCAGTGCAGCCACACTTCTCTCATAAGGTATGACTCAAGGTCTTCAGGTTCGGTGGCTGATTGTAATGCTGCATCAATCACATCAGAGGGAACTTCCTGAGCATAGGCAGCAGCAATAATAGGGATGATTCTATCTAGCCTTCCTAGATCAATGAAGTGGACATCTTGTGGAAATTTTTTGATGGAATGGATGGCTTGGGTATAAGCAACTATGTCTAGTGAGGCCATGGTTAATTCTCTCGATATGTATATATATACAGTATAGCCTCGTTATATGTATTGGCAAATATCCTGAGTAATAAACATAGCTACAGCAGTTATAATTACGGATACGCAAGCAAACTCAAATCGATACTAGAAATACAATGAACGACAATTTATCCGAATGGCTTCAGGGATTATCCCCCCAGCAGCTTGAACTTGTTAAAAACAGGCTAGATGAACTAATCGCAGAAAAGAAATCGCGTGTAGCAAATCCAGGAGCTGCTTCATTGGATGATCTTGCTTCATCTCTTGGGTTGGACTTAAGAGGTTTATCTCGAGACGTTAATCGTAAACTACGTTGATTGGTTGGCTTAAATTACCGTAATTACTGCAACATGGTCAGTTCCCATACTTTCCGGAAGTCTGGTAACTGACAAAAGAGGTACAAGATCTCTGTCGGAACCGGGGTGTTAATGTTGGCCGCTAAATTATAGTTTTTGTTTAGAAGGGGGATTCTTATGGAAATTAAAGGACTCCAACAAGTTGAAACCACTATAGATTTCCGTTGTGACCTTTGCGGTGACAGCTGTAAGCAAGAAACCGGCGTCACTCAAAGCTTGGAATTTGGTACGCTAAACGCAAACTGGGGCTATGCCTCAAAGCATGATGGGGAAAGCTATAACATCCATTTTTGCGAAGACTGCTTTTTCCAAACGTTAGCCAATTTGAGAGAAGCCCGTAGGGGCATTCGAATGTTTGATCAGGACTTTGACCCACTTGCAGGTACTGAAACAGACCCTTTAGCTGAAAAATAAAGAACAGATAGTGCCTCTACTTTTTAGAAGCCTCGTATAGCTAAGTTATAACTTTTCATCGCGCCCAAGGCTGTTAGGCAATATTTTACGGCAGTGAAGAGAGATACTGTTTCAATCCTGATTCAATCTTCTTAATATTTGTAGCTTCCATGCTCAGAAAGGCTCTGTTGAACATATGCACAACAGGGCCTTTTCTTGGTACGGCATTTCTGATGTAAACAGTGTGATTGACGATTACTGTTTTTCAGTCTGAAGAAAGATGTACGGTAGTAGCTTAACGATATTTTGAACATCAGCCAGACTTCGGTGATGCTTGCCAGCAAGTTCAAGCCCCTTTAGTTCAAATGCTTTTCTCATACCTACTTGAGGTTTAATCCTCTGACTTTTCGCAAATCCTTTTTTTAAATTCAGTTTCATTGTTGGGCTAAATTCATCTAGGTTGTGATGGTTACAATCAATATTTATTTGGTCAAGATCGTATGCGCCCCAAGAGCAAAAAACATAATCTGTTGTGGACGAGGGTAACCAAGCGATGAATCTTTCGAAAACAGCACTGAAGGGCTGTGCTTGACTGATCTGCTCTTGATTAATGCCTGTAAGTTCAATACAAAAATCACTCAAAATAGGATGGATAATTGGGCTTACCAGGCTGTTAAACTCGCTAATAACGTCAAAGCTTTTAGCGCAAACTAGGACTGCACCCAACTCGATAATTTCTCTCATGTCTGGCGGAATAGATCCATCTTCAGTGCAGGTGTGTTCAACATCTACGATCAGAAGATACTTCTTAGTATCTAAAATGTGTTTCATACCATCTGTTGTGTATTCAACATGCATCAGTTAATCCACGCTGGTTTTGAATAGGGTATACATTTTCACATCTCAGAGGTTTTAACTCGTTATTTTCTTTGTAGCACATCAAGGGGCTCCAGGTGGTCTTGAAAAATGCCTTGATTGCTGAGAAGACCTGTAACCATATGATTTTTATAAGTTAACCCTAATAGAATATTTCAAGGTTAGCCCATCTACAAACAGATACGCTGGACGTTTGGATTATGTTGTAGATCGCCTTGCGGTTTCTCAAATCATGTACTATGTTTATTGCTACGGCGCAGAGCCAACGCAGCATCAGCGTAAAAACTGTGAAATAACAACGTCCGGCCCAACATTAAAAATTTTATTGTTGTAGCCCTCTCGTTACGAAAGATGCCGATGTCTATAGGTTAGATGTTAGAGGTGCTACCAACAGCAATAGGATTTTTATTATGGACATTCATGCCCACGATACTGCTCGAATTATATCTGCAGGTTTATTCAAAATAGCTTCCCTTCTTTTTCACCGGAAATGTCGCTCAGAGCTAAGCCTATCATTATCTCAATTACGGGAAAGCCTTGCCCGGGCACTGGGATTTAGTGATTACCACGGGTTGAAAAATAATGATTCAATCGTAATAGAGTTCGACAGAATGGTAGAGGTGTCAGGGATTCCGGATTGTGCGAAAGAGGCTTTATTCGAGTTTTTCTTCCGCAGCCCTTTCATAAATACTGGTACCGAAAACACTCTATGCCTTGCTGTGAGAGGGCTAGGGGAGGAAGAGCATTTTATTTCTACCCATCCTTATATCGATCATGGCCAAGGTCTTTATCGTGAAGATTTTGACTTTATACCCCTAGGTAAAGAAGTGGCACTGCCGTTGGACGATTGGAAGGCTTTCGTTCTTAAAGTGGAGGCGGAGCTTAAACAATCGACAGACACTAATCCCTCCGACTTATGTGAATCAATCGTTCATCTTTTCAATCAAATCGATAGTGTTCAGCCTTATTACGGCCCTTATTTGTTTGTGGATGATTACCCTGAATTGCAGAAGTCCATTGAGGAAAGCCAAAGTAAAGCAGACACCAGAAAAGTCCTTGCCGAGTGGTATTCGCTCGAAGATGATTTTGCTACCCCTTTGAGTGATTTGATCTCCTTTTGTGAGGAAAGCTTAGACCTGCCTTCCTGACTTTTTGAACTTTCAGAGCAACCCCGTGTTGCTCTGAGCCACCTAGACCAATGGGAAGCTCTTTTAATCAAGAAGCCTTACCTAAGCCTATAATCAAGTGATTATGATTACGAAAAATTACTATTTAGTTGTTCTAAATAAACCTTGTGTTTCGATGTTCAGTGATATTAAAAAAATAGGCCAGCAGGTCTCGCCTGCTTCTAGATCTATTTTCCTTTCTACTAAGAAGCAACGATCCAATGGGAATCCCCGATTTGCCAGGCACATACTTAGAAGTAGCTGCGTGCCTATCACTGCTTGAGAGAACATCCAGGTGTAGAGAACAGATTACTCGGTTTAAGACATGTTAATATCAGCTTAGGGCTGACATGTTTTGTGAAGAACTGTTTTATTCAGTACGGGGAAGTAAGCATTAAGTGGAAGGGCTGTAACAAACAGTTCCACTTATGCAAAGTGCCATTTTCAGGCATGATTCTTACGTCAGTACAACTAATGATTGGACTAGCTGATTATCAGAACGTCTCGCCCCGTCAAACCTACCGCAGTTCTTGCGGACTATAAGTAATGATTCAAACAGACCTTACCAGATTCGGTATCAGTAGTTTTTTAAAGTGATGTAGTGGAGTAGGTGGATCTGAATAAAGATGAGTTGGTACCACTTTGACCATCGTATCGCCAAAGACGTGTAATTTACTTTTTAGTTTTATAAGTAACTGAATCTAGAAGCTCAAGCCCCCTTGACCTTACATCAACAGGAAGGTCTATCCTGATCACAGAAATGCTCTTTTTAAATTTCTATTGAGCGATTTACAGTGCCTTATAGGTGATCAGGATGAGTTCCAACAGCCCAAACATAGAGAAAACCCTGCTAATAGATGGTGCCGGTTGTGCCAGCTGTGTAGGAAAGATAGAAGGTGCGTTGTTAGAAGTAACTGGCGTACAGAAAGCATCGATGAACTTTGCTCAACGAACGGTGCTTGTGACGGGTGATGTGGTTGATCATGATTTGATCCGCGCTGTTGAAAATGTGGGTTATCAAGCCAGTTTCGTTGATCAAACCGATCAAGATTTACTGGTTGAGAAAGAAAAGTCTGAAGCGGCCTACTATCACCGCTTGATGAGAGAGATGACAATTGCCCTCTCTTTGGGCGTTCCCCTAATGATCTATGGGATGTTTATCGGTGAGATGACTGTATCCACCAATATGGAACGAATTGCTTGGGCCATTGTTGGCCTTCTCACATTAGGAATCATGTATTTTTCAGGACGCCATTTTTATATAGGTGCCTGGAAGTCTTTTCAAAATCACAGTGCCAATATGGATACCCTCATCGCATTAGGTACTGGTACCGCTTGGATCTATTCCATGGTGGTTGTATTTGCCCCGGATGCAGTCCCTCTGATGGCAAGACATGTCTACTTTGAAGCCACTGCAATGATTATTGGTTTAATCGATCTAGGTTTAGCCCTTGAGATAAAGGCGCGTGGCAGGACTTCAGAAGCGATCAAGCGCTTGATAGGCCTGCAGCCAAAGAATGCACGAGTCATTAGAGATGGTGAAGAGATTGATATTCCCATTGAGGATGTTGTCCTGGATGACCAATTAAGAATCCGCCCTGGAGAAAAAATCCCTGTTGACGGTATTGTTATTGAGGGTAGTACCTCTGTGGATGAATCCATGTTGACGGGTGAACCAATGCCTGTTGAGAAAGCAGCTGGAGATGAAGTTGTTGCAGGTACCATCAATAAATCTGGAACAGTGATATTCAAAGCAACACGTGTTGGTAAAGATACTGCACTGGCACAAATTATTGAGATGGTTAAACGGGCGCAAAACTCTAAACCATCTATAGGACGTTTAGCGGATGTGATATCGGGCTATTTCGTTCCGGTTGTGATGATCATAGCTATTCTCAGTGCATTGGCCTGGTTAAATTTTGGCCCGGCTCCTGCCGTGGCCTTCGCTATTGTGTCAGCAACAACTGTTTTGATTATTGCATGTCCCTGTGCGTTGGGATTGGCAACACCCATGTCGGTAATGGTGGGTGTGGGTAAAGCGGCTGAAGCAGGCGTGTTGATCCGCAACGGCGAGGCCTTACAGACGGCCTCTAAAATCAGCGCCATGATTCTGGATAAAACCGGCACCATAACTGAAGGTAGCCCTCAGGTTACAGAGATCCAGTTGACCGGCGATCATAAAGAGGAAGACATTCTTCGCTTAGCGGCAAGTTTGGAATCCGGTTCGGAACATCCCTTAGCGCTTTCTATAGTGGAGTCAGCCAAAGCCCAAGGATTTACCCTTTCTAAAGTGACGAACTTTAACGCGATTGCTGGACATGGCGTGGAAGGTGAAGTGGATGGAAGCACCCTGTTATTTGGTAATGAAAAGTTGATGGAAGAACGGTCAATTTCTATCAACCATCACATCGCTGATGCGCAGCGTATGGCATCAGAAGCACAGACCCCTATGTACTTGGCTATCAATGGACAGCTTGCTGCGATTATTGCAGTTTCGGATCCGATCAAAAAAGACTCAGTAGAGGCAGTCAAACGGCTACAAGCAAATGGCATACGTGTCGTAATGCTTACCGGTGATAACCGAGCAACAGCTAAGGCAGTTGCAGAAAAAGTAGGTATTACAGAGTTTGTTGCAGAAGTCTTGCCTGAGGATAAATCCAACAAGGTTGAAGAGCTTCAGGCACAAGGTGAGATCGTAGGTATGACTGGAGACGGCATCAATGATGCGCCTGCCTTGGCTCAAGCTAATGTCGGGTTTGCCATTGGTACAGGCACTGATGTGGCGATTGAAAGTGCTGACATAACTCTGATGCGCGGTTCATTACATGGATTGGCTGATGCTATAGCTATCAGTAAAGCGACATTACGCAATATTAAGCAAAATTTGTTTGGTGCTTTTATTTACAACGTTGCAGGTATCCCGTTTGCAGCAGGTGTTTTGTATCCGTTCTTTGGACTACTGCTGAGTCCAGTTATTGCCGGGGCGGCAATGGCTTTCTCTTCGCTCACGGTGGTGAGTAATGCCAACCGTTTACGTTTGTTTAAAGCATCAGAGCATTAATCAGGGAGGCTAGCATCATGTTGATAATTAATTTATTAGGTTTCGTATTAATCGGCTTAATCATCTGGTGGTTTTGGCTTTATAAACCAGACACTACAGCAGTAACCAAAGGCACGGTCCCTATAACGGTTGAGAACGGGGTATACAGCCCAGCACAGGTTCATGTACAGGCAGGCGAACCCATTATTCTCAGTTTTGTTCGTAAAGACAGCTCGCCTTGCTCGGCCATTGTACAGTTTGATGACTTAGGACTAAGTGAAGAGCTCCCCTTAAACAAAGCGCGAGAGATAAAGTTTGACGCTTTAACACCCGGTAAATATCCATTTTCATGTCAGATGCAGATGTACCGGGGCGAATTGATTGTGGAGGGACCGAACAATGAGTAAGAAGTCTTCATTCTGGTGCTCTAAAAGTGGATTCGCGGCATTACTGATGATTGCCGTTGCAGGCTATTTCCTGTTAGTTGAGCATGCAGAGCATGTTTTTCCTTTTCTGCCCTATCTGTTTTTACTGATGTGTCCATTGATGCACTTGTTTATGCATGGCAATCATAATCACGGTGGCCATAAGCACGATGCTAAGCAGGAGGAAGAGTTTAGTCCTTCTCCAGAGCATAGGCATGAGAACTTTGTCGAACAGGGTGAGCAAAACGATGCTTATCGGGAAGGTTACATTGAGGGTTTAAAAGCGGCGAGAGAAGAAGCAAATCAAAAGGAGCACAAACATGAGCAATGATTATGGATTGTGGTCTTTGGTTGTTATTAACTCGGCTGTTTTTATCTTTTTCGCGTTTAGTTTTATTAAACCTAAAAGCAAAATGGATTGGCGCAGTCTGGGGGCATTCTCAGCTTTCATCATTGCGCTCTTTACAGAGATGTATGGATTCCCCTTAACGATCTATTTCCTTTCGGGATGGCTGAGTGAAATCTATCCACAAATCGATTTCTATGCCCATGAAAATGGTCACCTTCTGCATACGTTACTGGGATTCGAAGGTGACCCCCATTTCGACCCACTTCATTTGGCGAGCAATGCACTGATTGTTATTGGCTTCTTTATTTTAGCTTCGGCTTGGAATGTATTGTTTCAAGCACAGAAGCAGCATCGTTTAGCGAAAGACGGATGGTATGCACGGTGTAGACATCCGCAGTATTTGGCATTTGTACTGATCATGTTTGGCTTCTTACTGCAATGGCCAACGATTCCAACCTTGGTGATGTTCCCTATCTTGGTCTTTATCTATGTGCGGTTAGCAAAGTATGAGGAAGGCATCGCTTTAGCCGAATTTGGTGGCGAATATGAAGTATACAAAGAGACTACACCGAGGTTTCTTCCGCAAATTGGGAGAGTTGTATCATGAAAAAAGAGCATCGTTTAGGGGTATCGGAAACTAATCTGGTAGAGAGACATCTGAAGGTTGAGAAAGCTTCGGATGAACAGGTTTGTGCAGCGGTTGAGGAGATCGATCAGCTTTACGGCATTGATGAGGTGAGTTTTGATCCGGAGCAAAAGGTATTCATTCTGGAGTATGACGCAACACGCCTTTGTATTGATAGTTTGGAAGAGGTGATCACGAAGCATGGAATAGAAATCTGTCATGATTGGTGGTCAAACTTTAAAGAAGGCTATTACCGGTTTGTGGATAAAAATGTACATGATAACTACACCCATAAACCCTGGAGTTGCCATAAAAAATGATAGTGGAGGGCAAGATGCGTATCAGTGCTAAAAAGCTTCAGGATTATCCATTGTATCTTCGGCCATTCTTTTGGAATCAAAACCGCAAATACGGCATGGTACTCAAGCCTGCACTTCTCTGGGCGCGTATCCCCCGATTGTTTACAACCGTTGCTCTACTGTTTGGTGCTTTGGATTCCAGGAAATCGGTTATCACGCCTTCACTTCGATCAATGATTACGGTGAGGGTTTCTCAAATTAACTGGTGTGAGTTCTGTGTTGATGTCAATTCCTACATATACGCTAAACGTGCTGGAGAAGAATCTAAATTAGAGGCCTTATCGGAGTGGCGAGAAAGTCCTTTATTTGATGAACATGAGAAAGTTGTCTTGGAATATGTTGACGCGATAACTTTTAGTGACAGGCAAGTAACCGATGCTGAAATGGAAGAACTTCGTAAATATTACGATGAAGATGGAATTGTTGAGTTAACCGGACTAATCGCTTTTCAGAATATGTCGAGTAAATTCAACAGTGCATTAGATGTGCCGTCTCAAGGCTTCTGCCGTATATCTTCAAAGAAAACCTGATTCATCTCAAAAAATTACTGTAAACCCATTCACCACAACTATTCCTATTGACCTTCCAGTTACTGGAAGGTCTAGATTTTAAGACAAAGGTTACGGGCACAATTCTGAAAAAGTTGTTCAGAATTGTGGAAGCTAGCTTTAGAAATTGCAATCAAGGAGCGTGTGATGAAACGTTTAATGATAGGAATACTCAGTGTTGCTTTGATGGGCGCAGGTCTATCTGTAAATGCCCATCAGCAGGAGATGGGGATGCAGGGCGGTTCGAATAACGAACGATCTCAGATGATGAATATGCATGAGCATATGGGAAAAACTGAAAGTTTGATGAATGAGATCCAGAGTAACAAACAGCCTGAAAAGCGTCGGGAAATGATGCATGAGCATATGAAACAGATGCGAATGGGTATGGATATGATGCATGACGGAGGGATGATGGGAGACAAAAAGGCGGACGGTGAGCCTTGCCCACATATGGATTCACGTATGGGAATGATGGAACAGAGAATGAAAATGATGCAGAGAATGATGCGACAAATGATGGAACATCAATCTCAGCAAGATATGCCAATGCATCGATAACATTTGATGCCAGATAAGAAATGAGGGAGGTTATCCCTCATTTCTATTTCTACGGAGGTTGTGCAATGAGTTTGAAGAAAGTCAGCGCTATCTTTAATGAAATGGAGAAAAGCAAGCTAGAAGCTGCTTTCAGGAAAGCAGGGATCTGCGGATACACTATTCATGATGTTCGTGGGCATGGCGTATATAATCAAGAGTATGGTCAAGAGAATTTGGTAGACCATCTGCAAGTAGATATTTATACCTCGGCGGAATATGCACACGCTGTAGCAGAACTGATAGTGGAGACTGTATCGGTCAATGCGGACAGTGAAGGGTTGGTTGCTATTCTTCCCGTCGATGATCTCTATTGGATTCATACTAAAGAAAAAGCTGTAGTCAGCGAATTTGTTTATAGAGCTGACAGAGATTAAGTTCGGGATGAGACAATATTCATAATCGCAATGACGCTATTCTTTAAGTATCTGCTGTTGATAGTAGTCTTACTGGTGCAGCCTGTTCAGGCTAAACTTTTTGAAAAAAGTGACTTATCAACAAAGCTTCATAGTAGTGAGGTGCAGCATGTCCATGATCATGCAGATGGGCATGTATTTGAGTGCCATTCAGGGCATTTTATAGCCATTCTGGAAAATTTCCCTATTACCCGAATTCACTTCACTCAAGTGGCTTGCGAACTGAAAAGCATTGGTGCTTATTCATTCATAATTATTGAAGATCCTCCACCTCCTAAGTCATAACATGCGCTTAGTTTTAAGTGGCAGTGACTTATTAATTTATTAGAGACCAAAATAATGTTTAAGAAATCAGCGAAGTATTTAATTGCGGTTAGCCTTACAGTTTCTACTGCAGTTGTTATGGCTCACGGTGGTGCTAAAGGGATAGTAAAAGAGCGAATGGATGCAATGGGGGATATGAAAGACTCTATGAAAGAAGTATCTGACATGTTCAAAGGCAAAGCCCCTTATGATGCAAATAAGGTCAGAACTGCAGCCGAGGTGATTAAAGGCCATTCAGGTAATGCTTTAACAAAATTGTTTCCAGAGGGCAGCTTGCAGCATCCTACAGAAGCAAAAGCGGTTATTTGGGATGAATGGGATCGCTTTTCTAAGTTGGCGGATCATTTAGAGACTTTAAGTGAAGGTTTAGCGAACGCAGCAGAGAATAAAGACACCCCGACTGAACAGAAAGGGATGATGGGTATGATGGGTGGCGGCAATATGATGGGTAGTGACCATATGATGGGTAATTCATCCATGATGGGTGGGCACATGGTCCATACCGCAGAAGAATACGGAAAAATGCCGGTTGAAATGGTTTTTAAAATGGTGACTGATAACTGTTCATCGTGTCACACTCGATTTAGAAAAGAGAAAGAGTAATGAAACGAGCACTTATTATTCTTTCAGGACTTAGTGTTGTTTTAGCTATGGGTTGGAACAGCCTGAACAGTGAAGCCACTGTTGCAAGTTCGCTTAAAGAGTTGAAAGGTGATGTTAACCGAGGAGCATACTTAGCAAGAGCTTCTGGGTGCATCGCTTGTCATACGGATGTGGTTAACGGTGGTGCTCCTCTGGCAGGAGGACCTCCATTGAAAACGCCTTTCGGGACATTTTATGCACCTAATCTGACAACCGATACGGTACATGGTATCGGTGGATGGGATGTCGATGATTTTGCTTTGGCTTTGCGTTATGGCCAAAGCCCAAAAGGCGATAGCTATTATCCGGCCTTTCCCTATACCTTTTACACGAAACTGAGTGATCAGGATATTGCTGATCTTTGGGCAGCATTTCAGACAGTCCAAGCGGTAGGACTGTCAGCCGAAGAGCATCAGCTAGGATTCCCTTTCAACCAGAGAGCGGGTCTGCCAGTTTGGCAAGCATTGTTCTTTTCTGAGGAAAGGTTCCAACCTGATACAACAAAAAGTGAGAAATATAACAGAGGAGCTTATTTGGTTGAGGCTGCTACCCATTGTGCGGCGTGCCATAGTGAGCGAAATCTATTCGGTGCATTAGATCAAGATAATCCTTTCACGGGTTCAAAGTCTATGCTCGAGGGGGAAGGGAAAACCCCTGCTATTACTAAGCAAGCGTTGCTGGATAAAGGCTGGACCGAATTAGATTTAGCTTACGCGTTGAAATCAGGCCTAAAGCATGATGGTGACGCCTTCGGAGGAAGTATGGGGGAAGTTGTTAGAGATGGTACTTCCTTTATGCAAAAAAAAGACCTAGAAGCAATAGCCCATTATCTAATGAACCAATAATCCCAAGCCCTCAGTGATGAGGGCTTTTATCGGAAGCGAGATAAGAACTTGTTGTTATGAAATGTTAGAAAGAGCAACTCTAATTTGGGTAAAATTAGACACAAAACACTATTAATTGCCCCGTTACAGCCATAAAACATTCAGCTCAATAAATTACTTTAACTTAGATGAACTTACTCAACAGGTGCTTTTTACCTGTTGCAGTGCCTGTTAAACAGCTGTTATTCCGCTGTTCCCCTCCTGAAGCTTTGTCATCTCGAGAATGATTTATTCAGTTTCGAATCATTTTCAGCCTTTAAAGTACTTGGCATTATTGATTGAACTCAAAAAGAGCTAAGTGCTCAGGACCCTATATGAAGCTAAAACTAATTACTCGATCCATAGGTATTGGACTGATGGTTGCGAGCTCATCTTATATTTTTGCAGATACGCCTAGGAACTGGAGCCAGCAGCTACAACTGCGCTTAGCAGAATCGCCGCAATGGCAACAACTCGGCAGCCAAGTTATCGCTGCAGAAGCCGAACTTACCGCTGCGCAGCAACCTGTATATAACCCTGAAATAGAGTTTAGTTACGAAGATAAGAACGAACGTGCCTATCAGGCAACACTAAGTCAAACTATTGATCTGTTTGATAAGCGAGATACCCGCAGTCAAATAGCCGCGCTACAAAAGCAAATTACTAAGCTGGAACAACAGCAAAGTGAAAATCAGATTACAGCCAGTGCTCTTACTCTTTTGCTGGAAACTCGTCGTGCTAAAGCCCTGCTGTCTCTCGCAGATGATCAGCTCAAAATCAGCCAACGCCTGATAAAACTAACTCAACAGAGGCTGTATGCAGGCGATGCCACCCAAATCGATCTGGATATAGTAAAACTATCCTCATCCGAGGCATTGCAGACTAAAGCAGCAGCGCAACAGGCTTTACAAAACTATCAGGCAGAGCAAACGGTTTTGTTGGGTGATCTGATCCCAACCTTGCCACAGCCTCTACCTTATACCTTATCCCAAACGCCGGACTTTATACGCTTAAGCCAACAACACTTAGCTGTGAAAACCCTTGGAGTAAGAGCTCAGCAAGCACAGTTAAGAGTTCAGGAATCGGTCAACGAAAGCAAAGCAGAGCCAACCTTAGGGCTGGGGTTTGGACAAGATGGTGATGACGATGTCATAGCACTTTCTATCAGCTTTCCACTGAATATTCGCAATAGCTATAGCGCTGAAGTCGATGCCGCAAATGCCCGTGCTAAAACCTCAGATTTGGCGTTAGCCCAAGTGCGAGTCGAGATAGAAACTGCACTACAACGCAGTTGGTCTAGTTTGAAGCAGCAACAGTCACTACAGCAAATCTGGCAAAAGCCTGGACAACACAGTCTTGTGCAATTGAATAGCCAACTGGAAAAGCTGTGGAAGCTTGGCGAACTGACAACTACGAATTACCTGCAGAACTTACAGCAACTAAACCAAGCTCTGGCTGCAGACATCAATTTGAACACCGAATCCGATATCCGACTGATTGACTGGCTCCATACCAGCAACCAACTCCAAGACTGGTTAGATCAGCAATAATTATTGGCCTTCATCACTGAGATACTCGTTATGCAAAAGAAAACTCTACCTTTACTCGCCAGCAATTTGTTATTGGCAGCTGCAGTTGGCAGCGCTTACGCAGGTGAGAACCATCCTATACCGACACAAAAGAATGTAGCCACAGAGGTTCATAGCAACATAGGTCATAGCGGCCATACTGAGGATGCAGATCATAATCATGCAGAAGAAGCAGCGCACAAGCATGAAGAAGGCCATGACCATGCAGAAGACGCTGAGCAGCATCATGATAATGAAGAAGCGGAGCACCATCACGATGAAGACCATGACCATGACCATGACCATGTCGAAGCAGCGGAGCACAAGCACGATGAAGACCATGACCATGTAGAAGAAGCTGGACATCAGCACGAAGAAAGTCATGAGGATGCTTCTGCAGAGGAACACAGTGATAACGACGGGCATGCTCATGGCAGCAAAGATGAGCATGGACATGAAGAAGAGGAAGGTACGGTTCACCTAAATGCCAAACAGCAAGCGATGATCGACCTGAAAACCACCAAGCTCAAGCCAGTATTACTAGCAGATAGCCGAATAGTCCCTGGCGAAGTCGTAATTAACCGCTATAACAGCAGCATTGTTTCCCCCCAAGCAGATGTCCGTGTAATTCAGCGCCATGTCATGTTAGGTGATCATGTCGTTAAAGGACAGCCGTTGGTTACTCTGTTTTCCGATGAACTTGCAGACCGTTTCTCTGACCTTAAAAATGATGCAAAAGAATGGGAGATCGTGCGTAAACTGGGCAAGAGCCTTGCGGGTAAAAACCGCTATAGTCAGGCCCAAACTAATTTCCAACAAAGTCTGACTAAGGTTAGCGCGTTTGGACTTTCTAACAGCGAGATCCAAAACCAGCTGATCCAGCCCAGTAAAAATCCTTTAGGTCAGTTTGTACTGAAAGCACCGCATGCAGGTGTAGTACAACAAGATGATTTTCTGATTGGCCAACAAATCAGCAGCAGCGACCCTTTATTTACGCTGGTCGATGAAACAACGGTCTGGGTGGAAGCACAACTACCACCTAACCTGCCTTTAAACCTGAGCAAGGGCACACCGATCTCTCTCACTGTCGGGGCTGAAGCGTATCAGGGGGAGTTGCTGCAATTCGCACATAGCCTGGATGAAGTAACTCGTACCCGTATGGCGCGAATCAGTGTCAATAATCAGGAGCATCGCCTCCACCCGGGACAATTTGCTCAGGTGGTTATGCCACTGGATAAACACACTTGGCAGTTATATCTACCGGAAGCCGCTTTCACCCGCACCCCTGATGGTGACTGGGGTGTTTTTATCGAGCAATCCCCCGGTGAGTATAAATTAGAGGAAATAGAAGTCATTCGTGAGACTGGTGAGGGGCGTGTTATTAAGGGGTTGCCACTAGGTTCTACGGTCGTCACATCGGGTACTTTTTTCCTCGCTTCAGAGCAAGCCAAAGCTGGCTTTGATATCCACAACCACTAGGATTTCGAGATGTTAAACAGACTAATAACCTGGTCAGTTACCAACCGACTTCTGGTGGTAATAGCCGTGTTCACTGCGTTAATTGGCAGCGTATTTTTAATCCCCAGGCTTAATCTTGATGCCTTTCCTGATGTAACTAATATCCAAGTTGCAGTAAATGCTGAAGCTCCAGGGCTAGCCGCTGAAGAGGTCGAACAGCTCATAACCTTCCCAATTGAGTCGGTTATGTATGCGATGCCTGATGTTGAAGAGGTACGTTCTATCTCTAAAACGGGCCTTGCTGGAATTACGGTTGTGTTTAAGGAAGGCACTGATATTTACTTTGCCCGCCAACAGGTATTTGAACAGCTTCAAGTGGCTAAAGAGATGATCCCAGCCGGAGTCGGCATCCCAGAGATGGGACCAAACACTTCAGGTCTAGGGCAGATCTACCAGTATCTGTTAAAAGCAGAACCTGGCAGTGAATATGATGTGATGCAACTGCGTAGCCTCAACGACTGGGTAGTAAAACTGTTATTGATGCCGGTTGATGGCGTTACCGATGTGCTCTCGTTTGGCGGTGAAGTTCGCCAGTATCAGGTCAATCTGGATGCCGAACGCTTACTCGCCTACAAGATCAACAGCGATGACTTAATCACAGCGATTGAAGCAAACAACCGTAATGCCGGCGGCTGGTACTTAGACCGTGGCGGTGAACAGTTGGTTGTACGTGGGGTTGGTTGGTTGCGTAGCGACCGTCAGGGCTTGCAAGATATTGCTGCAATTCCTCTACAAGAGGTCGATGGTGCTCTGGTCCGTGTGGGGGATGTTGCCACGGTTGAGTTTGGCAGTGAGATCCGCCAAGGGGCTGTAACTATGTCACGTAAAAATAGTGACGGTGACATAGAAAATCTTGGTGAAGTGGTATCTGGAATTGTCCTTAAACGTATGGGTAGCAATACCAATACAACTATCCAAGCGATTGAAGAAAGGATCGATCTGATCAATCGAGCTCTGCCAGATGGCGTTACTTTTGAAGTTTACTATGATCAATCTGATCTGGTACAAAAAGCGATCAGCACGGTGGTAACGGCTCTAGTTCAGGCATTTATCTTTATCGTGATTATACTGGCGTTATTTCTATTAAACCTGCGCGCAACCTCGTTGGTACTTCTCTCTATTCCACTGTCGGTTGGTTTAGCGCTTGCGTTTATGTCATTTAATGGGATGTCCGCGAATCTGATGTCTTTAGGCGGGCTCGCTATCGCCATCGGCATGATGGTTGATGGTGCCGTGGTAATGATGGAAAACATCTTTAAACACTTAAGCCACCCAGACCATCGCCACGAAGGCCATACAGCTCCAGGTGCTGAAGACCCATTCGCAGCAAGTAAAGATGACCACGGTATTTCGATACGGATTATCATGGCGGCGAAAGAGGTTGCTCGCCCAGTCTTCTTCGCTGTGATGATTATTATTGTCGTGTTTGCACCTCTGTTCAGTTTACAAGGGGTGGAAGGCAAGTTGTTCCAGCCCATGGCGATCACAATAATTATCGCCATGCTGGCAGCCCTGCTCGTGGCATTGATTGTTGTTCCTGCACTGGCTAGTCTGCTGTTCCGTAAGGGTATTCGAGAAAAAGAAAGCCCATTGCTAAAGCCAATTGACCGGGCTTACCGTAAACTCCTAAACAGCGTACTAAAACAACGAAAATGGTTGCTCTCTGCTGCAGGTTTGGCTGTGGTTGGTACCCTGTTATTACTTCCGCGTTTAGGTACTGAGTTTGTACCAGAGCTGGAAGAAGGCACCATCAACTTGCGTGTTACTTTAGCGCCTTCAGCCAACCTGCAAACAGCTCTCTCGGTAGCACCTAAGTTAGAGCAGGAGATTTTGGCATTCCCCGAAGTGACTTATGCCTTGAGCCGGATTGGCCGAGCAGAAGTAGGCGGAGACCCCGAGCCAGTATCTAATATCGAGATCTATATTGGTCTCAAACCAGTAAATGAATGGACTAGCGCCAGCAATCGCCGTGAATTACAGGAATTAATGCAAGAACGCCTAGAAGTGCATCCCGGCTTGTTATTCACTTTCTCACAACCTATAGCGACCCGTGTAGATGAATTGCTTTCCGGTGTTAAAGCTCAGTTGGCGATTAAACTGTTTGGCAGCGAGCTGGATACCCTTGCGAATAAAGCCCGCGAGATCGAACGAGTGGTACAACAGATCCCCGGCACCACTGATGTAGCAATGGAACAAGTAGAAGGTGAAGCCCAGTTAGTAATCCGCCCTAACCGTGAACAACTGTTTCGTTATGGTTTGGCTGTAGCTGATGTGATTCAACTGGTGGAAACAGGTATCGGCGGTCAAAGCGCGGGTCAAGTCATCAACGGTAACGAACGTTATGATATCTATGTTCGTCTGAAGAAAGATCAACGTAAATCTGCTGCAGATTTAAGGCAGTTGCGCCTACAAGCCAGCAATGGCGCTATCGTTCGCTTGGGTGATATAGCGACAGTGGCGATTGAAGAAGGTCCGCCGCAAATCCGCAGGGATGATGTCCAACGCCGCGTGGTGATTCAAGCTAATGTCCAAGACCGTGATATGGGCAGCGTGGTAGCCGATATCTATGCCGCGATTGAACAAGATGTCGATCTCCCAGCAGGCTATACCGTAGATATTGGTGGCCAATTCGAAAACCAGCAGCGCGCACAGGCACGTTTGATGATAGTTGTGCCCTTATCCATTGTTTTGATTGGTTTGCTGCTGTATTTCTCGTTTGGCTCCTTAGGGCAGGCTGCTTTGGTATTACTCAATCTGCCATTGGCGCTGATTGGGGGTGTCGCTGCGTTGTTTATTTCCGGTCAGTATCTTTCCGTACCTAGCTCGGTTGGATTTATAACCCTGTTTGGTGTGGCCGTACTTAATGGTGTTGTCATGGTGGAAAGTATCAATCTGAGAATACAGGATGGTCAGCGTATGGCTGAAGCAGTGTATGAAGGTGCTTGTTCCCGATTGCGTCCGGTCTTAATGACGGCGCTGACATCAGCTTTAGGCCTTATTCCTATTCTTCTGTCGACTGATATAGGTTCGGAAATCCAAAAGCCTTTAGCCACAGTTGTAGTCGGTGGATTAATTTCATCAACCTTGCTCACGATGCTGGTGATACCATCACTCTATGACGTATTCTCAAAATATAAGTACCAGACTGAGGAGTAAAACTCAGGTGGAGACTGCAAGCCTGTTGCAGTCTCCTACAGGTAGGTAGTAGGAGATCAACATGCGTCTTTTGCTGATTGAAGATGATCTTAATTTAGCGCACCAACTACAACATAACTTAGAGGCTTCTGGCTATATAGTTGATGTCAGCGGTACGCTGAGTGACGCCCGCTATATGACGAATGAAATCAGCTACGACATTATCGTTATGGATTTAGGATTGCCTGATGGTAGTGGCTTGTCTCTGCTTACAGAGTGGAGGCAGAGTCATAAGCATACGCCGGTATTAGTGCTGACTGCTCGGGATAATTGGGAAGAGAAGGTTATCACTTTTCAAGCGGGGGCTGATGATTACGTCTGTAAGCCTTTCCGTCAGGAAGAACTATTGGTGCGTTTAGAAGCTCTACTTCGTCGAAGTAAACCACACCAATGCCCGAACCTTTCAGCCGGTGGCATTGGCTTAGATGAAAGTACCCAAGATGCAATCATTCTGGAAAGCGGCGAGCGTATCTCTCTGACGTCTACCGAATATCGTCTGTTACAACATTTTTTACGCAATCCGGGGCGGCTCTATAGCAAACAGCAACTGCTCGATACTCTCTATCAATTTGATGCCGAACGGGAAAGTAATATTGTCGAAAGCTATATCCGTCGTTTACGCACTAAATTGGGGAAAAAGGTAATAGAAAATCGACGATTTCAAGGTTATCGCTACAAAGGCTTATTATGATTTCGATTGAGAAGATTCTGCTTAAGCGCTTTATCCTTATTGCATTAGCCTTGATTGCGGCGTTGACCTTTTTCCACTCATGGTGGGCTGACAGCCTTTACCTGAAGATGCAAAAACAGCAGCTGCAACATGAAGGATCGGCGCTGGCGCAACATTTACAACATACCACGCCCGAACAGCGTACCTCGTTAACGCTTAACCTGCCGCAGCACAGTAGCCATATTTATGTTATCCGTAGCCAAACAAGTAGTTGGAGTTCAGCGCCAGAACTTGTCAGCGAGTATCCTTTAGACGGCTGGTTTAACGCGTCCGGGTTCCATGAGTTTCAGGATAACAACGACCGTAGTTTCTTAATCCTAAGCCAAACCTTTTCTGATTCTATGCAGTTCATAGTTATTCAGGAAACTACAGCGGCGCTGGCTGAACTCGATAAAAGTCATAGCTATATGCTATTCGCCATTATTTTAGCCTTAGCAATTGTTCTAATACTGCAGCGAAAAGTTATCCGCGAAACCTTCTCCAAATTAGACCCGATTAAAAGTCAGATCGATGCACTACAACGGGGTGAAAAACCCACGCTACCCAACAGTGACATCAGTGAGATATCCCCTTTAGTCAGCGCTATAAACCAACTACTAGGGTATCTGCATAGCCGAAACGAGCGCAGTAAAAATGCTGTCGGAAATATATCTCATGCCATGAAAACACCGATTGCAGTAATCACACAAATTGCCGAAACCAAGGATAACGGCCTTACTCCTAAGATTCGAGAGCAACTGATCGAGCAGGCTGAACAACTCAATCTGATAATCTCAAGTGAATTAAAGAGAGCCCGCATCTCTGGTAGAGGGCATCAGTCCGAGAGCTTTTCTATTGTTACCGCGGTTGAAAGCCTAGCGGCGACAATTCAATTAATCTACCCCGATAAACTGCTGAAATTTGATATCAACATCGACCCGCAATCTCATTTTCCAGGTGAACAATCCGATTTTAATGAGTTAATGGGCAACCTCATGGACAACGCAGCAAAATGGTGTGACGGAGTGATCAGTGTGGATATAAACGGCGGATTAGACCAGTTTGAGGTAGTAGTGAACGATGACGGGCCCGGGTGCTCAAAAAGCCAAGTTGAACGCTTAACTAAGCGAGGTATACGATTGGATGAACAGGCCAAAGGGCATGGCCTTGGGCTTAATATAGTCCAAACTATTGTTGAGCAATATCAAGGGCATATTTTATTTACTAACAGAGAACCCAAGGGATTCTCTGTTAGTGTGCAATTACCTTTGAGCGTAATCTAATCGCTCTGTGGTTAGAAGATGTCAAGGCCCAGCTCAGCGCCGAATGAGCAGGTAATATCAGGAAAGGCAGTCTCGTTGTATAGAGCCAGACTTCAGCCTAGAATTTAATGACCTTCTAGTTTTTCTGATGAATCTAACAGCCTGATATTCAGATACTTTCACCTATTCCTGACGAAGTTCAGCGATGGCTTGACGCAAGATTAACGATGCTGAATGCAGAAAAAGTAACGCCATCGCAAAAGCGACAATCAAATCGGGCCAAGGGCTCTGGGTAGCAAAAACCGCACCTGCAGCCAGTAATGCAGCCAGATTGCCGATAGCATCATTTCTGCTACAGAGCCAAACCGAACGCACGTTGCTGTCCCCATTTCGATACTTTAATAACAACAGTGCACTGATAAGATTGGCAGTGAATGCCAACATAGCCACCGATCCCATGATCATTTCATTTGGAATCTCTAAGACGAGGGTACGGTAGAGAGTAGATCCCAATACCCATAGTCCCATAAGCGCGAGAGTTATGCCTTTAAATAACGCTGCTGAGGCCCTCCAACGGAGAGAGTGTCCAATCGCTAACAGGGTAATGGTGTAGGTCAAGCTGTCCCCTAGAAAATCTAGAGCATCAGCTCTAAGAGCCATTGATTGTGATGCGATACTGGCTCCGGTTTCAACCACAAACATAACTACATTGATCGCTATCACGATCCATAGGATTCGTTTGTACTCGGCAGAAACACCATCAAATTGAACATTGCTATTACAACCACAACCAGCCATACCAGCCCCTTAATCTGAATTGATCTTCATTCTAGTATAAGCTTAATACCTAAAGTAACTTTAGGTTCAAGGACTAATTTACGTGAGTAAAAAATATTCGATTGGAGAGGTTGCCATCGCAGGCAATTGTCAGGTACAGACCATTCGATACTACGAACAGATAGGTCTTATACCTGCTCCAGAGCGGACGGTTGGAAATCAGCGTATCTATCGCCAGGCGCATTGTGACAGACTTGCTTTTATCCGCCATAGCCGGGAGCTTGGTTTTTCGTTGGAGCAGATTCGAGAGATACTGACACTGAATGACAGCCCAAACCATTCCTGTGGTGATGTAGATGCTATCGCCCGAAGTCATTTGGCGGATGTTGAATCAAAGATTAAACGATTACAGGGAATGAAAAAGGAGTTGAAACGCATGATAGAGCAATGTGCTGGGGGGACAGTGGCTGATTGCCGAATCATTGAAGTGCTTTCAAACCATAATCTATGTCTTCAGGCGAAACATGTTGCTAAATAGCGATGCTGATAATAATTCTAATATGATGTCTATTATTATCTATAAAGAAGAAGTAATTAGATCAGTTTAAGGAACCTGCGATTAAGTCCCACTTTTTAGCTCACTCTCCCAAGAAAGCTGTATTTGCGGCGTAATCGCACGATTGCAGGTCATTTCTTACTGCCTGCATGCCGATTTCTCAGCATGTAGGCGGATTTATCCTACGCCCGTAGCATCTGATCCACGCGAGCAATGTTTGCCAGAGCAAACAGTATGGCTAACTTACTGTCGTTCTTCATCAGCCCACGATAGCGAGCCTTGGTAAAACCAAACTGGCACTTGATGACCCGGAACGGATGTTCAACCTTAGCCCGGATACTGGCTTTAAGGTACTCGGTTTTTAATAGAACTTTATTGATGCGTGGATGTTTCTTCAGCTCTTTGACCTTGCTGGGTATTTCAGCAACATGCCAGTCCGCTTTTACATCTTCGAGCTCTTTACGGTTCTCAGCGCCACGATAACCACTGTCGGCGAAGATAAACTCTTCTTTGCCATGAAGAAGGTGTTCGGCCTGGTTGAGGTCATGCTCATTAGCGGCGGTAGTTGTGAAACTATGCGTCAGACCGGTTCTGGCATCAACGCCGATATGGGCTTTCATTCCGAAGTGCCATTGATTGCTTTTCTTGGTTTGGTGCATTTCAGGGTCACGTTCACCAGTTTTGTTCTTGGTAGAACTTGGTGCTTCGATGATCGTTGCGTCCAGCAAAGTACCTTCTTTGACTAGCACGCCGGCATCACTTAACCAGGTATTAACCTCTTCAAATATTTTGCGAGCTAAACCATGCCGTTCCAGTAGATGACGGAAGTTCATGATTGTGGTGTGATCGGGTATAGCTCCATCCAAGGAGAGACCAGCAAATAAACGCATGGAGGCGATTTCATAAAGCGCATCCTCCATGGCCGGATCGCTCATGCTATACCACTGCTGCATGCAGTGGATACGCAGCATGGTTGATAACGGATAAGGCCTACGACCGTTACCGGCCTTTGGGTAGTAAGGGGCAATCACTGATTCCAACCGCTGCCAAGGAATCAGTTTTTCCATGCGACCTAGAAATTTCTCTTTACGGGTTTGGCGGCGCTTGTTGTTGAATTCGCTGTCAGCGAAGGAGAGTTGGTGATCCATGGATAGCCCTCAGCACATCAGAGCATGGATTGTCTCATGCTGAGGGACTTAATCGCATGTTCCTTAGGGGTTTAAGCTTGTTTCTGATATGTGAAGTTATTTCAGAATAATGTTTATGGCTTCGGTTATATAATTATTTCTGATGGTGATGGATATAAAAAAGAAGCCTTGTAGGCTTCTTTTTGTTCGGAACAAAGGTTTTATTGATTAAAACCAAGCCCTAATTCCAATTACAAATTTAGCATCACTGGTGTCTTCACCTTCCTCTCGTGCATAATCGGCGGTTTTACCGAATTTTTTCTCCCAATGAATGCCAATATAGGGGGCAAATTCCCGTTTCACTTCGTAACGAAGGCGAAGGCCTGCTTCAATGTTTGAGAGGCCGGAGCCAATCTCTCGCTCCTCATCATTTTTACCATGAATGTTCAGCTCAATTTCAGGCGATAGTACCCATTGCTGAGTAAGCATCATTTCATACTCGGATTCTAATCGCAGAGCAGTTTGGCCATCTTCACCAATAAACAGACTTGCATCAGTTTCAAAATAGTAGGGAGCTACACCTTGCAAGGCAATGACGGCCCAGTCCTGGGTCGGCTTGGGGTGGAAATCATGCCTTATGCCAAATTGAATGTCCCAATAGGGATCTATAGCTTTGCTATACAGCAATTGTAACTCGGCTTTCTCTGTTTCCCCGTCTGCTCGTTCACCTTCGGTTTTAAAAACAAATTTATCAAGATCGTATCCGGCCCAGCCCTGTACTTCCCAAGCAAATGGTTTGCCTGAGCTGGCATCCCTTTTTTCTAACTGATCAATTGTGATCATGGTTAAAAATGGGTCATCTTTGCCTCCGGCCTCTGCCTGGAACGGAAGGGCGAACATGGCTAAAACTAGTGTTTTCTTAACAGTATTATTCATCTCACTCTCCCTCTTAACTAACGTGTACTTCGCGGAACATGCCAAGCATGTGATAGATCAAGTGGCAGTGGTATGCCCATTTACCTTTAGCATCTGCAGTTACTCGGTAACTGATTTTAGCTCCTGGTTGTACAACGACAGTGTGTTTACGGGGGATGTACCGGTCATCACCTGTTTCGAGGTCACTCCACATGCCATGTAGATGCATAGGATGGTTCATCATGGTGTCGTTAACAAAATTGATGCGTACTCGTTCTCCGTATTTCAGCTGAATAGGATCAGCATCACTGTACTTAACTCCATTGATTGACCACATGTAACGACTCATGTTACCTGTAAGGTGCAGATCAATTTCACGAGTTGGGTCACGCGGATCAGGTGTTGGGTTGAGGTTTTTCAGGTCTGCGTAAGTCAAAACGCGTCGTCCGTTGTTTCTTAAACCTACCCCAGGGTCATCTAATCGGTATTGCGGATTATCGGCCCGCATATCCACATGAGGACCATACTCGGTGTCTGCATGCTTAATTCCCTGGCTACTATTGGAATGCATGGAGTGGTCCATGTTCCCAGAATTTGCCATGTTATGCTGCGAGTGATCCATTTGCCCCGAGCTGTTCATGTTGTGCTGGGAGTGGTCCATTTTTCCAGAGTTATGCATATTGTGCTGCGAGTGATCCATTTGCCCTGAGCTATTCATGTTGTGTTGGGAGTGGTCCATCTGGGAAGAGTTACCCATGTTGTGCATGCTGTGGTCCATGCCCATACCCATATCGGTGTGGGTTAGTAGTGGTACTGGATCAAGAGCAGGAACTTCACCAGTTAAAGCGTAATCTGGTGTGAGCGTACCTCTGGCATAGCCTGATCGATCAATGGCTTGTGCAAATACTGTGTAAGCCATGTCATGCTCAGGTTCTACAATCACATCATAGGTTTCAGCGACACCAATTCTGAATTCGTCAACAGAAACGGGTTGAACATATTGACCATCCGCTGCAACAACTGTCATCTTCAGACCGGGGATGCGAACGTCAAAGAATGTCATTGCTGCACTGTTAATGAAGCGCAGTAATACTTTTTCACCTTTTTTAAATAATCCCTTCCAACCCTCTGCAGGTGTAATACCGTTCATCAGAAAGCTATAGGTATAGCCGGTCACATCCGAGATATCTGTTTGGCTCATGCGCATGACATTCCACATCTCACGCTCCTGAAATGTCGCTTCAACACCTTTTTCCTTAATATCGCGCCAAGTATCATTGAGTGTTCGCTCGTTGAAGTTGTAATAGTGACTCATCTTCTTGAGCTTGGCATAGACGTCATTTGGATCTTCATCAGTCCAATCCGATAGCATAACGACATAATCGCGATCATAGGTATACGGTGGTGGTTCTTTGGGTTCAATTACGATGGCTCCATAAAGACCCGTTTGTTCCTGAAACCCTGAATGGCTGTGATACCAGTAGGTGCCAGACTGCGTGACTTTAAACTGGTAGTTATAGGATTCGCCGGGTTTGATTCCAGCAAAGGATAAGCCGGGTACACCATCCATTTCCGGAGGGAGAATCAATCCATGCCAATGAATTGAACTGTCTTCAGCTAAAGTATTGGTAACACGTAGCGTTACAGTTTCACCCTCTTTGAAGCGCAGCACAGGGGCGGGTAAGGAACCGTTAACGGTTGTAGCAAAACGTGGAGCACCTGTGAAATTAACCGCTTGCTTACCTATTGTGAGCTCAAAGTTATTGCCCCTCAGTTCAGGGGTGCCGGTTTGTGAGGCAGCGGCAAATAAAGATTGGGATTTAAAGCCGAATCCCGCCAAAACTCCACCCATTGCTAAGCCGGTAACAAAGCGGCGTCTGCTGGAGTTTATATGTTTTGGTAGTGATTGTTTTTTCATAGGGTTCCCCTTATTGACTCTTACCGACGTTTATTTTTGTAATCATTCCTGCCTCGTAATGCCCGGGTAAGGTGCATGCGGCTAAGAAGTCACCAACGGAAGTAAATTTCCATATCAGAGTTTTTGTCTCGCCTGGTTTTAAAGATAGTGTGTTGTTGTCGGAATGCTTCATATCAGGCATATCCCTCATTTCTTGGCGGTGCATCTCGATCTGTTCACGTGTGCCAAGAACAAATTCGTGGGGAAGTTGCCCGGTATTTGTTACGACAAACTCAATGGTTTGCCCTGCCTTAAGCTCGATGCTGCTCAGGCTGAAATTCATTTGATCGCTGGCGTTAATCGATAGGGTTTTGGTGATTTCAGAGTATTTGCCAGGTTGCCCAATACTCATGTGATGCTTATTCATCATCTCGTTGTGGTGTTGCATTCCATGGGCATTGTGCTCTTTTCCCCCTGCGATAACTTCCGGGGTAATAAAAACTATTGATAGTAGTGTTGTGGTAATTAACTTTTTCATGTGAACCTCTACTTAAAAAGGAACTGGTCGGCCGCGTATAAAAATTGTGACAGTAGCGGAGGGTGAAACCCGACCAGTTCAGTACTCCATTTCAGCTTACGCCGAGTTAACTTGTTGATTTGGAGTGAAGGGAAAGCGAGGGGGTTTCTTTTCACGTAGATAGAGATGGAACTGATAGAGGTCATCAATATCATCCTGGGGTGAAGCAGCGATAAATTCCGCTGAAACACTCTGTGGTGGAGAGATTGCTGAAATTGAAGGGGGACAGTGGCCAAAATCGGAATTGGGTAGATTGCTTTCAGATATCCCGAGGCACTCAGCAGCTGTGGCATGGTGAGAGGGTGCCGTATCTGGATGATTATTAGCGAAAGATAGACTATTCCAGGAAACTAGAGCAGCTATCAAAATATAATGCCAGTTTTTAGGAATGAGATATTTCATTTTTCTCGCCGTTGCTTCCGTTTCAGTACTATTTCGGTGGTTTGTTACAGCAATGGGGTTTGTGGTTGAAATTGTCCCTGACATTTACATCAGAATATTGGTACCAACTACGTTTCCATTTGCTAAGTAGGTCGGATTTCAATTCAAAATGGTTGTTAGTGATTACCTGTTCAATCCCTTTCCACTGAATTTGTGCTGCATCGTATGAAACCTCTAACCAATCTTCAGCTATGAGTAACCCGATTACTCCATCAAGGTTGGATAACTCTTTTGTCAGTTTCTCACTGTCTCCTACACGTGAGAATTTAATGCTTCGAGTCTCTTCTGTAGCTTCGGACATGGTTGTATTTCCCTTACGATTTAGTTCAGCTTAAGCCTTCCAGTTAGAGTAAGGTCAAGAAAAGCGGTAAAAAATAAAAAACTATTTTTAGACTCTATTGTCACAGTGGGTAGTGTGGAGCTATATTAAAAGGCATGAACATGAAACGGTTTTTCACCATCTTTGCACTTTTAATGACGTTGTTTGGAACAACTCAGATGAGTGTGGCTGCAGCTTTGCCAATGGAGCATATGTCTTCTGATATGCACTCTATGGTAGAGATGGGAGGTGATATGCATTCAGCCGTTGATTGTGCTGATCAGCCAGGGTGCGAGTTACAGAGTTCATGTGGAGGACATCTTTGTTCTGCCATTTCCAGTGTTACATCATTGGACATAGCTTATCCACCCTTTACCAAGCCTATTTATAAGGCGACTTTGATGTCGCTGTATCTCACCCAGAAAGATAGACCCCCTCAAGTCCTGATGAGCTAATCATCAGGAGCGTAATGCTTCCTGCTTATCCAAAGTAATACCCATCAGCTCTAGGCGTGGGTGCATTTAACTTATGCAGGGAATATCAGAATGAATATCTCACAAGCAGCAAAGTTTACTGGCCTGACCAGTAAGACAATCCGTTTTTACGAAGAAAAGGGGATCATCCCTAAGGCTCGCCGGTCCGATAACGGTTATCGCTTTTACACAGAGGACCAGTTAGAAACACTGGGATTTATAAAGCGGGCCAGAGGGCTGGGCTTCTCCCTTGATGAATGCAAGCAGCTTTTGGATCTTCAGCATGATCCTGACCGTGCATCCGCTGAGGTGAAAGAGAAAGTGCAGCATAACCTAGAGCGTGTACAGAGTCAGATTAAGCACCTCGAAGATATCAAGCTAGCTTTGATTAAAATGTCAAAATCATGTCCGGGTAATGCGGATCATGATTGCCCAATTTTAGAAGAATTGTGTACTGAGGGTCACGGAGAGGTTTTACAGTAATGAATGAAGTAACTGCAAGCATTAAAAAAATTGCCGTTGTGCTTTTCTTAGCTATTTCCCTACCTGCTTATGCTGGCGATCCCTACTGGTTGGAAGGGCGAGACGATACTAAATATGAAATTGATGTATACCGCAGCGAAAGCTGTGGTTGTTGCAAAACCTGGATAACGCACCTGAAGGAACATAATTTTGTTGTCAGGGACCATGTGCTTTCTGATGTGACCCCATTGAAAGAGCAACTGGGAGTGCCAAAACAGGGGTATTCATGTCATACGGCTAAGATCAACGGCAAGGTTATCGAAGGGCATGTACCTGCACAGGATATTAAAAAGGTTCTATCTAATGCAGATATAAAGCTTCTAACGGTACCCGGGATGGTATCAGGAAGTCCAGGCATGGATATGCCGGGGGCTCCAAAACATGATTTCAAAGTTTACTCCGTCGATTCTAAGGGCGAGGTAGGAGTGTTCTCAGAATACGCTAACTATTAAGTGGGAGGCTAATCATGTGGCATGCAGATGGAATGTTTTCATCAGGATGGCATGGGTTCGGGATGATAATTTGGTTATTGATTATCGCTGTGGTGATTGTGTTAATCGTAAAAGCCTTGTCCGGAAGGGATGAGGCTTCATCAACAGCCATTGATATTCTTGATGAGCGTTATGCCAAAGGTGAAATTTCTGAAGAAGAGTATTTGAAGATGAAGGCAGAATTAGATAGATGATTATACGAACAGGAATTGTTCTGGCTCTGGTGACTGGGCTTTCAGGCTGTTTTGAATCTGAACCTAAGGTTGAAGGCCGCTGGTATACCCAATCTCAAGTAGATCTTGGTGAGACTGTATTTCAGAATAATTGTGCAACCTGTCATGGTGCAGGAGCACAGGGAACTAAAGAATGGAGAAAGCCTCTGCCTAATGGGAAATACCCACCACCACCCCTGAATGGTTCGGCTCATGCGTGGCATCACCCGTTGAAAGGTCTGAAAACTTCTGTGCAAGAAGGTGGAGCTAAATTTGGTGGAACAATGCCTGGGTTTGGTGATGTACTCAGCGACAAAGAGCAGGACGCAGCTATTGCCTATTTCCAGAATAAGTGGACCCCAGAAATTTATCAGATGTGGTTGGATCGAGGAGGGCTTCAATAAGTTGAGGAGATATAAAATTTATCATCCCACTTGCTGATTGGGATATCAGCTACTGGCACTTAACAGAAGTGGCAGGTTGCACTGAATTACTCGGTTTAAGGTATCTTAAACTGAGTAATTTCATCCCTCGACTTTCCCGTATCTGCGGACACTCAGTTGGTTAATGCCATTTGCTCCTCATAGGCTACATGGCTATATTTCCCTAGTTTTTTTCCTTCTTGATTTGAGATGCATGGCGGTTGGCGGCCTTTTAGCTCTTGGGATCTCAGGAGGAAGGTTTCCATATAGCCACTTTTTATCATGCTTAAAAAGCCAAGTGTAAGAACTAGGAATTGCTTTCTTAATCTCATTTCTGCAATAAGTTGGATTGGCAGCCAATGTGTTAGTTAGAGTAGATCTGTGCTTTCGAACTGAGTTAAAGAATCGTATTTTATGTCTAAGAGGGATAAGCTCAGGGTGAGATCTAAGAATCAGCTCAATAGCCCCAATTGATACTCGAAATTTTTTCGCTAAAGATCGAGTTGAAGCTCCGATCATCAGCTTTCTTATAATTGCCCTTCGTTCGACTTCATAAATTTTTTTCGGTCGAATAGCTATGTCGATGTCCTTGCTTTCAGCTAAACATCTAACTGTGGTTACAGACAGGCCTGATTCCTCTGCAGCAGAGGTAAGGCTTTTTCCTTTTCTAAGAGCATTGTGAGCTACTCGTTTCTTATCTCTTAGAGGATCGATAGCCATTGTTAGAGTATATTCACGTTGCGATTCTAATTGCGGCTGTTGGCTAAAGGCTCCTATAAAGTTTGACCATGACCCCGAAAGAAAACCTATTAGAAGTAGATGTTTCATTGGATGGTGGTGCGCACTTTCGGAATGAAATAGACACTCAGGAAATCTGCTTTCTTTACCAAGTGGATTAAGCCGTTCAAAAGACTGCCTACTAAACAAGCCCCCCCAATATTTTGACAGCGCTTTCTTTAAAGCTTGTTCTCTAATGCGTCCAGCTTCTGTCAGTAGGTTCTTTTTTTCCAGCAGATAAAGGTAAGTTTGGTATAGCTGTTTATGTTCTAGAGCGTGGGAACTAGCAAAGCAATCTGTGGCGAGAACCGCATAGAGATACTCAGCTGAATTCAAAGAAACTGGCACTGAGTGGTATATCTCTTTAGGTGATATAAGTTTATTCCTGCATTTATTCGTTTCGATGAGCCTTACAGCATGCTTTGGGCAACAAGAAATCCCCGGTAACTGATGGATACAGTGCCAATATGGGATGCCATATTCTTCTTTATCTTCTTCCATACATGATGGGCAAGATTTGAAGTTCGGATCTGAAATATCCAACCTATTAGCTAGTAGTGATAGTTCAGCTATAGCCTTTGAACTTTGACCTTGCTCTAGAGTACCTAATAATTGTTGGTATTCGCTGGATGATAAAAAAGGCTCAAAAAATGGAATGATGCTATGAGATCGAACAAATTCAATAAACGACAAACCACACGCTTTACTCAGCTCTGGCATGATTGATAAGAAATCAGACGAGACTTGCATAGAGTGCCTGCCAAATAGCAAATCAAGCGTTGAACATATTGAGAACATTCCTGACCGCTCATAGAAGCGATTGACCAGCGAGTAGGCGGTTTCGTCTGGTAGAGGTGATGGGAAAAAGGTTAATCGTGAGTTACTTGCATTACTTTTTCCCATGATAATCTCCTACTGGATAAGGTAGCTATCCAGAGTTCTGTTCTTTGATAGAATAATCCAACTAATGATCAGCCAGCTCAGTGGGTGGACGAAACTGGATGTGTCGTAAAGTAGTTTCAGATCAAGTGGAGAAATGTTGTCTCCAGCTTTAAATGAACCGCGCTCTTCCGTTTGGAAAAACCAGTTAATGACATCTAACGGAAGCTCGTCCCTAATCATTTTCCTTGCGATGCTTGTACGCTTAATACCTGCAGCAGTTTTCGTTTTTGGGTCTATACCAAGTGCTTCAAAAAGATCTTTCCTCAATAGCTGAACATCTAACTCAGACCCTGATTGCAGTTGCCTTGAAATCTCAGTTACCCAGTCAATGATGGGATGATTGGGAGTACTCTCATAGTTATCAAACGGGGTATGGCAGACAGGGCACCGATTCTCAGGAAACAGCCGTACTGATTTTTCTCTTATATCTGTCACTTGTGAACCACAGGAATTACATGCGCCTCGGAGTTGTGATTCAGGGTGATGTTGGCAATGCGATATTCCTGGTAACTGATGCTCTACATGCCAATAGCTGAAGCCATATGTGTCATAGTCTTGCTGAGCACATTCGAGGCACCATCTCCATTGTTTTGTCTGCCTATAACGGACCAGCTTTAACGGATGGAGGTTTTGTTTGTGGTTATAAATAGTGGACCAGTTTTCTCTACTTGGGATCTCCCTATGATCTCCTGGGATAAAAGAGCGGAAGTAATGCCATAAGCTATGGTTTCTCAATATTACATCTTGAGTGGTTCCATGGTATTGAGAACAAACAGACGCGTATAAAGGGCGGAGTACATGCCCGCTACAGAATTCAGAACCATCTGATTTAGGATCATTCAAGAAATCTCGCCAATGATTAACAGTACCTAGTTTGATTCCTCTACAAACGGCACTTAGGAGATGTTCATTAGGCATAAGTACAGGCATGAAACTTATGCGTTGTGCTTTTGTAGCCATCATCGTCCCCCCGTATGGGATGATAGAAGAGTAGCGTCTGTGGCGTTGTTCTCGTTATTTATATCAGATTCAGGTGATTCATCTTCTGGTTCACCCGCCTGATTATTTTCATCCCAATCTTCAAGACACCAAGCGATGCTCCCATCTTTATTTCTAAAGGCTTTCTGTTCATATGAATCTAAGTCTCCAATCCTCAGGGCTGCCAGAGAATCTTCCATGTACTGGAATTGACTTTCAAATACACTTTTTAGAAGGTCTGTATCAAATGCTGAGCGTCCGCTTTGGACTGCGTAAAAAAGGTGTAAACGAGCCAATCTAGTCATCACTGCAGGTAAGCCAGCTGAATGATAGTGGAACTTTTGGATAAACTCCGGTTGGTTTATGAGAGTATCAGTTTCACCCCACACCTCGGGTAGGAATAAAGCTTCAATGAATCGAGCGAATTCTTTGGATTTTGGTTTAAGTAGTCCTAGCTTAAAATGTTGCTCACTGAGAATTCTTCTTTTGGTCTGTTCATTCATATTTATAACTGGAAGCCCTTTGTCTGTTGTTGATATGACCATAGGGATGCCTAGCTTATTGAACATGGCCTCAAGTGTTTGGAGATTAGGTGCATCTTTTGTTTCGCTGTAATTGAGGAAAAATTGCATCTCGTCGAGGTGAACTAGGCCTATATAGTG
This sequence comes from uncultured Neptuniibacter sp., assembly GCF_947498015.1. Taxonomy (GTDB): domain Bacteria; phylum Pseudomonadota; class Gammaproteobacteria; order Pseudomonadales; family Balneatricaceae; genus Neptuniibacter. The sequence continues at coordinate 187,969 of NZ_CANMIR010000004.1, forward strand.
ATTAGCTGCAATTGCTTGGACAGCAGAAATAAATTGATCTACTGATAGGTTTTTAGTTCTGGGGAAATATTCAGGGTAGTAGCGTTCTATGCCTAATGCTTCATCTACAGACTTCATGAAATTAAGGCAAAGGGCTTTAGTACTAGGGGTGGTTGGTGCATCAAAGCTTACCCAGACAATTTGATCTTGTTGAAAAGACTCGTGTTCTTTGTAGCCTGAATGAGTGATTACTTGCGGGATTAACCCCAGTACTGCGCGAATGATACTGGTTTTTCCTGAGCCAGAGGGGCCTGAGACGATAGAACCTGGAGCAGTTGTCATTCCCGGAGGGATGATTTTGTGCATTAGAGCAGGTTTTTCTTTGGTGCCTGCTTTAGTGTTAGCTTTAACGTTTCCCGAGTTATCCTCTTCATCATGAATTAGAAGATCACGTTCAGATAGCTCATGGAGGAATTTTGTCATTGTTTTTGAGAATGGATTTCTGAAACGATATCCATCCAGAATAAACTCCATGAATTTGTCATACAGAAGAGGGGTGATCTGTGGGGCTACAAATACTTCTGAAAGTCTACGGATATTCATGTTCTGGTAGAACCGAGGTTGTGTATGAAAATCCTCAACAAACTCTGGGGTGTAGTTGATTAAAGCCCTGACCTTATCTGAGCATAAAATGACTTGAATGGCTTCTGTTAGTGGGTTTCCATTAAGCTCTGGATCTGGGTGTTCTTGGTAGATTGGTTTGACTCGCATATTAAGCTCCTGAAATTTTTTTAGTAATTGGCGGCAAGTTCTTCGTCTATGTCGGAAAAGGATGTTGGCTCTGGAGATGGGGACTTATTTGTTCCGTAATCCTCCCGGATTAACTGCACAATTTTGCTATGATTGAAGGCTGCCATGACCTCTTTAGATTCCTTAACATCACTTGGAATGCCTTTACGGTAGGGGTGATCTAGGATTTGAGCTGAATTAATTCTACGGGCCTGCGCTTCTTCGAATCTTAATTGCGCATCTTCTCGCATTGCTGCTTGCTCTAGTTCGTAGAGTTCATCTGCGAATTCTTCCATCTTATCCATCACCGCTTCTCGCAGCTGATTCTGAGCCCAATGATCTGCGTCTTTCAGTTTTAGCTCGACGATGTTCCCGTCGTCATCTCGGTGCCAGATATAGCTTGTCGTTGCATTAGTTATTCGAACTGGGATTTTGTAGCTCTCATCAAATTTGGCTTTACCATAAACTCCCTTCTCGTAGCCCTCAGGGTAGTCATATTCAAGTCCAGCATGCTTAACGCAATCACCTGTAACGGTTGCTTCCTCTTCACGCATAAAAGCAAAACGTAGCTTGGCCTTATCTTTAATGATGCGCCCACCACCCATTTCTCTCTCCATGCCCATGTTGAAAATTGCTTGAGGAGTGATCCCCGAGCAATTTTTAGCCATAGTGAAGTTCAGCCTCTTTAACCTGTTTGCATGATTGTTGTGCTTGATAATACGTTTACCTAGAGCTATCACGAGTGAGCGATAGTCCCAAACAGCGTCATTTGCTGGATGGGGTAGGTCTCTTAGCTGTTGTTTATGAACATACCCTGGTTGGAAGTGGGTAAAGTCTTCGTTTAAAAAACCAAAGCCTCGCTCGACGACTGATTTAGCATCACCTCTGAAGATAGGTGCGTAATCAATCATGTCGATTCCTAATTCATCTAGGAGCATCGATTTAATATTGAATTCGGATATGACTTCGGATCCATTGTCACCAAAGACCTTCCGTGGGGTATGGTGACAGGGCCATTTATCTTCAGCTAATGTCCAACCAATCGATTTTGCCCACTCTGACTTATTGATACATGCGTGATAGAGGGCTTCAGAAGCGCCGACCCAATCCGGGCCATGAAATCCGAGATAGTAGCCAACGATGCAGGTGCTCCATACATCTACAACTAAATAGAGAACGGGTCTGCCGCAAGTTTTGATTTTGGGGTTATAGGGATAGCGGACATACAGATCCAGAATGGTAGCATCGATTGCATAACAGTAGCCGGGACCGATGATTCCATCCCGAGCAAGGCCTGTTTTAACTGCTTTGTCTTTTTTGAAATTCAGTTCGCCAACCTGGAGCTTTAATTTATCTTCATCCTTAAGTAGATAATTTAAATGTTCCCTGAACATCCCAAATGAAATGCGATCTTCTTCATCATGAAGCCAGTTATAGAAGTCTTCTCCGTTTGGCGTAGTCCGAATAATGACGTGGCATTCATAGCGCAATTGATACTCTTCAAATAGCCGTTTGTAACTAAATTTTCTAAATTGCTCACGGTTTGAAATTTGGAGTTTTTTAAGTAAATCAAGTATGTTCAGTTTGTCCTGAGCGGTCATAGGTCGCGCTTTTGAACGCACAGGTACTTTTTGTCCATGCCTATTTACCCGAGTTTTTCGGCCCCTCTTTGATTGGCCTTCTTCTGGTTTGTCATAAACAGTACGATTTCCACATTTTTTATAGGAGATGGGAAGGAGGGCGTTAGTGGCACCACCAAACGTCAAAAAACGGTTGAGTAACCGCCGCATTTGGCCAGCGTTTACAGATTTTTTTTTAGAGATCTTAAGTATTTTTTTAGAGATGCTTTCGCCAAAGATGTACTTAAGCCAAAGTTTTTTATTTTCTACAATTGGTTTGATAATTCGATAGTTTTTATCTCGAATGTCGAGCCATTTGTGAAATCCGCCATATTCCAACCATTTATCAGGCTTCAACATCATGGCTGGTAGAGAAAGGCAACCGTTCTGAATTAACGTACCTGCATTCAATTCAGATTCGATCTGATCAAAAGTTTTTACGATGGATTTTTTATATTGATACTTTTTCTGAAACCAGTCGCCGCGTTTCACTAGAGCAAGTTTCCGTCTCTCATGACATACTTCAAGTACGAAGTATTCTTCGCCACTACTTGCTCTCAATAAAAGATCGAACTTACCAAGATTCATGTAGATTCCTCTTGGTTTAACTTCAACGCAATTTCATTAAATGAGACCATTAATGGTTTGGGGTACTGATTATTTAGACCTTCAGGTCGTTTAAGCTTGAGCTCCATAACGCTATGAGGGGCGGGGGCAGTAATAAGAAGCTCCGCAACGTGATTATTTGTTGTAGAAATATCTTTATGCAATTTCATCTCAGAGCATCTCAATAGTTGACGAAAGGGTGATTCGTTTTGAAACATCCAGTGGTAGGTAGTGATGTGTGCCACAGAAACGAAACAAGTTAAGGCATTCAGAAAAAGAGATTCTGAGTCTTTGAGCGGTTAGTTCTAGTAAGTCGTCAAGAATATGGACGGGGTGCTTCCTAAAGACCCTAAGGAAGATAGTGATGAATCTGATGAGTTGTTCTTCTGTGTAGTCTTTTGGCTGGAATTCTTTCAACCAGTTGATGCTATATTCAGTTGATTTAGATAGTTCTCGATCAGTTAGAATTTCGAATTCCTGGCCAAGATGCTTTGTGTGATATTCCTCAGCAATATCAATTTTTTGCCATTCGCGTGTTATTGGCTTTTCTTCACCGTTCTCATCGACCTTGTAGAGTCCATCGTAGTAACGAACAAACACAGCAATTTCTTTTCGCTCCTTTGTTTGTCTATCTGTGCCTTCCATAACAATGTCCGTAGACATAGTTTTAGCAGCGTGCTCTGTCCAATCTCGAGGATGAATTACGTGAAGCGAGTTTGCGATGTCTATTGTTTTCTTGAGTGGAAGAAGAGGGACCTGAGTTTTAAAAGTGGCATCCTTATACACAAAGCGCAGGTAGGTCATTGCCCTAAGTTCAAGGTCACTTGCGTATACATTTAGAATGTTGGTGTCTGGCTCAGCGTGAAGATGCCGCCTTCCAACCTTCCATGTATTTCTCAACGTTACGAATGAACCATGATGGCCTTTGCTTTCTGTTTTTCTCTCCCAAGTTGCGATCTTTTTCTGTTCTGTTTCTGTGACAATCGCTTGGTAAAGCTTATTACGTTGGCCTTCCTCAGGGAGTGATGGTCTCTCACGATTACGCTGGTGGAAGATGGGTTTGTTATAAGCCTGTAGATGTTGGATTGTGGTCATGGTGAGCCTAATCAAAATGTTAGCTCATAAGAGCCTAATCTAAGAATATTGATTACGCAAAAATAAAATCCTTATAAAACAATAATTTACGTTATAATAATTATAATGAACGATGTGATAGGAAAAAGTAAATAAGGGCCTAAGAAATCAAAAAATCTCTTGTTTTTCATATATCTAAAAGTTATATCTATTATAATTAAAAGCATTATAATAATTATAACGTTTGTTTTTTGTACAATTTTCGCTTCAAAATATGCCAAAAATCTTTTTTATATCAATGTGATATATGGTTATTCCTTTTTCTATTTTCTTGGCTGCCAGGAGGCTGGAGGCTACGTAGTTAGAGGCTTTGACGTATTTTGATAGACATTTATCGGGCATGTGATCTTTACCTTGGCCGTTACTAGATTATTTCCCAAAAAGTCTGTTTTTTCGGTACTGGTGTTGTATCGTTTTGTGAAATGTTCGTTTAACGGTTTGATACACGCTCCGGAGGCGAGATATGAGAAACGACAAACTGATTGCGTATTACAGGGTTTCCACGTTCAGGCAGGGTAAGAGTGGTCTGGGTCTTGAAGCTCAGCGTCATGACGTTGAAGCGTACGCTGCAATGACCGGTCAGATTGTTAGCGCTGAATACACCGAAGTTGAGTCGGGCGGTAATAGTAAGCGTCCTGAGCTGCAGTTAGCTATTAAGCGTTGCCAGTTGATCCGTGGAACATTAGTAATCGCTAAGTTGGATCGTCTGTCTCGATCTGTTGGTTTTATTGCACAGCTTCAAGATTCCGGAGTGCCATTCACAGCTTGTGATATGCCAGAGGCGAATGAAACAATTGATGTCTGTGATGGCGCAGGCAGAGCGAAAAGCAATCTCAGTTCGTACCAAGGCTGCGCTACAGGCAGCAAAGGCAAAAGGAGTGAAGCTGGGTAATCCTCGTTTGGCAGAGGCTAGAGAAGCCCGGCAGGGGGATGTTACAGCTAAGGCACGTGCAGCACGATCAGATAGAGCAAACAAACATGCCTTATTAGTTCTGGGTGAAATTCAAAGAGCCAAGGCTGAAGGGAATTCTACCCTGGGTGACCTCGCTGACTGGTTGAATGAGCAGGAGATCACCACAGCAAGGGGCTGTAAATGGACTAGAACTGCAGTTAGTAGGGTTTTAAAACGTCTTCAGGATCTTAATTCCTAGAGAAGTTATAAAGGCGTTTGTTGGTCATTCCATAGGTGATGATGTACAGGAAATATATGAAGGGGAATATGCCCTTCCTACTCTGCATGTGCATTTTACCAAGTTAAACTACCCTTAACTTGATTTTACAGAGATATCTTGGGTTGATTTTAGAAAAGACTCAATGAGTGGCGTGGTCAAAGAGCAGTTAAGCTTTTGGCATAGGAACCCAGTAATCAAAGGATAGATAATGCAATTTATTGCCAATGGACCTGAAATACCCGAAGAGCTTTTACAAGCGCATGAGGATGGACAAGTTATTTTTTTCTGTGGGGCCGGTATTTCATACCCTGCAGGATTGCCAGGCTTTGGTGGGCTTGTAAAGAAAATCTATGAGGAAATTGGCGATCAGCCCACAAGGGTTGAACAGGAAGCCATAGCCCAAGAGAAATATGATGCAGCTCTAGATTTACTTGAGAGGCGGGTTCCGGGACAACGAATCTCTGTACGTGAAGCCTTATCGAAGGTATTGAAGCCTAAATGGAGACGTAAAGGAGCCACTGAAACACATGAGGCGCTTCTTCAGCTTGCGAGAAATAACGATGGCACAATTCGGCTGGTAACCACCAACTTTGACCGGATTTTTGAACGCGCGGCAAAAAAGCTAAAACGGTCATTTTCTTCATTAACCGCACCGACATTACCAGTACCCAAAAAAAGTCGTTGGGATGGGCTTGTTTATCTTCATGGTCAGTTGCCGGAAAAGGAAAACCCTAGTGCATTAAACCGATTAGTGCTGACTAGTGGGGATTTTGGCCTTGCATACCTAACCGAAAGGTGGGCATCTCGCTTTGTTAGTGAGCTGTTCCAGAACTATGTTGTGTGTTTTGTTGGGTATAGCATTAATGATCCAGTAATGCGGTACATGATGGATGCTTTAGCAGCCGATCGTATGTTAGGCGAAGTTACGCCTCCAGCTTATGCTTTTGGCAGTTATTATGCAGGTGAAGAGCCGGACGCCATTATTGATTGGGAAGGTAAAGGAGTTGTTCCCATCTTATATGAAGTGCCAACTGGCACACATGACCATTCAGCTCTTCATAACACTTTAAAAGCTTGGGCTGAAACTCATCGTGATGGTGTGCTGGGTAAGGAAAGCATAGTAACCGAGTATGCCTTATCGAAACCTGCGGCAAGTACTAAGAAAGATGACTATGTTGGTAGGATGCTTTGGGCTTTATCGGATGAATCGGGCCTTCCGGCTAAAGCTTTTGCTGATCATAATCCGGTTCCATCTCTAGATTGGCTAGATGCCTTCGAGGATAACAGGTTTGGTCATCATGATTTAATACGTTTTGGGGTTCAGCCTGACGTCAATTTTGATAAAAAATTGAGTTTCAGTATTGCTAGACGCCCTGCGCCATATTCTAAATCTGCGCGGATGTCTTTATGGCGTGAAGGGTTTGGTTGCAGTGATTGGGATAAAGTGATGCACCAAATCGCTCGGTGGTTGGTGCGTCACTTAAATAACCCTGATTTGATTCTCTGGATATCTAAGGCTGGTGGAAGGCTTAATAGTAATTTGGAGCGGCTAGTTGAAAGTCATCTGTCAGATATCCAGAAATTAAAAGAACCTGATGGGAATTCTGAGCTAAAAGAGTTACTAGACCACTCTCCAGACGCTGTCCCATCTCCTCGCCAAGAAATACTTTGGGATATTCTGCTTACTGGAAGAATCAAATCCACATGGAGTTCGTTAAGTTTATATGAATGGAAAAGTAGGCTTTCTAGAAGAGGTTTAACCGGCCCATTAAGATCTGAACTCAGAGAATTACTATCCCCGAGAGTAAAGCTCAAAAAGCCAATACGCTGGGGTGAGCAAGAGGCTGACGGTGAAACTTCAAGGGTTAAAGATCTTTTAGATTGGGATTTGGTTCTTGCTTCTGATTATGTTGATTCAACCCTTCTGGATTGTAAAAAGAAATATTGGCTAGATGCTTTGCCGTTGTTGATTATGGATTTTCAGCAGTTGTTACATGAAGCGCTAGATTTACTTAAAGAGCTTGGAGAAGCAGACAGTGTTAGTGATCGCTCGTATTGGGATATGCCATCTATATCACCGCATAGTCAAAATCGGAGGTTCAGCGAATGGGTATCATTGATTGAGTTGCTTCGTGAGTCCTGGCTTAGCGTGTGTGAAAACGATGAAAAGAAAGCTGGCAGAGTTGCTCGTGAATGGTTTTACATTCCTTATCCTACTTTTAAGCGTTTAGCACTGTTTGCTGCTAGTCAGACATCTGATCTGGAACCTGAAGAATGGCTTGGTTGGTTATTAGATAATAATAGTGAATGGTTATGGTCTTTAGAAACCCAGAGAGAAACGATGAGGCTTATCGTTCTTCAAGGACAGAAGTTGCGAAAGCCGCAACAGGAATTGCTGGAGCATGCAATTTTAGCAGGCCCAAATAGGGAGCCTTATAGGGCTGATTTAACTGACGAAGAATGGGGGAAAATCGTTGATAGGTCGGTGTGGCTTCATGTAGCTAAACTAAATCAAAGTGGCGCTGTGTTAGGTGCGGAGGCGAGAAGGGAATTTGAACGGCTGTCTGTAGAAAACCCCCATTGGGTGCTATCCAATTATCAGAGAGAAGAATTCTCTCACTGGATGAGTGGTAGTGGGGATCCTGATTTTGAAGATCAGAGAGTGGTTGAGGAAGTACCTAACAGACTATCTGCATTAGTTGCTTGGCTGAAAAAACCAGTTAAGGAAAAGCAGTTCTTTTATGAGGACACGTGGAGGGTTCAATGTAGTTCCCGCTTCTTTCTTTGTTTGGCCGCACTAAGTTTAATTGCGAAAGATGATCAATGGCCTGAAAAACGCTGGAGAGAAGCACTGCAAGCATGGAGTGATGAAAATTCAAAACGTTCGTGGGAATATGCTTCAGGATTGATTAGCTTAATGCCGGATGAGCAGTTGAAAGGTCTGCTACATAGTTTTACATGGTGGTTGGAAAAAGCATCAAATAGCGTTGTAACGCATCAAGTGCGTTTTATCGATTTATGTCAAAGAGTATTGCATTTAGATATACCTTCTGACACCGGCATTCTTAAAAATGGAGAGCCAATCAATCAGCCTGTCTCTGAGGCAATTAACCATCCTGTAGGTCATGTAGTAAAAGCGTTGATCAATTATTGGTTTATAAGCCAGCCAGAAGATAATGAAGGGCTACCAACAGACCTTCGACCAATTCTTACAGAGGTCTGTGTTAATAGGTCTTCGCAATATCGTCATGGACGTGTGATCTTAGCTTCTCGGCTAATAACTCTATATCGAGTTGACAGGCAGTGGACAGAGACACATCTGTTACCACTTTTTGATTGGGATAATGTTTTCTCTGAAACAGCTGCTGTGTGGGAGGGCTTCTTGTGGTCACCTCGCATCTACCGCCCTCTTATTACTTCCTTCAAACGCCATCTGTTAAAAGCTGCTACACATTATGAAAAATTGGGGGAGCATCGATCCCAATATGCTGCGTTTCTCACTTATCTAGCTTTAGATCCTGGCGATCTTTTCACACTAGATGAGTTAAAAGGAGCGATACGTAGTTTACCTGAAGATGGACTTGAAGAGGTTGCACAAGCTTTGCTACAAGCTCTGCAAGGTGCAGGTAAAAGTAAAGAAGATTACTGGAATAATAGGGTTAGTCCATTCTGGCATAACCTATGGCCCAAAAGACTTGCATTAGCCACTGACGAGATTTCTACCAACCTGGCCAGATTATGCATCGCTGCGGATAGTGAGTTCCCGCAGGCGCTGTCTACAGTGATTAATTGGCTTCAACCGTTAGAGCATGCGAATTTTGTTGTCTATGCTCTTCATCAATCAAAGCTTTGCACGCAATATCCTAATGATGCTCTAAAGCTGCTTATTTCTATAATTAATACTGATACTTGGGTGCCTTCGGAATTGAAAGCTTGCCTTGAAGATATTGGAAGTTCAATGCCTAGCTTGAAAGAGGATCCATTATTTATTCGGTTAGAGCTTTATGTGCGCAATCGGACGTTGTAATTGGTTCAAGGCCTAACCTACGGATCATTCTTGACGTAATTTTCTCGTAGTTGATTAAGGAAAAACGGGCCGATTGGCCCGTTTTTAACTATTGATCAGTAAAGATGTATGAGTAATCTCCCTTTTGACAGGGTTCTATCGTTTTCACAATCTTTATTCAAATTCACAATCTTTAAAATCGATTCACAATCTTTATTCGAAATCGACATGAAAACACTTACTCCGCGTAATCCTCAACCGGAATACAGGAGCAGAACAGGTTGCGGTCGCCGTACACGTTATCGATGCGGTTCACGGTTGGCCATACCTTGCTATCTTTCAGGCGCTCAACCGGGAAGGCACCCTGTGCCACGCTGTATGGGCGATCCCATGCTGGATCGATCAGGTCTGCAATGGTGTGTGGTGCGTTTTTCAGCGGGTTGTTTTCCGCATCAATATCACCATCTTCCACCTGGCCGATCTCTTCACGGATCTGAACCATCGCTTCGATAAAGCGATCCAGTTCCGCTTTTGATTCGGATTCGGTCGGTTCGATCATCAGCGTGCCGGCCACTGGGAATGACATTGTGGGTGCATGGAAACCAAAGTCCATCAGGCGTTTTGCAACATCCTCTTCGGTTATACCGGAGTTCTCTTTAAGGGGACGTATATCGATGATGCACTCGTGTGCAACGCGATCATTACGGCCGGTGTAGAGAACCGGATAATGTTCTGCAAGCTTCTTCGCCAGATAGTTTGCATTCAATATCGCATTTTCTGTGGCAGCTCTTAAGCCCGTACCGCCCATCAGTGCGATATAAACCCATGAGATTGGCAGAATGGATGCGCTTCCCCAAGGGGCAGCGGAGACCGCTCCATTTTCTGGGTTAGGGCCATCAATGGTCTGAACCGGATGGTTAGCAACAAAAGGTGCCAGGTGTGCAGCAACACCGATCGGGCCCATACCAGGACCACCACCGCCGTGAGGGATACAGAATGTTTTGTGCAGGTTCATATGGGAAACATCTGCGCCGATCTCAGCAGGCTGACTGATAGCTACCTGTGCGTTGAGGTTGGCACCATCCATATAAACCTGGCCGCCGTTGTCATGCACGATCTGGCAGATCTCACGAATCCCTTCCTCATACACCCCGTGGGTGGAGGGGTAGGTGATCATCAGGCAGGAAAGATCGTCTGCATGCTGTTCTGCTTTACGGCGCAGATCTTCAACATCGACGTTGCCTTTCTCATCGCAGGCCACCAGAACTACTTTCATATCCGCCAGTGCCGCAGAGGCTGGGTTGGTTCCATGTGCTGATGTAGGGATCAGGCAGATGTTACGGTGGGCATCACCGCGGGACTGGTGGTATTTACGGATCGCCAGCAGGCCTGCGTATTCGCCCTGTGCACCGGAGTTAGGTTGCATGCAGATAGCGTCAAAACCGGTGATCGCACGCAGCTGTTCTTCAAGCTCGTCGATCAGTTGTTTATAGCCCTGAGCCTGATCCATCGGTGCAAACGGGTGCAGCTGACCAAATTCAGGCCAGGTTACAGGGATCATCTCTGCGGTTGCGTTCAGCTTCATGGTGCATGAACCCAGCGCGATCATGCTGTGGGTTAGAGAGATATCCTTGTTCTCCAACTGCTTGAGGTAACGCAGCATCTCCGTTTCGCTGTGATAGCTGTTGAAGACCGGGTGCTGCAGAATCGCGGATTCCCGTACCAAATTGGCTGGGAACGAGTGTTCATCTGAAGCGGTGATCTCAGTATCAATCGCTTCCAGATCCAGATTGTGGTCGTCACCTAGAATGCAGTTCCACAAGGTATTTATGGTATCGCGGCTGGTGCATTCGTCACAGGTCATACCCAACTGATCATCAGAAACTTTACGCAGGTTGATGCCTGCGTCCAGTGCTGCCTGATAAACCTGAGCAGCATTGTCGAGTTTAATCGTCAGGGTGTCGAACCAGTGGTTATTGATCAGTTCAACGCCTTTGCTCTGTAAGCCTTTTGCCAGAATAGTTGTCAGACGGTTGATGCGGCTAGCGATGTTTTTCAGGCCGTCAGGTCCATGATAGACCGCATAGAAGCCCGCCATGTTTGCCAGCAGTACCTGTGCAGTACAGATATTAGAGGTCGCTTTTTCACGGCGGATATGTTGTTCACGGGTTTGCATCGCCATTCGCAGTGCTTTATTGCCGCGGCTGTCCACGGAGACTCCGATGATACGGCCGGGTACGGAGCGTTTGTAGGCATCACGTGTCGCAAAGAATGCCGCGTGTGGGCCACCATAGCCCATCGGTACACCGAAGCGCTGTGCAGATCCAAAGACCACATCGGCACCCAGTTCACCCGGTGATTTCAAGGTGACCAGGCTCATAATATCAGCGGCGGCACAGAACAGTGCTTTCTTGTCATGAGTTTTTTCGATCAGGGCGGAATAGTCGGTTACATCACCGAAAGTGGCTGGGTACTGAACCAGTACACCGAAACATTCATGCTGATCGATCAGCTCTGACACATCACCGACAATGACTTCGTAACCCAGTGGCTCTGCACGGGTCTGAATGACGCTGATATTTTGAGGATGAACATGCTGATCTACCAGGAAAGTGTTTGCCTTCTTGGCTTTAGACATCCGTTTACACAGTGTCATCGCCTCTGCTGCGGCGGTTGCTTCATCAAGCAGAGACGCGTTCGCAAGATCCAGTCCGGTCAGGTCTAGGATCATGGTTTGGAAATTGAGTATCGCTTCCAGTCGGCCCTGGGATACTTCCGGTTGATAAGGGGTATAAGCGGTGTACCAGCCTGGGTTCTCCAGTACATTGCGGAGAATAACGTTGGGTACGACGGTGTCGGTATAGCCCATGCCGATCATGGATTGGTTGATCACGTTTTTCTGCGCGACCGATTTGAGGTAAGCGAGCGTCTCATCTTCACTGCGGCTTGCAGGTAGATCGATCGGTGCTTTGACCTGAATGCTTTCCGGAACGGTCTGGCTGATCAGCTGATCCAGGTCAGCTACGCCAAGCTCATCCAGCATCGCCTGCTGTTCGGTTGCAGAAGGGCCAATGTGACGTGCGATGAACGCATCTTTTTGCTCCAGAGTGGAAAGTGGAGCCTGATTCTGTGACGGCATCTTAATGTTACCTGTGATCAGTTGGTTATGGTGTGCTCAAAAGGAGGCTAATAATACCGTTTTTTGGCCAGGTTTGTGATAGAAAATAGTCAAAAGTTTATTTTAGGAAACAGGAGAAACCTGATCTGTTGTCGCTCGTGTGGGGTGATGATTACTACTATTTGTGAATTTATGTCATAAGTGGTGTGCGTATTAGACGGTTTATCCGAGATTTTAGGGATCTAGAATAAAAGGTACCCCATTTTGAATAGGATTGACCTATGAGCCACCCCATCGATGTGACCCTGTTTTTCAATTTTCGCAGCCCATACTGCTATCTGGCGAGCAAAACACTCTGGCCTGTTGTGGATGATTACAACGTAAATCTGATCTGGAAACCTGTGGGAGGGTGGGATCTGCGATCAAGCCCCGATCGGGTACAGAAGAAGCTGCCTATCGCGCGGCAGGATCTTGCTCGCTTTGCGCGACGCCTTCAGATTCCGGTAACGCCTCCCCCGAAAACCACTGATCCAACGTTAGCAGGCGCTGTCTCCCTCCTTGCTGAAGAGAGAGGGCTGCTGCGTGAATACATTATCTCGGTGATGGATGCGGAGTGGGCGGCAGGTCGTGATATTGGCCAGCCAGATCTGCTCTTAGAGGCAGCAACCAGTGTGGGTCTGGATGCTTCGGAGGTGAAGTCAGCCATGCAGAATCCACAATATCTGCAGCAGCTTGAGCAAAATGCACGTGATGCAGATGAGGGCGGTGTGATTGGTGTACCTACTTTTGTTGTTGGTGATCAGATTTTCTGGGGGCAGGATCGAATCGATTTCGTACTTGAGGAGCTGGCGATGTTAAGCGAGCAGAGAGAGGCGGATTAAGATGAGTATGACCCTTTATGATAAACCGGAGTGCCCGTTTTGCTGGAAGATCCGATTACTGCTTGCGGAGTTGGATCTTAATACCGAGATTATGCATTACCATGCGGTTGGGCAGGAGGCGATCTGGCAGCGTTTGACTCCTAATCGTACCGTACCTGTGTTGACGACGCCGGATGGGGCAATCTACGAATCAGATGTGATTGTTGAATATCTGGAGGAGCTCACCGGAAGGTTGTTACCCAAAGCCAGGTCTGAGCGTATCAAAGCTCGCCATCTCAACAAATATAGTGATACAAAGATTGGAGCCGGGCTGCGTGAGGTGATTTTTGAAAAACGTGATAAACCTGAAGCAAAGTGGGATCAGGGGCGAATCAACAAAGGGATTGCTCTGTTTAATCAGGCGTTACCTTTTCTGGAGGAGCAGTTGGGGGATAACACTTTCTTTACCCATGATTACTCCCTTCCAGAAACGGCATTAACCGCTCGCTTTGCTCTGGGGGAGCGTTATGGGGTGACAATTCCGGCAGAGTTTCCACGATTAAGAGAGTGGTTTGCGCGTATGAAGGCACGACCCAGTTTTGGCCTGACTAAGCCCTGGTGAAGGGTGCGGCAAATGGTCGCGCGACACTGTGTCACATCCCGTAAAAGGCTCAACCTGAATAGAATTTGCTGCAATTTTAGCAGGTTCTAATAAAGGTGAGTTGTGAAAAAGCAGATTCTATCGGTAGCAATAACTGCATTAGTCGCAGAGGCTGCAATGGCGGGGCACGATACGGACAATAACCTGGTCATCGAAATCAACCGGGGTTTACCTTATCTGGAAACCGCTGTGCGTGAAACAACAGCTGGCGTTAAGGCTTCACCGGTATCCGATGGTGGTGAGTTGCTCCAGAGTCTGACCGGTGTGTCTGCGATAAGAATGGGTGGGCGTGCTCTGGACCCTGTGATTCGGGGGCAGAAGGAAACCCAGCTAAACATTCTACTGGATGGTGGTTATCTCCATGGAGGATGCCCCAACCGGATGGATCCACCCACCGCGTATACCTCGGTAGAGGGCTATGATCGTGTTACTGTGATCAAAGGAAACCGAACCGTGGTCTATGGCGGTGGTGGTTCAGGTGGGACCGTGCTGTTTGAGCGGGACTGGCCTCTGATTGATGAGAAGGGATATAACGCTGAGTTCTCAGGTAGCTTTCGTGAGAACGGTGAACAGTGGGAGCTGGGTGCGGATCTGGTAGCGGGTAATGATGATGGCTACATTCGGTTTATTGCGCATGAGGGTGAGTCCGAAAACTATGATGATGGTGCCGGCAATGAGGTCAGCTCCAAATATGACAGTCAGTCGAATGCTCTGCTTGCCGGAATGCGTCTGGGGGAAAATACAACCTTAGAAGCCAGCTTTGAAAAGGTGGATGAGGAAGATGTGCTGTTTCCAGGAGCCATGATGGACAGCCCTTATGCCGAAGCTGAAAATACACGGGTTAAGTTGAATCATCAGTTTACTGAGGGAGCGCTGAGACAGGTAAAAGCGGAGCTTTATCAGTCACGGGTTGTGCACTTGATGGAGAACAGCATGTTCACCTCGCCCTCGTCATCGGATACTGAGGGCTTTCGTCTGACGTTTGATGCCCAGTTGGCTGACATCGACTGGACCTTTGGTGCAGACCTTCAAAATAATGAACGTACGGCCGTGGCTTTTAAGGTTATGAATGGCATGTCGGCGTTCAGTCAGTGGCCAGGGGTTGAGATCGACCAAAAAGGTCTTTTTGTTGAGGGAACGAAAGCGTTAGGACAGGATGATCTGCTCAAAGCGGGGCTGCGTTATGATCGGGTTAAAGCCAGTGCTCAGCGAGCTACTGAATCTTTTGGCATGTCGACACCGGCAGCGCAATATCTGTTGGTGAATGGTACATCAGAAACCTCTGGCAATGAGAATAATTGGGGCGGTTTTGCTTCATGGACTCATCGGATCAATGATCAGTATACGCTTGAATCGACCTTTTCCCGGAGTGTCAGAACTGCCGATGCAACCGAACGTTATGTGGCGAAAACAGTTGGGATGGTGCCCTGGATCGGTAATCCTCAACTGGAGCCTGAGAAGCATCATCAATTAGAACTGGTGCTGGCCAGTGAGCAGGAGAAGCTGAACTGGTCTCTGACGGGGTGGTATAACTACGTGGACGATTACATCCTGCGACACCGAACCGCGGGTATGATGCCGAAAGAGGTCTATTCCAATGTGGATGCACACCTGTACGGTATTGAGGCGGAGTTGAACTACCCGATCAGCAGTACGTTGACGTTAGGCGCTGCGCTGGCATGGTTGGAGGGTGAGAACCGTGATGATAATACAAACCTGTCACGCATATCCCCGTTAGAGCTGAGTACTTCGCTTGATTATCAGAAGCAGGAGTGGAAAGCCGGCATCGAATGGAAGCTGGTCGCTTCGCAAAATGATGTGTGCCTGAGTTCAGACCCTAATTGCGGTGGACAGGATGTTCGTCAGACGCCGGGATATGGCTTGGTTAATCTTTATGGAGAGTATGCGTCTAAGTCAGGCTATGTGGTGGCAGCAGGTGTAGATAATCTGTTTGATAAAGATTACACCCTGCATGAAAGCCGTGATTATGTGTTAGATTCGGACCCGGTTCAGGTGGCAGAGCCGGGGCAGAACCTCTGGATACGATTCAGTAGCCGCTTTTAATAGATCAACCGCCTGAAAGGGCGGTTTTTTATTGCCAGCAAATCTGCTCAGGCGTTGCCAGGTTGGTCACTAGCGTTAGCTTCTTCTCCTTAATCCAGCGATACATCGCTTCGCCATCTAGCGGGTATTCAGAAAGAGGGGCAGTGATAGCATCTTCAATCCCCACCCAGGTGTTTCGGCCACTGTTTTTCGCAGCGTATAGGGCAATATCAGACATTTTTATCAACTGTTGCCAATGCAGAGAAGTATCTTGTTTATCGCTAATCTGAAGAGCGAAAAAACCGGTTGAGCAGGTGAGACTTAATTTCAGTTCCCAGGCAAAAGAGTAGATTGAAACCTGTTTTTGAATACGCTCAGCAATTTTGATTGCGGTTGAGAGATCTGTTGATCGGCAGATGACCATAAACTCCTCACCCCCACTTCTGACAAGGATGTCATTCTCACGGCAACTGTCACTCAGTAAGGTTGCAAACTCTTTCAGGACAAGATCGCCTGTATCATGACCATAAGTGTCGTTGATTAACTTGAAATGATCGATGTCGATGGTGAAAAAAGCCCAATTAGAAGGTGCTTTCCAGATCGGCTCAGTGGTAAGGAAATCTTCAAGGAAGCGGCGGTTATGTAGTAGAGTCAGAGGGTCTGTAGTGCTGGCTTTTTGCAGATCCCTTTTCTCCTCCTGAAGTACTCCCCAATCTTTCTTTAATGCTGCTGCCAGTGAGAAGAATGAAGCGGTAAGTTTACCTATCTCATCTTGTCTTCGGCCCTTGTTAATCTGAGGGAGGGGATGCTGGGGATTAAATTGGTCGAGCTGTATTTGAAGCTTAAGAAGCGGTTTGATCAGGAGGTGACGAAGAAAGAGGTAGGTACCCAGGCAGCCGATTGCTCCGATCAGGAGAATAGATATAACAGAGAGTTGAGCGGCTTTGAGAATCTGTTGATAGAAAGGTCTGTCTTGTTCGATTCTCAGCTCAAGAAGAGAGTCTTGGTGATTGAGCACCGCTAGATAGCCGAGGGATTCCGCTCGGTTAGCTGAATGAAAGCTGACACTAGGCGGCTGTTTGTTATTTCTAACTTTAGACAGGGCGAAATTGATTTTAAGCTGTTTCTGTATCTCTGTGACTTCGTTGGTTGAGAGCAGTTTTGCAAAATAGATATATCCTTCTGAGGGGCCCTCAGCGCGGCTGGATAAAATAGGGTGTCGCGCAATTAATAGAGGACCTGCCCGAGTCTGAAGGATGCCTCTGTCGGTTTCGATAAAACTACTGAGTAAGGGGTTAGAACGTTCAAGACGTTGATCATCTTTCAGATGGAGGTTTTTCGCATCAGCTAAACGATCTGTGTTCATCTGCCAGATCACACGTTTTTCTTTATTGATGATCAGCAGGAAGTCTGTATTGAGGTCCGTTAGGGTCTCGAGGGGGAGGTTGGATGTTTGAAAATCATGATTTTTTGTTTGAACGTAGCGATAGGTATCATCCCACTCGCCCCAGTCAACTGTAATCGTTTTTATACGAGAAAGCTCATTCCCTATCCAGTTTTCAATCCGTGAAATATCTTCGATAAGTTCGTTTCTTTCGATCTTCTCAACTTCAGGAAGGGCTATAACTGCAATAGATACAGTGACTCCAAGCATTAATGCTAGAAAGAAGGAAATTTCCACCAATAATAGTTTTCTGGTGAGATTCATGAATCAGAGCCTTAGATGCCACGCTAGATTTTTTATTATTAGAATAGATAATAAACAATATAGAGCATGGGGTCTCTAATCAAGTTTTGTTTGAATATGTTTGAATTTGTTAGAGGTTATATGAGTAACTGAGGCTGACCGAACCAAAGTTATGACCCTCTGTCTGCCCTTCAAATTCTCTGCTTCGATGAACACGTGCAAAGGATAGCTTCCAACCGTGATAGAGTGCAGCTACTCCAAAAGCGGTTTCCCCCACCAAGGCTTCCTTATCAATGGAATGGCTGCTTCGGAAGGTATTCCCGTCCAGAAAGATATCTCTGAGTACCCAGCGACCATCCATTGAGATAAATGCATGAACGCCCAGATTATGATCGCGGCTACCTCTCTGATAGCGCCCGTCACCTATGCCCGGTGCACTGTTGTCGCCTCCGCTTCTGAGGGCGGAGGTGCCAAAATCTTGCGGAAGATTCCAGCCAAAACGGAACTCTGCACCCCCGTTAAGATAGGTGGCTATGTTGCCCAGGCTTCCGCCAGCATGCAGGATCGTATCGTACTCCAGAAAGGGGGAGATACGTCCCCGAGCGACTCGATTTTTGTGTTCGTATACCAGTTGGAAACCGGGTTCATTGTGAAGTTGATTATCCCAGCCATTAAACTTGTCAAAGCCGCGAACATCATGGATGAAATCCTGAGCCTCCTCACCGAGAGCCCAGGGCCCGATGATGCCCAGATTCAGCTCGGCTGTGTTCATTTTGTTCCGGGTACGGCTGTGATAGGCGATTCCACCGTAAAGCCATGCCGCATAGGGGCGGTCATTAGGGTCGACTGTTGTACGTTCAATATCTTCAGGGGTGTAGATCTGCTGACCCAGGCTAATGACGACATTCCTCTGAACCGCTGGGTCATCGGATGGATCAAAAAGAGGGAGATAAGGGGTGATCTCTCGTACCCAAACCGGTAATCGTTCATCTTCCAGATAATCATCGACGTTGGGTGAAACCCAGGAGGCACGAACGCCGTTGGTGTAATTCTGGTCAGTCTCCGAAAACAGGTCATTTTCAAAATAGAGGTTCAGGGTCCAGGGTGGATCATCTTCAGCCGCTATCGATACTGTGCTGGTCAAAGAACAAATTAGCAGTGTGGCCAATGTGTGGGTGATATTCACTGGAATAAACTCTCTGTCCGTGGACGATATATCACTATTTTCCAGCTAATCAGTAACAGAGGCAATACAAAGAGCAAGCCGATCATAGGTAAGTTAACCTGTACCACGGGAATGATCTCTCCTGGACAACTGACTGCAGTGTGGAAGAGTGCACTCAATTTATCGGTTAAAGCGGCATGGTGGGTTAACGTGACCTCAGCAAGCTGCTTACAAAGATCGCTCTCTGGGTTGTTGCTTGCGTATGCCTGTGAGAGTTGAAGAGCTACTACTGTGATATAGATGGAGAAAACCGCGGTAGTCACCAGAGCGTAGAGTCGTTGGCCGGTTGTAGCTGGATTATGTAACAGTGCGGCTAGAAATACAGAGCCGCAGCTGAGCAGAGTGAGTATTAACAGTAGGCCTGCATGGCTTTGGAATGTGGTTATACCGGTAAGGTGTTGAATACTAAAAATGCTAAGCAGGGATGCGAGGCTGAGAAGAAAGCCGAGGGCATTGAGTCGTCTGAAAAAAAGATTTTGACTCCCCATGCTGCCCTCAGTCTCTGGAATGGATGGTTATTTTTTGCGCCACTTGCCATTGGGTAGCTGTATATATTGCCCCTTAGGGGTTCTATCCTGAAGTCGTTGTCCCATTCGGATCTCAAATACGGAGCGCTCAACGCCCGCCTTTTGAGCACCTTGGGTGTAGACCGATTGACGTTTCTTATTGATCTTAGCAACCAGAGCCGTGAGATCATTGCTTGGTTGCGAGACCACAACCCCAAGATAACCATTAGTGCGCTCGCCAATCAACCCTTTGGCTTTGGCGTCATCTTTTGAGATAGCCCAGGCTGGTGCAGCGATGAAGGTGATAAATAGGGCAAAAACAGTGAATATTTTTTGCAGCTTTGACATTGTTGGTACCCCTTAAAATAGATCGCTGTTTTCAGTAAGAAGTTCATCGATCTCCCGGTCAACCTTTACCAGAATCTCGTGTTCTATTTTTACATTGAGGTTGATCGTGATCGGCTCACTAGGAACAGCTACTTCAACGCGCGGTGAACAACCGCTGACACCGATCAGCGCTACAAGCAGCGCAAAAGGTGGAAGGACCTGTTGTATTTTCATGATTGTTCCTCAATCAGTAGTATTTTAGCTTGCTTAACGGTAACGCTTCTCGATTGTTCTCGTCAATTTATCAGCAAACTGTAATGTTTTTATTAGCTTCGGAATGTTCTCTTCCACATTGATTTTAAAATCAATGGGGTGTCCCTGATTCCAGTCCGGATTATTCCCTTTAAGGCGGGTTTTCATTAAAGCGGTACCATCTTCCAGATAATCCAGCTGAATCTCCAGCAACTCATAATGGAAGTTTGAGAGTGCTTCGATCGCCATATTCAACCCCATATTGGTGGCTGCGTAGGCTTGCACCGTGGGTGTTGGTTCAAATTTAATGGTTCCACCCGGCGGCCGTCCTTTAAGTTGACCATCTTTAACCGTCAGTGCTTCCTTGCGATAAACCAGAGGAAAGTGACCAGATAGTTTTCCAGTACCCGATAAGCCTTGCTGCTGTTCAAGTTTAAGGATCTCACCCAGATCCAGGTTATTAATTGAAACCGCTGTGCTGATATCTGGCTGAACAGGGTTAAACTTCATATCGGAAAAGCTGATCAGACCCTGCAATACTTTTGCCCGGGTGTCTGTCAGCGATACTTCTGCCTTTTTACCTTTACGTGAAAAACGGTATCGTGTTTCGATATCAGTGGCTTCAATACCTGTTTTAACCTGTTTCAGCTTAATGCTGCCTGTATCTGTGATGTTGCTGTTGGGGCGGATTCGCGTTTGTGAATCAAGACTCAGGCCCCGGACACGGGTTTCATTCCAATTCAGATCCCCCCCACGGATGCTGTTGTCCAGTCGAAGGTCGTAATGACCTTTATTGACTGTCGCTCGTCCCCGATGATAAAGCTGACCTTTGAGCAAACTCAGTTCAGGAGGAAGCTTCAGATAGGTCTGTAGTCGGGTATCCATCTTAGCCAGTGGAATCGGATTAACTGCCCACTGAGTATGAGTGATGCTC
The DNA here is from genome assembly GCF_947498015.1 of uncultured Neptuniibacter sp. Taxonomy (GTDB): domain Bacteria; phylum Pseudomonadota; class Gammaproteobacteria; order Pseudomonadales; family Balneatricaceae; genus Neptuniibacter. The sequence goes on from NZ_CANMIR010000004.1 coordinate 208,887, forward strand.
GTTATAAGGTCGGTCTTGGCCTCACCGTTTAGTTTGAATGGAAGATCAGGGGTCTTTAGCCCGTAACGTTGTTTAACGCTCGCTGGGCTTAATTCAAATGTTGATGTCAGATCGATTAAGGGTAGTTTCTGTTGCGGTAAGGCGATATTAAGTGCGCTGAGGTTGATCTGGCCTGTTAGCGTTTTCTGCGGCAGATCGATTGAGGTCAGATCGATAGATCCACTGAAAGGGGAGATTGTCAGATCTCCGGCAGTGATCGGGCTGCCTTCGAAATATACTCCTACAGGGGGAATTAGGGGCGAAATCGGTTTTTCAGACAAAAGCGGTTTAAGATCAGTCTGTACCAGAAAGGGGGTAGTCAGGCTGATAGCCAGGTTCTCAATTGGGCTTGAGAGTGCTGGATGGTTAATCTTGCTCAGTGTCAGCCGGCTTTCCGGTTCAAGTGTGAAACCCAATGATTGCAGCGAGAAGTTGATATCCCCCGCAAACTGAAAACTAACTGAGCCGATCTCCTGGATTGGGTGAATGGATCTGATCTGCCCACTAATCGTCTGTTGTGCCTGAATGCTTTGCAGCAGTGCATCGGGTGTCAGATGGGTTTTTAACGGGAAATGGCTGGTTCCTGTTAGGTAAATCTCTCCCTCAACATCTGGGAGCGAGGGAAGGGAGGTCCATTTACTGGTCCAGTGCTTTAAGCCCGAGAGGCTGATGTTCTGTTGTGAGTCCAGGCTAAGCGCTTGATCATAGGTTAACCGCCCCTGGAGCGAGAAAAAAACATTATCCTGATCGAGCATCCGCAGGGTGATGCCGTTTTGAGCTGATAACTGGATATCCCCCCAGCCCAGATCATATCCGGCGCGGTTAAAATGGACGCGACTGTAGAGTGCTTTATCTTCAAACAGTAGTGCACCCCGGAACTGCCAGTCGGGTGTTGCATCAGGGTATCTCAATGACAGGCTGAGCTCGCCGATTCTGATCGTATCGATCGGTATCTTATCGAACCACTGATCAGGCAGTAGCTGTTTCAGATTAAGTTCTTCTGAGGGCGTGCTCTCTGCTTCAGGCTGAGTCAGGTATTCGATCTGGATATCTGCTTCTGTCAGAAGGATCTGTTTAAAGCGTTGTTGGTTGAAAATCTCGTAGGGGTTATAGCTGATGCTGACATGTCCGGTTTCAAGGGAAATTCGTTTGTCTGAATCCTCTCTCTTCAGGGCCAGTCGCTCAATGCGCAGCTCATTCCATGAGGGGGGCTGCATCTCGAGTTTGATGTCAGAAAACTGCTGAGATTCCAGCCAATGTTCAAGGCTGCGATGCGCAATAATAGGGGAGAGGAAATAGAGAGCGACCGGTATCAGAACAAGTATTAAGAGTGATAGAGACAGTAGCCACCAGAGTAGCTTGGTTCGTCTGTGCATCCTGCCTCCCTTATTCTGTATTTAAGAGCTTATTCGAGTTCCAGGTCGTATAAGCGTTCAACTGCATCTTTTAGATGGAAGATCAGATCACCATATTTGTCACTGTCGTTTTCAATATCTATATCACCCAATCGATCAGCTGTTTCTTCCAGTGATTCGCCTCGGTTGTCGACTCCCTGATCGGCCATCAGCCAATACATCAGACCATAGATCTCTGCTACGGTTTCAACTTTATCCAGATCCTCGATCAGATGGTCACGTATCTGTCGCAGTGCCGTCATCAGAGGATCCTGGTCATCAGTTTCCAGATAAAGCTTCAGCAGGGCGGCTGGCGTTGCTACCAAAAGGTTATTATTCGGTAACGTAGCCGGGGAGGTTTCAACCCACTCCCCATTGGGAGGAGTGGTATCTCTGTTGATCAGATATGGCATTAACGTATTTTCCGTACCACATTCATTCCATCCCGGACGGTCAGGAATAGGTTTTCAACATCTGGATCAGCGGCGATCTCTTTGTTCAGATCAACAAGGACATCATCGATATCGGATTCGGGTTGTAAGACCTTGCCGGACCACAGCATGTTATCCAGAATGATCAGACCACCAGGGCGAGTCATCTCAAGTACCTTGTGGTAGTAGTTAAGGTAGTTGCGTTTGTCAGCATCGATAAAGGTGAGATCAAGCTCCATATCAAGGGTTTCAAGCGTTTCGATCGCTTTGCCAAAGATCACTTCGATCTTGTGACCATGAGGGCTACGATCAAAGAAAGTTTTTGCAAAATCGATAGCTCGGGGGTTAGTTTCACAGCAGATGATTTTCCCCTCATCGGGCATCCCTTCAGCGATGGAGAGAGCTGAGTAACCAGTGAACATTCCGATCTCCAGCACGTTTTTAGGCTGATGAAGCTGAGTGATCAGTTTCAGAGTGCGACCAACAAGGCGTCCGGACAGTTTCTGCGGCCAGCCCATATTTTTGTTGGTTTCGTCTATCAGCTCCTGAAGTAGCTCAGGCTCTGGGGTTGTGCTTTGAAAGGCGTAATCTTCGACTGCTTCGTTTACCAGGAATTCCACTTGATCGTTCTCTAATCGGGGCCGGTTTACTGGGCGTTATTCACTGCTAACCGGCTTGAGCATGACTTTACTGGCCCAGACTTTCAGGGGTGTTTTACCCTGCTCGGGGCTTAATTCAAATTGGCAGATCATGATATCACTTTCCGGGCACTGGCGGATAATCGCTTTTGCGTTGGCCGGTGCTGGAAAACAACCCTCTTTTGGCGGGGAGCCCACACCATAAAGAGACCAAGTAAGCAGCTGTTGGTAAGCCTCGCGGGTTTCACAAACAGTGTAGCTGTTGTCGATCACACGATAGGTGGATTCGGGGTCTGCCAGCAAACTGCTTGCGTAAAGCAGGGGCGCTGCCAGGGCTAGCTTATTCATGCTCTATCTCCTGCTTGTATCCTGCGCTCTTATTGATCCTCAAACTGGAATGGATCGGTTTGCTAGATGATGTCAGGGGCACCGATCTGTAAGAATGTCGGTGCAGGCAATGTATCAGCGTTGTGTGAGACCTGCCCAGTCAAGGTCTTTCAAACGTTTCTCGGCGATATAGTAGAGGGTGCAACCGGGTTTGACCCGCTTATCAAGAGCGGGGTTTACCTCAGGCTTACCGTCGCTGTCGAGATCTACGGCTATCAGAGTCGCTCCATAGTGTTCCTTCATCGGGATGTAGAGGTCTCGTACCGAGATTTCAGGCAGTTTTTCTGGCATGACGGTTGAGTACTGTGTCATACCTGTATCAGCGCTAAGGAGCTCATGATGTAAAATGCTGGATCCTGGGTCCATTGCCGATTTCACCATCATCTCCGTTGAAACTGAGGGGGTGCACTCGATATTTGGGCAGTGTTGTTTCAGCAGTTTGCTTAAATTTTCATCGCGGAAATAAGCAATAATATGCGCGGTTTGATTCAGATTGGAGATGTTCAGGGCAGCGCTGAGCGTTTGGTCATCCTGAGCGCAATCGACAATGATTGTTGAGGCGTCCTCTATATCAGCCCTTTTTAGGTCGCTGTCATCATTCAGTGATCGTGCGCGTACAAATTCGATCGTACCCGGCATGGGATTTTCCATCTCTTCAGCTACACAGAGGCAGATATCGCGATTGAGGTGTTGCTTCGCTTCTGTTTTTAGGAGTTTAAGCAGGGGGAGGGTGCGCTGTTCATTCCATCCGACAACGACGATGTGTTTATCTAAGTTAAGTTCTTTCAGGCCCATGACACCTTTTCTCCACTGAAACGCACTAAATGCTGCAAATTTACCGGCGGTCAGAGCAAATATGCCCAGACCAAAGGGGATTATATAAAATGCGGCAATCATTTTGCCTACGGGGGTTTCGGGCGACAGGTCACCATAACCAACGGTCGAAGCGGTAACGATCAGCCAGTAGATAAAATCCTGTCCAGTAATGTTTTGTTCCTTAGCCAAATAAAGGAACAACCAGCTACTACTACCATATAAAAGCACTAGGGCAAGAACCGCCTGCCATCGCATATTTTTAAAATGACGGTAGATCAGTTTCCGTAAGCTTTTGAAAACCAGCATGAAAAACTCGCAACTGTTCTGTGTGGCAGGGATTCTAACCTGTGGGGCGGGTGGCTAGCAAAACCCAGATAGCAAAAAAAAAGCGTCACCTGTGAAAGGAAACGCCTGAAAATGGATGGTAACCCTCAAGGGGCTGAGCGGGTGTGAGCCCAGTTAAACTCTCTCGGGTCGAGCCATTAATTTGGTGAATACCGGGTAAGTATATAAGCATTACCTTAAATATCAATATGGAATAACTATATGTAGTAAAGTTTGCTTGTTGGGCTGGCCTATCGTACCACTCAGGTTAACAGGGTGATTGAAAAGCCTTACAATGCAGGCTCTTAACTGATTTTAACTGACCGGAGAGCATGTTGTGCCGCATATTGAACCACTGATTATTTTTCTGGTAACGGGCATGGTTTCTATGTCAGCAGCACTCAGTGCAGGTGCCCTTAATAAACTACCGGATGAAGATAAGCCGGCATTTGCCTCCGGTCGTAATGGCATGGTAACCATCATTATGGCGGGCAATCTCGCCGCGATCACACTGCTTTTCTCAATGGCATATGGGTTCTCAAATCTAGATTGGTGGATCCCTCTGTTGTGCATGTTTATTACGTTCCCTGTGGCCCACGTTGTTGTTATCCAGCAGGTGCTTGGCGATGTGAAAACGTTGTTACTGGCGTCTCCTCTGGTTATCGGCTCTATGGTTGCCCTTTACCTCTATTGGTAACATTTTATGCAAACTGCGCTGACTGTATCTGATTGGCAGCCTCTTCTGTTGGGGATCGGGATCGGTGGCGTATCAATCCTGATTATCTACGCCTTTATATTTAGCCGGACTAAGCGATCCTGGCAGGATGCTTTATCTGGCTCTGAGCTGCAGTTGGAGCGGGTGCAGAGTGAGAACAGCGTGATCAGGCAGCAGCTTGATCTGCAGCAAAATGAAGTTCATCAGTGCCAGCTGAAAGTAACCCGGCTTGAAGAACGGCTGTTGAACCTTAATCAACAGCATGAGCATCTTGTCTCTGATAAACATCAGCTCGAACGAAAGCTAGAACAGGCGCTTTTCCAGCTCGCTGACCGCAATGAGGTGATAGCTGAGACCGAGGCCCGTTTGGAATCAGAACGTGTCGCACACAGCGACAAATTGAAGATGCTTGAAGAGGCGCGCAGCCAGCTAAAGCAAGAGTTCCAAAATCTGGCTAATCGTATATTTGATGAGAAAGCTCAGCGTTTTACTCAATCCAACACCGAAAATATGGGGCATCTCCTAAATCCGCTCAAAGAGCAGATCGGTGAGTTTAAGCGCCGGGTTGAAGATGCTTACGATAAAGAAGCGAAAGATCGTCGCGCCCTGTATGAGCAGATCGGGCATTTAAAACAGCTTAATCAGCAGATGAGTGCTGATGCGATTAACCTGACCAACGCCCTGAAGGGGGAGAACAAGACTCAAGGCAACTGGGGAGAGGTTGTCCTTGAAAGGGCGCTGGAGGAATCCGGGTTGCGTAAAGGGTACGAATTTGAGTTGCAGGTCTCTGTGACGCAGGAAAACAGGCGCTACCAGCCAGATGCCATCATCCGTCTTCCTGACGGTAAAGATGTTATTGTAGATGCCAAAGTCTCCCTTACAGCATACGAACAATACTGTTCTGTTGAACCAGTAGAGGAAAAGACACGTTTGCTGAAGGAACATCTGCTATCCATTCGGGGGCATATAAAAGGCCTCGGGGATAAAGCCTACCAGTCACTGGACGGGGTTCGTTCACTCGATTTTGTGCTGCTCTTCATTCCTGTGGAGGGGGCATTTTTACTCGCTCTGGAGAAAGAGCCCGGTTTATTCAAAGACGCTTTTGACCGTAACATCATGCTGGTCAGCCCCTCTACGCTGATGGTGACACTCAGGACAATCCACAATATCTGGCGTTATGAACACCAGAATCAGAATGCTAAAGAGATCGCACGCCGTGGGGGGGAGCTGCATGATAAATTTGTCGGTTTTGTAGAATCTGTTGATGAGATCGGCAGGAACCTCAACCGGACCCAGCAAGCCTTCGATACCGCACACAAACGGCTAAGCAGTGGGCGTGGAAACCTGATTAATCAGGTGGCTATGCTAAAAGAACTGGGGGCTGACGGTAAAAAGGCACTATCAGCGGATCTGATCGAAAAGGCCTCTCAAGAGGATTGCTGATGATCTCTGTAATCGGTTATGGATCATTGCTCTCTGAAGCCTCTGCTCGGGAGACTGTTCCCGGTCTGAAAAATTTCCGGATTGTCGAAGTGCCGGGGTATAAGCGTATTTTCAACAAGGTGGGGATTGTGTTCCTGAGCCGCTATCAGGCGGACCCTGCATCGAAAACGCTTGCCTCCTGTTCAACGCTGGCAGATGAGCATTCTTCTATCATCTGTAGCCAGTTTGAATGTACATCGGATGATTATGCTGCTCTGGAGGAGAGGGAGCATCGCTTTAACTGGATTCAGGTTGATACGCGCTCCAGCAGTGGAGATATCTCCAAAGGGTATATGTGCACAACCTCCTCAGATCAATACTACCGTACCCGTAAATGCCGCACTGCTGAAGAGTATCAGAGCCGTGTGGGGCAGTTCTATGATGGCCTTATCTGGCGGAATGATATTCTGCCATATCCACGTTACCTCTCATTCTGTCTACAAGCAGCTGAGGCTTTAGGAGAGGACGTGCTGGATAATTTTCTGGATCACAGCTACCTGGCAGATGGAAAAACCTCTATACGCACCTATCTCGACACTAGTGAATTAATGAAGGGTTGGCGACAGTTTGATTGTGGGTATCGCTACTCGAAGTAGGGTGTTTGAATAATATTCATACAGTTTTAGGGCTGATTCAGGCCCTTATTTCGTTATATTTTCCATTTAAAATAAAATCAATAGCCGGTTATGATTTTTTCTGATTAATCAAAATTAATATTTGAAATTTATTTAAATTGTCAATATTAAATATTGATTGTTTCGTAATTAGTCAATATTAAGTTTTGATTTGTACTATTTTCTTCAAAAGTAAATTTTGATTTTTATTTATTTTTTAACCTGTTGAAACAAATGGGTATATTCTTTTTAAGCCAGATGTTTTAATATTTTACTCTCTGTAGCTGTTTGAAATTTATGAAGATTTTTTTCTAAACCTTGAGACAAACTGGCCGATAGAATAATAAGACGGTTTTTTTGATGATGTTTTTATCTGACTAAAAAGTAGCCAAAAGATAAAAAATTTCATCGAAAAAAGGTTGGTTTGTTTATAGCAATAAGTAAAATTAGGGTTGTATAGAAAAATACTCGGCAAAAACCATGACAGTTCACTCAAAAATGATCGTTGCGCTTGATATTGGTACCTCTAAGGTTGTTTGCCTTGTAGGGGAGATCAATCTTGATAGCTCAATTGATATTGTCGGTATCGGATCTCATCCATCGAGTGGGCTTAAAAAAGGCGTAGTAGTAAACATCGAATCAACCGTTAGCTCTATTCAGCGTGCGGTAGAAGAAGCTGAGCTGATGGCGGGTTGTAAAATTCACTCGGTAACCGTTGGAATCGCCGGTAATCACATCAGTAGCCTGAATTCACATGGGATTGTTGCAGTACGTGATCGTGAAGTAACCGAATACGATCTGGAGCGGGTCATCGATGCTGCGAGAGCCGTAGCGATCCCGGCGGATCAGAAGATTTTACATATCCTGCCTCAGGAATATGAGATTGATAATTCTGAGGGGATAAGGGAACCGTTAGGTATGTCGGGTGTTCGCCTGGAGGCGAAAGTGCATCTTGTAACGGGTTCCGTTAATGCAGCACAAAACATTGATAAGTGTGTCCGCCGTTGCGGTCTTGACGTTGACAATCTGGTGCTTGAACAACTGGCGTCGAGTTATTCTGTCTTAACAGAGGATGAGAAAGAGCTGGGTGTTTGTATGGTAGATATCGGAGGGGGAACCTCAGATATATCTATCTTCACTGGGGGAGCTATCCGTCATACGGCAGTAATTCCGATCGCAGGTGATCAGGTCACAAACGATATCGCGATGGCCCTGAGAACTCCTATGCAGCATGCTGAGGAGATCAAAATTAAATATGCCTGTGCTTTGGCGCAGCTTGCCGGGCCGGGTGAAACCATTATGGTGCCGGGGGTTGGGGATCGTCCTTCGAGAACATTATCACGTCAGGCATTGGCTGAGGTGGTCGAACCACGTTATGAGGAGCTGTTCAAGCTGGTACAGAAAGAGCTGCGCCGTAGTGGTTTTGAAGAACTGGTAGCAGCAGGCATCGTATTGACCGGCGGTACTTCCAAGATGGAAGGGGCCGTTGAGTTAGCTGAAGAGATATTCCATATGCCAGTTCGGCTGGCAACACCTTACGGTGTAAGGGGATTAGAAGATATTTTACAAAATCCGATCTTTGCAACAGGGATCGGGTTGTTGCAATACGCGCATGAAGATCAGGGGGGTGAGCCGGCTGAAGAGGTCGTGGAAGCTGAGTTGATTGAACGTGCAAGTGTTTTGAATAGGATGAAAACCTGGTTTCAGGGTAATTTCTGAAACGATTGGGTTAACAGTAAGAACATAATTAAGCGCTGATCTAATAACAAAGCGCAAAAAAAACTGGAAGGAGATCGGTATGTTTGAGTTAGCGGATAGCATTCCTCAAAGCGCCGTAATTAAAGTAGTTGGTGTTGGCGGCGGCGGTGGTAACGCTGTGCAGCATATGGTGACCTGCGATGTAGATGGTGTCGAGTTTATCTGTGCGAATACAGATGCTCAGGCGCTGGATAATATGCATTCACGCACTGTGATCCAGATCGGCGGTGAACTGACCAAAGGGCTTGGAGCGGGTGCAAACCCAGAAGTTGGTCGGCAGGCGGCTCTGGAAGATCGGGAGCGCCTGGCTGAGATGCTTGAGGGTGCTGATATGGTATTCATCACTGCAGGAATGGGTGGTGGTACAGGTACCGGTGCAGCACCAATTGTGGCTGAAGTCGCAAAAGATCTGGGTATATTGACAGTCGCGGTTGTGACGAAACCCTTTACGTTTGAAGGGCGAAAGCGCCTGAAAGTAGCTGATGAAGGGATTAAAGAACTTAAAGAGAATGTTGACTCACTGATCATCATTCCTAACGAAAAGCTGTTACCGGTATTAGGCAAGAACACCAGCCTGATCAATGCATTCAATACAGCTAATGATGTTTTAAAAGGCGCTGTTCAGGGTATCGCTGATCTGATTATCCGTCCGGGTATGATCAACGTTGACTTTGCAGATGTCCGAACCGTCATGTCCGAAATGGGTATGGCGATGATGGGTAGCGGTAGTGGCCGTGGCGAAGAGCGAGCAACAGAAGCGACAGAAGCTGCGATTAATAGCCCATTGCTTGAAGATGTGGACCTGAAGGGGGCGAGTGGCATTCTTGTGAATATCACCGCTGGTCTGGATCTCAGCTTGGGTGAGTTCTCAGAAGTAGGCAACATTGTTGAAGAGTATGCTTCTGAGAACGCCACTATCGTCGTTGGTACCGTGATCGATCCGGAATTAACCGACGAACTTACAGTGACAGTTGTTGCTACAGGTCTGGGACGTGCTGAAGAGCAGCATGTTGATGTAGTTAACACTGGCACGGGGCGTGCCTCTGCAGTTGCGACCGCTGCGGGAGCTGCGACTGATTTTGATCAGCTTGAATTACCTGCTGTGATGCGTTCCGGCCGGAGTGAGGCGCCCAAAGAGCGTGCTCAACCGGTTGAGATTCATCGTGAGATCGAGCATGAACAGCCTGTTATGCAGAAAACTGGCACTGATGATCTGGAGTTCCTGGATATTCCAGCCTTCCTGCGCCGTCAGGCAGACTAAAAAGTTCTATACCTTCCAGGTATTACTTGGCCCGGTTGTTACAACCGGGCCTTTTTTTATCATTTAACGTTGCGTGTTTTTTTGCGCTGCTTCTCTTTGTACATGCGCTCATCTGCGGTTTGGATCAGATCAAACCCATTTTCTGAGTCCGCTTCATGTGGGAATTCAGCTATGCCGGTGCTGAACTGAGTAAACAGTACCTGTCCTTTATAGTGATAAGGTTCTGCCGTGGTAATTCTCTCAATACGTTGAAACAGCTGTTCAGCTTCATCACGCTTGCAATCAGGTAGCAGTACAATAAACTCGTCGCCGCCGTAGCGGATCACTTTATCAGTAATGCGCAGGTTTTTTGTAAGAACGCTACAGAAGTGAATCAGTATTTCATCCCCTGCCTGATGGCCGTGAGTGTCATTGATCTGTTTGAAACCATTGAGGTCAATCATTGCAATGGTCATCGGTTTTTGCTGACGCATCGCGCGTACTGTCTCTTCAGTGAACAGGTGATCTAGCTGGTGGCGATTGTATGTTGAGGTGAGCTTGTCATAGATCGATACCTCTTCGACCTTTTGAAACGCTTGATGGAGCAGCTCCTGCTGTGCATTAAATGAGTGCTCAATACTCAGGATCTCCTTGAGGTTCGACCCCAGTTCAAGCTTCTCATCCAGATCATGATGCCCCTCGGTTTCTTTCAGCTTTCTCTCAAGTCTTTGCAGCGGAGTAATCATATGGGAGAGAAGGTCTGTGGATAGCGCCAGGTAGGAGGAGATAATCGTCACTGAGAAGACGAGAAATAAGCCCATTAATACTTCTGTAATCGGTATTCTGACACGGCTGGCTGGAAAACTGACATCCAGTACTCCAGCGATATCTCCTGTTGAGACACCTGTGTGGCATTGCAGGCACTCCTGTTTAAACTGAATTGCCCTGAAATAATGAATTTTGTCCAGGGACTCGATATGGGTTGCATCGTTCTGGCCGTTGAGGTGCTGGCTGATCTCTTCTGTCAGGTTGCGGCCCAAACCAAATTGTGACTGAACGCCTTCGCCCCTATACATCGAATAGGAGACATCCGGTGCACTCCTATTCAGATCATCAATGAGCTGATTTACTTCATCATAACTCGCTCCACGGTTCATCGCCTGACGCAGTTCCTTGAAAACTAACTGCCCCAGATATTTCCCCTCCTCTCTGAGATCCTTTTCGATGGAGAGAAAGACCAGTATGCAGACAATAATAGTTGCGAATGCAGTACTGATAATGGATGAACGGTAGAGGGAATTAAAAAGGGCGTTTTTGAGGCTGTTAAGCGGCCGCATAGTGTCGAAAACTCATTACTACATTTAAAGGTTATCCTCTCTATTCTACTTTGGCGGGTATATTTGACCAACCTATATTCAACAACCTAATCGAACTGTTGATATAGGTTGGTTAGTGTCTGAAATTACTTTTGTTTTTTTGACTAAAGTCCTTGCGGATCAGTTGGGCTATGATACAATTCGCGCCGCGTTGGTGAGGAGCTTTATGTTCCCGCCTACGAAGCGCAGGTCAGGTGTCCGAGTGGCCGAAGGAGCACGCCTGGAAAGTGTGTATACGGAAACGTATCGAGGGTTCGAATCCCTCCCTGACCGCCATCAATTCAAACAGAAAAGCCTCGATAATCATTTCAGATTTCGGGGCTTTTTTGTTTTCAAAATTCACTCATATTGATACTACAATGAGTGTTATCGAGCGGGTTAGTTGAGCTGATTCGTTAATATATCTACATATCGGAATAAACTTGATGGAAAAAGTGTATATCAGTGCGCAACAGCTGCTAGAAGATTCCTCACAGATGGCGTTGCAAATTTTTGACAGTGGTTTTCGTCCAGATTACATCGTAGGTGTTTGGCGTGGTGGAGCGCCTGTAGGGATTGCAGTACAGGAAGTTTTGGATTGTCTCGGAGTGAAATCAGATCATATCGCAATCCGAACATCATCCTACACAGGCATTGGTGAACGTAGTCGCCATATTAAAGTTCACGGGTTGACCTATCTGATCAAACGGTTGGAATCAGAGAACTCTCTGTTGATAGTTGATGATGTACACGATTCAGGCTTAAGCGTGGCTGAGGTCGTGCTAGAGCTGAAGAAGGCGTGTAAGAAAAATACACCTGAGATCCGCATTGCGACGCCATACTTTAAGCCTGCACATAATAAAACAGAGAACACGCCTGATTATTATGTACATAAAACAGATGACTGGTTGGTTTTCCCGCATGAGCTTGAAGGGCTGACGCAGGAGGAGATCCTCAAAAACAAACCTGAATTTGCTGCGGTTGCTGAGAGAATGGCTGAACTGGGCCAGTTTGATAGCTAATCCTTCCTCTTTGATGAACCTCTGTGCTTTGCAGGGGTTGATCTCTCCTATTGCTACGCTTCTGAATTTCCACTATTTTCATCTGCTGAACTTAAAACGCCTTAAGGATTGGAAGCTATGCGTGTTTCAGAAACAGATGGTAAAAAGCGCTGTTTTGGAAATAAGCCAGGTCAGGAGTTTTATGCCGAGTATCATGATACTGAATGGGCTGTTCCTGAGTTTGATGACCAGAAACTATTTGAGATGCTGATTCTGGAAGGGGCTCAGGCAGGTTTAAGCTGGGAGACGGTTTTACGCAAGCGTGATGGATATCGGGATGCCTTTCATAGCTTTGAGCTGGAGAAGGTGATGAGTATGAGTGACGATGAGCTGGAGGCGCTGCGCGAGAACCCAGGTATCATTCGTAATAAGCTCAAGATCTATTCTACGCGTAAAAATGCAGCTGTTTTTGTATCGATACAGAAGGAGTTCGGATCCTTCTCGGACTACCTTTGGGCGCATGTGGATCATAAACCGATCATCAATTATTGGCAGGAATTTTCAGATGTTCCGGTAACAACTGAGCTCAGTGATGCTATCTCCAAAGACCTCAAAAAGAGAGGAATGTCCTTTGTCGGTTCCACGATCATCTATGCTTATATGCAGGCCGTTGGCATGGTGGATGATCATCTTATGGGTTGCTGGTGTTACCCTAAAAATCGCTAGATCAATATTCCTCCTCAAGGGGCTACTCTGTTCGTTGGTGTTTTCTCGTCTGCAAAAGAGATCGAAGCCACAATCATATTCTTATGCTAATCCTGTCGTCATGGTGAGAGCTTGAGGGTACAATCTGGTCCCCTGTTATCATTGGAACTTCCCTCATGTCTGATCTGGTCCCACTCCTGAATAAAGCGGCTGAGATCCGTACTGACCTTATGCTCAAACTGCATGAGGAACAAACCAACTGTTACCGTCTTTTTCATGGTACCAATGAGGGGGTATCCGGGCTTACTGTTGACCGTTATGGAGATCAGTTGCTCATTCAGACCTTTCACGAATCCCTATCGACACAGCAGTTGGACCTGATTTCTAACCACTATGCATCGTTATTTGATCCGAAGGAGGTTGTTTATAATGACCGCAGTGCGAAAAATTCCAGGCGTCAGGATGAGCATAATAGACGGAGTGAAGATCTGGTGGGTCAGGAGATCGGTGTTAATTACCGTGTACGGGGCAAACATGCTGGCCAGGATCCATTGCTGTTCCTGGATATGAGAGTGGGACGCCGCTATGTGCTTGATCATGCCCAGAATAAAAGTGTACTGAATCTGTTCTCTTATACCTGCGGTGTTGGCGTCTGTGCAGCTGTTGCGGGTGCCAATCAGGTTGTAAATGTTGATTTTGCTGAGCGTAACCTGGATGTTGGTAAAGAAAATGCTGAGCTGAATGGGTTGGATAACACTCAGATTGAGTTTATTCAGAGTGATTTTTTTACTGCAGCGAAGCAGTTCGCAGGTATACCCGTTAAGCAGCGTGTTCGCCGTGGACAGAAACCGCGCTCCTTTCCGCGGTTAGATGAACAGGCTTTTGATCTGGTTTATCTGGATCCGCCGCGTTGGGCGAAAAGTCATTTCGGAACAGTGGATCTGATCAGGGATTATCCCAGTGTTTTAAAACCTGCGCTGTTGGCCACCCGCGAGGGAGGGATGCTTATCTGTACCAACAACGTGGCAAAAGTCGAGATTTCAGAGTGGCTCGATATCGTGAAACGGTGTGGAGATAAAGCGGGTCGACCTGTCAAAGATATAGAACTATTGCAGCCTGAAGCGGACTTTCCAACCAGTGATGGGCAGTCACCGCTCAAAATCGCGGTGCTCCATCTTTAAGGGTTCCAGCGGTATTGTTTAAAATTTACTCGTCCGTCGCTCATTACAATTCCTTCCTGAACTAACCTGTTGCGTTGCTCTTTATAAGCGTCACTGTCGATGGGAAAGGATATACGTCCCTGAGCGTTGACAACCCGATGCCAGGGAAGCTGAGTTTCTTCTGGTAGTTTACTTAACGCGCGGCCTACTGCACGTGCCATGCGGGGCTTTCCGGCCAGCGTCGCAACTTGTCCATAGGTTGCGACCTTTCCTCTCGGAATCTGAGCAATGATCTGCCAAAAGCGTTGTGCGTCTGTAAGTTCCAGCATGAATAAACTCTCGACCTGAAATGTCCCTATAAGTTATGGGATGATAATACCTGACTGAAATGCTAGGGTAAAAGTAATAAAGCAGCAGCCAGAAATTTAACACTATGATTCAGTTAGAATCTCTTACATTTGATAACAGTTACAGTCAGCTACCGGATCATTTTTTCCAGAGGATTAATCCGACCCCCCTGGCTAATCCGTTTTTGATCGGGTTTAACCCGGATGTTGCCGGAGTACTCGGTCTTGATCCCTGCAAGGTGGATCCCAAAGCGCTGGCACATTATTTTGGTGGTGCCGGTCAGTTACCTGGGGCCGAGCCGCTTGCGATGAAGTATACAGGGCATCAGTTTGGTGTTTATAACCCTGATCTGGGTGACGGTAGAGGGGTATTACTTGGGGAGGTAGTTAATTCTCAGGGTGAACGATGGGACCTCCATCTCAAAGGTGCCGGTAAAACGGCCTTTTCCCGTTTCGGTGACGGGCGAGCTGTGCTTCGTTCCAGCATCCGTGAATACCTTGTCAGTGAAGCGATGCATGGTTTGGGAATCCCTACAACACGCGCTTTATCTCTGGTTGGCAGTGAAGAGATGGTGATGCGGGATGGAATGATGGAGCCCTGTGCTGCGTTGCTTAGAGTATCTCAGTGCCATATTCGGTTCGGGCATTTTGAGTATTTTTACTATTCACGGCAGCATGAATCTCTAAAGCAGTTGGCTGATTACTGCGTGGCTCGATACTTCCCGCAATATGAACGAGAAGAGCAGCCCTATTTGGCAATGTTTGAAGAGGTGGTAAATAGAAGTGCGAATCTGGTTGCTCACTGGCAGGGATACGGCTTTGTCCATGCCGTGCTAAACACTGATAATATGTCACTTATCGGAGAGTCCTTTGATTATGGCCCCTACAGCTTTCTTGATCGTTATAAGCCAAATCTGATCAGTAATCACAATGATCATCAGGGGCGATATGCTTTTTCTCAGCAACCGGCCATTATCCACTGGAATCTATCCTGTTTAGCGCAGGCGTTGTTACCTCTGATCGAAAAAGAATCGCTAATCAAAGTACTTGATCAGTATCCCGAAATATACACAGGCGCTGAGCTGATGGTGTTTCGGAAACGGTTAGGCCTGCAGATCCAAAGAGAAGAGGATAGCTTACTCATCAGCACGCTGTTGTCACTATTTACGCAACAGGAGGTTGATATGAATCGATTCTTCAGAGCTCTTGCCAGTTTTGATGGTAGTGAGTCATCTATCAGCGGCCTTGCTGAGTTGCTATTGTACCCGGAGCAGCTTAAACCCTGGATCGATCAATATGCAGAAAGGTTAACCTACGAGGTTGCGAGTGCGCCTATAAGGAGGGCGCAGATGCTTGCGGTTAATCCTGCTTATATCCTGAGAAATTATATGGCCGAAGAGGCGATAAGGGATGCCACGGATGGAGATTTCTCAACGGTACATGATCTGCTGATGTTGCTTCGAAAACCGATGGAACTACGCCCCGATTTTGCCCGATATACTGAAGAGCCTCCTGAATGGGCAGGCGGAATTTGCCTGACTTGTTCCTCATAAATGCAAAAGTCTTCAATTTGTCATTGAAAAGTAGGAATTTTTCGTTGACCGCGGATTAAAAAGCTCTATAAAATGGAAACCGCTTGAAAGTAAGCCGTATATTTATGCACACCATTACGATAACTGTTAGTTGTCGTCCTGTTTTTCATAAGTAATCACAGCACTTCCAGCACAACCGCCTTTTTAAGGCAAACAATTACTCTGAAAGAATAGGACTACAAATATGTCTACTACTGGTACAGTTAAATGGTTTAACGAAGAGAAAGGTTTTGGTTTCATCGAGCAGGAAAACGGCCCAGACGTTTTCGCTCACTTCTCTGCTATCCAGGGCGACGGCTTCAAAACTCTGGCTGAAGGCCAGAAAGTTGAGTTCACTGTAACTCAGGGTCAGAAAGGTCCACAGGCTGAGAACATCGTTAAGGTATAATCTCCTTAATTGATAGTTAGCTTGAAAAGAAGCAAGGCTTAGGCCTTGCTTTTTTTATGCATTTTTTTACTACTTTAGAACTATTTTTCCACCCATTCAGCTCATTCGTGCTGGATACACTGAATTCATTTATTCTCCTGCAGTCCAAAGAACACCCAGCATAGTAATTTAAAGGTCTAAGGATTGATCTCATGTAATTAGGTTTTACATGCCCGTCGTATATGTAATCGTTTTGTGGGGCACTGGAAAGGAATCTGTTACTGGGGTGTATTAATCTACGAAGGAGTATTCAATGATGAAATATATACTCGCAACGACATGTGTAATGGCGCTGTTAACTCCACCGGCTGTGCATGCCATCGATCAATCTGAGGTGATGATCAACCAGTTGCTAAACCCTGATAGTTCAACCGCTCAATGGGAGAGAGGGCTGTCAGAAGCAGGCGCTATGGACCAAAGCCAAGTTATGATATCCCGATGGCTTGACCCCGGCTTGACCTCTGAGGGTCTAATGGAGATTACCTCTGTTGAAGGTATTAATGAAACACTTGCCAATCAACCGACCGCTGCAACACTCCCAGAACGTACAGTGGAATCTGATGGCATGATAGGACGCCTGAAAGACCCTTCTCTATAGTAACCCGCGAGTAGTGACTGCCTTAGCAGTCACTACACTAAACGATGGGGTTCCAGGTGAAGGTCAGTGATCTTGTGACCCAGTGTAATTACCCGACCGCTATAACGCTCATCACCTGTTGATGAGAATTCAAAGTTATAAGCCCGCCAGATTCTCAATTGACCTTTATCATCCCGTTTCAGCCAGAATCCACGCAGATTAATGTTGTCATCAAGCAGTTGCAGCTCAAGCTCTTTACAATGTTTACGGGTATGGCGTAATGCTACCTCTTTGACTTTCTGAGACTGCCACCAATGGTAGAGTAGGAAGGCAATAAGGGTGAGCCAGAAAAGGGATTCTAGATCTATATGCATCAGGATCTGTTTCCAGAGACAAGAGTTATTAGCTTGTTTTACAATGAGTTGTCGAACATTGCACGTTTAATTTAGCCTTGGAGTTACAGTAGATGTCCTCTTTCATTCCATTCCTGCAGGACAATTGGTTGAACCTGCTAGCGCTCGTCTGGTTTCTGCTCTGCTTTAAAGGCTATATGTATTATTCCCGTAAACGCAGCTATGACACTGCATGCCTTGCCAGTATGTTGCATATGTATCGCAAAGAGTGGATGTTGAGAATGCTGACTCGTGACGTGCGTATTGCTGATACAACAGCGATAGCTAATCTCGAGAGAGGGGTCTCATTTTTTGCGTCAACCACCATGCTGATTCTGGCGGGCCTGATGACAATATTAGGTTCTACACAGCAGGCGATCGATGTAGTTGCTGATATCCCCTTTGCATTTCCTGCAACACGCGGTGAGTGGGAGCTTAAAATTCTGCTTATGATCTCACTTTTTGTTTATGCATTTTTTAAGTTCACCTGGAGTCTGCGACAGTACGGTTTCGTCTCTATCATGATCGGAGGAGCTCCCTTGCCAGAGGAGCATGTTTCGCAACAACAGGCGGATGCTCATGCAAATCGGGTGGCGAAAATGACCTCCATGGCAGCTAATAATTTTAACCTGGGGTTGCGGACCTATTATTTCTGTATGGCTATTCTCGGATGGTTTATTAATCCGTGGATCTTTATGATCCTGACAGCAGGGGTGGTCTACATTCTCTATCGTCGTGAATTTAAATCCTCTACATTGAAAACACTGATGATGAGCGCTGGAGAATGAACAGAGGAAAAATCTTATCCTGAGGTTGAAATGATCTGACCTGTCCCAATATTGCTCTTATTGGTAGATGCATGCAGCGCTTCAGATAGCGGTGTATGCAGTTTCACAGTAAAACAGACAATATTGGGAAAGTGTTGATGACTACTGAAACTCGTACAGAAACTCATGGCTTCCAGACTGAAGTAAAGCAACTACTTCATTTGATGATCCACTCTCTCTACTCCAACAAAGACATCTTTCTGAGAGAGTTGATTTCAAACGCGTCTGATGCAGCAGAAAAGCTGCGCTTTGAAGCGTTGTCCAATGGAGCTCTGTATGAAAACGATGGTGATCTGAAGATCAACATCAGTTTTGATAAAGATGCGAAAACACTGACAATCGAAGATAATGGCATTGGTATGAGCCGTGATGATGTGATTGAGCATCTGGGTACCATTGCTAAATCAGGTACAGCTCAGTTCCTGTCTCAGCTGACAGGTGATCAGAATAAAGATTCTCAGCTTATCGGTCAGTTTGGTGTTGGTTTCTACTCCTCATTTATCGTCGCTGATAAAGTTGAAGTGTTTACCCGTAAAGCAGGACTGCCTGTGGGTGAGGGCGTGCACTGGTCATCGGAAGGCGAAGGCGAGTTTACAATCGGTGATGTTGAGAAAGCCGGACGTGGTACCCGTATCGTACTTCACCTGAAAGAGGGTGAAGAGAGCTTTGCTGATGGGTTTGCCCTAAGAGGACTGGTTCGTAAGTATTCAGACCATATATCTATCCCGGTAATCATGCAGAAGGAAGCAACACCGGAATTTGATGACGAGGGCAACGAGAAAGAGAGTCCCGCTGAGCTGGAAGATGAAACGGTAAACAGCGCAACAGCCCTGTGGACACGTAACAAGTCTGAGATCTCCGATGAAGAGTATCAGGAGTTCTACAAACATATCTCACATGATTTTAGTGATTCCCTGACCTGGGCGCATAACCGCGTTGAGGGTAATCTGGAATACACCTCCCTGTTATACGTGCCAGAAAAAGCACCTTACGATCTGTGGAACCGTGAAGCGCCACGTGGTTTGAAACTATATGTGCAGCGTGTATTTATCATGGATCAGGCAGAAGAGTTCCTGCCACTCTACCTTCGCTTTATGAAAGGTATCGTAGATACAAAAGATCTGTCCCTGAATGTTTCTCGTGAAATCCTTCAGAAGGATGAGAGTGTAACCAAACTGCGTTCCGCTTTGACTAAGCGAGTTTTGGATATGCTGATTAAACTTGGCAAAAATAAACCTGAACAGTATGCGAAATTCTGGGCGGAGTTTGGTCAGGTGCTGAAAGAGGGGCCAGCGGAAGATTACGCAAACCGCGAGAAGATTCTGAAGCTGATGCGTTTCTCATCGACACATAACGACAATGATGATCAAAGTGTGTCTTTGGATGAGTATATCGAGCGCATGCAGGAAGGTCAGGATAAGATCTACTACGTTGTTGCTGATAACTACAACACAGCCAAGAATAGCCCGCATCTCGAGATTTTCCGTAAGAAGGGAATTGAGGTTCTGTTGCTGACCGACCGCATTGATGACTGGATGATGAGTCAGCTGTTTAATTACAGCGAAAAAGCATTTCAGGATGTAGCGAAAGGTGAGTTGGATCTGGATGATACCGCCTCTGAAGAAGAGAAAAAGGAGCAGGAAGAAGCTGCAAAAGAGCTTGAAGGTCTGGTGGAACGGCTGCAGAAGAGCCTGGCTGAGAAAGTCTCTGAAGTACGTATCACGCACCGTCTGACTGACTCCCCTGCTTGTGTTGTGCTGGGTGCAAATGATATGGGTATGCAGATGCGCCAGATTATGGAAGCAGCAGGTCAGGCTGTGCCAGATACTAAACCCGCTTTTGAGATTAACCCTGAACATCCACTGATCGTGAAGCTGGATAAAGAAGCGGATGAAGATCGTTTCGCAGATCTGGCTCTGGTACTGTTTGATCAGGCGGGTCTGGCAGCGGGTGCGCAGTTAGAAGATCCGGCAACCTACGTTGCCCGCTTGAATAAGTTGTTGTTGGAATTGAGTGCCTAATCTCCTTGTTTAGAAAAAGCGGCTGAATCAGCCGCTTTTTTTTTTACTGAAATATCACATCATTATTTTCAACTTGCTCGATGAGCAGTTCAGCAGAAATCGCTTTGCTGTAGAGCCAGCCCTGATGCATCTCAACCTGGAGTTCATCCAGCAGATTGCGTTGTTCGATCGTCTCCACCCCTTCTGCGATCACTTTAAGTTTCAGCTTTTTCGCGAGCTTCACGATCATCTCCAGTACACGTGCGTTCGTCGCATCAGTACCCAGTGATGCCACAAAGCTTTTATCTGCTTTGAGATAGTTCACAGGGAGCTGGCTAAGGTAGCTTAAGCCGCAATAACCGGTGCCAAAATCATCGATAGCCAGCTTCACACCCGCGGAGCTGAGTGTTAACAGAGAGTCCCGGATTCGATCATCGCTTTGATCGATCAGCACATCTTCTGTCACTTCAAGCACCAGAGTGGGGATCAGTTGGTGGTATCTGAGCAGCTCATTCACCATGGTTCGGCTTTTTAGGTGGCAGTATGAGATGTTTACAGTGATGAAAAAATCTGGATAACGTTTAAAAAGCGGTTTGAGTTGCCGGTAGCAGTTTTCAAGTTGCTGAGTTGTCATCGCGTTCAGTAAGCGTTTTTCCTGAGCTTCAGGAATAAATGTGATTGGACTTTTTAATCCCTCTGTCGGATGTTGCCAGCGCATCAGTACCTCGGCACCAATAATCGCGTTATCTGCTGCAGATATTATGGGTTGATAGTGATTGATAAACTGTTTTTTTCGGATCGCTTTTTTGAGCTGGTGGCTACTGTCGGTGAGAAAGGTCTGGAACTGGTAGATCAGAAAGGTCAGTAGACTCCAGCAAACAATGGCGATCATGATTTTTACAATGGGAAAAGCGTATGCTTGCTGATTTAGTATCGATTGCTCTTCACTGATAACGACGCTTAAGGAAGGGAGGGTTGTTAAAGGGCTGTATGCTGCCAGTTGCTCCCGCCCATTTTGAAAAACCGCATGTATGACCTTTTCCTGATCCAGAGGGATGATATCAGTCGAATTTGGCAGGCTATAGTAGCCATCTACAACAATCGGGTCGCCTGAGTCACTTTTGATCAGGGCGGAGAATCCGAGTTCACTGGTGTAGCTCTGCAGCAGATTTTCCAGCCAGCTGATTCTTACGAGGGCGTTGACTTCACTGCCATCTCGTAGAGTTCTGGCCAGAACAAAAGCGGGTTGCTGCATATACTCAACGGTATGAATACCGCCAAAACGCAAACCGTAAACCCTGGGTGCGGGGATCACAGAAAGCGGTTGATGATGTTTCTGCCAGCTTGTACAGATTAACTCGCCGTTGGGGCTAACAACGCCGATCTCAACCACTGGTGCCACATTGAATATCAGGCTGCGTAGGTGGTAGAGCACGTTGTTGTCACATTCACTCCTGAGTGGTTCAACATCGATAAGCACTCGGTTGATTGTGCTGAAATGGCGATCCAGTTGCTTCGATAGCTGTTCAGCCTGAAGTTGTAGGTCGCGCTGGTGTTGCTGCTGCTCTGTAAGATTCTTTTCGTATATGTAGATGCTGATCAGAATTAACGTAATCACAAAACTCAGTAAAGCCGGTGCTTGCAGTTTAGTTACAAATTGACGGAGCTTAGAGAGTCTCATCACATTCACTATTCCTTTAGATCATGGCTGGTGTGTGTCAGATATATTGTTACATAGTTTATAAGGGTTTTAGTGTCTACTATTTACTCTTTTTTTAACAGACCTAACGGTCTTTATGCCTCAGATCATGGTTTTATAGAAGGTTTTTAAGTTGAATAGGAAAAAAGATTCTGGTGAGAGGTAAGGGGCATGAAACGAGTAACCGGTTTGATTTTAGGTTTGTTAGTAGCGGCATCACCTATGACAGTACAGGCTGATGGTCAGGCAATTTACGACAAACACTGTAAAGGGTGTCATGTTGCTGGTGTGGGTGGTGCACCTAAACCGGGTGATAAAGCTGCATGGGAACCCCGTATTGCCAAAGGGGTCGATGTGATGGTTCAGACGGTGGTCAGTGGTAAAGGGGCTATGCCGCCTAAAGGGACCTGCATGAGCTGTGATGAAGCTACGCTGAAAGCAGCGGTAGATGTGCTGACTGCACAGTAAGTATTATCCGCTGTCCAGAGAGGGCTGCCTTAGGGCGGCCTTTTTTATACCTGCTATTTATGCCACTCTTAAGGATAATTATGAGTCGAGGGTGTTATGTCAGATTACATCAGTGAAATTCAGCTCGATGAGATGTTGGCTAAACTTAATCAGCTACGCAATGAGCTGGAAGAGGAGGCTTCATCTTTGCAGCACGCATCTGAACCGGTCATGCTGGATCAGCAGTCTGTTGGACGGGTTTCGCGAGGTGATGCATTGCAGCAGCAAAATATGGCGATTGCGAGTCTGGGGCACTGTCAGGAACGGATCCGCCAGATCGAGGAAGCATTAAGTAAAATTGATAATGATGAGTACGGCTATTGTGAAGGTTGCGGTGAGCAGATCCCTTCTGCTCGCTTGAATGCAAAACCCGAATCACCGTTGTGTATCTCCTGTCAGGAAAAGCAGGAGCAAAATGCGCCATAAGTATTTTATAAATTATTCGTGATCTATTTTTTATGTCAGAAAAGAACGCTCCCATCGATGTAACCTCTCCGAACGCTGAAGATGCGTGGGTCAGTGTCATCCAGAAAATGGATGAAGCCTATGCTGATCTGGTGCATTCCCAGGTAGAGGTTGAGGAGAAAAATGCAGAGCTTGAGGAGAGTAAGCTGTTTTTTGACAGTGTCCAGAGCTCGATGAGTGATGTCCTGATTGTATGTGATCAGGTAGGAGCGATCCAGCGGGTTAATCGTGCCCTTGAGCGCTTGACCGGAAAAAGCAGTGAGCAGCTGTTTGGTGTTCATTTTACAGAGTTGGTGGATTCGCGTTACCTGCAGAAAGTAAACAGCTTTCTGACTCAGATTAAGCTGCAGCCTGTTAAGGACTGTGAACTGGAACTGAAAACCCAGGAGGGCTCAGTACCTCTCTCGATGAACTGCTCTCCCCGTCGCAATCATCGGGGAAGACTGGTTGGGATGGTGCTGGTAGGACGTCCACTTGGGGAGTTACAGAAGGCCTATATCGAACTCAATAGCGCTCATGCTGAGTTAAAACTGGCTCAGGAACGGTTGGTTCAGTCTGAAAAAATGGCATCGCTGGGTCGTCTGGTTGCGGGTGTCGCTCATGAGCTGAATAATCCGATCAGTTTTGTTTACGGCAATATGCATGCACTGCAACGCTACACTGACAGACTCAGCCAGTATTTCGATGCGATCAATGAGGGGCAGTCACGGGAAGCATTGCGTGAGATGCGTGAAAGCTTGCGTCTTGATAAGTTGATCAAAGATCTGAACTCCTTGGTTGAGGGAACCATGGAGGGAGCTGATCGGGTCAAAGAGATCGTAAATGATCTTAAACAGTTCTCCTCGTCACAGGAGTCCGAAAAGCAGCTGTTTGATCTCACCCATGTTATCAGAACGGCACTTCATTGGATCATCAAAGAGAGCAAGCGGCCGATCGAAGTTGTAGAAAAGATCCCGGATAAAGTTCAGGCATTCGGGCATTCGGGTCAGATTCATCAGGTGGTCGTCAATCTGATTCAAAATGCGGTTGATGCGATGAGCGATTCATCGCGACAATGCCTGGAGCTAACGCTTAAGCAGAGCGATTACCAGATTGAGTTCACTGTTACAGATAGCGGTCCCGGAATCTCTGAGGAAAATCTCTCGCGCCTGTTTGATCCCTTCTTTACGACAAAGCCGGTTGGCCAGGGAACTGGTCTTGGACTCTCGATTAGCTATGGGATTGTCTCTGAACATGGGGGAGTACTCGAGATAAAGAATTGTGATCCGCAAGGTGCTCGGGCGCGATTGGTTCTATCCAGTCAGGAGCCGGCTGATGTTTAATGTGCTTTGGTTGCAGTCTGCGGGGTGCGGTGGCTGTTCAATGTCGCTGCTGAACGCAGAATCTCCCGACCTGCTCTCTATACTTGAATCTGCCGGAATAAATCTGCTTTGGCACCCCTCTCTCAGTGAGGAGACCGGATCAGAAGTGGTTTCGATTCTGGAGCAGATTCTGAGTGACCAAATACAATTGGATGCCCTCTGCATCGAGGGATCAATCCTGCGTGGTCCCAATGGGACAGGGCGTTTTCATATGTTGGGAGGCACGGGCTGCTCGGTGATGGAGTGGGTGCAGAAACTCTCACAGAAATCGCGTTACCTTTTTGCAATCGGTTCCTGTGCCGCTTATGGCGGTATTTCCGCAGCGGGTGAAAATATAACCGATGCCACTGGCTTGCAGTTTGAAGGGGAGTTGGCGGGAGGGCTACTGGGGGATCACTACCGCTCGGTAGCGGGATTTAAAGCGATCAATATCTCCGGTTGTCCGGTACACCCTAACTGGGTAACAGAAACCCTGATTAGTGTGGCGCTCGGTGAACACGAGGAGGCAGCCCTTGATGCGTTTGGTCGCCCTCGAATGTATGCTGACCAACTGGTTCACCATGGCTGCAATCGGAATGAGTATTATGAATATAAAGCGAGTGCCGAGTCGCCGGGTGAACGTGGTTGTATGATGGAGAATATGGGCTGCCTGGGTACTCAGGCGCATGCTGATTGCAACAGTCGGCCCTGGAACGGAGAGGGGTCATGTACCAAAGGGGGGTATGCCTGTATTAACTGCACCGCTCCAGAGTTTGAAGAACCCGGCCATAGCTTTACCGAAACCCCCAAAATAGCGGGCATACCTGTCGGATTACCTACCGATATGCCGAAGGCCTGGTTCGTAGCACTGGCTTCCCTATCGAAAGCAGCTACCCCTGACCGGTTACGTAAAAATGCGACCTCTGAGAAGCTGATCTATCCGCCCACTATTCATAAGAGAAAAAACTGAAATGAGCCGTATTTTGGTAGGCCCGTTTAACCGGGTTGAGGGTGATCTCGAGATCAGCCTCGATATTGAAGAGGGTCAAGTGAACAGTGCGCGCGTGAACTCTCCGCTCTTCAGAGGTTTTGAACGAATCCTTCAGGGTCAGCAGCCGATGGATGCGTTGGTTTATACCCCCAGGATCTGTGGGATCTGTTCTGTCAGTCAGTCAGTTGCCTGCGCCAATGCGCTAGCAGATCTTATGGATCTTGATGTGCCGGAAAACGGTGAACTGGCTACCAATCTGGTGCTTGCCAATGAAAACATGACGGACCTGCTGACACATTTCTATCTGTTTTTTATGCCAGATTTTGCGCGGGAGATATATGCAGGTCAGCCGTGGTTTAGTGAAGTTGAATCGCGCTATAAGGCCCAGAAAGGGAGTGCGTCGCAACGGATGCTACCGGCTCGTTCTGATTTCCTCCATCTTATGGGGATCATGGCTGGTAAGTGGCCGCATACATTAAGCCTGCAGCCTGGGGGTAGTTCAAAACCGGTTGAACCACAGGAGAGAATACGTCTTTTAGCCGTGATCGGCTCATTTCGTCGGTATCTGGAGCAGCACCTGTTTGGTGATGATCTGGAGGCGATCACTGAGCTGCAATCAGTTGACGAACTGCAGGATTGGGCTGACAAAGCCGATTGGGCAAGCAGTGATTTCCGTACCTTCCTCCACCTGAGTGATAAGTTACAGCTGTCTGAGCTGGGACAGGGGACCGGTCAATTTTTGAGCTACGGAAATTATCCCGTTAAGGGGCAACGTTTTATCCGTTCTGGAACCTATCTTGATGGAAAGATTAACCCAGTAGATTCTTCGCAGATCACTGAAGACCTGGCCTACGCCTGGATGCAGGGGGGGGACCAGCCATTACACCCAAGTTCCGGCATTACTGAGCCCTCACTCGATAACAGTGAGGCATATAGCTGGTGTAAGGCTCCCCGGTTGCAACAGCAGGTGGTTGAGGTGGGTGCGCTCTCCCGGCAGTTGATCAATGGTCATCCGCTTATCACCGATCTGGTAAGGCAGCAGGGAGCAACAGTTGAAAGCCGTATTATCGCTCGTCTAGTTGAATTGGCTCTGGTTATCCCACAGATGCAACACTGGGCAAAAGCACTGAATCCCAATGAACCGTTCTGTCACCAGGGTAAGTTACCGAAAGAGGGAAGTGGTGTAGGTATGGTTGAGGCGGCCAGAGGGAGTCTGGGGCACTGGTTGAGGGTTGAAAAAGGCCGGATCAGTAATTATCAGATCATTGCGCCCACCACCTGGAACTTTTCGCCACGAGATCAGCAGTCGGTACCCGGTGTGTTGGAGCAGGCCTTAGTCGGTACACCGGTACAGCCAGGGGAGAAAGAACCGGTTGCTGTCCAGCATATCGTCAGATCGTTTGACCCTTGTATGGTCTGTACGGTTCACTAGATTAGTTAAAGATAGAGAGATCCAGTTGAGCTGAATCACCCAGCCACATGGCATAATCCCGATGATCTTTAAGATGATCGTCAGTAACGGGGTGTACCAGGATCCTCAGTCCATTTCGATGGGCGTTGAGCCAGGGGATCAGCTCTGCAAAAAGCTCTGCTTCAAAACTGAGTTGGCAACTCCAGAAGGGGTGCGGACCTACCGGTTTCTGGTGTATGCGTCCCATGCGTACAGGAAAATGTTCCGCTGCCGAATGGCAGAGAATTTCAGCCTGTTCTAATGTGCTTTTATCAAAGTAGATATGGGCATGATAGGCCGGGAATGGGGACATAATCTCTCTTCAGTATTGCTACTCCCCTGAGTTTTCAGGGGAGTAGGGTTTGTGACTTAATTGATCTTAAACTGACCTACTTTACCATTCAGGTCAACCGCCAGCCTGGAGAGCTGTTCGCTGGCAGCGGAGATCTGAGTCGCGCCATCAGCGGATTCCTGAGAGGCATCATTGATCGCAACCAGTGAGCGATTGATCTCTTCGGCTACGCTGGTCTGCTCCTCACTGGCAGAGGCGATGTGAGTGTTCATATCGGTAATCATACCCACGGCCTCTGAAATGCCCTGCAGTGCCGCACCGGCTTCAGCTGCTTTGCCTCCGGCTTGTTCTGCTTCCGTATGACTCTGTTCCATTGAGGTAACAGCCATTCGGGTGCCAGACTGCAGTCGATCAATGGCTTGTTCAATTTCAGTAGTGGATTGCTGAGTGCGCTGTGCGAGTGTACGTACTTCATCTGCGACGACGGCGA
Source organism: uncultured Neptuniibacter sp. (assembly GCF_947498015.1). Lineage (GTDB taxonomy): Bacteria > Pseudomonadota > Gammaproteobacteria > Pseudomonadales > Balneatricaceae > Neptuniibacter. The sequence goes on from NZ_CANMIR010000004.1 coordinate 236,342, forward strand.
ATCCGCGGCCCTGATCGCCCGCACGGGCAGCCTCAATCGCTGCATTCAGAGCGAGTAGATTAGTTTGCTCGGCGATATCATTAATTACACCAACAACAGAACCGATACTTTCGCTGTCCGCTTCAACCGCCTTAATCCGTTCAGAGACTTCGCTGACATTACCTACCAGCGTGTTAGTGGATTGTACGGCTGCGTTAACAATTTTATTGCCCTCATCGGCCTGGTCGAGCATCACTTTTGCCTGGCTATCGGCGTGTTCAGCATTGGTGGCAACATCCTGAGAGGTGGAGACCATCTCATTCATAGCGCTGGCGACCTGTTCAATCTCCAGGCGTTGATTATTAATGCTCTGGGTTGCCTGAATACTGACGGATGACATCTCTTCTGCCGCAGCACTCAACTGATGAGTGGCGTTACCAATTTCACCAATCAGTGCCTGTTGATGTTTCAGCATCTTATTGAAATTATCAGAGATCTCAGAAAGCTCATCTCTACCCGTCACCTCAACCGAAGCGGTCAAATCAGATTCGCCAGCGACTTTATTCATCGCAACATTCAGACGGTCCAGAGGGTGCTTAATAGAGCTGTATACCAATCGACTCGAAATACCGAGAATCAGTATGGTAATCGCACCAAGGACGATCATTAAGGTGATCGCACTATGGTACTCATCATCTACGTATCTCTTCTCTTCAGCTGCGACCACCAGTTGGAGATGTATCAGCTCTCCAAGTTTGTTACCTACAGGATCGATGCTGGCGTATAGCGGGCCGTCAAATTCATTTAGCAGCCCGGCGACATTGCCGCTACCCAACGCTTTCAGTGCATTTTGCAGTTGATCGATTGAGCGATTGGCCATAGCGAACAGGGCTTCAGCCTCTTTGGCTAAAAGGGCCTCCTCCGTTGTCAGGGTTGTGGCCATATATTTCTGCCACTTCTCATTAATGTGAGCCCGCGCTTTCACAATACCGGCCTGGGCTTCACTGCTGCTCATTAAACCTGCATTGGCCTTGTTAACAGCATCAATGACATGAACTGCGTAATCATCCGCAATCAGTTTTAAGTCCTCCAAAGGGACAACACGATCATCGTAGATGCGGCCAACACCTTCGTCTGCGTGTTTCAGTTTAGTTAGGGAGGTAGTGATAATGATGATGATGCCTATGACAGGCAGAATTGAAGTGATTAGCAGTTTACTGCGTATGGTTAAGCCGTTTAAAAGCATATCTTGTCCCCAGCATTGCGAATTGAGTCTGCTGCCGAGAACAAGAGTGTTCAGATCCGTGGCTGCTCTTTGAAAGTTATTCCATACGTACGATTAGAATTATTATCTCTTTGGAATTTATAGCAAAAAGTCAGTTTATTACAAACAGTTACTTAATTTTTTTGTGTTTTTCTTTTTCAATTACCTTATTAAACCACTTGGTTATTATAGTCGAGTATTTTTTATTCGATAATTGAGTGACTTTTCTAAAAAAAAGGAGTGTTCATTCAGCTAGAATTAACGTTAGCTTAAGAGGAATCGTCGAAACAGGGTAAAGCTAAATTTATCGTCAAAAAAATGCGTGTATCATCGTTTTGCTGGACTAAAATTTAAAGTGGAACTGTCGTTGAAGGGGCTTCTGTGAAAGCGTTGGTAGCGGGCTTGTTGTGTCTGGTCAGTACTCTTGTTTTTGCGCAAGAGAACATCTCATTGCAGCTGTTGTGGAAGCATCAGTTTCAGTTTGCCGGGTATTATATGGCGATTGAGAAGGGTTTTTATGCTGAAGAGGGTATCGGTGTTGAACTGAAGGAGTTTGATTTCGGTATTGACCTTGTGGATGAGGTCTTACAGGGAAACTCTCAATTTGCTGTTGCCAGAACCTCGCTATTGATCGATAAAAATGCGGGCGCAGATGTTGTTGCGTTGTTTGCCGCATATCAAAAATCCCCTCTTATGCTGTTAACCACCAAAGCCTCCGGAATAAGCACTTCGTCTGATCTTAAAGGGCGAAACATCATGATCACCAACGATGCAAAGAAAGTGGGTGAGGTGATTGCAATGCTGTTGCAGGCGGGTATTACCCTTAATGATTTCAATCAGCAGCAACATAGCTATAACGTCGCTGATCTTATATCAGGTAAAACCGAGGCGATGGCGTCCTATGTTTCCAATGAGCCTTTTCAGATGGCAAAAAAAGGGGTGCCCTACCATATCATTCATCCGAAGGATTACGGATTTGATATGTATTCGGATATTCTTTTCACCTCACGCGAGTTTATTGAAAAAAATCCTGAGCTAACTGATCGCTTTTATCGGGCTTCTATCCGAGGTTGGCAATATGCTTTCAATCATATTGGCGAAACGGCTCAGGTTATTTTTGATAAATACAACTCTCAGGAAAAAACACTCGATGCACTTGTGTTTGAGGGGCAGGAATTAAAGAAGCTTGCGTTTGATTCCGAGGGAAGTTTTGGCACCCTATCGTTAGAAAAGTTTAATGAGATGGCACAGGTTTATCTGATTACGGGCAGTATATTCCTTGGGTATGACTTCTCAGACTTTATCTATCAACCGCCGAGCAATCTATACCGCCTGAGTCAGGATGAGTTGAAATATATCCGAGAAAGGGGGCGTGTAAAGGTGTGTATTAATCCGGATTGGTACCCCTATGAATCTTATCTCCGTGGGGACCATGAGGGGATGATCTCTGATTATTTGAAACTGATCATGGGTAATGTGCATTTGAAATATGAGATTGTGCCCAGTACAACCTGGTCAGGTACGCTGCAACTAGTTCGTAGTGGCCAATGTGAATTGATTGCCGGGGCGATGCAAACCGTCAAGAGAAGTCATTATCTAAAGTTTACCAAGCCCTATCTGAGCATTCCTGCTGTCGTCGCTACCCGAACGGATAATGAGGAAAAACCTCTGGCGGCAATGAGAGTCGGGGTGATTGAAGGATCAGCATTCCATGAGATTCTTCAAAGCCGATATTCAGGGCTGAAAGCGATCGGTGTGAACCGTAATATTGATGGTCTTAGGATGGTGATGTCAGGTGAGGTGGACGGTTTCATTGGAGGGGATGCAAATATCGCCCATCACCTGAAAGCGCACCAGTTGAGTGGGATCACTCTATCAGACACGCTGCGCGATAGTTGGGATATCAGTATCGCTGTCTCACAACAAGCGCCCGATTTTCTTTTGAATATTCTGAATAAGTCGATCTCCTCGATTGATGCTGATCAGCAGGATAATATTTTTAAACGCTGGGTTGTGGTCAATTACGAACGCAAGATCGATTACACCATTATTTGGCTGATTCTGGGTGTGGCCGTTATTCTGATGTTGATTGGTTTATACCGTTATCTTAGTGTGCTTTCCTACAATCGAATGTTGAAACTGATTGCTGAGCAGGATGCATTAACGGGGATTTTAAGTCGACGTAAGATGAGAGAAGAGCTGGAGAGTTTTACCAATCTAGCACAACGCCACAATTGGAATATGTCCGTGATCTTTTTTGATGTCGATGATTTTAAGCGTGTCAATGACAGCTATGGTCATGATGCAGGGGATCGGGTTCTGATCAGTGTGACTAATCTGATTAAAAAGATGTCCAGAAAAACAGATCGGTTTGGTCGCTGGGGTGGTGAGGAGTTTCTCTTCCTGATGATGGAAACCGATCTGGATCAGGCAGACCGGATTGCGGAAAAATTCAGACAATCCATCGCCGAGCATAAATTTGGATTAAGGCGCTCTGTAACCTGCAGCTTTGGTGTCGCACAGTACCGAAGAGGAGAGAGTGTTGAAAGTTGGATAAGTAGGGCGGATGCCGCACTATATTTGGCTAAAGCTGAGGGTAAAAATTGTGTCAGATATGAATAAAAAAAACGCCGGGGTTTCCGGCGCTTTTTATTCAGTCTTACTTAGTCGATCAGGCCGTAATCCTTACGCAGGATCTCAACGATCTCAGCTTTAGGGTTTTCTGACAAAGTCAGTTTTTCACCTGTGATCTTCTCCGCGATACCGACGTAAGTTTCGGATACCTTCATCAGCAGCGCTTCTGGTAGATCATTCTCTTTTGCCAGCGCATAGCGCTCATCCATACGCTCTTTATTCAGCAGGATGTCAGGATCTGGGAAGTGATTCAGCAACTCCTGGCGGAAGACCTCTTTAGAGTTTTCGATCACTTTGCCTTCACGGTAGGATGGGCCATCCCAGATGCGTGATGAATCTGGCGTGCCGACTTCATCCATATAGATCAGTTTCTCATTACCTGATGCGTCAGTGACATAACCGAACTCAAATTTGGTATCAACGAAGACCTGATCCAGTTTTTCAAGTTCACTGCTGATGACATCGAAACCTTCCTGCAGCAGTTTTTCATACTGAGCGATATCTTCCTGGCTACGGAACTGGAAGGCTTCATGGTTGTTAACGATATCATCACGTGTGATGTTGACGTCGTCGACCTCAGGAACACCAGGGATGCCCGTCAGAATTCCTTTAGTGGAAGGGGTGATCAGCAGTTCAGGTAGTTTCTGATCTTTTTCAAGCCCATCAGGTATCTGAATGCCACAGAACTCACGCTCACCTTTTGCGTAGGAGCGCCACATAGAGCCCGTGATGTACTGGCGGCAGATCGCTTCTATCATCACTGGTTTTGCTTTCTGGACAATCCAGACAAATGGATGAGGAATGTCCAGGATGTGGCTGTCAGCAAGCCCATTTTCACGGAACAGCTTGAACCAATGGTTGGAGATCGCATTCAGAGCGGCGCCTTTGCCAGGTACGCCGTTCATGCCGCCTTCGCCGTGCCAGATGCATTCAAAAGCGGAGATTCGGTCACTGATTACCATGATGGCCAATGGGGCATCTTCGGCAACATCGTAGCCTTTCTCTTTGATCAGTCGTTTACTGTCTTCCTCTGTTAACCAGTAAACAGAGCGAACTTTGCCGCTGTGAATAGGGAGATCAGTGCGAATGGGAAGATCATTGTTAACAGCCAATACTTTATCAGCAAGACTCATGGATATATGTCCTGTATTAATTCTTTAAACGGTTAAAAGTAGTTATTGGTAAATGAAAATATCTTAGAAACTGGTTTGCCGTGTGGCCTCATATCAGGAGTAGCGTTTTACATCACGCATCAGTGAGCTCAAGTCCAGCCCCTGCATATCTGCAAGCGCTTCGAGATCGTTAGAGGTCCGAGGCGGTAATTTTTTGAGTCGCTCTCTCTCTGCTTCCTTGCGCTCTGCGTGTTCATGCAGTTGTTGTTGAATAGCATCCAGTTGCTCTGTTGATAAAGATGCGAGGCGACTGATTAATTCTTCTTCAGTCATGCGCTTTGCACTTACTCCGAAACAGCAAAAATTAAACGAATAGTATACCAGAATAGTGCGATATCTGATCAATAGGTAGTGTGAAATATATGATGGAAAGTAGCTTTCCACAACGGAGCTAAAATGGAATGTTAATTTCTTTTAGTGGTGTGTTTATATTTTGTAACCCTAAGCGTAACAGCCATTAATGCGGCCCTCCCAGTGCTATCGACAGGTTTGGCACGTTCCTTGAAGTTACTGGTGTAAAGCGAGGTTGTAACTCAATGTGTAACAGTTGCTGTGACGGTAAAGAATAATGACAGACACAGAAACCCCTCTAGACAAACAGGTCCTGATTCTGGGGATTGGAAACGTTTTATGGGCTGATGAAGGATTTGGTGTCCGCTGTGTGGAAGCTTTGAACCATCAGGTCCAGTTTAGTGAAAGTGTAAAATTGATGGATGGTGGCACGCAGGGGATCTATCTGGTGCAGCATGTTCAGGCTGCTGACGTGCTGGTGGTGTTTGATGCGATTGATTATGGATTGGAACCAGGCACGCTGAAGAAAATTTACGATGAAGATGTGCCTAAGTTTATGGGGGCAAAACAGATGAGCCTCCATCAGACAGGATTTCAGGAGGTGTTGGCGATGGCTGAATTTACAGGGAGCTATCCTGAGCATCTACTGTTGGTGGGATGTCAGCCGGTTGAGTTGGAAGATTTTGGAGGTAGCCTCAGAGATAAAGTGAGAGATCAGATCCAGCCAGCCCTGAAAATTGCACTGGATTACCTGAAAGAGCTGGGCATTGAACCCGTGACACGTTCCGGGCGACCTGAGGCGCTGGCTCCGGGCGAGTTGGAGATCGGTATGTATGAGTCCGGCAGGCCCTCAGAAGAGGATGCTTTTCGGGAGGGGGACCCCCGTTTTGTTAATCCGATCAGCAGGTCTGAGTGATGTGTCTGGGTATTCCGATGCAAATTGAGAGTTCCGATGCTCAGACTGCAATCTGTCGGCATGGAGAAGTTCAGGAGAGGGTAGATATCTCTCTGTTGGGTGTTCAGCCACCTGGGACATGGGTTCTGGTTTTCCTGGGGGCTGCACGAGAGATCCTCAGTGAGGAGAGAGCATGCCAGATCCAAAATGCACTGCAAGCCGTGGCGGCAGTCATGCAGGGAGAAACCGCTGATGTTGATTCGCTGTTCTCTGATCTGCTAGAGCGTGAACCACAACTTCCACCCCATCTGCAAAATAACAATTAAGAGAGTGACATCATGAGTTCACCATTAATTAACCGTTTGATTGAAGAGTTGAAGTTTCCATTATTAACTGAGGAAAATTTCACCGCTTTTATTCAGGCACATGATTTTTCCGTATTGTTTTGTACTGAAGAGCCTAAGCGCTTTCCGGAAAGTAATGATGTGGCGGTCATTCTACCTGAGCTGGTTCGTCAGTTCCCTCAACTAACGGCAGGTGTTGTTTCTCCCGCCTATGAGAAAACAGTGCAGGGGCGTTACAACTTTACTGTCTGGCCGACGCTGGTTTTCCTCAAGCAGGGCCGATATCTGGGACATATCAGTAAAGTTCAGGACTGGGATATCTACCTTGCAGAAATCAACAGTATTCTCAATCTGGAACCGCGCCGCGATCCTGGAATTGGGATCCCTGTGGTCGTCAACCCTTCAGCTACACCGTGCGGGCAATAATCAGAGGAATTCAAGATGGAAAATAATGGTATCCCTTTAGTGAATGTTCCGATGGGCCCGGGTAGCCAGGATGAAGGTGACATGGTCCTGGATTACATGAAGATGCCCTCCGAGATGGCTAGTTATGATATCCCTGTGCTGCCTGAAGCCGAGCAGGCTGCTGATTGCCCACAAGCGTTAGCGGTTATGGAGCTACTCCAGAAGGCATTAGAAACTTACCGCGTGGGTGATGATACCGCTAAAATTATGCTTTCCTCTTTAGCCGATAAGGATCGAGCGCTTCTCAATCAGATACTGGGTGAAGGGGAGGTGAGTATCTCCATTCAAGGCAACCAGAAGCTGGTAGCCCAGGAAACAGTTTTAGCTGGTGTCTGGTGGATACGTGAATTGAATGAAAATGATGGTTCGTTAAAGGATGAGTTTCTTGAGGTTGCAGATGTACCTGCAATGGTTAGAACCTATGCTTTTGAAGAGGCCCGACCTATGAGATTGACAGAGCCAGCTCTTCCTCAGGACGTACTTAATGCACCGTCCGTTCTGGTTGAAATCAGTGATGCCTCACAGGCTTATATCGCACTTAAAGAGGAGGGTTTCGCAGGGTCGACACCTCATGTTATCAATCTGTCTCTGCTGCCCTTCTCCCCTCAGGACCATCTCTACCTAAGTGAAGTAACCGGTACAGGAGCTGTGACCGTTTTGTCTCGTGGATATGGCAACTGTCGTATCACCTCCACCCGTGTCGAGGGGCTTTGGCGGGTACAGTACTACAACAGCACAGATCAACTGATACTAGACACCCTTGAAATTACCGATGTCCCGCTGGTTGCCTGTGCAGCGCAGGAAGATCTGGGAGATTCTGCGGAGCGACTTCATGAGATCAGAGAGGTGATGGTGTGAATGGACAATATCAGGGCTTTGAGGGAAGTTATCTGGGGGATAACAACCGTCTGGATGAGGGAGCCCGCCTTGAATGCAAGATCTGCTGGCATGTCTATAACCCCGAAGAGGGGGATTCGGTATGGCAGATAGCTGCAGGGACTCCGTTTAGCCAGCTTCCTGATCACTGGCGCTGTCCTGAGTGTGATGGCGACAAAGAGCAGTTTATGGTGATTGAGGATTGAGTATGCAGACGCAGATTGAAGCTGTTAAAGCACCGTTTTTACGTGCGGCTGAGCGAATGGCTGATCTGCCGGTCTACAACCCAAAACTTGAAGTTGATTTTATCGGATATCAACCCCTGAACTCATACCGTATGGGGGTGCTGATCACGCCTTGGTGTATGAATCTCTTGTTACTGCCTGACAACAAAGATCAGTGGAACGCTAATGAGATAGGTGAAACCCAGATCATTGAACTACCGTCAGGACGCTATGATTTTATCCGTCACTGGGATGCGTCTTTGGGAGGCTATCTGAGTTGTTCTCTATTTTCGCCTATGGCTGAGTTTGAAGATCAACCCGCTGCGGTAGCGGTGGCTGAGGAGGTGATCCGGGCTGTGGTCGATAAAGATCATGTAGCGTTGACCGATCGTCAACGTGAATTGAGTACCAAAGAAGAGCAGGAGAACCGTACTGCACCGAGTGGCAGTGTCAGAAGATCCTCTCCGTCCGAAGGAGTGAGCCGGAGAGGTTTCTTGACTGCTACCTGGGCAGACAGGCGCTGAGTGATTGTTATGAACATGCATACGAATATTGCCGGTCAGATTAAAGTGGGTGTCCATTATCGTAGAGGATATATTCAACAGGTTGAGCTGATCTCCTCCCGTCCGGTCCAGCTAACCCGCATGCTGGAGGGAAAAACTCCGGATGAAGTTGTGCAGCAGGTACCGCTTTTATTCAGTCTTTGCCGCTGTGCTCAATCCGTTGCAACGTTGACTGCAATTGAATCTCTCCAGGGGTGGAAACCGCATGCTGCAGTGATAGAGGCTCGCCAGTTTCTGCTGTTAGCGGAGACAGCCAGAGAGCTGGGGATCCGTCTTGCTCGGGATTGGATGCCAGAGAGTAAAGTGATCGACCTTCCTAAGCTGCTGTGTTGGTATGCCGAAGTGAGCAATGCATTGAGCTGGGCCCTGTTATTGAAGCCTGGCAGGGAGCCTTCGGTGCTTGCATATTCTGATTGGGCTGCCGAGCTCTGCCGGATTCTTTCTGTAATCACTGAAGCAGATGAGCTGCAGTTTAAAGAGGCGGTCTTAACACATCGACGTTCCCATCCTGTTGGGCAGGTTGTCGCTGAGTTAAGTGAAACATTCAAAGGTATTGAGTTAGGGCGGGGCTGCCATGAAATTCAGATGACGCCGGGGTACTTGGGGCATAAACTGAATACTGATGCGTTTGAGTTTTGTGCGAAACCTGTTACTGAAACGGGTTGTCTTGAAACCAGTATGTGGACACGAAATAGAACCCGGCAGATGATTAAGGAATCAGAGCTGTTAGCGATGCACCCCATAGCGCAACGTTTTCTGGCTCTGTTGCTGGAGTTACGCAGTTTGCCCCAGCGTTTACATCAGATTAAAGCTGAGAGTCTGATTGAGGTAGAGGAGCCTGGATTGGTCAAAGTAGAAGCAGCAAGAGGGATGTTGGTTCATCAGCTTAAGACTGAGATCAGTGATCAGGGGGAGCGTGTCAGAGGCTTTAAACTGATCGCACCTACAGAGTGGAACTTTCATCCGCAGGGAACACTGGTCCGAATGCTCGAGGGAGTCAGAGTGCCCGCAGATAAGTTGAAATTGTTGGTAGAAAAGCTGGTTCTTGCTGTTGATCCCTGTGTTTCTTATGAGGTTGAAGTGATCTGATTATGCATGAGATGTCGATTGCAGAAGGGATTGTTCAGGTACTGGAGGAGCAGTCAGCCACACAGAACTACACCCGGGTAAAAACGGTCTGGTTAGAGATCGGCCCATTAGCGATGATTGAAGCAGAAGCACTGATCTTCTGTTTTGATGCAGTGACCCGGGATACGCTGGCAGAAGGTGCAGTTTTGAAAATAATAGATATAGAGGGTGAGGCGTTCTGTATGCAGTGTCTGAAAAATGTTGCGATCACCCAGAGATACGATTGTTGTTCTCTCTGTGGCAGTCATCAGTTACAGGTGACTCAGGGTGATGAGATGCGAATTAAAGAGCTGGAGGTGGAGTAATGTGTACTGTCTGTGGATGTAGTGAGGGTGAAGTACAGATTGAGGGAGGGCAGCACAGCCACTCTCATGATCACCCGCACACCCATGATCATCATGAACACGCCAGCCCGATTGAGCAGGATGGTGATAATCTTCACTTCGGAAAGGGGCCTGCACATGCACATGTGGCGGGTATGAGCCAAAGCCGTATGGTGCAGATCGAGCAGGATATTCTTGGGAAAAATGATCGTTACGCTGCGATCAATCGGTCCCGCTTTGAAGCCCTGAGCCTGTTTGTGTTAAATCTGGTTTCAAGTCCAGGTTCAGGCAAAACGACACTTCTGACTGAGACGATAAACCGGATTAAATCTGAGCGTCAGGTCGCTGTAATTGAGGGGGATCAGCAGACCGCGAACGATGCTGATCGTATTCGTGCAACGGGGGTGCCTGCGATTCAGGTAAATACCGGTAAAGGGTGTCACCTGGATGCGCATATGGTGGGTCATGCCCTGGATAATTTTACTGAGTTGAAAGGGGGGATGCTGTTCATTGAAAATGTCGGCAACCTGGTCTGCCCGGCAGCCTTTGATCTGGGTGAGGCTCACAAGGTGGCTATCCTTTCCGTCACAGAGGGTGAAGATAAACCGCTGAAATACCCTGATATGTTTCATGCTGCGGACCTGATGATTCTGAATAAAGTGGATCTGCTTCCCTATCTTCAGTTTGATGTTGATAAGTGTATCGATTTTGCTCGTCAGGTGAATCCTGACATTCAGGTGATAAAGCTATCAGCAACCAGTGGTGAGGGGATGCCCGAGTGGATTGAATGGCTTGAAAACAATCGCAGGGAAATGATTCAACAGCGTATCGATCAGCTTGAATCTGAGATCCACCAGTTTAAGGCGCTACTCTGATGCTTTCACGAACCCGACCTACTGTACTCTGTGTTGATGATGAGATCCGCTCCTTAGAGACGCTGGAGCGAACCCTCGATGAAGAGTTTGATGTGTTAACTGCATCCAATGCCGAACAGGCGATGGAACTCCTGCAGAAAAATGAGGTGCACGCGATTCTCTGTGATCAGCGGATGCCCGGCCAGACTGGCGTTGAGTTTCTGACAGAGGTACGCCAGCGCTGGCCTCAGGTGGCGCGCCTGATTCTCTCTGGATATACCGATTCTGAAGATATTATCAAAGGGTTGAATGAAGCCGGTATCCTGCAGTACATCACGAAACCCTGGCACCCGGATAACCTGTTACTGATCATGCGGGGGGCGTGCCGGCTCTATGAGCTGCAAAACGAGAATGAGTTGCTGGCGATGGAGATGCGCCTGACGGAAGGTCAGGCGGAGCAAAATATTGCAGCGAAGAAGCAGCGCCTGCAGCAGACCTTTCAACTGGATGAGATCCGTCGCCATCCCGCCAGTCCGATCAATAACCTCTGTGATCAAGCCGCGAAAATTGCGCCTTATGATGTATCTGTACTTGTGACGGGTCCCTCAGGTGCGGGTAAGGAACTGTTTGCCCGCGCGTTGCACTACAACAGCCTCCGTGCAGATCGACCCTTTGTGGTTGAGAACTGCGGTGCGATGCCGGATGAGCTACTTGCTTCGGAGTTATTTGGACATAAGAAGGGCTCTTTCACTGGTGCGATTACCGATCATGTCGGCCTGTTTGAACAGGCTGATGGTGGCACGATCTTTCTTGATGAGATCGGAGAGATCAGCCCGGCTTTCCAGGTAAAACTACTACGAGTCTTACAGGAGCGGGAGGTCCGCCGTCTGGGTGAGCATCAACGCCGCAAGGTCAATGTTCGTGTGGTTGCCTCAACCAACCGTGATCTGGAAGAGGAGGTCAGGGCAGGCCGGTTTAGACAGGATCTCTATTTCAGATTAGCTGAAGTCACGCTGGAGCTGCCCGCACTCGAAAAGCGTGGGATGGATATCCCGGTGTTGGCGCAGGCCTTTCTCGCTACAGCAGTGCAGGCGTTTGATAAACCGGTTCAGGGATTCACCGAAGAAGCGCTCGATTGTATGAGGCGCTACTGCTGGCCGGGCAATGTTCGTGAACTGCAGAATGAGATTCGCCGCATGCTGGTTTTGACAGAAGGTGAGTGGTTGTCAGCAGATCTGTTGAGCCCCAGAGTTCTGCGGGCAGCGCCGGTTGAGGAAACCGCCGAGACCGAAGTGCTTGCGGGTCTCGATGGTACGCTGAAAGAGCGCATCGAAACATTGGAGAAACGGATTCTGAGAGAAACACTGATCCGTCACCGCTGGAACAAGAGTCAGGCTTCACGAGAGCTTGGATTATCCCGAGTGGGCTTGCGCTCCAAGTTGGAACGCTACGGGTTAAACAAGGATTTTCACTAAGTGTGAGGTCCGGATGCCATTATGAGCAACTCAGCATTTAATATTCAGATTCATGGCCAGGTACAGGGGGTCGGGTTTCGTCCCTTTGTGCACAATCTTGCCCGACGCCTGGGAGTTGAAGGTGGGGTTTCGAATGGAGCTGATGGTGTCAAAGTGATTGCTCAGGCTCCTGAAGAGGTGCTGGAGCAGTTTGTGCATCTGCTTCAGTCCGAAGCCCCATCCATGGCCGAGATCGATACCATCAGTATTGACGCTGTTGATGTCATTCACGAGTGTGATGGCTTTAAAATTTTGACCACAGAGGGCGGGGAGGTTGATCAGACAGTCACCCCGGATGCTGCAGTGTGTATGGATTGCCTGACTGAGCTATTCGACCCGGACAATCGACGGTATCGGTATCCGTTTATTAACTGTACTAACTGTGGCCCGCGCTACAGTTTGATTACCGCACTGCCCTATGACCGCATCAATACGACGATGTCAGCGTTTAGTTTATGTCCTCCCTGTCGAGAGGAGTATCTGAACCCTGATGATCGACGCTTCCACGCACAACCGACCGCTTGTGAATCTTGTGGGCCGCAATTGGCGCTTCATGATGCAGCGGGCGAGTTTACAACCAGTGAAGATCCTTTAGCGGATGCCCTTGAACTGATTCTTCAGGGGGGGATTTTGGCCATGAAGGGCGTGGGTGGATTTCATCTTGTGTGTGATGCGCGCAATGCCGACGCTGTAGAGAGGCTGCGATTTCGTAAACATCGGGATGAAAAACCGTTTGCGCTGATGGCTGCTAACCCGCAATCGCTGTCGCCGTTTGTGGAGCTGAATGAATCACGCAGGCAAAGGTTAACAGCCATGGATGCTCCGATCTGCCTGTGCCCGAAAAAGGAACTTGGAAGTGACCCGCTACCTGAGGGGATTGCGCCCGGGCTGGCCTGGTTGGGGGTGATGCTGCCACACGCCCCTGTGCACTATCTGCTGTTTCATAAAGCCTCAGGAGAGCCCACAGGCACGCAGTGGCTATCTGAAGCGCAATCACTCCTGTTGGTCATGACCAGCGCTAACCTCAGTGGAAACCCTCTGATTATTGACAATGAAACGGCTCTCAATGATCTGCAGGGTATCGCTGATGGTTTTTTAGTGCATGACCGGAGGATACATACCCGTTGTGATGATTCAGTTGTCAATGCGGTTCCCTCTAAGCCTTTTTTGATCCGCAGGGGACGGGGGTTAGCCCCTCAGCGCATCCGTTTACCCGCAGCGCTGAGATCCACCAATCGGTCGGTGTTGGCGGTGGGTGCATTCTTTAAAAATACCCTTTGCCTGACCAAAGGGGAGTACGCATATGTGTCGCAGTATATCGGTGACCTGGACAATCCTGACTGCTGTCGTCAGTTGAAACAGACGGCAGAAGCACTGAAGTTGCTGCTGAACATTGAGCCTGATCTGGTGGTATCTGATAACCATCCGGATTTCTACAGCTCTCAGTTTGCAGCACAGTACAGTGAATCGTTCTCTATCCCTCTTCTCAGGGTTCAGCACCACCATGCACATATCGCAGCGGTAATGGCGGAACATCAATTGTCTGAACCTGTTATCGGTTTAGCGCTTGATGGGTTGGGTCTGGGTGAAGAGGGAGCGCTTTGGGGTGGTGAGCTTCTCAGAGTTGAGGGAGAGGGGTATCGTCGTTTATCCCATCTATCACCGTTAATGTTACCTGGAGGTGATCAGGCCGCGAAAGAGCCCTGGCGGATTGCGGCGGGCGCACTGTCGCAACTGGGGCAAAGCGAACAGATCGATACCCGGTTCGCAGATCATCCAGGCCATAAGGTGATCCGACAGTTGCTGGAGCGCGATATCAACTGTCCGCAGACCAGTAGTGCCGGACGATTGTTTGATGCAGCAGCAGCCCTTTTGGGGATCAAAGAGGTATCAAATTATGAAGCGCAGGCCGCGATGATGCTTGAATCCAGTGCGTATCGATATCTGCTTAAGCACGCCTGGCCGCAGGAGGAGAGGTTAATCTTCCAGCAGGGTGAGGCACTTAATACGCTGCCGCTTTTATCCCGTCTCACGCGGTGCGAGGATGCTGAATTTGGTGCTGCGCTGTTTCATCGGCAATTGATTGATGCTTTAGGTGACTGGGTTACCGAGGCTTCTCACCAGCAGGGGCTCACCAGTGTTGTCTTAGCGGGTGGCTGCTTTCTCAATCAACTGCTGCTGACTGAGCTGTCTTCGTTATTGTGTGCCCGGGGGGTGAAAGTCTTCTGTGCTGAAAAGATGCCCTCCAATGATGGTGCCATTGCCCTCGGTCAGGCTCAGATTGCTCTGATGCAGCTGGCGGGGGGTCAACATAAAGAAAATAATAAAAGAGAATCTGTATGTGCCTAGCCATACCCGTTCGAATTGAAGAGATTTTGGATCAAGAAACGGCGATTGCCGATATCGGTGGTGTCAGAAAAGAGATCAACGTTGCCCTGATCACTGATCTGGCTGTGGGGGATTATGTGATTATGCACGTGGGCTATGCACTGAATAAAATCGATCCGCAGGAAGCTGAAAAAACACTGGCACTGTTTGCTGAACTGGATCAGCTCAGTCAGCAGCAGGCGATTGAGGCCTCCCAATGAAATATGTAGATGAATACAGGGACGGTGAACTCGCTCGGGAGATAGCGGCTAAAATTCGCACGGAAGCAGATCCAGAGCGTGATTATCACTTTATGGAGTTTTGCGGCGGTCATACCCATGCGATCTTCCGTTATGGTATTCCTGATCTGCTACCTGACAATGTGAAAATGATTCATGGGCCTGGTTGTCCGGTATGTGTATTACCTATCCCCCGCTTGGATGCTGCGATTGAGCTGGCCGTCACCCATGGTGTCATACTCTGCTCTTATGGCGACATGCTACGTGTCCCGGGATCTCGAAAAAGGAGTTTGCTGAAAGCTAAGGCGGAGGGGGCCGATGTCCGAATGGTCTACTCCTGCATGGATGCACTAAAAATAGCTCAGGATAACCCGGAACGGGAGGTGGTATTTTTTGCGATCGGTTTTGAAACGACCACGCCACCAACAGCGCTGGTGATCCGTCAGGCAGAAAAACTCAATGTGAAGAACTTCAGTGTTTACTGTAACCATGTTCTAACACCCGCTGCGATCAGTAATATTCTGGAATCACCCGAAGTAAGGGAGCTCGGTGTGCTGCCTCTGGATGGCTTTGTGGGGCCTGCTCATGTCAGTACCGTGATCGGTGCGCAGCCCTATTACTATTTTGCTGAAGAGTATCAAAAGCCTGTTGTGATCGCTGGTTTTGAACCACTTGACGTATTGCAGGCGATCCTGATGTTGGTGCGCCAGATTAACGAAGGCAGAGCTGAAGTAGAGAATGAGTTTTCACGTGCGGTGACAGCTGAGGGGAATCCACAGGCAAAATCAATTGTTGCAGATACGTTTGAATTACGTCGCTCGTTTGAATGGCGCGGCTTAGGTGTTGTGCCCTACAGTGCATTGCGAATTAAAGAGGCGTTTGCCTCTTTTGATGCTGAGAAGCGCTTCACCGTAGATTATCGTAGCGCCAGAGAGAATAAGGCCTGTGAGTGCGGGGCTATTCTCCGAGGGGTTAAATCGCCTCGTGACTGCTCTCTGTTTGGTGATCCCTGTACCCCTGAAAATCCACTTGGTTCCTGCATGGTATCCAGTGAAGGTGCCTGTGCTGCCTATTATAGTTATGGCCGCTATCAGGAGCGTACATTTGCATCTGATAAGACCCATCCTGCTGCCTGAAAAGAGATCTATATATGAGTAATCAACGTCAATTCAGTTCAACGCTTGACCTTAAAAACGGTAAGGTGGAGATGGTACACGGTAGCGGTGGTAAGGCGATGGCGCAGTTAATTGATGAACTGTTTCTGCCCGCTTTTTCTAATCAGTGGCTGGATCAGATGAACGATCAGGCATGCTTTGAACTACCCGCCGGCCGGGTCGTGATGGCAACGGACAGCCATGTTATATCACCACTCTTCTTCCCTGGGGGGGATATCGGAGCGTTGTCGGTGCATGGAACAGTGAATGATGTAGCGATGTCTGGCGCTGTCCCTCAATACCTCTCAGCGGGTTTTATCTTAGAGGAGGGATTTCCGCTTTGTGATCTCCAACGCATTGTTCACTCAATGGCGGCAGCGGCGGAAGAGGCTGGCGTTGCGATCGTTACAGGCGATACCAAAGTGGTAGAGCGTGGTAAAGGGGATGGCTGCTTTATCAGTACAACCGGGGTTGGTGTGGTTCCTCAAGGTATCTCGTTAGGAGCTGACCGCGTATCGGTGGGTGACAAAATACTGGTATCAGGAACACTGGGCGATCATGGGGTTGCAATCATGTCTCTGCGTGAAAACCTGACCTTTGAAACTACCATTGAATCTGACAGCCAGTCGCTCGATCGGTTGGTGGCTAACATGGTTAAAGAGGTGCCGGAGTTGCACTGTTTAAGAGATCCAACGCGTGGTGGTTTGTCTGCAACTCTCAATGAAATAGCGCAGCAAGCGAACGTCGGTATGCAGATTTATGAAGCGGACATTCCGGTCAGATCTCAGGTTAAAGCGGCGTGTGAATTCTTAGGCCTTGATCCACTGTTTGTAGCAAATGAGGGAAAATTGGTGGCGTTCTGCCCAGCCGATAAAGCCGATCTTTTACTTAAGACCATGCAGGAGCATCCTCAGGGCAGGGATGCGGCTGTGATTGGCGAGGTGACCGAAGATACGTTGAATTTTGTACAGATGCAGACCGCTTTTGGTGGCAACCGGATGGTTGATTGGATCAATGGTGAGCAACTTCCGAGGATCTGTTAATGCGCATTCTGCTACTGACACACAGCTTTAATAGTTTGACCCAACGTTTATTGGTTGAACTGCGTCAATTGGGCCATGAGCTTTCCATCGAATTTGATATCAATGATGAGGTTGCGGAGCAGGCGGTTGAACTTTTTAAACCGGAATTGATCATTGCGCCTTATCTGAAAAGAGCGATCCCGGAATCGATCTGGCAGCATCATCGCTGCATCATTGTCCATCCTGGAATAAGAGGAGACCGTGGGCCCTCTTCAGTCGATTGGGCGATCAGCAGAGATGAAAAAGAGTGGGGAGTGACTTGCATTGAGGCGGTAGCGGAGATGGATGCTGGAGATATCTGGGCATCCGTTAGTTTCCCTATGCGAACCGCCAGTAAAAGCAGCCTCTACCGCAATGAGATTACAACTGCAGCCATACAAGCGGTCAGGTTGACGCTTGAAAGGATTCAATCAGGTAGCTTTTTCCCTGAGCCGTTGAATTATGATGACCCGGAAATAAAAGGGCAGTGGCACTGCCTGATGCAGCAGTCGGAGAGACAGATCGACTGGGGTCAGGATGATACTGAGACGGTGTTGCGTAAAGTAAGAGCGGCTGATTCCTTTCCGGGTGTGAAAGAGTCGATTGCTGGACGCGAGTACTATCTATATAACGCTTTTCGTGAAGATAATCTGTCTGATTTTGAGGGAGAGGCTGGGTCAATCATCGCCATGCGTGATGGTGCAATCTGCCTGAAAACACGTGATGCTGCGATCTGGATAACTCATCTTCGTCTGGCTCATCCGGTTTCTGACGAGTTTAATTTCAAACTACCTGCCACAGAGTTATTGGCTTCGCATATTGATAAAGCGCCTGAATCATTAAGAGTACCTGAAATCGCAATCTCCCCGGCATCTGAACTGTCGGGGGAAACCTGGCAGGAGATCCGGTATCGGCAAGTGGGTGATGTCGGCTATCTCCATTTTGATTTTTACAATGGCGCGATGGATACACACCAATGTCAGCGCCTGCAACAGGCTTTGGTTGATGCGAAACAACGACCGATTAAGGTCTTGGTACTGATGGGGGGTGAGGAGTTTTGGTCGAATGGGATTCATCTCAACCAGATTGAGGCGGCTGAGAGTCCTGCAGAAGCCTCCTGGGATAATATCAATGCAATGAATGATCTGTGTCTGGAGATTATCAATACGCCGGATCAGTTAACCATGGTTGCAATGCAGGGGAATGCAGGAGCGGGAGGCGTTTTCATGGCTCTTGCAGCAGATCAGGTTTATGCCCGAAGTGATCTGATTCTTAACCCGCACTATAAATCGATGGGTAACCTCTATGGCTCTGAGTATTGGACCTATCTGCTACCCAAACGAGTAGGGACAGATCAGGCGGAACAGTTGATGCAGAACCGGCTGCCACTCTCTGCCATAGAAGCGGAACAGGTGGGGCTTATCGAAGAAGCTATTACTGCAGATCGTCACGGCTATATTGAAACTATCCATTCCAAAGCGCAGCAATTAGCCGCCAGCTCTGACTTTCAGGCCCGCTTGGCTATGAAAAATCTGCAACGTCAGCAGGATGAATTGTGCAAACCATTGCAATCCTACCGCGATGAGGAACTTGCTCAGATGAAACTAAACTTCTTCGGTTTTGACCCCAGTTATCATGTGGCTCGTTATCACTTTGTGGAGAAGTTACCAAAGGCTAGAACACCGGTGTATCTGGCAAAACACCGCGCATTATAGGTAGAGAAAAAGAGTTGATTACAGGTTGGCTTGACGATAAAGTGCAGGTGAAACTTTTGACATCAAGAGTAGGGCTGACGTCCTCACCAACCTGCCAACCTGGGCAAGGTGGTTGCTGAAAAGCGATGTGGTCGATACCGACAATTAATCAGGTAGACCTCCAACGTCAGCTCTCATTAATTTATGGGAGCCAATCATGTTCGAAGCACACACACTTTACTCTACTGAACTTCATACTGCCTCTGCTGTTGTTTTGCCTATCCGGCGATATCAACGTTTTCACCTGAAACAGTTAATACCATTGAGCATCTGGTTTGTTGAAGGAACAACGCAGTGCGCAGGTGAAAGTCCTAAGCGAGCAGTGTTTGTATATACAGAGTACTGTGACCAGCAGGGTAACAACCGGGCTGTCTGTCAGTGTTACCCCTATCCTGAGTTCCTGCTGCAACAGACTATTGAAAATTGGTTGAAACAAGCCGCTTCTCGCCCATTACAGGTGTGAGCCACTGACGTGTCTGCTAGCAGTAAAGTTTTCGGTTGACCAGAGTACAGTGAGCACAGCTATGCGTTTTAGGGCACTGACTGGAGGTCAGGCTTTCCAGTTCAGCCAGTTTGAGGCCGACATGTTTCTGTATATGTGAAGGTATCTGCTGCTGAACAGCATAGTGCTTGCTCAGTTCTGTTACTTCATCAAAACTCAAGGTCAGGGGCGAAGTGGTGTGATCACAGCTACTTAGTGTGAAGTTCACCGCATTTTTATCGATGAGAATGCTGGATTCGACGGCGGGGATCCCTCTGAACTTAAATCCTTTGCTGCAGATCAGGTTGAGTATGGAGTGAGTTATTGGGGCACAAATTTCGTTATCAGTCGCGCCTAAACTGGTAATAAAGATACTCATGGCGACGTCCTGTCATAGATGTTGAACGATGACTTGATAATAGAGGAGTTGGGCTCTGTAGGGTACTGGTAGAACTGTTAGTCCCGAATGGTCGGTTTCAAAAAGTATCCTGGGCTCTAGTAGATTTTTGACATAAAAAAACCGGGCAAAAGCCCGGTTTTTTTTAGAAGGTGATCACTTACTTAGTGATAGCCTGCAGTTCAGCCATAGCTGCATCGCGAGTTTCGTTAGCGATTGCAGTGAATGCTTCACCCTGGCCTTTAAGCAGTTCGAACAAAGCTTTGTTAGCTTCCATGTTGAACTTGATCAGCTCTTCAGGAGTTTTAAGTTCTTTAGCTTTCTCTGCTTCAGTTTTGAAGAAAGAAGTCAGCTCTTCACCAGATTTTTTCTGCTGCTCGATAGATTTAGTAACTGCCTGAGCCTGTAGGTTCATCAGAGACTGAACAGCTTCGAAAGACTTCTGGAAATCAACAGTAGGATTAGTCATAGTATTCTCCAAAAAAATTAGTTTGTTGCACTGCACAATATAGAGCCTATTTTAGGCTGTTTTTTAATCAAGTCAATATTTTTTTTGTGCACTGCACAAAAAATTAACAGAATGATTTCTCTCTATTCTTTCTGGATCTTGATGAAGCGGAATGATCTCTGGACCTCGGATAAACATCTTGCTCTAATTGTCGCCCTGAAATTGAACTATGTGTGGTTAGTGTGATGGCAGGTATCGAAACAATTCTGACTCTGTTTATTCTGATCGGCTTAGGCTATGTCGGTAAAAGAACGGTGTTATCTGGACAGAGCATCGCCCCACTAAACACATTTGTATACTATTTTGCGGTCCCTGCGCTGTTGTTTAATTCAGTCTATCAACTCTCCCTTGAACGACTGTTTCAACCCATCTATCTAGCGGCTTTTCTGATTGCGGTGGTGATGACTGCTATTTTGGCTGCCGCTGGATCGGCGTATTTATTTAAGGAACGTAACCGGGAGGTTCTGGTTATACGCGCCCTGAATGGCACGTTTTCAAACTATGCCTATATGGGTATCCCTATGGTCTTTGGGTTATTGGGTGAAGCTGCCTATGGTGCGATGATCAGCATTATCCTTTTAGGTAACGTGTTTCAGATTGGGGGCACTCAATTTTTGATAGAGAGTCAGCGTCAGGAAGGGAGGGGGATAAAGCAGTTATTAGCCATACTTGATAAAGCACTGCTGCGTAGCCCTATCTTTCTCGCAACCCTCTGTGGTGTTTTAGCTTCTGCTGTCGAGCTTAAACTACCTGTCATTTTAGCTTCCACACTGGAGCTGCTTGCTCCTGCTACGGTCCCCGTCGCACTCTTCTGTCTGGGAGCCAGCCTCGAGTTTAAAACGCTTAAAGAGAGCAAGGTCGAGTTAATCTGGTTGGTCGGGGTGAAGCTGTTGATTCACCCGTTATTGACACTGCTGATCTTCACCCTGTTTGGCTTAGAGGATAAGAACTGGTTGCTGGCGGCGGTATTTCTTGCGGCTTTGCCAACTGGCGCGTTGGCACACGTTATGGCTCTGAGGTATGACGTTAAGGAGAAGGAAACATCTTTGGTTGTCGTGCTTTCAACTTTGATCGCTCTAATCAGTGTGTCTGCCTGGGTTGCGTTGTTGATGTGAGTTCCCTGGCCTCTTTATCTGCGCTTTAAGGCTGTTTTAGCAGGCAGTTCTAAAAGCGGCTTATTACCTCAGAGGGTTATGCTGCCGACCTGCCTTTATAGAAGACAAACAGTTGATCGGGTTGTTGCGGATGGTTGGTAATTTCAGTGATAGTTTCGTAACGTTCCGGTTGGAGATCAACTGCGACTATGTTTAATCTGCTGCCGCAGAGGTAGATTTTTATTCCCGCATAACCACTCTCCTGAAGTATCTCTCTGACAGATCCAATAACTTTGGCCTTGTTACCACGGTCTACACCAAATAGATGGCCATAAAGTTTCATTGTTCACCCCCCAGTATCGGTTACAGCAATGTGTTGTAGATTCAAGAGTCTGTAACTGATACTGAAAATCGACTTGATTGGATCACATGGGGATGAGTAGAAGTAAGATGACAGTGGGTATGTTTGATACCCACTGAGTGGTAAGGAGTTCAGTGTTTGTGCTGGTGGGTGATCAGGACTCTTCCTGCTCCAGCGCTTCGCGCAACTGATTCACCACTTTACTGGGCAGACGATTGATGATGATCCGGCCATTGTCTTCATCAAATTCGATATCTTTTCCTGCGTTAAGGTCACCCAGATTACGTTTAGTAAAATCCAGACTCCAATTATCAGATTTGACCTTTAGCTTGGCAAAACGGTTGATGGTGCTGGTATGTGGTTGGAACTCCTGACTGACATTATAAGGGCCCTTATTGGCAAAGCTACCAAATGTACCTGCTGCGGTTTCTGCTTGCTCGGGCGGGATATAAGCGTCAAACAGGTTTTCAATATCATGCAGGTTGGCTGATTCCTTTTCGGTTCGCTGTCTTTCAAGGTAACTGACCACATCTTCAACTACCTCCTCTTTTCGGTCAGTCATGTTGTTCTGGTTACAGAAGTCTCTGGCTGCTCGGATCAATTCACCGGTAGATTTGCGGGATGGAGTAACATCGGTACAGCCAAATGCGTTGGAGAAATAGTGGGTGATCTCACCTTTCTCTTTACTACCGATAAAGCTCAGGTAGCTGTCCTGCTTTTTCTTAAACGTGCTGATATTGATGCGTGCACCCTGATGCAGCTGGTCAAGATTAACCTCCATTACCTCTGTGGGGTGAAGGTCATTATCAAATCCGATGCTGGCTTTATCACGGACCAGTGCGATCAGCAGGTATTCATAACGGTCACTGGCATAGAGCGCAAACAGGACATATCCACCATGTGCGGTGTGTGCCGAAGGGTTATTGATCGCAGCAGCCAGCTGGGTCATGCTTTTGTCAGTTAATGTAGTAAAGCTCTCCTCATTCCAGTCAGATGATACGAATGATTCAAAGGCTGAAATAAAGGGGTAGCCCTCTTCGTTTTCATTATTAAATGATCCATGGGTCAGGCTGGAGCGGCGGCTAAAGGCCGCGTTCAGGGTATCAAACAGCTGGTTTGCAATCGGTTCTGTGGTGGGGATGATCCCGCCTCGATCAGTGATACGTGCAGGCGCATCTTCATTTTCTTTTACCAATTCACGAATAGCCAGGTGCTTTAGTTCCATAGGGACCTCAAAGAGAGAATGTGCAATACCAAGAGGCGATTGTATTTAAAACAGCAGGGGGATGCAGTATAAAGATGCCTCAAACTCTCTTAACAGGCATCCTAATGGCACTTAAACCGACGATCTATAAAGCCTCACTCAATCTCGTAGATATGAACCGCGATGTTTATACCACCGAGAAACTGACATTGGCGTTACACCCATCTGAAACAGAGATTCGAATGATGGTGCGCTTGTTGGCTTATGCGCTGAACTATGATGAGGATCTGCAGTTCAGTAAAGGGCTATCTGCGACGGATGAACCTGATCTATGGGTTATACGACCGGAAGGAAGTGTGGCTTGTTGGATTGAGGTGGGTCAGGCCTCCTCTGATCGCTTACGCAAAGCGGTTAGCCGCGCTGACCAGATCAAGTTATATGCTTACGGTTCAGAAGTTGATATCTGGTGGGGTAAATATCAAGAGGAGATGTCCGGGCTGGCCAAAACCAAGGTATATCGTTTTGATGCTGATGAAGTGGAAGCATTGCCAGAGATCTGCAGCCGTAATATGGAACTAACCATTACCCTCAGTGAGGAGCAGATCTTTATTGCATCGGGAGATCAGCAACTGACATTAAATCTGTATACACTTCAGGATTGAGTTCTCAGTAATCAACTTTACCGCGCGCTTTTTTTATCTGACCCCGTTTGGTTTTTTTATCCATACGCTTCCGTTGAGAGCTGCGCGTCGGTTTTGTTTCTCTTCGAGCTTTCTCAACCACTGTGGCCAATTGAATCAACTCTAACAGCCGTGCCTTGGCATCCTCTTTATTCCGCTCCTGATCTCGGAAGTTCTGTGCTTTTATAACGATGATCCCTTCATTGGTGATTCTTTGATCACGAAAAGCGAGCAGACGCTCCTTATAAAACTCAGGCAGGGATGAGCGCCGGATATCAAAACGCAGGTGGATCGCACTGGAGACCTTATTAACATTCTGGCCTCCACTGCCCTGAGCCCGAATGGCGTTGAACTCCAGTTCATGGGGGTAGATAAATACGCGGTTAGATACTTTTAGCATAATGCTATTGTATCAATGGCTGATAGGGATAGGGAAATAAGAGTGAAAACTGACAACCGGCCTTAAGTAAGGAGGCTAACTGGTGTTGATGGACGTCAAACAGTGACCTTTAGCGGATCAGATGTTGGCTATCTAATCATCCCACTCATCAAAGACATCTTTTAGATCTTTGAGGAGTTCCCTCTCTTCTCGCATCGCCTCAAGCCTGCGCCTTTTGGCAGGGTTGATGCCGTCTTTCTGGTAAATTTTTGCATCGTTCAGGCCGGAGTCCAGATCATCCTCCTGCATCCATTCATCTGATTCTGCAAAGGTATCCTGTGGATTATCAGTATGGCTTTGGCGGCTCATAGCAATCTTTCCCCTGGTAATACGGATTGGTCAAGGATCAATGAAATTGTTCACGGCGTTATAGCCTGATTATGGTACAGATTTCAGAATTGGGAAGTAAGAATTTAGACTTATAGAAAAGAGGAAAAAAGTCGGGCAGGGAATGCCCGACGAAACCACTTTTGGGTGATGGTACGAATGAAAAAGAAGCTGGCCGCCAGAGGGCAGCCAGAAAGGGAGCTCTCTCTGTAAGTGAGTGGAAAGAGAGCTCCAGCGAAGTTAGCTTAAAAGGAATATTGCACCTGATACACTCAGGAATCCGCCGATCAATTTATGGGCTACAGGCATCATTCGGGTAATAGAATGGCTACTGGCTACACCTGTTATGTGGAGTAGAGCACTGGCAGCGATAAAACCGATTGCAAACAGTCCCGCACTTGCGGCACCGAGCTCTGCTCCGTGGGCAAAGCCGTGGAATAAAGCAAAGATCGCAATCAATGGAAGTGCTGCTGTGGCTGAGAGCTGTGTTGCGGAGATGATCAGGAAGCCAAGAATAAGCACGGATGTGGCGATACCGCTCTCTACACCCGGTAGGGTGATTCCGCTAAGAGCAATGCTGAAACCCAGTATCAATGTAATGATAAAGGTTGCTGGTATAGCCAAGGTTTTTTGACCTGTTTGTTGCGCGGCCCAGAATCCAACAGCAAGCATGGCCAGAAGGTGATCGAATCCGGTGAAGGGATGAAGAAAGCCACTCAGCAGACTGGCCTCAACAGTGGCGCCGGTATGTGCAAGCGCAGGAATAGAAGTCAGACTCAGGGCAATCAGTGTCAGCCCGGTTACAAATTTGTTAGATCGCTTCATAAGGCTATCCTGTCGTTATGTTTTTGGGATTGGCGTTGTGGTGATAAAAATCTACTTACCGCCTTAACTGCAAAGGTAGTGCCAAATAAATGAAACAGAGTGTTGTTAAGGTAACTGGGTCTGCATATCGTGATATAAGTGCCCTGAAGAGCAACCTCGATGTTCCTCTCCAAGAGAGGCAGGCTTAGGATTGGCTGTTTAAGTGGTAACTTAGTTACCGAATACTGGAAAGCTGGACTGCTTTCAGTTCACATCATGAGTACTATGTGCAATGAATCAGTATTTATTGATCCTTCTCAATAGGTTTATAAGCAGTTTGTATTTATGAGACTTTGGTATAGTTTTATAGTTTTGCTGCAGTGCAAAAAAGGATAAGATGGCTCTATTAGCAAGAGAGGATATAACTGAGTGTCTACCAAATACCTGAAACGCTTTTTTAAGCCCGCTTCTATCGCAGTCTTCGGTGCATCAGCCCGTGACAACAGTATGGGGGGCGTCGTGTTGCAGAACCTCCAGGAGGGTGGGTTTAAAGGTACGCTTTATGCGGTCAATTCGCAGGGGTATTCAGAGGTGCATGGGGTTCCATGTTATAGCAGCTTAGCGGATCTTCCTGAGATGCCTGATCTGGCGATCATCTGTTCACCCCCTGAAACGGTAGCTGACATTATCCGTGCACTGGGTGTCAGTATGGTCAAAGCGGCCATGATCCTTACCGGCGGGCTTTCAATAGCACAGGGTGACAGTAACCAGAGCTTACGTGATGAGGTCCGCGAAGCGGCTAAGCCTTATGGCATCAGAATTCTTGGGCCGGATTGCATGGGTATGCTGGTGCCTGGGCATAGCATGAACGCCAGTTACTCTCATATGAACATTATGAAGGGCAAGGTCGCTTACATCGGCCAATCCGGGATTCTGGGTACCGCCATGATCGATTGGGCGACCGGGCAGGAGATCGGATTTTCACATTTCCTGACTCTGGGAGATGGTGCTGATGTCGATCTGCCTTCAGTGATCGATTACCTCGCTCAGGATCCATACACCCATGCAATTTTAATTCAGCTGAATAGAGTGGATGGCTCTGCCAGGGACTTTCTCTCTGCGGTTCGTTCTGCATCACGTAATAAGCTGGTTTTGGTACTCAAAAATGACACCTTTATCGGTGAAAAATCAGATACTGAACTTGCGCCGGGAATCTACGACGATGACATGGTTTACGATGCTGCGTTGAGACGCGCGGGTGTTGTCCGGGTTGAAACTTCGGATGAGTTGTTTAACGCACTGGAAACGCTTACGCGTATGAAACCGATGCGTGGAGAGCGACTGGCGATTGTCTCAAACGGAGCAGGTCCTAATGCTTTAGCGACAGAGAGGCTGCTGAGTCAAAATGGAAAGCTTGCTCAGTTGACGGCTGAAACCACCGACGCATTGGCTGAACTGCTGCCGGATCACTGGAATCGATCTAATCCGGTTGACCTGAACGCAGATGCAGAACCTCAGTTGTTTGCAGATGCGGTGCGGATCCTGACCAAAGATAAGAATGTCGATGCGGTATTGATGCTCCACGCACCGACGCGTATGGCTCCCTCAGTTGAAACCGCTGATGAAGTGATCCAGGTTGCCAAGAAAACCCCCCGTAATGTTTTGACCTGCTGGATGGGGCGTGCGACTGCCATTGAAGCCCGTAACCATTGTAACTCGGCGGGCATCTCCACCTTCCTGACGCCGGAAGAATCTGTTGATGCATTTATGCACATGGTGGATTTTCATCGTAATCAGGAGGTGATGAAGCAGACACCACCCCCCTATATTGAGCAGAACACGCCTAACCATATTAAAGCCCGTGAGCTTATCCAGAACGCATTGAAAGATCAGCGTGATTATCTTACGCATCAGGAGGCCTGCTCCCTGCTGGACCTCTACGATATCCCAGTCGCTAATACGTTCTACAGCGATCAGATCGATCAGGTCGTCGCTCACGCACGAAAATTAGAGACCTCTGTGCAGATCAAGGCGTTACATAAACAGAATGCTTACCCATTCAGTTATGATGATCGAGGTAGTCAGCGCTGGAAAGATATCGCACAGGATCTTTTCTCAGCATCTGAAGTTAAACATGCAACCACACAACTTTCATACCGTATGGGTGAATCCTTCTCTGCGGAAGAGCAGATGGGATTCTGCGTACAGCAGATGAAACGTGGATTTCAGTCACTTCAGATTAATGTGGGTATCACCCGTGACCCAACCTTTGGTCCGGTCATTGTTTTTGGTGCGGGTGGGCATACAGTCGACGTACTGGCCGATCGGCATGTGATGCTGCCGCCGCTGAATTTGGCATTGGCATCGGAGCTGATCCGTCAGTCCCGAATCTGTCAGATTATCGAGGAGAACAGCTACCGCCCTAAAGAGGATATTGATCAGCTGGCTTCGTTGCTATTAAACCTGTCGGAGATGATTGTCGATCTGCCTAACCTTAAAGGCTTGGAGATCAATCCGCTGCTGGTGAACAAAACGGGGCTTCTGGTGACAGACGCTTCTGTCTCAATCTCGGAAGAGGAGGGGCGCCTGTCGATCTCTCCCTACCCTGAACACCTGACTGAAGAGATCACGCTGAAGCGTTCAGGCCGCAAAGCGATCATGCGTGCGATCCGGGGTGAGGATGAGCCAAACCATCTGGAGTTCTACAACAAGCTGAGTCCTCAGTCGATCCGTCTGCGCTATTTCTACAGCCGTGGGATTCCAACCCATCAGGAGTTGGCGAACTGGACTCAGATCGATTATGACCGTGAGATGGCCTTCATCATTACCGTCCCTCGCGATGAAGGGAAGGGGATGGAAACGCTGGGTGTCGTCCGCGCTGTAACTGATGCTGATAATGTCCGCTCTGAATTTAGTGTAGTTATCCGTGATGATCTTCAGGGTGAAGGGCTCGGGGTTGCTCTGATGAGTAAGATTGTCGAGTACTGCAAGAGCCGTGGAACATTGCAGATTATCGGTTCTACCCTTCCCAATAATAAAGGGATGCAGAACCTGGCTCGGAAACTGGGTTTTGCCAACAGTTTCAATGTCGAAGAAGATGTTGTCGATATGAAGATGATGTTGAATGAACCGACAGAGGATTGGCAGCGCCTACGCCTTAACCTGCCGCTCTAGTCTTTTTCCCGTAATATCAGGGCACCGCGGTGCCCTGATAAGCTTATTCCCTCCACAATCACTACCAAACATCTATAGCTGAATATTCAGAGTAGGTGAAAACCCTTATTTATCTGTTACTATCGATCCTCCTGAAAGATTAATAAGGTATCCAGATGTCTAATGCATTTATCATCGCAGCGGCTAAAACAGTTGATAGCTTGGGTTGTCAGAAACACTGCCTTGCGCTTGAGCAAGAGATTCGCTCATTGGGTGTTCCCATTCAGGAACTGGTGATTGAACCTCTCAGTGCAGATTGGCATAGTCCTGAGCCCGCAAACCATTTTCGCAGTGGTTGTGCGCCGATAGAAGCGTTAGCACGTGCCCGAGAGTTGATAGAACAGGGGATGGAGGCTGTGGT
Organism: uncultured Neptuniibacter sp.; assembly: GCF_947498015.1. Taxonomy (GTDB): domain Bacteria; phylum Pseudomonadota; class Gammaproteobacteria; order Pseudomonadales; family Balneatricaceae; genus Neptuniibacter. Next base: position 265,312 of record NZ_CANMIR010000004.1, read on the forward strand.
GATCAGTGGTGAAGATCACCTCAAAAGTGGGTATGCCCGTGATGAACGGCTGAACAAAATGGCGGTCTATGGGAATGATTACCCACTGACCGAAGCTTACAACGACTTGGCTGAGCACTTTCTTCGGGTGCATGATCGTGAAGATGAGCATTTTCGTGACATCGCCCACTCGCTGTTTGAAAACTATAAACTCAGCTATCGCAATTCACTCGCGGATGACTTCAATCCTGAGCTGTTACCGGATGAGCGCTGGTACCGCCCCATCACCTCACTCTTCCGTGGTGTAGACTGTGCTAATCCGTTGGTTGATTTCTCGGGTCGCTTGCTGATCTGTTCTGACGCCCTGTTACAGCGATTATCGGTCTCTGCTGATACTGTTGTTGCGATCAGGGGAGTAGGGCTGGGCCGCCTGGCGGGGGACGGACCTGAATATATTCAGGAGATTGCGGATTATACCCACCTAAAACAGGCTTACGAGCAATGTTGCGCTGAAGCCAATATCGATTTCCCCAAACTGTTCCGCTCAGGTGAGGCGCTTTTGGAGGCTTATACCTGTTATCCGGTTGTGCCGATGGCATTTCTGTTGATGAGTGGTCTGGTGGATCTGTTGGAGGAGGTGCCTGCTTTTCTCGAGGAGCACAGCATAACGATTACCGGTGGAATGAATCTGGCCAGAGCCCCCTGGAACAATCCAGCACTGAATGGACTGATTACGATGTATGAACGTCTCATTGAGGGGGATGAACACTATGGCATGGTTCATGGAAATGGGGGGCTGGGCTACCGGCAGGGTGTTGCATTGTTATCCAGTGCGGCATCGTGAAACGGATACCTATTCTGATCTGATAATGACACGGATGCGTAATACACCCCATAGGAGGGTGTATGGGCATCAGTCAAAACTTTTGGGTGAACTTTACCGGCTTCCAGTTAATCTGGTGGTTATCTATTCTTTATGGGAATAGTGCGGCTCTCCCTGTAACCATTCTGATACTGCTCCATCTTCTCCTCCATACACAGCCCCTCATCGAGCTTTTCACTCTGATACTGACTGCACTGCTGGGGTTTTCAATTGATTTTTTGCTGACGCTGAATGGTGTCTTTATCTTTACCGAAAGTGAAGCTGTTCCTCTCTGGCTGGGACTCCTTTGGTTGGGGTTTTGTGCCACCTTGCGAAATAGCCTGAGCTTTTTCTCGGGACGATATCTCCTCTCGGCATTTGTTGGCAGTATCGGTGGAAGTACAACCTATTTAGCTGCAGCTACATTGGGAGTGGTTGAACTCGGTTTTTCCCCAATCACTGTCTTTATCATTCTCCTGCTCATCTGGGCAGGTTTATTCCCTCTATTAATCTTCCTAAGTCATCGTATAGGTGTTCGCTATGCTCTCCGGCCAAATTAGGGATCGTTTGCACGTCATGCTGGTGCTATTGGCAATGAGCACTGCTGTCCCTGCTGAGGAGGTATCCGAGCGATGGCAAAAAGTAGGGAGCGCCACGTTATCTGTTCTTTGGTTTGATATCTACGATGCGTCTTTGTATTCGTTATCAGGCCAATTCAGAGGTTATGACGAACCGTTGCTGTTTCAGCTGGATTACAAAAGAGAGATTAGTCAAAAGGCGTTACTTGAAGAAACAGAAAAGCAGTGGAGTCGGTATCTGCCAGGCTCTCACCCACAAAAACGCTGGTTATCTCTATTAAAAAAAATATGGCCTGAGATCCGTAAGGGAGATCAGTTGGCATTGGAACTCACTTCTGAGGGGGAATCCAATTTTTATCACAACCGTATGCTGATTGGGGTCATCACAGATCAGCAATTTGCACCCTCATTTCTACAGATATGGCTCTCAACTGAGAGTCAATATCCAGAACTGGCGAAGCAACTGAGAGGTGAGCAACGATGAAACCTATTCAGATCATTACGGTGACTCTGCCTCTGCTTCTGCTTCTGGTGGGATGCGGAGCAACATTAAATGATTATCAGATGGAGAAGCCAACGCTTGTACTGGAGGAGTTTTTTCTCGGACAGCTGGAAGCGTATGGCATGGTTCAGGATCGTAATGGAAAAGTGGTTAGGCGATTTCGTGCGGATATCCGAGCACAATGGAAAGATAGGCAGGGTGTAGTGGATGAGCAATTTTATTTTGCTGATGGTGAGATGCAGGTTCGGTGTTGGCGGTTAGTAAAAATTGGTAATCAATATGTGGGGACTGCAGATGATGTCATTGGGCAGGCAACCGGTCGTGTCGCAGGAAACGCCTTCAATTGGCGGTATCGGTTACAAATACCTGTAGCTGATAAAAGCTGGGAAATAGACTTGAATGATTGGATGTATCTGGTTGATAAAGACAATCTGCTGAATAGGGCCGTGATCTCTAAATTTGGTTTTAATGTGGGAGAGATAACGTTGTATATCCGCAGGGTTTCATCACAACACCATAGGGAACCTTCTCAGGGATGTGTCATTTAATGGCCAGCTATAAGTATTCTGCTGCGCTAAAGGTCATAAACGACGGGAGTCTGGAGCCTATTTTGTGTAATGACTGTCTCTTTTTGGTCGTTCTTGAATATCTGGGGGATCTATGAAAATTTCTTCGTTGCCATGGGAAAGTGCATGGATTACGGGGGCGGGCAGAGGGATTGGCGCGGCTTTAGCTCGATTGCTCTCGCAGCAAGGGGTCACAGTATATATATCAGCACGAACCCCAGCAGATCTGGAAAAAGTGAAACAGGAGTGTCTGGATTACTCAGGCATGGTGGTCCCTATCCCGCTTGATATTACTCAGCCGGCTGAGATTGAGGATATGATGCAAAGCTGGGATCAGGGGGCGGGTATCCCTGAACTGGTCGTTCTGAATGCTGGGACACATGACCCTTTTGCGGCAACTGAATTCAGTGCTCGGAGATGTAGAAAGCTTCTGGATATTAATCTACAGGGAACCCTGAACTGTATTGATCCGGTATTAAAACGGTATCTTGAAAAGAACTCGGGACAGATTGCAGTGATGACTTCAGTTGCCGGCTATCGGGGATTGCCTACAGCCGCTGCTTATGGGGCAGGCAAAGCCGCACTGATTAACCTCTGTGAAGCACTGAAGCTGGATTTGAAAGGGAGCCAAATCAAATTGCAGATCATCTCACCTGGGTTTGTTAAAACACCCTTAACAGATAAAAACAGGTTTAAAATGCCAGCGATGATATCTGCTGACGAGGCTGCAAGGGAGATCATTGAAGGGCTTTGTAAGGAGCGGTTTGAGATCACCTTTCCCAAGCGCTTTACCTATATCCTAAAACTACTTCGTATTCTTCCTTATTCGATCTATTTCAGATTGTTGGGGAGTTTAGTTCCGACAGTTAAACCCGAGGCGATTGAGCAAAAACATGGATAACTGGTTAGAAAACTACGTGGCTGGGCTTGAAGCGCTTAACCTTGATTCGTTGGACGTGATTGAACCACTGTTAGCAAAGGAGATGTTTTTTAAAGATCCGTTTAATGAGACTCATAGCCGTGCTCAATTCCTGATGCTGATGCGACACACCTTTGAGAGGCTTTCCGATGTGAGATTTGAGGTTCATCAGCAGATCTATCAGGAGCGAGAGGGGTTTATCTATTGGACCTTTCATGGTGAAAGTAAGATGACTGGTTCATTCAGTTTTAGAGGGACCAGCCGGATATCTGCGAATGAGAAAGGACTCATTACTTATCATGAAGATTTCTGGGATGCGTCTGTCCTGATGACGTGCTTACCTCTGGTCGGAGGCTTAATCAGACAGATCCGTAAAAAGTTTGTAATAACAGTCACCTAACCTGTTGTCTGCAAAAAACCAGAGCTCCAAATCCACTTCTTTTACTATGAGTCCCCCTCATAATGAATTTGGTACTTTTGACTGATTCTTTTTCCGCTCCCTTGTATAAAGAAAACGAGCGTTTTAGTGTGGTATTCCGTTGAAGTAAAGATAACTTACAAGGATATAAGTTTTGCTTGACGCACTGAGACACCGTGAGACGGTAAGGAACGCTACGATCATTGGGAAAAATCGTCTGCAGGCAACGATGTTGTGCAATTTTTTGATTTCAGAATTGGGGATAGCCTGTCAGACAACCCACCTCTCCAAAGCGGAAGATATTACAGATCCGCAACTCCTGCTGATTGATTGCGGCTCATACTCTATTGACCAGATTCAAAACCTTCTTGAACGGATTGATACTAAACGCAATCCCTGTTTTGTCGCCTTGTTGAACTCTCCCCATGACACCGCCTACGAAGCGCTGACCCATTGGCCCCAGGTGAAAGGTATTTTTTATGAAGATAACAGTACCGAAATACTGGCGCTCGGTGTTCAGGAAATTATCGAACAGGGGTTGTGGTTACCCCGGAAATTAACTCATTCCTTACTGGAGTATTATCGCAAACCGCTCACACAACGAGAGCCTTCTGTTTCTGATCAATTGACAAAGAAAGAGCGGAAGGTGCTCGAAAAACTCGCTGTTGGTATGAGTAATGAGGAGATCGCTTCAAGCCTCAATGTCAGTTGCCACACGGTAAAAAGTCATCTCTACAAAGTCTTTAAAAAGATTGGCGTCAGCAACAGATTGCAGGCAGCGAATTGGGCTCAGGAATATTTGTAATGCGCAAAAAAGGCCTTCTGGTTATGACAGTGATCAGTTTCTTATGGCCTCCCATGCTCAGTTCCCAAGGCTTAGAAGATGAGATTAAGGGATTTACAACGGATAACACCATCACAAGGATTGGTCATGATTTTACGCGTTACCTCAGTGACTATCGGCACACCCATATCCCTGATGGTGAATACAACCTGAGTATTTTTGAGCGCCCTTCAGCCCGTTGGGGGAATCTGATTTGGGTCGAAAAAGATCATAAAACGGTGTACCGCCGATTCCTTTCGCCGAGTAGCACAAACTTGCAACGTGAGGCTGAGCAGGCTGCACGGCAGATAGATAAAAGGGTGAAGCAGTTGGAGCTAAAAGCGCTCTTCTCTGACACCTTTGATATTGATAAAGATGAATTATGAGGTGATCAGCATGATGAGTAGATGGATCGCAGGGAGTCTGTTGTTAATCAGTTTACAGGCGGTTGCGACAGAACTGGTGTATACACCGGTCAACCCCAGTTTTGGAGGCAACCCAATTAATGGCAGCTACCTCTTGAGCAATGCACAAGCTCAAAATGATAAGACCGATCCGGATTCGGGTGCTGGTGGCTCACCTTTCTCTCAGACATCTGCGATCGAACGTTTTACTCGTGCCGTAGAGTCCCGTTTGTTGAGTGATCTCTTATCCAATGCGGAGGAGGGGACGCCAGGGCGTCTTGAAACCAGCGATTTTATCGTCGATGTCATCTCTGAAGATGGCTCTCTTTCTATTTTAATCGTGGATAAGCTCACCAACGAATCAACACAGATTGATGTTAGTGGTTTTTAATCACGTTTAATGGATTAAACAGGAATAGGTTATGCAATCTCCACAGGTTAAACAGATAGGCAAACTCGTTTTAATAACCGCCACCATGTTACTTGGAGCCTGTAGTGCGGTACAAAAAAGTGGGAGTGCAGTGTTTGGTCCCGGGGAGCAGGAAGCACAACTAACTCCTCGGGCCAGCACCTATCAGGATCTGAAATCGTTGCCCGCTCCCCGTGGAAAAATAGTTGCCACAGTTTATAACTTTCGTGACCAAACCGGTCAGTATAAACAGGCACCCGCCAGTTCATTTTCGACAGCAGTTACCCAAGGGGCAACCGCGATGTTGATCGGTGCGATGCAGGATTCCGGGTGGTTTATTCCCTTGGAGCGTGAGGGGCTGCAGAATATTCTGACAGAGAGAAAGATTATTCGGGCCGCCCAGAAAAAACCCAATACGCCGATCAATAATGAGATTGAACTGCCTTCACTGTTAGCTGCTAATGTAATGCTTGAAGGAGGAATTATTGGCTATGACAGTAACATCAAAACAGGTGGTTTGGGGGCAAAGTATTTTGGAATCGGAGCATCTGAGCAGTATCGTGTTGATCAGGTGACGGTTAACCTGCGTGCAGTGGATGTGCGTACCGGACGAATTTTGCATTCAGTGATGACAACAAAATCGGTTATGTCTCGTGAGATCAGTACCGGCGTTTTCCGTTTTATTGAATTTAAGCGTTTGCTTGAACTGGAAGCGGGAACAACCAGTAACGAACCTAAGCAACTGTGTGTTTTATCTGCAATCGAATCAGCTCTGCTTCACTTGATTGCTCAAGGGGTTAAAGATAAAAGTTGGGGGCTCAAATCACCTAAGATGATTGATTCTCCTGTTCTCAAGCACTACATGAATGCACAACATGAGTTGATTTGATAGTCACTCAATACCTCCCCCCCCCCCCCTGTGGTGGCTTTAAAAAGGGGTTTAGCTTCCTGCTAGGCTCCTGAATTTGAAGGTAATCGGTTATTCAATTCTAATCATTTTCTGATCTATAAAATCATACTTTTGCCTGATCTTTTCTGGTTTCTATCAGCCGGATGACTGAAAAAAATAGTCATGAAAATCAGTCTTCCCCCTGATGGCAGGGTATCACCTCAAAGCTAAACTGGATTCAACTCTGAGTTTAATGATTATCAGCCTGAGCAGATAACAGAGGATGTTTCTCCCTTTTACAAAATGATTTGGGGAGATCGCTAAGGGTAGCTAGGGAAGGTGGAAGATAAGCATGCTAACTAAGGATACTGCATCAGGTTTTGCGCCTTTTAAGCCGAAGTTACGCTCTTCAAAGAAAGCGCAGGCTATGACTCAACCCATCTTAATGTACTGGCTTCAGGCTTTATTTCTCACCCTAACAACCACCTCGGCTATTGCAGCAGATCTGGATCCGTTATCTGAACTTGATGATACCGTCCAGCAGGGGCAGCACTATCTCGCTGCTGAACAGTGGGGGGATGACCATCAGCTCCGAGTGCTCCAATCCGGTACTCAGCAGCATGCTCTGATTCTTCAGAAGGGTCGATCAGATCAGGCTCAGATTGAGCAGTATGGGCAGCAAAACCAGATAAAGCTGAGTCAGGACGGAGTTGAAAATCTCATACTGGCTCTGCAGTCAGGAGCGGGTAACCAGATCAACAGTGTTCAACGTGGTGGATTCAATCAGTCGGAGATCACTCAACAGGGTGATAACAACCTGGCGGGAATCGATCAGGTCGGTAGTTTCAATACCGCTTTCATAGAGCAGATTGGAAGTGGTCTTGAAAGTCATGTCAGCCAGTTCGGTGACTCACTTTCAGTCTCAGTAAGACAGTTCAACTAACCCCCGTGCTAGTAATGAAACATAATGAAAAGGACAGCGTCATGAAAAAACTTACACTTAGCTTAGCGATTGCCGCCATTACCGCCTCTTCCTCCGTAGCGATGGCTGCCGGTAACAGCGGTTACCAAACTCAGTATGGCAATGGAAATACTGCGTTAATCGACCAGACTACCGGTTCGACCAATAATTACGCTTCTCAGTATCAGAGCGGCAATAATAATGATGCTACGACGACTCAGGAGGAAGCCGATTCTAACAGTGCATCTCAGTCTCAGTATGGCGATGATAATGTTGCTACTGCGGATCAGTATGAAGCGGATCAAAACTACGTATCTCAGTATCAGTCAGGTACCGGAAACGGTGCGGATAGTGATCAGGAGTATGAACTGAGCAGTATTGCATACCAATCTCAATATGGCAGTGGTAACGCTAGCTATAATCAGCAATTTGGTGGGCAGGATAACTATACATCCCTGTACCAATATGGTGATGGCAACAGCAACGCAAACTATCAATCTTATAGCCTGAACAGTTCAACACGGGTATGGCAGGGCTACACAACCGATGGGGGTTATGCTTACAGCTCAAATAACGCTGCGACAGCTTATCAGGATGGCCAGGATGCCAGTGATATTTTGATTGAGCAGGCGGGAGATAATAACATTGCAGCTACGTGGCAGTATTATTCGGGCAGTGCGAATGAGGCCTCCACAACGCAGGTAGGTAATGCTAACACGGCAACTACCTACCAGTATTATACGGTTGGATCGACTGTTGATGTTGATCAGACGGGTGATAATCACAACTCATATGTCCTGCAGGATGTTACAACAACGTCTCAGGTGGATGTGGATCAGTTAGGTGATGGTAATATCTCCGATGTTTATCAGACCGGTACCGATCTGGCGGCTACGGTTTATCAGGATGGTGTGGGTAACGACTCTGATATCGATCAGAGCGGCTCTCTGCATCAGGCTTACGTAACTCAGTACGGTACAACCAATATGGCGACGATTGCACAGACTACCTCTGGTAACTACGGTTCTATCTACCAGAATGGAACCAGCAATATGGCCACTATTCTGCAGAACTAAGTTTTTGATAAATAGCATGAATGGCCTGAGTTTAAACACTCGGGCCATTTTCTTGGGCTATTCGAATGGTGAATCAACTACTGGATGTTGAGTTTGATTGAGTAAGCACGAATAGGCCGACATCCACAGTCCCCTCTTCAAACCCGCCTTCACAGTAGGCGAGATAGTAGCGCCAAAGTCGGTAGAACTGTTCATCAAATCCCAGCTGGATGATCTGCGGCCAGTTGTTTTCGAAAGCGTAGCGCCACTCTCTCAGAGTCTGGGCGTAATCTTTGCCGAACATCTGCTGCTGAGTGAGTGTAAAGCCATGTTGTTCAATCTTCGCTTTCAGGGCTTCAACACTGGGTAGCATCCCGCCAGGGAACACATAACGCTGGATAAAATCAGCCTGCTTGCGATAACTGTGAAAACGTTCATCATCGATAGTGATCACCTGTAAGACTGCGTTGCCACCCGGTTTTAGTACCCGTTTTAGGGTATTGAAATAGGTATCCCAGTGCGCTTCGCCCACCGCTTCAAACATCTCTATCGAAACGACCCCATCATACTGATGCACAAGATCACGGTAGTCGGTCAGGCTTAAATGGACCTGTTGCTCTAAATGGGCTGCTGATATGGCGTGCTTTGCCCATGCAAGTTGCTCTTTTGACAGGGTAATACCATGCATATTAAGGTTTTCGGTCTGCGCCGCCTGTGCTGAAAAGCCTCCCCAACCACAACCAATCTCTACAATCTGATCACCCGCATCAGCGTTCAGAAGCTCAAGGATGCGTGCATTTTTTGAGTACTGTGCTGCTTCCAGGGATTGCTCCGCAGTTTGATAGAGTGCTGCGGAGTATGTCATCGAGGGGTCCAGCCAACGGCTGTAAAATTCATTGCCCAGATCATAATGGGCTGCAATATTTTGGCGACTCCCTTTGCGGCTGTTGTCACGGTACCAGTGATAAACATTGTGCAGTGACTGGGTAACAAAACCCGCTTTCGAGAGTTGGTTGAGTTGAGGTTCATTGCGTAAGGCCCATCGAACAAGTGATGTCAGGTCAGAGCTGACCCACTCTCCAGCCAAATAACTCTCAGACCAACCGTTAATTCCGCCAAAAAACAAGCGTAGAAGTGGTCGGTAGCTCTCAAGTTTTACATCAGCTACGGGCTGTCTATCCCCAAAGCTAACTTGGTGTCCAGAGGGTAAAGTGAGGGTTAAACTCCCGATAGCATTCTTAAGATTCGCATTAAGCACACTCACCAGCTTTTGTTCGACCCAGGTCAGTTCGCTTGAACCTCGGAACGCTTTGGGTGTTAGCTGCTCATAAACTTTCATAGTGAGATACTCCTTGTTCATCCTGCCAACTGATCGTGTTAGATCGGTTTTTTTCGCGTGGTTGAATGCTCAGTTTCTTCCGCCACAGTCTGAAGGCTTCCCAATGTATCGCGGTGATGACCTTCAGTGTCATCAACGGATAGAGGAAAAACATTTTTATTAAGGTACGGTCTGAAAATGGATTCCGATCACCTGAGAATGTTGCATGTAACAACGGGCGTTGCTTGCCGTCGGTATCCGCTTTCTCAGACTGCCGGATACACACGGCTACTTTGTCGGCGGGAGGGGTGATATGAAAGCTGTATTGTGTTTCCAACGGCATAAAAGGGCTGACATACATCGTTTTATTACATGTTTGTCTGATACGTGATTCGCACTGTTTATTCTCAAGCAGGTAGGTGTGGCGTGAGCCAAATGTGTTACTGACCTCATATAAGATCACCTTAAGTTGCCCTGAAGAGTTGTAGCAAAAATAGACACTCAGGGGATTGAAGGTATATCCCAGGATTCTGGGGTAACAGAGCAGTTTGATTGAGTGTGTGGCGTTGCGGTAGCCTCGTTTTATCAGTAGTTGGCGTATAAACCCCGCCAGATCTCCCTCTCCAGATCCATGATCTTTTTCGTGGAAGCTAAACAGATTAAACCGGTTGATGGAGAAAAACCTCAAACGGTTCAATCGGGGCAGCTCATCGAGATCAACGCAGAGAGAGAAAACCCGATAGATAAAACGGTGTCGCACCGGATGAAATCTGTGATGCATGACTAAGCCACGATAGATGCCTGAACACTGATCATCCATGCGCACTGACCCTCTGATGCAGGCCCGGCGAGGATACAGGCAGATCCCGAACATAGATCCGACTGTTTTTATTCTCCAGAACCCAGGGGCGGGGGAGACCGCCTAACTGCTCTGCGACCGCAAGACCTGCCTGTAATCCATCTTCATGAAAACCGTAGCCAAAGTATGCACCACAGTACCAGGTTCTCTGTACACCCTGCAGCTCCCACAATCGTTTTTGATTGGCTAAGGCATCATGGCCAAATTCTGGATGATCATAGAAAAAGGTACGATGAATGCTCTCTTTTCCGGGCTCTCTGAGAGGGTTCAGAGAGACAAACAGGTTTTGCCCGGTATTCAATGGTTGAAGGGTGTTCATCCAATAGGTGACAGATACACTCTGTGTCAGATCACGTTCCCCCTCAGACAGATAGTTCCAGCTTGACCAGACCGATCTTCTTTGGGGCATCAAACGGTCGTCCTGATGAAGGTAGGCTTTGTTGCGTTGATAGGGAAAACAACTTAAAAGCTTTTGTTCTAATTCTGATGGTGTTTCGAGTAACTTCAGAGCTTGGTCGGAATGGCAGGCGAGTACGACATCATCATAGTGCTCACTGTGACCATGATGATCTAAAATCGTAATGTGTGTGGGATGGCGGATGATCTTATGGATCCGGCTGTTTAGACGGATTTTCCCTTCGAGGGTCTCGGCAATTTTATCAATGTACTGCTTGCTGCCGCCGTTGACTGTTCTCCATTGAGGCCTGTCTTTTAACTGTACCAGACCGTGGTTTCTGCAAAACCTCAAGAAGCTGCTGGCGGGATAGTTCAGCATCTTTTCAACCGGTGTTGACCAGATCGCTGCACCCATGGGTAGCAAGTGATTGTAGATAAAAGCGTTGCTGTAGCCATGAATATTGAGTAACTCCCTTAGAGAGATCTGATCGACATCCTCTCTGTTCAGCATCTCCCCCGATTCACGGTAAAACCGCATAAGGTCGCGTATCATCTGCCAAAAGCTGGGTCTGAGAAGGTTTTTTTTCTGAGCCAGTAATCCCGACATACCGGTGCCGGAGTATTCCAGATCACCCTTATTAACTGAGACAGAAAACGACATATCTGTTTCAACCGAAGGGATATGCAGAGTCTCAAAAAACTTGACCAAGTTCGGGTAGTTGACCGGATTGAATACGATAAAACCGGTATCCACAGCGATATCCTTACCCTGAATCGGTATCGTGACTGTATTGGTGTGCCCCCCTAGACGATCATCTTTCTCGTAGAGTGTCACATCATGTGCTTTGCTGAGAAGCCATGCACAGCTCAAACCGGAGATGCCCGATCCAACGACTGCTATTTTCTTTGGACGTATGGCCGCAATTTTCATCTGATCATCCATAATTTACTGATAGAGTTACTTTTTACTACGAGGTGATCATAGAAAAGGATCAGTAATTTTTAAAAATAGCTTATTTAACAAGGAGTCGATGCGGTACTACCAATAATGGGTGATAGAAAAATATTTAATTAATGGTGATCCACTGCTTAATCTGATGCGTAGAGAGGGATATGGAAACTAAACCACCAGGTGACGACGTGGAAAATATTGTAGCGATTCCCCAGCAGGAGATGAAAAACAACTGGAGTGATCTGTTAGTCCAGTTGGCTGAACGTAGGGATAAGCAGATCTACATTGCGATATTTCGTCATTTCGCTCCAAAAATTAAAGCTTATATCGCGCGCCTTGGCCTTGTTGAATCGACGGCTGAAGAGTTGATGCAGGAAACAATGCTGGCTGTATGGCGAAAAGCTCACATGTACAACCGCTCCAAGGCGGCTGCCAGTACCTGGATCTATACACTTGCACGTAATCTGAGCATCGACTGGATGCGTAAGCAGAAGTATCCGGAGTATGGGCTGGAAGCCTGGCATGAAGAGCCTGACGAAGAGCGTAACAGTGGAGAGGATGAGGTGACAGCAGATCGCCTGCAAAAAGCGATCAGCCAGTTACCAGAAAAACAAGCTCAGGTGATCTATATGTCATTCTTTGAAGGTCGTTCACATACGGATATATCCGACCGCTTGGGAATCCCCTTAGGGAGTGTTAAATCGCGGCTAAGGTTGGCCTCAGAAAAACTTAAAATGATATGGAGGGATGATGTATGAACATTAAACATCACCTTGATGAAGCAACGCTTGTCAGCTACGCAGCCGGCTCTATGTCTCAGGCGATGGCGTTGGTTGTTGCCTGCCATATCTCTATGTGTTCCTCCTGTCGGCAGCGAATCCATCAAACCGAGATGATCGGCGGTATGTTACTAGAGAATCTTGAACCGGCAGATATCAGTGAAAGTGCGCTTGAGCAGGTATTAGCCTGCATAGATGAGGCACCTGAAATCGAGGAGTCGGTAGCCGCAGCACCAATATTTGATTCTGCGCCATTAGAAAATGGGGCAGACCGTATATCGGACCTTCCTGCTCCTCTGGCTGATTACATTGGAGGTTCTCTGGATCAGGTGGAATGGAGCAGGATTGTACCGGGCGTTTACTACCATGATCTGCCCTGTAAAACCGAACGGGGTGGTGTATCCCGTCTGATGAGAATAGCGCCTGGAAAAGCGATGTTACCTCACAGTCATGATGGGAATGAACTGACCCTCATATTGAAGGGATCATTTTCGGATGAAATCGGGCGCTTTACCGCGGGTGATATTGCCGATCTGGACAGTGAGATTGAACACCAGCCACTGGTTGACAGTGATGAAGACTGTATCTGCCTGATCGCCACTGATGCACCCCTGAAGTTCAGTACGTTGCTGGGCAAACTTGTTCAGCCAATGACCGGATTCTGATTTTTGTGAAGGAGAACCCTATGCACACCGTTAACGATCACGCCCTCATTCCAGTGGGTATCAGTGCTTGCTTACTGGGGCATAAAGTTCGTTATGATGGAGGTCATAAACGCTCCAAGTACTGCCTCAATGTATTGAGCGAGTGTTTTGAGTTCCGTCCCTTCTGCCCAGAGGTTTCGATCGGTCTATCCACTCCCAGAGAACCGATTCGTCTGGTAGGCAGTGCGGAAGCACCGCGTGTTGTCGGCACAAAGGATCCATCGTTGGATGTGACCGAGCCGCTGCAGCGATATGCCGATGAAGTCGGGCAGGCGCAGCCAGATCTTTGTGGGTATATCCTGATGCAGGGATCACCCAGCTGCGGTATGGAGAGGGTGAAGGTATACCATGAAAATGGCATGCCCAATGTGGCTGGTAGTGGTGCCTATGCGGCGCGCCTGATGAAAAACAATCCAGCCCTTCCGGTTGAAGAGGAGGGGAGACTGAATGATGCAATTCTCAGAGAAAACTTCATTACCCGTGTGTTTGTATATCATGCCTGGCGCCAAGAGGTGATGCAGCAACCTTCGCTGCATGAAGTGATTCAATTTCACAGCCGGCATAAATATCAGCTCATGGCTCACAGCTATGAGGGATATAAAGCACTGGGTAAGTATCTTGCCGAAGAGGCGTCGGAGTTGCCTCTGACGCAGGTATTGGAGACCTATATCCTCAGGTTGATGACCTTTTTAAAAAATAGAGCGAGTCGTAAATCCCATACCAATGTGTTGATGCATATTATGGGTTATCTGAAAAAAGAGATAGATACCGATACCAAACAAGACCTGCTTGAAGCGATTGAGCAGTACAGAACCAATAAAGTACATCTGGTGGTTCCTCTGGCGTTGTTGAAACACTACCTCAAGCGACATGGCTCAGAATATATCCGCACACAGGCGTATCTTGATCCCTATCCCCATGAGTTGGGCTTAAGAAACTATATCTGAGAGATAATTTAATATGAAACTGGTCTGGTTTCGTAACGATCTAAGGACGGGAGATCACCACGCCCTCTATCATGCCTGTCAGGATAACCGTGGTGAGGGTGTTCTTGCCGTTGCAGCCCTGACACCCCATCAATGGATCTTGCAGGATGAAGCTAAATCACGGGTACAGTTCTGGTTGGCGAACCTGGCTCCACTGAAAACTGAACTTCAGGCTTTAAATATCCCGCTGCTGATTTTGCAGGTTGAATCGAATCAGCAGCTGCCGGCAGAGATGTTGGCTCTGGCTCAAAAGCATAAAGTAACAGGGCTTTACTTTAATCGTGAGTATCCTGAATACGAACGGATACGTGACCGATCGGTGAAACAGCTATTCGAAAAACAGTCGATACCCTGCCTGAGTTACGAGAGTGATCTTATTATTGCCCCGGGAACTGTCCTGAATAAACAGGGGGGGGCTTACAAAGTCTTTACTCCGTTTAGCCGTGCGTGGCGTCAGCAGTTTCTCACTCAGCTTCCGCAGCCGCTGCCTGTTCCAGAGGTACAAAACCTTGTTGCGGTGAACTCAAGCCTGATACCGAAGAGTATCCCCTATGAACTTAGGAGTGGAGCGGATTGGTCGGAGCGCCTGTGGCCTGCTGGCAGTGAAGCTGCGCATCAACGGCTCTACCGTTTTATCAGTTCAGCCGTAGGACGCTATAGTGTCGAGAGAGACCTTCCCGCTTGCACAGCGACCTCATCACTCTCACCCTATCTCAGTCAGGGCGTTATCACTGCCCGCCAATCTATTACTGCCCTGAATAGCTTCAGTGATGATCCTGATTGGTTCGAGAGTCAGTGGATGACGGAGTTGATCTGGCGGGAGTTCTACCGGCATCTACTAGTTCAGTATCCGGAGATGAACCGCTGGAAACCATTTAAACCGGAGGTGGAAAAACGGTTGGAGTGGAGCCAGGATGAGAAGCTTTTCCTGGCATGGAGTCGAGGTGAAACAGGGTTTGCGATCGTTGATGCCGGTATGAAACAGTTATTACAGACCGGATGGATGCATAACCGCCTCAGAATGATCACCGCTTCGTTTCTGACTAAAATTTTGCGTCAGGATTGGCGCTTAGGTGCACGTTTCTTCATGCAACACCTCATCGATGGGGATTTTGCATCCAATATCGGCGGGTGGCAGTGGAGTGCATCGGTTGGGGCGGATGCTGCACCCTATTTCAGGATCTTTAATCCAACTCGACAGGCTGAACGGTTCGATAACAGGGGCGAGTATACCGCTCGCTGGTTGCCAGAGTTAGCGGGCCTGTCCGCCACTGAGCAGCATAATCTGAAGGTTCTTCAGCAAAGGGGAGGGCTGTTGCCCATCGTTGATTATCAGCAGGAGCGACAACACAGTCTTGCGATCTACAATAGAGGGAAGGGCTGATGAACCGCTTCAACCCTGAGAAACTGCTGCATTCAAAATGGACAGCGGTGGTTCCGGCTAAGAAACGTAAGCATTTTATAGTTGTGGAACTGTTGCGGGGCGGGGAGGATCTTAGAGTAGTCGGTTGTATTCTGGAAGCGGTTATTGATAAACAGCGGTTTCAGATGGAACTGTGTGATCTGAAGCTGGTTGAGCACTGGAGACAGGGGGGGCGTTGATAGTCTGTTGTGATCCTATTCAGCCGGTTTGACGTAACAGTCTCATCCTTGTTTTGTGGAGATGGATAATGCAGTGGCCTCTTTCCTCATTGATCATGTTGGTAGCCCTATCATGTTTGGTAGTAATACCCGCCCAGGTGTAACCTCTTTAATAACAGTGAACTCTATTTGCGTGGCTCGATGGAGCAAGCTCTGTTGCAGCGATGGTTTATACGCCATCGTGTGAACAGGAGATAGATCTTTTGCAGAGGCGCTTTAAGCTTTAGCAGACGAACCCCACTGGCCAACCAGCGGTAATAAGGTAACTGCTCCCATATCATCATAAATGATTCAACCCCTCTGATCTTTTCACCTGTAGGGGAGATCCCATGCAGTTGCTCCATCGCATCCTTATATTTAATCTTAAAACGCTTGAGCTCTTCGGGATTGCGGGTGATGTCGATCCAGAGGATTGAGTTGGCTGGAGCGATTCGCTGGTAGTGTTGTATCTCTTTACGGCAAAGAGGGCAGCCACCATCGTAGAAAATGTAGGGTTCCCTCACGTTGTATCTGAGTGTTCTCATCTCTCTACCACCTCAAAAATCATTCTTCTGGTACGAAGCTGGGGGGAGATTGGTTCAGTCCGGGTCTAGCTCTTTACACATTTTCTGCCTCGTAGTTTCTTTGTACCCCTTTGCGAAAGAGGGGTCGAAGGATAATAGGGGTGATCCGGATAGGAGTTCTGCTCGTAAAAGCAGTGACTACCTAAATGGTTTGGATGATGAATACACACCTTCAGAAGCATTGGCCTCAACAACTGAATATTTTTGAATATTTTTCAGGGAGGACTGTGGCTTACGGACTGTTTGAAAGTCGTTTTGGTTCTGTCCGCAGACGCTTTGTCGTTGAGATCGATGGCAGGGTTCAAAATGACGAGTTGATCCTGAATGAGTCGTTTATTTACGATGATGGTGAACACCAACGTCGTATCTGGACAATCGTTTCTGATCAGAAGGGAGGTTACCAGGGACGGGCTGATGATGTGATCGATGAGGCTGTGGGGCATGTTATCGGTAACTGTTTGAACTGGCGTTACGAGATGCTCTTGTCGGTTAAGAATCGCAAGTTTAAAGTCAGCTTTGATGACTGGATGTATCTAATGCCGGATAACGTATTGTTCAACAGAGCTGACCTGTCTAAGTTGGGTGTAACCATCGGAAGCGTTTCCATCAGCTTCCATAAACCGGTAGATAGTCGTTTTGTCGGATGAGCTGGTTCGTACAGCCCGCTATCAAGAGGCCTGTAATTTACGCCGGCCTTTTCTGACAGGTGAGGTCTTCAAACGAGCCATGTGGACATGAATCATTTTTTTCTGAACAGGAAAAGAAACATTGAATACCCTAAAAGGCATACAAAGAAACAGGTTAAAAAGCCGTATATGATTGAATGAATATAAAAAGCACTAGCCCTGCGTTCTTTCTCTTTGATATAGCGTTTCCTCACATCACTAAATGCTTCGCCATTATGTGTAAAGCCCACTATGGATCTATAACCGAGCGCATAATCTGAAGCTCTACTATAGAACCAGTAAATATTTATGTTTCTATCCTCAAAGTCCTTTTTTACTATTTCTTCAAGAGCTTTTCTGTCAGGGAGCCTCATATATTTTAATGGCTCACCATCGCCATATGAATAACCCCGAATCCCTTCTCTAGCATCCTTCCCGATAGCATACGCTATTTTATCTACCCTAAACTTATCTTGATTAAGCTCTTCAAACCTCTCGGGATACATGAAATAACCATCTGCGACTATCATCATAGGTAAATAAATCAATATGAGAGCTGGAAGAACGGCCTTAGGATACCGATAAAGGATTTCACCTAATGCAGAAAGAAAGTTCACCTTATTAAGCTCCTTTCATGTAAAGCAGAGCACGTAAATCGAAGATGATTAGGCTTTTTGGCTGACTCATCACATGACTCCCTTCATGCTGTATTCCAGTTAAGATATGAGCAAGTACTGAGAGGCTATCATGTCTTTTTTGAAATGTCTGTTACTGGCACGGAGCAGTCATCTGTAGCCCCTCCGTGCTTACTCAAGTCAGCCTGCCGACACGGAATAGACCTCATAAGCCTACCCTAGCCTATTCGAAGTCCTCTACCGATCCATTGCGGACATGATTGTGCGAGTGATAGCTGCCATTGTGGTGCTCGAAGCAGACATTTACTCCGCATGTCGGAATGGTATTTCTATAGGGTTTTCTGACTCTGTTACAATCTTGCTATGAAGAACTCAAACCTAAAGCTAGAGCTTCGTAGTTACAGTTCTGAAAATCATACCCATCATCATGATTTTCACCAGCTAGTACTTCCGGTAGCAGGAGAGTTATCCATGAATGTGGATAAACAGGAGGGGCTCGTATGCTCACAGCAAGTTGCTGTTGTTGCCGCCGGTCAAGAGCATGGATTTTCTGCTAATGACAAAAATATCTTTATTGTGGCAGATGTGCCGGAAGCATTAGCTCCAGACTTAGAACGCCTTCCTGCATTCATATCGATAGATCCTGCATTAACTCAATACGTCTTTTTTTTGCATCAACAGCTGATTACAGACTCATGTAGTCAAACTAGCGAAAGACAGATGCTGTTACTACTGATCCAGCTACTACAAGAACGTTATGGTGAAGAGTTACGACTAGATCGTCGCATAGAGGCTACTCGGACATACCTTGATCAACACTACTGTAAACCAGTTTCTCTTGCACAATTATCGATTATCGCAAATCTAAGTTCTCGACAGTTAAGTGAGCTTTTTAAGCGTCAATTGGGTATGACTCCACAACAATACTTAACTGAAAAACGGATGCAGAAAGCTTGGCAATTGCTGGAAAGTTCAGCTTTGAGCGTGCAACAAATTGCTGATCAAGTCGGCTATCAAAATCTGGCGAGTTTTAGTGATAGGTTCCGTAAGCACTTCGGTCACTCACCCAGTTATTTCCGCAAGATTGGCAAATAATTCCGCTGTATATCAAAAGATCATCTCTCCTCACCCTCATACACTTAGGTTTCATCTAACTAAGTACCAGTTGAGGGGAGTTTATGTCTCGGTTACATAGGGCAACTTTTATCGGGTCGTTATCCATCGTACTTTGGGGCGCGTTAGCTTTACTTACGAAACTGACCGACGGACGTATTCCAGCCTTTCAGCTAATGGCGATGACTTTTAGTGTTGCATTTTGCCTCATGGCCCTGCGCTGGTTACAGCAAGGACATTTGGGATTAAGGTATTTACGGCAACCTCCTGTTGCTTGGATATTAGGTGTGGGGGGGTACTTTGGATACCATTTTTGCTATTTCATGGCGATGAGCAAGGCTCCTGCCGTAGAAGTTAGTTTGCTAGCTTATCTGTGGCCTTTGCTAATCGTTTTATTCGCTGCTCTTTTACCGCAAGAAAAGTTTAAGGTTCAGCATACAATAGGAGCACTCATTGCGCTTTTAGGTTGTTGGGTATTGATCAGTAAAGATGGTGCGAACTTTAGCTCTGAATATCTATATGGTTATCTTTTAGCACTTGCTTGCGCTTTTATATGGTCGACCTATTCAGTAGCCAGCAGGTTATTGAGTGCGGTACCTACAGATGCTGTGGGTTGGTTCTGTGCTGTTACTGCTTTGTTGGCGACTATCTGTCACCTTTGGTGGGAGCAGACGATTTGGCCTCTTGATCTCCGACAGTGGATCGGTGTTTTAGGGCTAGGTTTAGGGCCAGTGGGTATAGCATTTTTTACTTGGGACTACGGTGTAAAGCATGGCAATCTCCAACTATTAGGTACGCTTGCTTATGCCGCACCATTAATCTCTATCTTACTTCTAGTGGCTGCTGGAGAAGCCGAAGCAAGCTGGGAAATCGCTTTGGCATGTATAGCTATTGTTAGCGGATCAGCATTGGCAGGGATAACCAGAAAGCAGAACGTATCAGGAAAAGCTTAATGCCCGCACTGGGTAGTTAGCCGAACTATTTGCTATGCCAGCTTATGGCACCTAGCTGCCGTTCTTTGAATTCTACACCGAGTGCGCTTTGTGCCGTTAGCTGCCCCTTCTTTAGGTAGGCTAGTGGCACAAAGTTAAAGCTTTTACCCTGATCTAATCAGAATTTGAGAGGGATCGCCTGTTGATCATAGTGAACCGCTGAACTGATACAGGCTTCATCGTGGGGGATTATCTGAACGAGCTCTGCATGGTGAATACCTGTATCCCGGCAGAGTTCATAGGCTTGTGTGATATTTTTAAATGCGAGTACTTCGCCCCGCCTGTCTTTGAGCAGATCTGTTTTGAGATCGGTCACTTTGCCATACTGCACTTCAATGACCATTGGGCTGCAGCCTGATTCAATAAATCGGACCTGATTAATCTGAAGTTGCTGTGCAATACTTCTGAAATCTTGGATTGTCATGTTGCCTCCGCTGTAGCTGTCATTTGTATCCAACTATTAGCAATTACGCAGAGGCAACCATCTCAGATCAATTCTATCAGTGTACCGCTATGGGTTTCTTAGAAAAGATCGGGAAATGGAAAGTCATCACACATCATGCGGGGATGTTTGGTTACCTTGATTGCATGCTCTATATCAGAGCCTTCTCGCATCGCATTGATCAGCAGTGTTAAGACAAAGGTGATGGAGTAGTACTCGATATCATCCGTTAGAAACGGGAGCTGGATATCATCATGAGCTTGTTTGCTCAGACGGGCAGCGAGCTGAGCCGCTTCACTATCATCAAAGCCTTCATCAAGGTTATGTATCAGCTCATAGATCTCATTAGGAAGCAGTTCATAGAGATAGGTATCAATTTTTAAAACCACTTTCACCAGGACATTGTGCTCTTTCTTTTCATTCAGGAAAGGCAGGCTAACTTTTTCTGATAAGCGTTGAGCGATTGCGATAGCTTCTTTATGGCTCAGAAGTCTACGGGCGGTACGTTTGGCAAAAAACTCTTTAACCAGCGTGTTGTACAGACTTTCCGATAGTGAGATACGAGCCATTGCGATTCCTTAATATCCGATTGGCGAACGAAGTATCACGATTTTAGGTCAGTTTGCCTGCAGAGGGTAGTGCGAAGATCATCAGAGATTAAGACACTGTTGATAAAGACCGGGTTATCTTCTCCTAAAGTACTGAATTACGACAAAATCATTAAATATTCGATAGTTAACTAATGAAACGATTTCTGAGTCCAGTTAATATGTGCACAACTTAACCACTATTAGGGAGGCAGTTCTGGATGTTCTTCTCAGGGAAACTAAATCTGCAGATTAAAGAGTTACAGGGAGAGATCGATACTCTGCAGTTAAATAATGCTCAGCTGGTTGCGGAAAACCAGGAGCTAACCCGTCGCTGTTATGAGAAGGAAGACACACAGCAGAATAATGCCAGTGATCAAGAAGCGATCTGTGCATCTTGGGTAAAAGGTGGTCAACTGGTTTCTCAGGTTAGAGAGACGATTGCTCAGGCAGCCTCTAATCTGGATTCAGAAAAACAGAGCCTGGAGGACTCTCTATCAATCTTTGATGAGACGCGACAGGCAGTAGAAACGATTCTGGATCGCGTTAATGTGATTCAGGTTAGAGCACAGGATGGCAACCAGCAGGTTAAGGGGTTGTTGAGTGTGACTGAGCAGATTGAAAAATTTGTGGGCGTTATCCGTGATATCTCTGATCAGACCAATCTGCTTGCATTGAATGCGGCTATTGAAGCGGCACGTGCGGGTGAATCCGGTCGAGGGTTTGCGGTTGTTGCTGATGAAGTGAGAAATTTGGCACGTAAAGCCAATGAAGCCAGTGATGAGATTGCAAATTTAGTGGGCGAGATCAGTTCTCAAACAGCTATCGCATCAGATGATATTGGGCAGGTTGATCTGCTGAGTTCTGAAGTGGTTGCATCGGCAGAACAGATTAAAGCCGGTGTTCGTGATGTAGTAGCACTCTCTGACCGTATGAGTACCGTGATTGAGCACAGTGCTGCAGATACGTTTGTAGAAACGGTCAAGCTGGATCACGTGAATTGGAAGAACAGTGTTTATGAAGGCATTGTTTCGGGCAATTTAGATAGTATGACGGCGTTGGCGGATCATACCTCCTGCCGTTTAGGTAACTGGTATTACCATGGTGTTGGCCGTGAAAAATATAGTCATCTTAGCAGCTTCTCAGAGCTGGAGTATCCCCATGAGCAGGTACATACCCACGGTTTAGCAGCTGTTGAATCTGCGCGTGCAGGGGATCTTCAAGACGCAGCCAAACATCTTTCCGAGATGGAGCGGGCGAGTCTGAAAGTTGCTCAGATCCTTGATCGAATTAACGCCGATCATAAGTAAACGCTTCTGATGCGATCTGTTGCTGTTTTTTGTGGTTCAAAACCGGGTTTCGACCCGGTTTTTCTTCGTCAGGCCAAACAATTAGGTGAATTGCTGGCTGAGCGTGGGATTACTCTCGTTTATGGTGGCGCCCGTTCGGGTCTTATGGGGGCCTTGGCTGACGCTGTTCTTCAGAGAGGGGGGCTGGTTATCGGTGTTATGCCGGTACAGCTGGAATCCAAGGAGAAGGTTCATCCCGGCTTGACGCAACTGATTGAAGTGCCAGATATGCAAACCCGCAAAGAGCAGATGATTCAGCTGAGTGATGGTTTTATCGCCCTTCCGGGTGGAACGGGCACTTTAGATGAGATCTTTGAAGTGATCACGCTCTCACAGTTGGGTATCCATAAGAAACCTTGCGCGTTTCTTGATGTGGCCGGTTTCTATGATTTGCTCTTCCAATTTATGAAGGGTGGAACCTCTCAAGGGTTTATTCACCCTGACTACAATGAGATGTTAATTCGCTCAACAGATAGCTCTGACCTTCTCAATCAGATGGCCTGTTTTCAGCATCCGCACCTTACGAATTAGCAGATCACACTCTAAGAAAATCGCCTATATAAGAAATTGATATATTAGTTTAATTGAATATATTGGTGTAACAAGACAGACTAAAGCCTGACATTTTTGACAAGCTACCAGTCATCGCTGGCAGTATGTAGGAGAGCCGTCTTGATTAACACCGTGATCGGTGATGAAGAGTTTATCTCTTTGTTGAATGCCTTCAGCCAACCCGCCGCTATCCTGTCTGCGGATTACAAAATCGTTGCCACTAATCAGGCCTATAAAGAACACCATAAGGTTACTGAATCGATTATTGGGCAGTACTGCTATCGTGTGTCACACGGTTACCAGCGCCCTTGTGATCAGGAGGGTGAATCCTGCCCCTTAAAGCAGTGCCAATCCTCCGGACTGCGTCAGCGGGTATTTCATCTGCATAATACCTGTCACGGTCAAGAGCATGTAGATGTGGAGCTACTACCTCTACCGCAAGGAACAAAAAATCCACAGTTTTATCTGGAAATCATGCATATGGTAAAGGTGGCTACTGCCCAACCCGAAGGTGAAGGTCTGGTTGGACGATCAGCTATTTTTAACCAGATGCTTTCGCTTATACAGCGTGCTGCACCCAGCGAAATATCTGTACTGCTGCAGGGGGAGTCCGGAACGGGTAAAGAGTTAGTGGCCAAGGCGCTGCACACAGCCAGTAGACGATCTCAGTCACCCTTTGTCACCGTTGAGTGTTCTGGCTTAAGTGAAACCCTGTTTGAGAGTGAGATGTTTGGACATGAGAAGGGGGCATTCACGGGAGCAATCAATAAAAAAGAGGGGCTTGTTGCAGCTGCAAGAGGGGGAACTCTGTTTCTGGATGAGGTTGGGGATATTCCTCTTTCACTGCAGGTTAAGTTACTGCGCCTTATTGAAACGGGTAGTTACAGGAGCGTGGGGGGAGTCGAATTGCAGCATGCTGATTTTAGGCTGATCTGCGCTTCTCATCATGATCTGAAAAAGCAGGTAGAGCAGGGCGTATTTCGTCAGGACCTTTACTATCGCATCAGTAGTTTCCCCATTAAATTACCTTCGTTGAAAGAGCGATCTTCTGACCTGCCAATGTTGACAGAGGTACTCTTGAAGAGGATCCAGGGCGGAGAGGGGGTGACCGTTTCAGATGAAGCGATGAGTATCCTTCGACGATATGGCTTTCCCGGAAATATCCGTGAGCTACGAAATATTCTGGAGCGTGCTGTGCTGTTGGCTGACCAGGAGTGCATCCTGCCAGAACACCTGCCTGAGGAGTTGTTGCATTCACAGCCGCTTCCAGCAGAAAGCAATCTGCTTAATGCGGACCTGATACCTCTCTCAAAACTGGAGGGGGCTTACCTGCAGAAGGTTAAAGAGCATTTTCAGGGCAACAATCGTGAGCTGGCTGAAAGGCTCGGAGTCAGCGAGCGGACCCTCTATCGCAAGCTACAGCTGCTTTAGAATGCGTGGGGTTAATTAAGATATTAGTTATGTTTGCATAAGGTAAGCTTAAATTAGCGCTATACGATGGTCGAATTCTTGTATATTCATTGATAGAATATAGTTATTACTAAAAACAATATAAAGAATAATAAAGCGCTTTTGGTACGCCACGTGGAGGCATGAATGTCCAAGATCATCAAAGGTCCTAGCACGCGCGAGCTGATGGAGCAGATGGTTCGGGAATCCGAACATCTCTCGATCAATGATCGTCGTGACTTTTTGCGAAAAGGGGTGGCCGCAGCTGCGGGTATGGCTGCAACAACCATCGCAGGTCAGTCCATTGCGAGCGAGGTAAGTAAAGCTAACCTTCCTCCTAATGAACCCGCCTGGGGTAAACAGCTCGGTCACGGTGTGGTCGAGCATCCCTACGGTTCACCTTCACGATTTGAAAAGCATGTTGTCCGCAGAACCGTACCCTGGTTGACCGCAGATTCTATCGCCTCCATCTCCATGACGCCTCTACAGGATCTGAAAGGCATTATCACCCCCAATGGTCTGGTGTTTGAACGTTATCACGGCGGCGTCCCTCAGATACCGGCTGAAGAGCATCGATTGATTATTCATGGCCTTGTTGAACGTCCAATTATCTTCACGATGGAAGATTTGATGCGCTTCCCTTCCGTTTCCGAGATCAAATTTATTGAGTGCCCTGCAAACGGTGGTATGGAGTGGAAGGGTGCTCAGATGGAAGCGCTACAGTTTACGCACGGTATGTTGAGCTGCTGTGAATGGACCGGCGTTCCTCTACGAGTACTACTTGAGGAAGCAGGGGTTAAACCTGAAGGGAAATGGATTCTGGCAGAGGGTGCTGATGGTTCCCATATGAGCCGTTCTATCCCGATTGAGAAAGCACTGGATGATACTCTGGTTGTTTATGCACAGAACGGTGAGATGCTGCGCCCTGAACAGGGATACCCACTGCGCCTTCTGAACCCGGGCTGGGAAGGTAATACCTCGGTCAAATGGCTTCGTCGCCTGGAGATTGGAGATAAGCCCTGGTACCACCGCGAAGAAACGTCGAAGTACACCGATCTGATGCCTGATGGTCGAGCGCGTAAATTCACTTTCGTTCAGGAAACAAACTCCGTTATCACAAGTCCTTGCCCTGAAAACCCTCTCGTTAAGCCTGGTTTCCTTGAGATAGAGGGCTTGGCTTGGACGGGTCGTGGAAAAATTAAACAGGTGGATATCTCTTTTGATGGTGGTGTCAGTTGGGTGCCTGCAAGCCTGAAGGGCTTGGTACTGGATAAGGCACTGACCCGATTCAGCTTGGTCACTAAGTGGGATGGTCAGCCTTGGCTGCTGCAATCAAGAGCCATCGATGAAACAGGCTATGTACAGCCGACACTGGGACAGTTACGTAAAGTACGTGGCGGTAACTCCATCTACCATAAAAACTCGATCCACACCTGGAAAGTGGCACCTACAGGGGAGGTTACCAATGTTCAAATTACTTGATAACAAACTTAAGAACTCCCTGCTAGCCGTTGCTATCGGTGCGACTCTTTCTCTGTCTGGCATAGCTCAGGCTGGAAAATATGGGATCGGTGAAACCGCAACAGCAAAAGAGATCGCGGGTTGGGATATCGATATTCGTCCAGACGGTAAAGGGCTACCTGAAGGTCAGGGGACAGTAGAGGCAGGTGAAGAGCAGTACGAAGCCTTGTGTGCAACCTGTCACGGTCTGTTTGGTGAAGGTGAAGGTCGCTGGCCTGTTCTGGCGGGTGGTGAAGGTACGTTAACCGAGGAGCGCCCTACTAAGACTGTAGGTTCCTATTGGCCATACGCTTCTACACTCTACGATTATATTCGTCGTGCGATGCCATTTACTGCACCCCGTTCTCTGTCAGATCAGCAAGTGTATGATATTACAGCGTATGTTTTATATCTGAATGAGATCATTGATGAAGAGTTTGTGCTGACAAAAGATAACCTGGCACAGATTGAGATGCCGAATCAGGCGAATTTCTTTGTCGATCCCCGTCCTGATGTAAAAAATACCCGCTGCATGAAAAACTGTGCTGATCCGGACAAACTCCAAATTGCCGGAACATTGCGAGGTATCACTCCGGTAGGACATTTTGTCGAAGGTGCGGATGCACCGGCTGCCTCTCACGATGCTCAGATGGAGCAGGAGCAGCATAAGGAGAAAGCGCGTAAGGCAACACTGAAAGGTGAGTCGCTGGCTGCGCATAGTTCATCTGGGGCCGTCACACTCTCGGCTACCGCTGAGGCGGGCAAACCGACTTACGAGGGCGCTTGTAAGGTATGTCATGGTTCAGGACTGACAGGGTCTCCTAAATTTGGTGAGCCTGATGCTTGGACTGATCGTATCAAACAGGGCATGCCTGTACTGGTAGACCACGCAATTAAAGGATTTACTGGTGATACGGGTGTGATGCCGCCAAAAGGTGGACGTGTAGACCTTAGTGATAAGCAGGTTGAAGAAGCTGTGGCATACATGGTTGAATCTAGTCGCTAAAATTTATTAGTATATAAGATTTGGTTATAAATTGGGCGATATACAACCCGTTCAGGGATTTTGATAACAATAAAAATACTGTCACTAGACAGAACTCCGGAGGAGAAACAATGCGTAAGCTGACCACCTCTCTGTGTGCAGCTGGTTTGATGGCGATGTTTACGACAGCCCCGGCTGTTGCAGACAACCATGCAGACCAGATAGCGCTGGGTAAAGCAGTTTATATGGGTAAATCCCGCGGTAACTGTATCTCCTGTCATGCGATCGATGATCCAGACGCAAATTTGGCAGGAAATCAGGGACCACCCACTGTTGCGATGAAAACTCGCTACCCGGATAAGCGCAAACTGCGCGCACAAATCTGGGATGCCACTAAGAATAATCCGCTGACAATCATGCCACCTTTAGGTAAGCATTGGATTTTGTCAGAAGAAGAAATTGATGCTGTTGTAGAGTATATCTACCAGTTCTGATCTCCCTTTGGGTGAACGTAAGAGGAAACATAGAATGAGCATGAATCGTCGATCCGTAGTTAAAGCGATCGCAACAGGCGGAGCACTGATCGGTGCAAGCGTACTGATGCCACGTATCGCAATGGCAGCCTGGAGCAGCAAAGCATTTAAAGCGGAAGATCAGGCAACAGCAATGAGTGAGCTTTTGGGCGGAACGCCTTCAGAGAGCGCAGAAGTGACGTTGAAAGCACCTGATATCGCAGAAAACGGTGCAGTTGTACCGGTTACCGTTCGTTCGACACTGGCGAACGTTGAGTCTATGAGCATCTTTGTAAAAGATAACCCAACACCTCTGGTTGCAGAGTTTATGATTCCAGCCGGTACTGAAGCCAATGTTTCTACCCGTCTGCGTATGGGTAAAACGTCAACTGTTACAGCTGTCGTTAAAGCGGATGGCAAGCTCTACAGCGCTTCTAAAGAAGTTAAAGTAACCATCGGTGGTTGTGGCGGTTAATCCCAGTTTAAGCCGAATACAGAGGTAAGAATCATGGCTAAAGGTATTTTGAAAGTAAAAGCAAAGGCTTCTGGTGATAAGACCAAAGTAAAGCTGATGGCGAAGCACATCATGGAGAGTGGGCAGCGTAAGGACAAGAAAACAGGTGAGTTGATCCCTGCGATGTTCCTGCAGGAGCTTAAAGTGATGCACGCAGGTAAAGAAGTGTTTGCTGCAAATCTTGGCACTGCTGTTTCTAAGAACCCCTACTTTGCGTTCAACTTTTCTGGTGGCGCCAAGGGTGATGAATTGACCATGACCTGGGTTGAGAGCACAGGCAAAACAGCAACAGAAACTGCCAAAATCAAATAAAGGCAGCCGGTTATCCGGTTGAGCTGTGGGGTGTGATAATGAAAATAATAAAAACATTTGCGCTAGGTCTGACGGTTGCTGCAGCATCCCAGATGACCTTCGCGGCGGATTCAGGTTTCGACTTGAAAACAGTTGATCCTGAGGCTGATCGAATTGCTTTGCAGAACTACTTCAAAGCACGTTTTCCTGAGTCAGAGATCTCTGATTATGTGAATGGTATCTATGCAGTTGATGCCGGATCACGTGAACAGTGGGAGGAACTGGAAGAGTTTCCTCCGTACGAGTTTGATGTTGAGAAAGGTGAAGAGCTTTTCAATACTCCCTTTGCAAACGGTAAAGGTTATGCGGATTGCTTTGAAAACGGCGGTATAGGGATTCGTCATAAGTTTCCTTACTGGAGTAAAGAGGAAGGCACCGTTAAAACTCTGGAGCAGGAGATAAACGAATGTCGTGAGGACAATGGTGAGAAACCATTGAAGTGGGGTAAAGGTGAAATCGCTCAGGTTTCAGCTTATATGGCCTGGACTTCTCGCGATAAAGTCTTCGATGTTCAGATTCCAGCAGATGATAAACGTGCCTTAGCGGCATATCTGGATGGCAAAAAGTTCTTTTACGCAAAACGAGGACAGCTGAATCTGTCTTGTGCAAACTGCCATGTTCAGGGAACGAATATCCGAATTCGAGCTGACTTGCCGAGCCCACAGCTGGGTCATGTCTCTCACTTCCCGGTATTCCGTTCCAAGTGGGGAGCTTTAGGTACACTGCATCGTCGTTACAGTGGTTGCCATAAAGATTCTCGCTCTAAGCCATTGAAGCCTCAGACTGAAACATTCCGCAATCTGGAATATTTCCAGACGTATATGTCTAACGGTCTGATCGCAAATGGGCCAGGTGC
This sequence comes from uncultured Neptuniibacter sp., assembly GCF_947498015.1. Taxonomy (GTDB): domain Bacteria; phylum Pseudomonadota; class Gammaproteobacteria; order Pseudomonadales; family Balneatricaceae; genus Neptuniibacter. The sequence continues at coordinate 294,377 of NZ_CANMIR010000004.1, forward strand.
TCGTAAATAATTGGAGGGTGGCAAAATGAAGAAAGGTTTAGTTATTGCTGCTGCTCTGGCATTAGCACCAACATTTGTAGCTGCAGAGAGCTTCCAGGAAGCGTTTGAAATGAACCGGGCTATGTATGGAAACGACCATGTCTTTGATTGGAATGGTGGGAAGTATCACACCAACCATGAAGAGGAGTTGGAGGCGCGTGTTCAAGCTACAAAAACAAATGCAGAAGATCTTCTGGCAAAAGCAAATGCAAAAAATAAAGAGGTTGCTGAATTAGGTTTCGAATGGAAACTGACCGGCGGCATTCTTAAAGATGCGCAAGCTGCGATTGATGAGGGAGATTACCAGAAAGCGTTGGATCTGGCTGCTCAGGCTAAGTATCACGCGCGGATCGGAATTGATCAGTATCATTACGCACAGAAAAACTGGCACCTGTCTGTACCTCAGTAGGAGGTGATCAGAAATCGTCAGAGAAAATGCCTGCCACGTTACAGACGTTTGCAGGCTTTTTTTTACCTCAGGACATAACATTAGGGTGATTTAATATGTCTATGACACGCCGTGAATTTGCTCGTTTATTGGGCATGGCTGGTGCAGCGGGCGTGCTGCCAGTAACTGGGTTTGCTGCAAAGAAACAACCTTCTGAACTCTATGAAGTGCCGAAAAGCGGTAATGTCAGATTGCTGCACATGACAGATTGTCATGCCCAATTACTCCCTGTTTATTTTCGTGAACCCAATGTGAATTTGGGTATCGGCTCCGCTTATGGTCAAGCGCCACATCTGGTAGGTGATAAATTACTGAATCATTTTGGGATCGCTTCGGGGTCTTTGGAAGCCCATGCATTTACCTATCTTAACTTTGGGGATGCTGCCAGCCAGTACGGTAAAGTGGGCGGGTTTTCTCATCTGAAAACATTGGTCACCCGATTGCGTGAAAGCTTCGGCAGTGCCAACACGTTGTTACTTGATGGTGGTGATACCTGGCAGGGTTCTGGAACTTCGTTCAAAACTCGTGGCATGGATATGGTTAAGGCTACTAATGAGCTGGGCGTAGATATCATGACCGGTCACTGGGAGTTTACCTATCATCAGGAGGAGATCCTTAACAACATCAAAGCATTCAACGGTGAGTTCCTGGCGAACAATATCTTTGTAACCGAAGATGCGTTATTTGATGGCGCTGATGAATATATACACGATGAAGATACGGGTCACGTCTTCAAGCCCTATTCGATTAAAGAGCTAGGGGGCGCGCGTATCGCTGTTATTGGTCAGGCATTCCCGCGTACCAAAATTGCCAATCCAGCCCGGTTTATCCCGGATTGGACGTTTGATATCTATGACAGTGAGATGCAGGAGTTGGTTGATCAGATCCGCTCCGAAGAGAAAGTGGATGCCGTTGTTGTTATCTCGCATAACGGTATGGATGTGGATATCGCGATGGCAAACCGAGTGACCGGGATCGATGTGATTCTGGGTGGTCATACCCATGATGGCATGCCGAAACCCACCACAGTGAAGAATGCCAAAGGTCAGACCCTAGTCTGTAATGTGGGTTCCAATGGTAAGTTCCTCGGTGTCATGGATCTGGATATTCGTAATGGCAAGGTGAAGGGCTATAACTATCGGCTGTTGCCGGTGTTCTCGGAACTACTTCCGGCCGATCCGGCTATGGCAAAACTGATCAATGATATCCGGGCTCCTCATCTTGATTGGCTTAGCGAAGAGCTGGCAGTTGCAGATGAAGTGATGTTCCGTCGTGGTAATTTTAACGGCACCTTTGATCAGGTGATCTGTAATGCTCTGATGGAGCAAAATAATGCCCAGATCTCCCTGTCTCCAGGTTTCCGTTGGGGTACCAGTGTTCTGGAAGGGCAGAAGGTGACGATGGAGCATGTTCTTGATCAGACCTGCCTAACCTATCCTGAGACTTATGTTCGTCCGATGAAAGGATCTGAGTTGAAACTGATTCTGGAGGATGTCGCTGATAATATCTTTAACCCTGAACCCTATCTGCAATCGGGTGGGGATATGGTGCGTGTGGGTGGCTTTGATTATATCTGTGATCCAATGCAACCGATCGGCAAGCGAATTTCAGAGATGCGTCTGGATAACGGTGAGCTTATTGATGCTAACAAGAGCTATACCGTTTCGGGTTGGGCTACTGTTGGGGCTAAGTCGGATGGTCCAATCATCTGGGATGTGGTTGCGGAACATCTACGTGATAAGCAGGTCGCCCGTATTGATAAACTGAATACACCGGTACTCAAAAATGTGACGGATAATCCAGGTATCGCTGCTTACCCTAAAATGAGCTGATCTACCTGTAACTCATACTAAAAGGGCCATAGGGCCCTTTTTTGCTTATAAGCCCTAATGTGTTCTCGCCGTTGTAGCCTATTTTTGTTTAAATTGGCAGATCTGAATTTGGTGGCTTGGTACTTCAGGAGAATGAAGGTGAATTTACCCCGATCAATATTGCTGCTGCTGACGTTATGCTTAACCGCCTGTAACTCTGCAGGTGTGAAGTCTGATACGTCTTCGGCATCACCTCAAGAGATACCCAGTTCTGTTCAGACTGCTCAGCCAGATTCATCATCTCAGGCACAAAATAAAGCTGATGTAGCCTCCCCGGAAGAGGCTGCAGGCCAGTTGGAATTGATAGCCAATCGAATGACCGCAGTTCAGGACCACCTACTTCAGATCAAGTCTCAATCTGTCAAACTGCAGCAACAGAATCAGGCGCTCGCCATGCAATTGCAATCATTGCAAACTGCTTTGGGGGACTATGTGTCTGAGGCTGATACGAGCTCCCCTGAATCGGTGCCACAGCCGGATGCTTTTAACGGCGTTTTGGATCAGATCACGATGATGGCGAATGAACTAAGCAGTCAGGTACAGGATGGTCCTTTCCGGATTACGTCAACTTACACTGCGAAAGGGCAGTGGGTACTGATCCGTTACCATCGCTACAGTGGGGAAACCTGGTTGGCTGATAAGGGTCAATGGAACCTGTTAGAGGAGAGCGACAGCACTGGTACTGCTGAGTACGAAGTAGTAGTGTTGCGCGCAGATAAAGATGTTAAAGGGTATGTTGCCTCCAGAGTAAACCGCTTAAATGGTGACAGCTGGTGGCTGAAGCAAGATACCTGGCAGCCCTACCTGAGCAACTGATAGGCCTCGTGTGAAAGAACCTGTAGTAGAAGAACTGATCTCGCTGTTCAATCAACTGTTTAAAGAGTCATTGAATACGGTACTGGTGAAGGGTGACGATGAGCCTATCTACCTGCCAGCAGATCAAGATAACCCACATCATCGTGTCATTTTTGCCCATGGCTTCTATGCCAGTGCCCTGCATGAGATAGCCCATTGGTGTGTTGCCGGACCTGAGCGTCGTAAGCTGGAGGACTTTGGTTACTGGTATAAACCAGATGGCCGAACTGCTGCCGAACAGGCCGAGTTTGAAAAGGTTGAAGTTCGTCCGCAGGCCTTTGAATGGTTAATGTCGAAGGCTGCCGGACATAATTTTAATTTCAGTGCGGATAACCTGTCAGCCGATATAGGTGCTAGTGAAAGCTTTAAAAAGGCTGTGTTGCATACCGTACACCAACTGCTGGAACAGGGATTGCCGGAACGGGTTGGTATGCTGGTAGATGCTCTGTGTCTGCACAGTGGCAGAAAACCTCTAGCTAAAGAGGAGTTCTCCCTTTAGGGCTCTGGATTATTCCTCACGTGTGTGAAGTGGGGAGTGCGCGGTGACTAGTTGAGGTGTTTATCCGCTTCAAGACGTCGACCGAGGATATCAATCAGTCCTCTTACTTTACTGTTTTCATAGCGCCCCTCACGGTGCAGGATATGGACGGGCATCGCTACCGGTTCGTATTGCTCCAAAACTATTTTAAGCTCACCTGCCTGTAACTCGTCTGAGACCTGATATGAGAGGGTTCGGATAATCCCCAGGTGCTGTTTAGCCGCTTCAATGGCTGCCTGATTTGTAGATACTTTCAATCGGGGCTTCAAGCGTTGGATTCGGTTTTTCCCATTGAGAGTGAACTGCCAGTCATGAGACAGACTGCTGGCCGTTGTCATTATTGTTGTGTGATAACTAAGCTCTTCAGGTGACTGTGGGATACCATTTTGTGCAATATATTCCGGTGATGCCAGACAGTGAAGCCGAACACTGCCGACTCTTTTTGCCCGCATGGTTGAGTCTGGGAGGTGGCCAATACGTATTCCCAGATCAAATCCCTCCTCCAGCAGATTGACAACACGGTCAAGAAAGACGGCATCGACCTGTGTGTCTGGATATCTGTTGAGATATTCGGTGATCCCGGGGAGGATGAACTTCTGACCAAAGAGTACTGGCGCTGTAATGCTGAGATGCCCTTTGGGTTCGCGATTGATACCAATCGCTGCTTCATTCGCCATCTCCACCTGTTGCAAAATGCGGCGGGCATCCTCCAGATAGCGTTCGCCTGCATCGGTCGTCCGCACATAGCGAGTTGTTCGGGTAAGCAGCTTCACCCCCAGATTCTCTTCCAGTGTCGCAATCGCACGTGTGATTGCTGGTGGGGAGATATTTAGTTTGCGGCTGGCTGCAGAGAAGCCCCGTTCCTCCGCAACGGCGACAAATACTGTCATGAGATGAAACTGATCCATATAGCTATCTCTATTATTCCAATAAATGGAATAGTTATTTAATTGTAGTGAGTATTCTGTTTGTTAAGGGTAATTGTCAAACTGGATTCACACCATAGGCAAGCGGATTTGAATGCCGCTGCATAACTTAATTCAGTTGAGGATAGAGAGATGAGCCGTATCAATTTAGTTACAGCGGAACAGGCAAACAACGAGCAGACAGCACTATTTGATGCCATTCAGGGGCAGCTGGGGATGGTGCCTAATTTTCTAAAGGTGTTTGCCAACTCGCCAGCGGCACTGAGAGCATTTTTAGGACTCCACGGGATTGCTAATGAGGGCGCATTGGATCCACAAACCCGCGAACGAATTGCGCTTGGACTGGCTGAGCAGAATGCGTGTGAATACTGTGTCTCAGCGCATACGGCGATTGGACGTAAAGCGGGATTATCCAGTTCGGAGATCGAAGCAAACCGTGCTGGAGGGAGCCAGGATGCAAAAGCCGCCGTTGCTGTGAAGTTTGCGAGATCTTTAGCTGAGCATAGTGGAGCGGTGACGACAGCTGAGCTACTGGAGGTGAGAAATGCGGGTTACAACGATGCTGAGATCGTCGAGATCATCACCCACGTAGGTATGAATCTACTTACCAATATCTTGGGTAAAGCGAGCCGTGTTGAGATTGACTTTCCTAAAGTAGAGCTTCAACAGGCATCTTCATTTCCCCTTTAGCGGGTGTCCCAGCCCGCTTTTTTCAGTTTCGGGCCCAGGTAATAAAAAGTAGAGGAGAGGGTAATCATGGCTCATAAGTATGCACAGATCGCGTTCACCGACACTGTCAGAAAGGTACAGACTGAACTGAATAGTCGTTCAGGCTATGCCAGTATGGATGAGGGCGAGGATTACAACTATCTGTTATCTGATTACGAAGCTGAGTTTATTGAACAAAGGGACAGCTTCTATATTGCGAGTGTGGGTGAAACCGGTTGGCCCTATGTTCAGCATCGTGGAGGCCCTAAAGGGTTTATGCGGGTATTGGACGCATCAACATTGGGCTTTTCCGATTATTCAGGTAATCGTCAATACGTTAGTACTGGTAATTTCAGAACCAATAATCGGGTATCTCTCTTCTTTATGGATTACCCCAATCGGCGTCGGCTGAAACTGATGGGGAGAATTGAGCAAGTGGATCCTCATGATTGGGATACGCTTGCCAGATTAGAGGTTGAACACTACCGTGCGGAGGTAGAGCGCGCTTTCCGGATAAAAATTGAAGCCTTTGATTGGAACTGCCCACAACATATTACCCCACGTTTTACCGAGCAGGAGATAGAGCCGTTGGTCGCACCTGTGATCGAGGAAAATAAGCGCCTCAAAGCACAGTCAGATCAACCGATCTATCCTCACCGTTCCAAATTAGGTGATGGTCCTTTAGCGTTGGAGGTAACTGGTATCAGGCAGCTCACACCCCGAGTCCGGGCCTATGAGCTCCGTAATCCGGATGGAACTGATCTACCCCGTGTGGAAGCGGGGGCGCATCTTCAGATTCCGGTTCATTTAGTCGATGATAGTTTGGCCTACCGGCACTATTCGATCTGCTCCAATCCTGAGCGTCGTGATATTTATGAGATTGCCGTACTCAAAGAGGAGAGTGGGCGTGGTGGCTCTGTATCCATTCATCAATCGATAGGACTAGGGCAGTTACTCCATTGTCAGCCGCCGCAGAACTTTTTTACTTTGCATGAGGATCAGCGCCCAGCAGTGCTGATCGCAGGGGGGATTGGTATCACCCCGATAAAAGCGATGGCACAGCAATTGCTGCACAGAGGGGTGCAGTTTGAACTTCATTATTCGGGTCGAAGTCAGCGGGAGATGGCGTTTTATGACCGCCTGCATAGAGAGTTCAAGGGGCGAAGCTTTTTCTATCGGAGTGACCAAGGGGAGCGCTTAGCCCTTACGGAGCTGATGAGAACTTTAAACAGGGACTGTGTCATCTATGCCTGTGGCCCAGACTCACTGCTGTCAGCAATACAGAGGGAAGCCCTAGACGCAGGGGTGGCTAGCGAGCAGCTTCGATTTGAGCAGTTTAGTGCGACTAAAAAAAGCAGCGATACCCCCATGACTGTTGAATTGGCTAAAAGTGGCTTCTCAATCGAGGTTGAGGCAGAGTAAACCGTACTGGATGCAATTCTGGAGAGTGGAGTTGAGTTGGCTCACAGCTGCCGCAGTGGTGCTTGCAAAAGTTGTTCAGTCAGGGTGTTGCAAGGAGAGCCTGATCATCGTGATCACTGTCTTAGCAGCGCTGATAAAGAGGAAAAGGGGATGTTCTGCCCCTGTGTATCACGCAGTCGAAATGATTTTTTGAAATTAGATATTTAAAAAGGATTAGATTATGAAAACCGATCTGGCCGTAGAGAATATTCGCCAACCTATCCCTCCGTTCACTCGAGAGGAGGCGATCCAGAAAATCCGTTTGGCTGAGGATGGATGGAATAGTCGCCAGCCTGAAAAAGTGGCATTGGCGTATAGTATAAACAGCCTGTGGCGTAACCGTGATCTGTTCCTCACAGGACGGGATGAGATTGTTCGTTTCCTTACTGCTAAGTGGGAGAAAGAGCAGGCATACCGTTTGATTAAAGAGCTGTGGGCATATGAGGATAATAGGATTGCGGTGCGTTTTGTTTATGAGTGGCAAGATACTGATAATCAGTGGTATCGGTCACATGGCAATGAAAACTGGCTATTTGATGATAAAGGTCTGATGGTGGAGCGGCATGCCAGCATCAATGACGTCAGAATCTCTGAACAGGAACGTAAATTTAGATGGCCTCAGGGGCGACGCCCAGATGATCATCCAGGTCTCAGTGAATTGGGCCTATAAAACAAAACACCCGGAGCGATGCCGCACCGGGTGTTTGTTTACAAATGCATGGTTAAATTGGTCGAAAGGTCTTATCCCTGTTGGGGTTCGTTGACGAGAATCACCTTGCGGTGAGGGAATGGAATCTCGATATTGTTATCATCCAACGCCTTTTTAATCTGTTCTGGAACCGAGTAGAGGATATCGAAGTAGTGCTCTCCCTTGCAGAAGGGGCGAACCAGAAAGTCGACTGAGCTGTCGTTTAGGGTTTCAACCTCAATAAAGGGTGCTGGAGTTTGCAGAACATGTGGATGCTCTGAGATAACTTTTGTGATGACGGCTCTGGCGGCATCAACATTCTCATCGTAAGCGATTCCAAAGTGCATATCGACACCGCGGATCTCATAGTGGGAGTGATTGATGATTTTCTCTCCCCAGATCTGACTATTGGGGATGATGATCTGCTGATGGTCGAACGTTTCCATGATTGTGGTAAACATATCGATCTCAGTGACTTTACCAAAACAACCCCCTGCATCGATAAAATCTCCCACTTTATAGGGGCGAAAAACCAGCAGCATCACGCCTGCTGCTAAATTTGATAGGGTGCCCTGAAGTGCAAGTCCGACTGCTAGCCCCGCTGCACCCAGAAGCGCCACGATTGATGTAGTTTCAACCCCGAAGCGGTTTAATACGGCGATAATCACAAAGGCGAGAATCAGATAGCGAGTCAGGCTACCCAGGAATCGAAACAGAGTGTCATCCAGATGTTTGTGTTGTTGACCGATGTCAGCGACAAATCTGCCGATACGACCGGCTAGCCAGAAGCCTATGATTAGGATAGCTATGGCTAGTAGGATATTAGTGGTCCAGGCGATAATCGCCGGTAGGTGCTGGTTAAAGTCCGAGCTGTCGAGAAGTTCCATGTTATTCAACCCCGTAGAAGATGGATTGCAGAACAGTATAGAACAGAGGCTTAATCGTGGATTAAGCAGGGCTTAATCTGAGCTGTTTTCGTTTTCTGAATGAGGAAAAATGCCCCGCACTGCTGGCGGGGCATCAGTTATTCTTTCAATCAGGATTATTCAGTTACGTTAACTTTATAGACTGACACAGTATTGCTGATCTCACTGGTGACGATTAACCAGCCTTTGTCATCTACAAACAAGAGTCCTTCCGGGCCGATATCATTTACAAAAGGATCATTCTCATTAGCGTAATCAGAAGGGCGCCAATCAAGATTGACAAAGGCCTGACCTGAAGGCTGTGACGGGTTACTGATCTTATAGATAAAGATATCGTTGGTACGTTCTGCGCCAATAAACGCATAGGTTTCATCCGCGATAGTACCGGTTGTGATCGATTCGGGTTCCGGGCCTTTATCATCACTGCGGCTGTCTACCCAGTTAGCTTGATCGCTTTCAGCGTACTTTTGAATGGTGATTTCGAACTGGTTGCCAGAATCGAAAACCTGTTTACCATTCTGGTTCCAGATAGAGAAGGAGCGAGCACCGTAAGAATATATCTCATCATGGTCACCGTCCTGATCTTTGTCACCGGTAGCCAGAGTCGTTTTTAAACGCCCCAGTTGAGCACTTTGCTGCAGTGTTTCTGCATTTGGGAACGCTTTTGCATCCAGGGTTAGATCTTTTACACGTACCTCTTCGCTATAACCGTCATAGTCACGAGCATCACCCTCATTGGCAGTGAGAATGAAGGTACTGCCGTCACGCTCATAAGTCGCAATAGCATCCGGCTGGTACATTCCCTGTGTTGGCCAGCTTTGGATGTTAATGCCCTCATCTTTATTGCTAGCATCAAATGCGTTGCGTTTCTGGTGATGTTTTTTATAACCCAGTCCATAGATATCAGTGATAGTGGCGGAGGCGATATCTAGCTTTGCCAGTGCATTGTTTTCCTGAAGGCTTATCCAGGCAGTTTTGGAGTCTGCATCAACCGCGATGTATTCAGGCTCAAGATCCTGTGCAACGCTGGCGTTAGGACCGAAAATACGTACATCTTTAAGGCGAGAGTCGTTAAACTCCTTGAAATCGGCCTGTACTGCTGACCAGTCAGAGGTTTTGATTACGGTGACAGAGCCTTCAGGATCTACATCATAGGCTTTATTCGGTTCGCCCTCATTAGCAACCAACAGGTATTGGCCGTTGGGTGTGAAGGTCAACATATCGGGCAGAGCCCCCGCTTCAATCTGCTCCAGCGGGTTGCCATCCAGATCAAAAATAACAACGACACCCTTATCCTGTTTGGTTTCCGCTTCAATCGCGACAGCGACAAACTCTTCAAAGACCGCGACACTGTTAGGACCACCACCGTATGGGCTCAGATCGATAAAGCTGTTTTCACTCAATGAACCTGTTTCGTCGATCTCCAGTATACGCAGACCATTCTCTTCAGCATTCGTGACATATAGGCGATTGGCTGATCTGCTGTAGGCTGAGATCTCGGTACAGCTTTCAGCATCCTCAGCACTGCATGCGCCAATCGTTTCTTTAAACTGCCCCAGTTGTGTAACAGAGATATCTGCATGGGAGACTGTCGAGATTGATACAGACAGGGCCAGTGCGATGCTGGCGGGCAGTAGGTGCTTATTCATTTGTTTTGCTCCGTAAATCGGTCAGGGGTAACGCTTGATTCTGGTCTATAGGTGTTGCAGTTATTTGACGGAACGATGACGGCTTGATTAAGTGGTGCATCCCAGGTTAACGGAGTAGGCTGTGTGGAATATTTTTTCTTTTGGAGCCGCGATGCGCCTGCAAATCTATTCAGACCTTCATCTGGAGTGCTTTCCTGAAGGGCGAGATCTCAACACGGATGAGGCTGATATCATCATCCTGGCTGGTGATATTCACAATGGCACTCAGGGGCTGACATGGGCCAGAAAGCAGTTTCCGTACAACCCGATTATCTATGTACCTGGCAACCATGAGTTCTATGGTTCCCATCTATCTGATCTTCGCTATCAGCTTCAAATCTGTGCCCAGAAACTTGATATTCATCTGCTTGATAATGGTGAGAAGATCATTGATGGTGTCCGATTTTTAGGTACAACGCTGTGGACCGATTTCCAGCTTTATCAAGAAAATGAGGATTATCCGACTGAGGTTATCAAAGCTCAGGCGGCGGAGAGGATACCAGACTTTCGTAATATCCTGCAGAACCCGGGTGAGCTATTTAGTGTGGATGAAAGTATCAGGCTACATCACCACTGCAGGGAGTGGCTTCAGATCGCATTGGCAGGCAAGTTTGACGGAAAAACCGTTGTCATTAGTCACCACGCTCCTTTAGAGCAGTGTATTCCGCTGCAGTATCAAGGGGATATGTTATCCCCCGCTTTTGCCTCTGATCTGTATTCGATGATGGGACAGATGTCTCTCTGGATTCATGGGCACGTTCATGAAGCGGTTGATATAACCTGTCGGGGAACCCGAGTTGTCGCTAATCCAGGTGGCTATCCGATCGAGGTGGCTGCAGGGCAGGCGTGTGGGCGAGCATTGAATATTGAGATCTAGGTTGGTTAACACCTCATTCTTGGATAGCGTTAAGTGTGTCGAGGCTTTACCAGAGTCGAAATTATTAGAAGAGCGGTCATAACATAATTGCAACGTTGTCTTTTAGGCTGAGTACTATACCCTAGAGTGATCCCCACAATTTGTCATTTATCCTGGATATCTGGCTGAGCATCAAACTATGAGGCAGCCAAATGACAGATCTTCGCTTATGCTATCAAACCGTTGAGTTTGGGAAGCTCGATATCCATCTATGTACCTTACGTAATCGTCAGGAGTTCCATGACCCTGATGGTGAAGCTGAAAAACTGGGAATATCATCCTCATCCTGGCCGATATTTGGTGTTATCTGGCCCTCTAGCCGAGTCCTTGCGAACTATCTTGACGAGTATCAGACAGAATCAAAAAGGATTTTGGAGGTGGGGTGCGGCATGGCACTGACGAGCCTTCTTCTCAATAAACAACATGCGGATATTACAGCGACGGATTATCATCCCGAGGCGGAGAAGTTTCTCGAAAGAAACGCCCGATTGAATGAGGATGACAAGATCGCTTTTGAGCGGGTCGATTGGGCCGATGATGATGATAACCTGGGGAGGTTTGATCTCATTATAGGTAGTGATCTGTTATATGAAGATCAACATATTGAGCTTCTTGCAGCGTTTATTGAACGTCATGCAAACGAAACCTGTGAGGTGATTATTGTTGATCCAGGTCGGGGACGTAAAACCAAACTGAGCAAAAAAATGATTGAATTCGGCTTCTCCTCCGCGCATCTGAAGCCTGAACAGTCCACTTCTCTGAAGGAGGAGTTCAAGGGACATATACTTAAATTTCTGCGTATCAAAACGACGGATTGAATCCAGACAAGTAAGTTATAAAAGCACTCATTGGTCTGTTCTGCTTCGGGAGATAGGCTTTGATTGTTGGGTAGACTTGAGAAAAGGTAAACGCCCTGCAATGTACAAGGCGTTAAATACAGACTCTACTAGTGGTGTTTATGATGGTGGCCTTGCATACCTCCCATCACTTTCTTAACAGGTAGCGTAAGCAATTTGCTGCTTTCGTCAGAAAAGTTCAATTTAAGATCGATCTCTCCACCCTCAGCAAGATCGGTTTTCAGACCAATAAGCATAATGTGATAGCCACCAGGCTGGAGTGCTACAGAACCCTCGGCTGGAACGGTGATGGTTTCAACCTGACGCATCTTCATTACACCGTTTTCATTTGTATGTGTATGAAGTTCAACGACTTTAGCTACGCTGGAACTGCCGGAAACTAGTTGGATATCGGATGCATCACTGTTGTTAATAATCATGAATGATGCACTGTTCATCTGTCCTGGAGGAACCGCTCGGGCATACCCATTTTCGACACTGACTTCAGCCATAGCAAAAGGGGCGGCTGACAGAGTGGCCAATAAAAACGAACGTTGTAACATTGATTTAATCATCGATAATTCCTTGATTACAGCAGGTTGCGAATTTCAGCGGCCAACGCATCCGGGTTGGTAGCATGAGCAAGGGCTTTTGCCAGCTTGCCCTCTTTATTGATGACATATAGTCGTGAAGAGTGATCAACCGCATAGCCCATCGCTGAGCCATCAAGATCCACCATACGGTAAAAGGCTCCATATTGTTTGACCACTTTGTCTATAGTTTCCCGATCTGCTGTGCCACCGGTGAAATTGGGGTGGAAAAAGCCTGCATATTTTGCCAGCTTTTCCGGCGAGTCTCGCTTAGGGTCGACACTCATGAAGATACCGGCAACCTCCTGCTGCTCAGTTTGGCTGAGTCGTTTTAAACCTTGGGACGCAACAGCAAGAGCGGTGGGACAAATATCTGGGCAGGATGCATAACCGATAAAGAACAGTACAACTTTGCCGCGGTAATCCTCAAGTCTGAGGGGGCCATTTTCCGCTTGCAGGGTGAAATCGCCACCCAATTGTTCGCCAAGAGCGATTCTTTGTTCGACCGGTTGTGGGCGGAAGTAGAATGCGATGGCGACACCAACCAGCATGAATACCGTAAGTAAAAGTAGGTTGCGGAGTGCTTTCATTGCTGTCGTCCTATTCTCTTTACTGAGTATCAATGAGCGTTAAATTCAAAATTTGCTTGTGTTAGATCACCCTCAGCTTCGGTTATGACCGAAGTGATCCAGGTCATCTCACCGGTGGTACACACCGCCAGAGTAACTTCGGCTTGCCAAAGGCCTGCACTGTCGGGCACTTGTCTCATCATGACCTGATTCAGCCCCATAAACATCTCTTTACCTTTAAGGTCCAGCATCACCTGATCGGCTGAGATATTTTTCAGTGATACCTCAAAAACCAGAGGGGTCGCTGAGCGAATGTTGTCAGATTTTATGGTAACGCTGATCTGCTGATCTTCGTGAGTGGCAATACAGCTACTGGTGTTGAGGCTGCACCCGGGAGCTGATGTCAGAATACGAGATTGTGGGGGCGTCTTCTGTGCGATCAGCTCAGGCAGATAGAGAGCAAGTCCTAAACCTACGATCACTGCAAGAGTGATAATAATTTGAAGGAGGAGGGTGTTTTTACCCTGTTTAGGTTCTGACATAACTATCTGTATCCGAGTACCGGGCTATTGTATGGGGTCGCCCTATATTAAAAGAAGTGACAAATTGTCGCACGGTTAGATTTCGGTATTACCTATGAGGCGACAGTTCAGGAGTTTTTGTTCGATCAAAGGCCACTCTATAGATTCAGACGCTATAATCTCGACACGGCTGTCTCTTCGGTATGCGATAGATGAAGATGTTGCTTCATCGATGACCTGGTTATAAAAGATCCACCCCTGGTCTGTATTAAAAACGCCCTTTATACGTTGTACTGAGGGAATAGACCCCAGTAGGTCAGTCAGCTCTTTGAGTTGAAAACGTTCAACAGGGGAGAATACCCAGCCACAGGAGTAGAGGTTATTGGCGGCAGCAGCTTTCGAGAGCGGTGAGCCTGGTTGAGGGCTGAGCCGAATGGGCGCTTCATCGGATGTCAGTTGTGAGGTTACCTGTCTGACCTCCGAGTTGTGAGCATTGGGATACGTACTCTTAAGCTCGCCGTTTCTCACCAGATCTAGCAGTGAGAGCTCGAATCTACCCTGATCACTTTTAATAATTGCCTGTTTAGGAGGGAATAGAGCATTACAGTGTCCCTCGGCTTTGGCGATCTGCTTTTGATCGGCAAGATCGGTCTTATTGATAACAATGACATCCGCCAGGTTTATCTGATCCTGAAAAGTGGGTTGAGCGATGGCCTCTGGTTGTTGGATTGATCTTGGGTCGAGCAAACAGATAACAGATCGTAGATCGAGAACCTCACGAAAGTATTCACTTTGGAGCGTGTCGATGATCCCGGCGGGGTGACCGATGCCTGTTGGTTCGATGATCAGTCTGTCAGGTTTGACCCGTCTCAGTAGCATTGCCAATGTGGTGGTTAGGGCAGGACCCAAGGCGCAGCAGATGCACCCCCCTGCAAGCTCCTTAACAGCAACCCCTTCAATCTGATTCTCCAGTGCTGCCTGATCAATTCCGATTTGCCCAAATTCATTAACCAGCACTGCCCATTTCTCATTCGTGGGTTTGTTGGCTAACAGTGCATTGATCGCAGTGGTTTTACCGACCCCGAGGAAACCGGTGATGATATTGGTCGGTATATCAGTCAATTTTGGCATTGATCTTCTCTCGTTTCCTAAGCGCGGGTAGCTGTGAGATCAGCATACCTAGCAACATGAAAGAGCACCCGGCAATTCCTGCGGTACTAAACTGTTCATCCAACATGAGCCAACCGCCGAAGGCAGCAGCAACGGCTTCTAAGCTCATTATAATGGCTGCGTGTGCAGGTGGAGCATGCTTCTGGGCAACGATCTGCAAAGTATAAGCGATACCGACTGAGATCAGTCCGGCATATGCGATTGGTGCCCAGGAGAGAAGGGCGTTATCAACTGTAAAGCTATCGGCTTCAATAAATAGGGCAACGAGGCCACTGAGTATGGCGCAAACGATAAACTGGGAGATAGCCAGTCTGAGGTTGTCTACTTTGGGAGCGAGTTTTGCGATGAGTAGTACGTGGGCCGCCCAGCAGATCGCACCTAAAAGTTCCAGGATATCACCGAAGTTAATCGTGCTCAGGTCCTGAAAGCTCAGTAGATAAAGCCCTGCAACTGCCAGTAATCCACCGATCCAGGTATTAACTATGGTTGTTTGGCCAATTAACAGCCCAAGTACCGGCACTAAAATGATATAGAGTCCGGTAATGAATCCAGCGTTTCCTGCGGTTGTATAAACCAATCCGGCTTGTTGTAGAGAGGCGCCAGCAAACAATACCCCCCCTGCAAGCAAGCCACTTTTCAATAATCTCTTATTGCAGTGTGATGAGGGGGCTTTAAAGAAGAGAAGTAGGGGGAGTAAAGAACAGGCTCCAAGCATAAACCGCAGTGCGTTAAAGCCGAAGGGACCTAGAGATTCCATCCCTAGTCGTTGTGCAACAAAAGCAAAACCCCAGATGATCGCAACCAATAGAAGCATTAGGTCGGCTTGTAGTTTTTTTGAGTGCATTATCTCTTTTTCTAGCAGGCTAAATTGGAAAGGCGCATACGCTACTCTTATCCAGAGAGGAGGTAAAATAAAAATAAATAAACGCTATTGCAAATCGTTATCAATATCATTAATATCGTAGTCGCTCATAAGTGATAGGCAATGGACGACCTCACCTCACAACATTACCGAAACTTGTACCGCTTTCAATGCTCACTGGAAGCTGGTACAGATATTGATACTTCCCCTCGAATATCAATATCCTAAGCTGAATTCTCACCAGTTCAGTTTACTCCTAAAGCCGGATCACTCGATCCGGCTTTTTTCATTCCAGGCCCTTTGACTCAAAAGGTTGTTGGTTTACAGGATTAGAGGGTATTTACGAAGGAAGATATTTTTAATAAATAGTGTTGCAAATCATTCTCATTCGTATATTATGGGTACCAACACGGCAGGCGGAGGGCTCCCCTCACTGGCTTCACCGCCTGGTAATAGAGATATTGCATATTCGTGTATGTGTCTGCACCTACGCCTCCGCAGGTGCAATAAGCACAGGCTCTTGTCATTGAAGCAAATTGCTTAACCGGACCCGCGAGGGCTCCGGTTTTTTTTTTAGTATCCTTATTTGAAGGCTATAACTAAATAAACTGAATATGAGCTTGAGTGATCAGAGGGAGCCAGATGATTGTTTACGAGTCTCTACTGACCTGTCCTGAGTGTGGATTCCAACATAAGGAGATCATGCCGGATAACTACTGCCAATGGTTCTATGAGTGCGTCCAATGCCACAAAGTGCTTAAACCCCTTTCGGGCGATTGTTGTGTCTTTTGTTCCTACGGTTCAGTGAACTGTCCGCCCGTTCAGGCTAACGGTACTTGCTGCACTGATTAACCCCGAACGTTGTTACAGGCTTATCGGCAGGTGACCAACCTTTACCCAGATGATGGTTTCTTCCTCTACAAAGGGATAGTGCTCACTCATATGTGGGTTACGGATCCAGCTGAGGGCAGGGTAGATGCCGAGTTCATCCTGAAAGGTGCCTGACAGAACCAGTATCTCTTCCCCACCAAAATGTTTGTGCGGCTGAAAACGTTCGTTTGCGGGCCATCTGACAAGGGCGGTATGCTCACCTTCGAAGTCATGCAGGGGCATCACTTCAAGTTTACCTTGGCCGGGTTGCCAAGTCTGTTCGCGGGTTTTGATCTTAACCTCCTGGCTATCTCCCGTGGCAAATTGCTCCAGTTTAACCAGAATGATACACCCCTCGTCACTGTATGGCGCATGGGTACTACCGGGAGGATTGCGGATATAGCTTCCGGCAGGATAGTCACCGGTTTCATCAGAGAAGACCCCCTCCAGAACCAGTATCTCTTCACCATTGGGATGAGGGTGTGATGTGAAGCGGGAGCCGGGATCGTAGCGGACAATACTGGTGGCATGGCCTGATTCTTTATCCTCTCTGGCCAGTGGTTTGCGCCAGACCCCTTTTGCCGGGCTGGGTAGCCACTCAATTGTATTGGTATCGATAACGATACGCTGTGAAAAATCCATATTAAGCATCACATACCCTACGCCGCCTTCCGGCCGTTAAATTGATTACAGGTGTCCGCCTAATTCCAAACGGCGGAGGATTGAACGGACTCAGGCCCGTGGTAATGACTAAAGTTTAGATGAGTTATCAGATAGACAGCTAGTGTTTCTTGTCGTTCCCAGTTCATCTAATCAATTTCTGCCTTTTAAAAGCATAAAAAAGCCCGGCATAGGCCGGGCAAAAGTGATGTTGATCGTTATGATGCTGCTAAGGGTTGTATGACCGATCTAGCGGCCTGATGCCCGCAGATTCTGTACCGAAAACTTCTGCTCAGGGCTTAGCTTAGGATCAAGCTGGCCTTTGAACTGACCGGTAGTACAGTGATTAGCTTGCAGATCGACCATGGAGAATGCGTCATCGATTGATACCCCTGTACCTTTGTTTGCAGGCAGGTGGAAATCAGGGTGAGACTGACCAATGGTGAAGATCTTCCAGAGTTCACCTTTACGGTCATATGCATTGGTACGTGGAATAGCGAAGGTCTGTGCATCCATAAAGTGGACTCGCTTAGACAGCGGGTGGTTTGGATCAACCGGAGATGATTCAACCTCGTAGACCTTACGCACCTGCCAGCTTACGTTAGGGAAACATTGCCCTTTACCGGTGAAGCTCACCACCTGATAGCCTTCATCATCTTTATGTGTTTCGGCGTCCAGAGGTTGTTCGTTATGGTTGTAGTAAGGCATCAGCATGTAACGTGTCCCTTTGTAGGTCCAGTTCATATCACTGATGCGTCCGTTGTAACCCTCAAAGTCCTCGATCATTAGATCTGAACCGAGGAAGGCATCGGTTGTCTGACCACTGGAGAGACGACGAACACGGCGTTGGAAGCCCAGATAGAGATAGGCATTATCACGCTTTAAGTCATTTTCGGAACGCTGGATCAGCAGCTGTGTATTTTTTACATCAAACGGTTCCAGTACCTGTACGTAGATACCACGGAAAAGGTTAGATGGGTTCGGCGTGATATCACCGATAGGCTCCTGCTTTACACGGTGCTTGTAATTCAGAAAGTGGAAGTTAAATTTCAGCATACGTTCCTGTTTACCGGACGCCATATCACGGAACTTCCAGTAGAACGGATAGACCGCACCGGTATCACCCCAGTTGTAACCGTACTTGAAGTTCCACGCCATTTTTTCACCTGCACGCGGGTCATCTACAGAGGGCTCTTCCGGGAAAGGGCGTCCTGCGACGAAGCCCTGAATATCACCGGGCTGCTCACCCAATGTCGTGGTGTTCAGGTTTTTGCGTGTTGCTTCGACATAGCTTTCATGCAGGTCAAATGAGGTTGTATCCCCGACGCGAATCTCGTAGTCACCGTTTTTGATGAACTGATACATTGCTGGGTCTAATGCATCTTTAACCGAATCCACATTACTCTGGTTAATTGTCATACCCGCTTTCAGGTTTGCGAACTCTTTGCTGCCGTTCTTGTAGGGGTAGAATGAATTCTCAACATCTTCCAATGTTGCTGCAAAAGCAGGCGCGGCAATAACACCGGCAACCATCAAACTTAGTACTGCTTTTTTCATCAGAATTTTCCTTTTTATTATCATAAGTTAGAAGCTGTAACGCACAGTGAACTGAATCTCATCTTCCTGATTGGCTACACCGATCGGACCGTTTGTGAAGCGTGCCAGTGGTTCATACTGCGGTACGCCCGGCTGACCAACAAGCCCAGTCGCCCCCCATGGGAACTTCTCATCACCACCGACTTTCACATTCAGACCGACGTTGAACATCCAGTGGTTATCCGGTGTCCATGAGACACTTGGCGCAATCGCGGTCGCTTTGGCCGCAAAGTCATGTGCAACGATGATCTGTGGGCTCAAACGGTTGTTCTTGTACCAACCTTTGAACAGACCGGTTGCGATCCAGTTATCTTCATCGTTTGGCATATCCACTTCATGATCGAGGATATGTTCACCAAACAGCTGTGTAGAGATCAGGAAGGCGCTGGAGGTACCCAACGATGGGATCACCAGGTTCTTATCGAAGCCGATCACGTAGCGCAGCATATCGGTCTCTTTATGACCGTTCAGGTCACGTGGCTGCTCTTCACCTTCGGTGTAGGCCACTTCAAGACGCCAGACCGCATCCATATCCATGGAGTAGTAATCGATCGAACCACCCAGCAGGGTCACCCGTGGGAATTTAATGTCAAATACACCATCATCCATGAATGGAAAGTTACCCGGAGCCAATGGATTCATTGGGTTGAAAGCCGTATTGGCTCTGAAGTGCAGAGAGGGTAGCTGCTGACGGTAGTGCAGCGCATTCAATGAGAATGTGGTGTCTTTATATACACCTTCCCACTTCACACCGAACTGCGTGTTGTCCAGACTCCAGTTAGGCTCTTCCACATCATGGATAACCGGTGCAATCGCCGCTGAAGAGCTGAAGAAACAGCCCGCATCAATGATCTTATACGATTGTCCACAGGTACCCAGGTTATTCGGACGGAACTTATCGATGTTCCAGATAAAGGAGAGGTTGGAGTCATCCAACACATCGTTAGGCCCCATACGCCACTCAGCGGTCAGCATCCACTGTGGGATACGGATATCCTCTAACTCGTCATAGATATTATGACGGGAGTAATCCACCGGATTGATCACATCCAGTACACGGAACAGGTCGGTTTTACCCCAGACCACCTGCTGCTTACCGAAGGTGATGTTGAAGATGTCGCCGTTATCCAACTGCTTATCTGCGGTGATATAGAACTCACGCAGGAAGTCTAAGCGGTCATTAAACTCCGGGAACTTGGCATCGCTCTCATCTTCATCCATATAACCGTCAAGGTTCTTACACTTAACCGGATCGTTTTCACAGGGGAAAGGGGTTCCTGCTGAAAGCAAAATATCGGCAGCCGTATTCCCTCCCGGGTGCCAGTTCTCACCCAGGTAGTTTTCCTGGGCATCTTTACCGAACTCGTTATCGTTCAGGTCATAAACACCGTCGTAGCTGCCTCGCAGCACACCGTTGATGCTGACATTACTCCAGCTATCAGACTCAATCGGCTTATGGAA
>NZ_CANMIR010000005.1 GCF_947498015.1 uncultured Neptuniibacter sp.
GTATTCCTGAACAAAGCAGATCTGCTGGCTGAAGATTGTGGCGGTGCTGACTCTGAAGAATACGAAGAGATGCTTGAACTGGTAGAAATGGAGCTGCGTGAGCTTCTGGACCAGTACGAGTTCCCAGGTGATGACACTCCAATCATCCCAGGTTCTGCTCTGATGGCGCTGAACGGCGAAGACGACAATGAGCTGGGCACTACTGCTGTTAAGAAGCTGGTTGAGACTCTGGATTCCTACATCCCAGAGCCAGAGCGTGCGATCGACGGTGCATTCATCATGCCTATCGAGGACGTATTCTCTATCCAGGGTCGTGGTACTGTAGTAACAGGTCGTGTTGAGCGCGGTATCGTAAACGTTGGTGACGACGTAGAGATCGTAGGTATCAAAGAGACTACGACGACTACTTGTACTGGTGTTGAGATGTTCCGTAAGCTGCTGGACGAAGGTCGTGCAGGTGAGAACATTGGTGCGTTGCTGCGTGGTACTAAGCGTGAAGAAGTTGAGCGTGGTCAGGTTCTGGCTGCTCCAGGTTCTATCACTCCTCACACTCGTTTTGAGGGTGAAGTATACGTACTGTCCAAAGAAGAGGGTGGTCGTCACACTCCGTTCTTCAAAGGCTACCGTCCACAGTTCTACTTCCGTACAACTGACATCACTGGTGCATGTGAGCTGCCAGAGGGTGTAGAAATGGTAATGCCAGGTGATAACATCCAGATGGACGTTACCCTGATCAACCCAGTTGCGATGGAAGAAGGTCTGCGCTTTGCGATCCGTGAAGGCGGTCGTACAGTAGGTGCAGGCGTTGTATCTAAAATTGTTGAGTAATTAATACTCTTCATTGAAAAGCCCTCCTTGTGAGGGCTTTTTTGTGTCTGTAAAAGCTAATAATCGTAATGTAGCTCGTGTGCTGTGTAGTATTTGTACAAAATTTTACTGCTTGCTGTTGACCTCAGTGGTAGGTATCAGTAGAATTTGCGTCCCCCTGATATTAGGGGGAGGTCGGCTATGCCGTTAAATAATTTTTTGGAAATGTGTGATCGAAATGCAGAATCAGAAAATTCGTATTCGTCTGAAAGCCTTTGATCATCGCTTGATCGACTCTTCTGCGCAGGAAATCGTAGATACTGCAAAGAGAACTGGCGCTCAAGTACGAGGTCCGATCCCACTTCCTACCCGTAAAGAACGCTTTACCGTTCTGATTTCACCTCACGTGAACAAAGATGCACGTGATCAGTATGAAATCCGTACACATAAGCGTGTTCTGGACATCGTTGAGCCAACTGAAAAAACAGTTGATGCATTGATGAAGCTGGATCTTGCTGCGGGTGTTGAAGTGCAGATCAGCCTCGGCTAAAGGCAACTGCGCAGAATTAATTTTAATTAATGAAGCGCTTATTAAGTGTGGAATGCTCTGGAAAGGGCAGCCGTAGTGGGTAACAGCCCCGTACACAACTGGCAAGAGGTTTTAAAAGAAATGTCTGTAGGTCTTATCGGACGTAAAGCGGGTATGACTCGTGTCTTCACTGAAGACGGCGTATCCGTGCCAGTCACCGTCATCGAAGTGGAACCGAACCGTGTTACTGCTGTGAAAACAGAAGAAACAGATGGTTATGCAGCTATACAGGTTACTGTTGGAGCTAAGAAGGCAAATCGCCTTTCTAAGCCTGAAGCGGGTAACTTTGCGAAAGCAGGTGTAGAAGCGGGCCGTGGTTTGTGGGAGTTCCGCCTGTCAGGTGGCGACGAAGTCAACGTTGGCGAAGAGCTGACTGTTGCGCGCTTCGAAGCTGGTCAGAAAGTAGATGTAACGGGTCAATCCAAAGGTAAAGGTTTCCAGGGCGGCGTTAAGCGCTGGAACTTCTCCATGCAGGATGCGACTCACGGTAACTCTCTTTCTCACCGTGCTCCGGGTTCTATTGGTCAATGTCAGACTCCTGGTCGTGTTTGGAAAGGCAAGAAGATGGCAGGTCAGATGGGTAATGAGCGTGTGACCGTTCAGACCCTGGAAGTCGTTCGCGTTGATGCTGAGCGTAACCTGTTGTTGATCAAAGGTGCTGTTCCAGGCGCAACTGGCGGCGACGTAATCGTTAAACCAGCTGTTAAAGCTGGCGCCTAAGGGGGTTTGAAATGAATCTGAATTTAGCTGGAGCTAATGGTTCGGTTGAAGTTTCCGACCTGGCTTTTGGTAAAGAATTCAACGAGACGCTTGTCCATCAAGTTGTTACAGCTTACATGGCTGGCGGTCGTCAAGGCACTAAAGCTCAGAAAAACCGTTCCGCGGTTTCTGGTGGTGGTGCTAAACCATGGCGTCAAAAAGGTACAGGTCGTGCGCGTGCGGGAACAAGTCGTTCTCCAATCTGGCGTGCCGGTGGTGTAACTTTTGCGGCTCAGCCGCGTGACTACGCTCAGAAAGTAAATAAGAAAATGTACCGCGCAGCTATGCGTTGCATCTTCTCTGAGTTGGTACGTCAGGAACGTCTGGTTGTTGTTGAAGATTTCGCTCTGGAATCTCCAAAAACAAAACAGTTTGTGGCTAAGCTGAACGAGCTTGAGCTGACTAACGCACTGCTGATTACTGAAGATGTAGAGCAGAACTTGTACCTGGCTTCACGTAACGTTCCACACGTTGATGTTCGTGATGCTGCTGGTGTTGACCCGGTTTCCCTGGTTGGCTTCGACAAAGTACTGGTTACTGTTGCTGCTCTGAAGAAGATCGAGGAGAAGCTGGCATGAAACAGGAACGCATTTATCAAGTGCTGCTGGGTCCGCACATCTCCGAGAAAGCTACTATCGTAGCTGATGGTTCTCAGCAAGTTGTTTTCCGTGTGGCTAAAGACGCTACTAAACCAGAAATCAAACAAGCAGTTGAAGAGCTGTTTAACGTCAAAGTTAAAGGCGTAAACGTTCTTAATGCTAAGGGCAAAACCAAGCGTACACAGCGTGGTTTGGGCAAGCGTAGCGATGTGCGTAAAGCATACGTTGCTCTGGCTGATGGCTCTGAGATTGATTTCCTTGGTGGCGAGTAATAGAGGGTATATAAAATGGCAGTGACTAAAACTAAGCCGACCTCTGCTGGACGCCGTCATGTAGTTAAAGTTACTAATACTGAACTGCATAAAGGCAAGCCTCATGCAGCTCTTGTTGAAAAGAAAAGCAAGAGCGGTGGTCGTAACCACCACGGTCGCATCACGACTCGTCATATTGGCGGTGGTCACAAACAGCAGTACCGTATCATCGATTTCCGTCGTAACAAAGACGGTATTCCAGCGACTGTAGAACGCCTGGAATACGATCCTAACCGTTCTGCGCATATTGCACTTGTTGTATATGCAGACGGTGAGCGTCGTTACATCATCGCACCTAAGGGTGTATCTGCAGGCACTAAGATTATCTCTGGTGAGTCTGTTGATATTAAACCTGGTAATACTATGCCTCTGCGCAACGTACCAGTGGGTTCTGTTATCCACTGTGTTGAGTTGAAGCCTGGTAAAGGTGCACAGATTGCTCGTTCTGCGGGTACATCTGCACAGTTGGTTGCACGTGAAGGTGCTTACGCGACATTACGTCTACGTTCTGGCGAAATGCGCAAAGTGCTGGTCGAATGTCGTGCGACTCTGGGTGAAGTGAGCAACAGTGAACACTCCCTGCGTCAGCTGGGTAAAGCTGGTGCTACGCGCTGGCGTGGTGTTCGTCCTACTGTTCGTGGTGTTGCGATGAACCCAGTAGACCATCCACATGGTGGTGGTGAAGGTCGTACTTCCGGTGGTCGTCACCCAGTGACACCATGGGGTGTTCCGACTAAGGGTTATAAAACTCGTAAGAACAAGCGTACTGACAAGTTGATCGTACGCCGTCGTAACGCTAAGTAAGAGGATACAGCTGTGCCACGTTCACTGAAGAAAGGTCCATTTATCGACCTTCACCTGTTGAAAAAGGTAGAAGCTGCGATTGAAAGCAACGACCGTCGTCCAATCAAAACTTGGTCTCGTCGTTCTACGATCTTCCCGAATTTCGTAGGTTTGACAATTGCAGTACACAACGGCCGTCAGCATGTCCCAGTATTTGTTACTGAAGACATGGTTGGTCATAAACTGGGCGAGTTTGCCGTGACCCGTACTTACCGTGGTCACGTAGTAGACAAGAAAGCCAAGCGATAAGGAGTTAGATGATGGAAGTTGCCGCTAAGCACAAAGGCGCCCGCATCTCTGCACAGAAAGCACGTCTGGTTGCTGATCAGATCCGTGGCAAGTCTGTGGGTGAAGCTCTGAATATCCTGGCGTTTAGTCCTAAAAAAGGTGCGGCGCTTGTTAAGAAGGTACTGGAGTCTGCTATTGCTAACGCAGAGCATAACGAAGGTGCTGATATTGACGAGCTGCGCGTTTCAACTGTTTTTGTTGATGAAGCAATGACAATGAAGCGTATCAAGCCGCGTGCGAAAGGTCGCGCTGATCGTATTTTGAAGCGCTCCTGTCACATCACTGTAAAAGTGGCCGACTGAGCTGACTGCTAGGAGATTCCGTTATGGGTCAGAAAGTACATCCGACGGGTATTCGTCTCGGTATTGTCAAGGATCACACTTCTGTGTGGTACGCAGACAAGGGCGAATACGCAAGCAAGCTGCAGAATGATCTGCAGGTGCGTGAGTACCTGGATAAGCAGCTTGAGAAAGCATCTGTAAGCCGCATCGAAATCGAGCGTCCTGCACAGAATGCAAAGATTACTATTCACACAGCTCGTCCGGGCATCGTGATTGGTAAAAAAGGCGAAGATGTTGAGAAACTGCGTAACACTGTATCAGAGATGATGGGTGTTCCGGTTCATATCAACATTGAAGAAATTCGTAAACCAGAACTGGACGCGCGCCTTGTAGCTCAGGGTGTTGCCAGTCAGCTTGAACGTCGTGTTATGTTCCGTCGTGCTATGAAGCGCGCTGTACAGAATGCGATGCGTCTAGGTGCCAAGGGTATCAAGATTCAGCTGGGTGGTCGTCTAGGTGGTGCCGAGATCGCTCGTAGCGAATGGTATCGTGAAGGTCGTGTGCCATTGCACACCCTGCGTGCTGATATCGATTACGCTACATATGAAGCGCACACTACATACGGTGTGATCGGCGTTAAAGTCTGGATCTTCAAGGGTGAAGTTCTTGGTGGCATCGAACAGGTGCGCGCTGAGAAGAATGCACCTAAGAAGAAAGGTAAGTGAGGTAGACGTCGATGCTACAACCAAAACGTCTTAAGTTCCGCAAGATGATGAAAGGCCGCAACCGCGGTCTGGCACAACGCGGTAGCACTGTAAGCTTTGGTGAATTTGCACTGAAAGCGACCGGTCGCGGTCGCATCACTGCACGTCAGATCGAAGCAGCGCGTCGTACCATGACACGTCACGTTAAGCGTGGTGGTAAAATCTGGATCCGTGTTTTTCCAGACAAACCAATCTCCAAGAAACCGCTTGAAGTACGTATGGGTAAAGGTAAAGGTGCGGTTGAGTACTGGGTTGCTCAGATTAAGCCTGGTAAGGTTCTGTTCGAAATGAGCGGTGTACCTGAAGAGCTAGCTTCTGAAGCGTTCACCCTGGCTGCTGCTAAATTGCCTGTTGCAACAACCATTGTTAAACGGACGGTGATGTAATGAAAGCAACTGAACTACGTGAAAAGTCCGTTGATGAGCTGCAGCAAGAACTGCTGGGTCTTCTGAAGGAGCAGTTTAATCTGCGTATGCAGAAGACTACTGGCCAGTTGGCTCAGAATCATCTGCTAGGACAGGTTCGTCGCGATATCGCTCGTGTGAAGACAGTACTCAACGAAAAGGCAGGTAACTAAGTATGAGCGCCGAAAAACGTACTCGAACTGTTACTGGTCGCGTTGTTAGCGACAAGATGGATAAAACCATCACAGTTCTGGTTGAGCGCAAAGAGAAGCATCCGATTTACGGAAAATTCATGAAGCGCTCTTCTAAACTGCATGCTCACGATGAGAAAAATGAGTGTCAGCAAGGTGACCTGGTTACCATCGCAGAAACTCGTCCTCTGTCCAAGAATAAATCTTGGGCGCTTGTTCGTATTGAAGAGCGTGCAGCAAAGGTGTAAACTATTGCGCCTTTGCTCCATTAGCCGGTCCGTCCGTTTAACGGGCGGCCCCATAATGTTTTTGGAGTAGACCATGATTCAGACTGAATCTATGCTTGATGTCGCTGATAACAGCGGTGCTAAGCGAGTGCAGTGTATTAAGGTCCTGGGTGGTTCTCACCGCCGCTACGCTTCTGTAGGTGACATTATTAAAGTCACTGTTAAAGAAGCGATTCCTCGCGGTAAAGTGAAGAAAGGCCAGGTTCTTAACGCCGTAGTGGTACGTACCCGTAAAGGTGTTCGTCGTCCTGATGGCTCAGTAATCCGCTTTGATACAAACTCAGCGGTTCTATTGAACGCAAGTGACGCACCGATCGGTACTCGTATCTTCGGCCCAGTGACGCGTGAACTTCGCTCAGAGAAGTTCATGAAAATCATTTCCCTGGCGCCTGAAGTGCTATAAAGACTGAACATTATAAAAGTTCAGTTTATGTAAAAACGCTAACACCGGAAGGTGTTGGCGTTTTTGAGCATGAGAGGGTAGCAGGAAGCGATATAGGTAAATTATGCGCAAGATTAAACGTGACGATGAAGTAATTGTCATCGCAGGAAAAGACAAGGGCAAGCGTGGCACTGTCATGCGTGTTCTGAACGATCGACTGATCGTTTCTGGTATCAACATGGTGAAGAAGCACACTAAGCCGAACCCAATGCTGGGTAAAGCAGGTGGAATCGTTGAGAAAGAAGCAGCTATTGCTGTATCTAACGTAGCTATCTTCAACCCGCAGACTGGTAAGGGCGATCGTGTAGGCTTCAAAGTACTTGAAGACGGCACAAAAACTCGCATCTTCAAGTCTACCGGCGAAATCATTGGCGGATAAGGGGAGCAGATATCATGTCTAGATTAAAAGCGCTTTATAACGATTCCGTTAAGCAGCAGCTTAAAGATGAGCTGAACTGCCCTAACGTTATGGCTGTTCCACGCTTAACTAAAATCACTCTGAATATGGGTGTTGGTGAAGCGTTGGGCGATAAAAAAATGCTGGAAAATGCAGTTGCAGATATGACTGCTATCGCTGGTCAGAAACCAGTGGTTTGCCTGGCACGTAAATCTATCGCGGGCTTTAAGGTTCGTGAAGGCTGGCCTATTGGCTGTAAAGTAACACTGCGTGGCGAGCGTATGTGGGAGTTCTTGGATCGTCTGGTAGACATCTCTATTCCACGTATCCGCGACTTCCGTGGCCTGAACCCGAAATCTTTCGATGGTCGTGGCAACTACAGCATGGGTGTTAAAGAGCAGATTATCTTCCCTGAAATCGAATACGATAAGGTTGATAAACTGCGTGGTATGGACATTACGTTCACTACGACTGCTCAGAACAACGATGAGGGTCGTGCCTTGTTGGCTGCCCTGAACTTCCCGTTCCGTAAGTGATAGGCGTACATCATGGCTAAAGAATCAATGAAGGCACGTGAAGCTAAACGTGCAAAGTTAGTTGCAAAGTTCGCCGGTAAACGTGCTGAACTCAAAGCAATCATTAACAATCCTAACTCATCAGAAGACGAAGTTTGGGATGCGACTATGGCGCTGCAGAAGCTGCCACGCGACTCAAGCAAATCCCGTCAGCAGCGTCGTTGTCAGCTGACTGGTCGTCCACATGCTGTTTACCGCAAGTTCGGCATCTGCCGTAACAAACTGCGTGAAGCTGCAATGCGTGGTGATGTTCCAGGTTTGAAAAAGGCTAGCTGGTAATCCAGTTAGTAAAACGGTAAGCACGGCGGACAAGGCCTTCGGGTACCGCGTCGTGCTGCACAAGAGGAAGTAAATGCATGAGCATGCAAGATACTCTAGCGGATATGTTTACCCGTATCCGTAACGGTCATATGGCTGAAAAGCAGGCCGTATCTATGCCGTCTTCCAAAGTAAAAGTATCTATTGCCAAAGTTCTTAAGGACGAAGGTTACATCACTGACTACTCCGTAGAAGGTGACGTAAAACCGGTTCTGAACGTTGAGCTTAAATACTTTGAAGGTAAGCCGGTAATCGAAGAGATTAAACGCGTTAGTCGTCCAGGTCTGCGTATCTATAAGAACGCAAACGAACTGCCAAAAGTATCTGGCGGTCTGGGTGTAGCGATTATCTCTACCAGTAAAGGTGTAATGGCTGACCGCGCAGCACGTAGTGCTGGTGTGGGTGGCGAAGTAATCTGCACGGTATTCTAAGAGGTATTTCAATGTCACGTATTGCGAAAAGCCCCGTAGTTGTACCTGCAGGTGTCGAAATTAAGATTGATGGTCAGTCCATCAATGTTAAAGGTAAAAACGGTCAGCTATCTCTTGATGTGCACCCTTCTGTAGGTGTTGCACAGGAAGAAGATGGTCTGAAGTTCACCGCGCGTGAATCTTCAAAGCTGTCCCGTTCCCTGTCTGGTACTACTCGTTCTCTGGTTAACAACATGGTTGTTGGTGTTACTGAAGGCTTCAAGAAAACTCTTGAGCTTCAGGGTGTAGGTTATCGTGCTGCTGCTAAAGGCAACACTTTGAACCTGAACCTGGGTTTCTCCCACCCAATCGATTATGACCTTCCAGAAGGCATCAAAGCAGAAACTCCTAATGTAACTACTATCGTACTTACCGGTGCAGATAAGCAGGTACTAGGCCAGGTCGCTGCTGAGATTCGTGCGTTCCGTCCACCAGAGCCATATAAAGGCAAGGGTGTTCGTTATGCTGATGAGTATGTTCGCCGTAAAGAAGCGAAGAAAAAGTAAATAGGGCAGGGTTATGAACGCTAAGAAACAATCTCGTATTCGTCGTGCTCGCCGCTCCCGCCTTAAAATGCGTGAGTTAGGTGCAACACGTCTGTGCGTTACTCGCACACCGCGTCACATCTACGCTCAGGTTATCTCTGCAGATGGTGCAAAAGTCCTGGCGGCTGCTTCCACTGTAGAAAAAGATCTGCGTGAAGCTGCAGGTGGTAACGTTGCTGCAGCTGAAAAAGTTGGTGCGTTGATCGCTCAGCGTGCTAAAGAAGCTGGCGTATCTGAAGTAGCATTCGACCGTTCTGGTTATCAGTACCACGGTCGCGTTAAAGCTTTGGCTGATGCAGCCCGCGAAGGCGGCCTGGAATTCTAAAGGGATCGAATATGTCAAATCATGAACAGAAAGACGGCGATCTGCAGGAAAAGCTGGTTCAGGTTAACCGCGTCGCTAAAGTTGTTAAAGGTGGTCGAATCTTCGGCTTTACAGCACTGACTGTAGTTGGTGATGGTAAAGGTCGTGTAGGTTTCGGTCGTGGTAAAGCACGTGAAGTTCCTGCGGCTATTCAGAAAGCTATGGAACAGGCTCGTCGTAATATGGTTTCAGTTGAACTGAACGGCGACACACTGCAGTACCCAATCAAAGCACGTCACGGTGCTTCAAAAGTTTACATGCAGCCTGCATCTCAAGGTACTGGTGTTATCGCAGGTGGTGCGATGCGTGCGGTACTGGAACTGGCAGGTGTCCATAACGTACTGGCTAAGTGCTATGGCTCAACTAACCCGGTAAACGTTGTTCGTGCGACTGTTAAAGGTCTCGCTACAATGAAATCTCCGGAAGATGTTGCTGCTAAGCGCGGTAAGTCCGTAGACGACATTCTGGGGTAATCGACAATGGCTAAGACTGTTAAAGTAACATTGGTACGTAGCCCTATCGGTACTCTGCCTAACCACAAATTGTGCGTTAAGGGTCTGGGTCTGCGCCGTATTGGACACACAGTTGAAGTAGAAGATACTCCATCTGTACGTGGCATGATCAACAAAGTTAACTACATGGTTCGTGTAGAAGACTAATAAGGGAGTTCACAACATGCGTCTGAACACTCTGAGTCCAGCTGAAGGTTCTCGTAAAGCGGCTAAACGTGTTGGTCGTGGTATCGGTTCCGGTCTGGGTAAGACATGTGGCCGTGGTCACAAAGGTCAGAAATCCCGCTCTGGCGGTTCCGTAAAACCAGGTTTTGAAGGCGGTCAGATGCCTTTGCAGCGTCGTCTGCCAAAATTCGGTTTTACATCTCGTATTGCCCGTTACGTTACAGAGATTCGTCTGAACGAACTGGCTAAGATCGAAGCTGAAGTAATTGATCTGGATGCTTTGAAAGCTGCGGACATCATCAAGCAGGAAATCAAATCTGCAAAAGTGATTCTGTCTGGTGAGATCAACAAGGCTGTCACTGTAAAAGGTCTTCGTGTGACCAAAGGTGCACAGGCTGCTATCGAAGCTGCTGGCGGTAAAGTCGAGGCGTAAATGGCTAAAAAAGGACCAATACCGGCTGGTGTACAGAGCGGACTAGGTGAGCTTAAGTCTCGTCTAATCTTCGTTCTGTTGGCGATCGTTGTATACCGTATCGGTGCTCATATACCGGTTCCGGGTATCAACCCAGATCGACTGGCTGCATTATTCGATCAGAATCAGGGTACGATCCTGAGTCTGTTTAACATGTTCTCTGGTGGTGCGTTGGAGCGGATGAGTATCCTCGCACTGGGTATCATGCCGTATATCTCTGCATCGATTATTATGCAGTTGATGACGGTTGTTAGCCCTACATTGGCGCAGTTGAAGAAAGAGGGTGAGGCTGGTCGTCGTAAGATCAACCAGTACACTCGCTACGGTACTGTGCTTCTGGCTACTGTTCAGTCCTTCGGCATGGCTGTAGGTCTGGCAAATCAGGGTGTCGCTTTCAGCGCTGATATCAGCTTCTATTTCGTTGCTGTTGTTACTCTGGTTGCTGGCGCTGTGTTCCTGATGTGGCTCGGTGAGCAAGTTACAGAACGTGGTATCGGTAACGGTATCTCAATTCTGATCTTTGCCGGTATTGTGGCTGGGTTGCCAAGTGCAATCGGCCAGGCCTTTGAAGCAGCGCGACAGGGTGATCTTAATATCCTGGCGCTGCTGGCTATCGCATTCCTCGCGATTGCTACTGTCGGTTTTGTTGTGTTTATGGAGCGCGGTCAACGCCGTATCACCATCAACTACGCAAAACGCCAACAGGGTAATCGTGTGTTTGCGGCCCAATCAAGCCATCTGCCTCTTAAGGTGAATATGGCTGGGGTTATTCCGCCGATTTTCGCGTCCAGTATATTGCTTTTTCCTGCCTCAATGGGCCAATGGTTTGGTCAGACTGAAGGTATGGATTGGCTTCAGAATGTAGCATTAGCGCTTGGCCCAGGTCAGCCGCTTTACATTCTACTGTTCTCGATCGCTATTATCTTCTTCTGTTATTTCTATACTGCGATTGTTTTCAATCCTAGAGATGTAGCAGATAACCTGAAAAAATCAGGTGCTTTTATTCCAGGTATTCGTCCGGGTGATCAATCAGCACGTTACATCGATACCGTGCTGGGTCGGTTGACACTGTTTGGCGCGCTATACATTACCGCAGTATCTTTGATGCCGCAGTTTCTTGTTGTAGCCGCTAATGTCCCGTTTTACTTCGGTGGAACCTCGCTACTAATCGTCGTCGTTGTTGTGATGGATTTTATGGCGCAGGTTCAGTCTCATCTGATGTCACATCAGTACGAGTCCCTGATGAAGAAGTCTAATCTCAAAGGTGGCCGCGCGAATTAATGCGCCAAGGCTACATGGAGTAGATCATGAAAGTACGTGCATCTGTTAAGAAGATCTGTCGTAACTGCAAAATCGTTCGTCGTAACGGTTCAGTACGTGTGATCTGTAAAGTAGAGCCGCGTCACAAGCAGCGTCAGGGTTAATTTATCCTGATTTGGGCGTAGATGGCGTGCAACACTTGATTTAATTTTGATCAACGTGTAATATTGCGCGCCTTCTGCGAACAGAACAAATTTTTTATGGTGTTTGTTAATAGTTTCGAACACCTTTTATGAACGGAGTAAAAGAATGGCCCGTATAGCTGGCGTCAACATTCCTGACAATAAGCATGCGGTAATTTCTCTGACTTACATTTACGGTATTGGCCGCACGACAGCGTCCAGCATCTTAGATACTTGCGGTATTGCACCGACAACTAAGATTGCTGATTTGTCCGATGAGCAATTGGACATCGTTCGTGGAGAAGTTGCTAAATTTACTGTTGAAGGCGACCTGCGTCGTGAAGTTTCCATGAGCATCAAACGTTTGATGGATCTTGGTTGTTTCCGCGGCATTCGCCACCGTCGTAACCTTCCGGTTCGCGGTCAGCGTAGTAAAACAAACGCGCGCACTCGAAAAGGCCCGCGTAAGCCGATCCGTAAATAAGTGGTAAGCGATAGGAATTCCGAATATGGCAAAGCCAGGTAATCGCACACGCAAAAAAGTGAAGAAGCAAATTGCGGATGGGTTCGCCCACATCCACGCTTCTTTTAATAATACGATCATTACAATTACTGATCGACAAGGTAATGCTCTTTCTTGGGCAACTGCAGGTGGCTCCGGCTTCCGTGGTTCTCGTAAGAGTACACCTTTCGCTGCTCAGGTTGCGGCTGAGCGCGCTGGACAGGCTGCTTTAGAGTATGGCCTGAAAAACCTCGACGTATTTGTTAAGGGTCCTGGACCCGGCCGCGAATCTGCTGTTCGTGCACTGAACGCATGTGGCTACAAAATTGCAAATATCACTGACGTGACGCCAATCCCTCATAATGGTTGTCGTCCACCGAAGAAACGTCGCGTTTAATCTGGAGACGGTAATATGGCTCGTTATCTTGGACCTAAGTGCAAGCTGTCTCGTCGGGAAGGTACAGACCTTTTCCTGAAGAGCGGCGTGCGTGCACTGGACAGCAAGTGTAAAGCTGAGACTGTCCCTGGTGTTCACGGCGCTCGTCGTGGTCGGTTATCCGACTATGGCCTGCAGCTGCGTGAAAAACAGAAAGTTCGTCGTATGTACGGCGTGCTGGAACGTCAGTTCCGTAGTTATTATAAAGAAGCGGCTCGTCGCAGTGGTGCAACAGGTGAAAACCTTCTGCAGCTACTGGAAGGTCGTTTGGACAATGTTGTATATCGTATGGGATTCGGTTCTACACGTGCAGAAGCACGTCAGATCGTTTCTCACCGCTCCATCACTGTTAACGGCCAGGTTGTGAACATCGCTTCCTACCAGGTAAAAGCAGGTGATGTAGTTGCAGTACGTGAAAAGGCTAAGTCACAGTTGCGTATTAAAAGCGCTCTGGAACTTGCTGGTCAGCGTGCAGCAGTTGAGTGGGTTGACGTTGACGCTGCAAAAATGGAAGGCACATACAAGGCCACTCCGGAGCGTTCTGATCTGTCTGCTGATATCAACGAACAGCTGATTGTAGAGCTGTACTCGAAGTAATTTTAACTTTAATTTGGTGGAAATATGCAGCGTTCGGTAAATGAGTTTCTAAGTCCACGTCATATTGACGTACAGGAAATCAGCAAAACGCGTGCTAAGGTGACTCTTGAGCCACTTGAGCGTGGATTTGGCCATACGCTGGGCAGTGCATTACGCCGCATTCTATTATCTTCTATGCCGGGTTGTGCCGTAACAGAAGTTGAGATTGATGGCGTTTTGCATGAGTACAGCACAATTGAAGGTGTTCAGGAAGATGTAATTGAGATCCTCCTGAACCTGAAAGGGGTTGCAGTATTACTGCACAATAGTGATGAAGTAACCCTGACTCTGAGCAAATCTGAAGCAGGTCCTGTAACTGCTGGCGATATTCAACTGAATCAGGATGTTGAAATTGCTAACCCGGACCACGTTATTGCTCACCTTAACGAAGGTGCGAGTCTTAACATGCAGCTGACTGTAGGTCGTGGCCGTGGCTATGTTCCTGCTGATCTGCGTGTCTCTGATGAAGAAGAGACTCGTGCAATTGGTCGTCTACAGCTGGACGCAACTTTCAGCCCTGTACGTCGTGTTTCCTACGTAGTAGAAAGCGCACGTGTAGAGCAGCGTACTGATTTGGATAAACTGGTTATTGATATCGAATCTAACGGTACCATTGATCCAGAAGAAGCCATCCGTCGCGCAGCTACTATTCTTCAGCAACAGCTAATTGTATTTGTTGACCTTGAAGATGGTGCTGATCAGGCTAAGGATGAACCAGAAGAGCCGGAAATTGATCCGATCCTTCTGCGTCCTGTAGATGATCTGGAGCTGACTGTACGTTCCGCCAACTGTCTGAAAGCAGAGCAGATCTACTATATTGGTGATCTGATTCAGCGTACAGAGGTTGAACTGCTTAAGACTCCGAATTTGGGTAAGAAGTCGTTGACAGAAATCAAAGACGTGCTTGCATCTAAGGGCTTGTCCCTGGGTATGCGTCTTGAGAACTGGCCACCGGCTAGCCTTAAGAACGACGATAAAGTCGCTTCCTGATTCGGCGATAAACACTGACTGGTTTGGTAGGGATTTATCATGCGTCATCGTAAATCTGGTCGTAAATTAAGCCGTACCAGTGCGCACCGCAAAGCTATGTTTAAAAACATGGCAGTATCTTTGTTTGAGCACGAGTTGATTCGTACAACTCTGCCTAAAGCTAAAGAGCTGCGCGGCTATGCAGAGCCACTGATTACACTGGCTAAAAACGACACTGTTGCGAACCGCCGTCTGGCATTCGCACGCACTGGCAGCAAAGTAGCTGTTGGTAAATTGTTCAATGAGCTGGGCCCGCGTTATAACGCTCGTCCTGGTGGTTACGTTCGTATCCTGAAGTGCGGTTTCCGCCCAGGCGACAATGCACCAATGGCTTATGTTGAACTGGTTGATCGTCCAGCTGTTGAAGCTGAAGACGAAGCCGAAGATTAAGATTTCTTGATCATCAAAAAACCCGGCTTCGGCCGGGTTTTTTATTGCGTGTAATGTATACCGATTTGACTAAAGACTTCAGTTTTACAGCATACCGATTAAGTTTTGGATGATTACTTACACCAGCTAGGATCATCAGACCATGAATCGTTTTTATATCTTCTCTGCTCTAAATCAACAGCAACAATGCCTGTTTGATTCCTTCCATATGCTTTGACCGTACATCTTTCATTGGTAAAGGTGTAGGTCGCATAATATGCCGTGTTTGCTTGCGGCGTGAATGTACCGTAAAGATTGCAGTTTAGATTATTATGACGTTCAAGCGTAAAGGATGTAATCGAGAAAGATAATGGGGATTCTGACGATACTGCTAATTTTTGTTGCCCACCAGGTTGCATGAATCCAGCTATTTGCTTGCCCTTACAGCGTTCTGCATCTTTATATATGTGAATCAATGCAACTTTCCCATCTCCTTCAATCTTTGATCTCTCGTATTGCAGAATGAGTGACGCGTTGCTATTTGACGGAGCTAGATATTTCACGGGTTTGGCGGTAGTAATACACCCTGTTAGGGTGACGGTTAAACACAAGGCTGGTCTCCTTTTCATTTCATGATGTCATTACGACTTTCAGCATGAGTCTGGAAAACAGCTCAGTGTATGTTCCTGGCTGACATTGCTCTAAGTAGTGATATGGTGCGCAACTCTCACGTCAGCCAGTTACGTTTGGCGTTTAGTAGGGCTGTTAAAGCATGCTGCGTAAAAACCTGCCTGTATGAGATTCTTGTGATTGAGCAACCGTTTCCGGTGTCCCTTCAGCAATGATCTGCCCACCTTTGATACCACCTTCGGGACCCAAGTCGACAATCCAGTCTGCGGTTTTGATCACATCTAAGTTGTGTTCAATCACAACAATGGTATTGCCGTGGTCTCGGAGGCGGTTAAGGACATTCAGAAGTTGCTGAATATCGTAAAAATGGAGCCCTGTCGTTGGTTCGTCCAATATATATAAGGTTTTACCTGTGTCGCGTTTGGACAGTTCTTTAGCTAGTTTTACACGTTGAGCCTCACCGCCTGAGAGTGTTGTAGCAGCTTGCCCTAAGCGTATATAGGAAAGGCCAACATCAATTAATGTTTGAAGGCGTCGTGCAAGGGCAGGTATCGCATCAAAAAAGGTGCGCGCATCTTCAACGGTCAGGTTAAGCACTTGATGGATATTCTTGCCTTTATACTTAATCTCAAGGGTTTCACGGTTATATCGCTTTCCTTTACAAACATCGCAAGGGACGTAGATATCTGGAAGGAAGTGCATCTCAACCTTTATAACCCCATCACCCTGACACGCTTCACAGCGCCCACCTTTAACATTGAAGCTGAAACGTCCAGGTTTATATCCTCGCGAACGCGCTTCCTGCGTACCCGCAAATAGTTCTCTTACAGGGGTGAAAATCCCAGTGTACGTCGCCGGGTTGGATCGTGGGGTTCTACCGATTGGGCTCTGGTCGATATCAATAACTTTATCAAAGTGGTTTAGACCCTTGATCTCTTTATACGGTGAGGCATCAAGTGTGGTTGCATTATTAAGCTCGGTTGCTGCCACTGGATAGAGCGTGTTGTTAATCAGAGTGGATTTACCTGAGCCTGATACGCCTGTGATGCATGTGAGCAGGCCTACAGGAAGCCTTAAATTAACGTCGTTCAGGTTGTTACCTGTAGCACCTTCTAATTCTAGCCAGCGTTTAGCATCGGGCTGATTTCGTTGGCTTGGTATCTCTATCTTTTTAATCCCACTTAGGTACTGCCCTGTGATGGATTCAGGGTTATTCATTACCGCTTGCGGCTCGCCAGCCGCTATGACTTCTCCTCCATGTACCCCGGCTCCTGGTCCGATATCGATAACATAGTCTGCAAGACGGATCGCATCTTCATCATGTTCAACCACGATCACGGTATTACCCAGATCTCTAAGATGGACGAGTGTTTTAAGTAAGCGCTCATTATCCCGCTGGTGCAGGCCGATTGAGGGTTCATCGAGTATATACATAACACCGACAAGACCAGCGCCTATCTGGCTTGCTAGGCGGATACGCTGTGCTTCCCCTCCCGATAATGTATCTGCATTACGTTCAAGTGATAGATACTCCAGACCAACATTGACGAGGAAAGCCAGGCGTTCGCGGATCTCTTTGAGTATCTTTTCAGCGATTTCACCCTGTTTTCCAGTTAGATGAAGCTGGTTGAAATAATCAAGGCTCTCTCCAATTGGTTTGGTAACAATCTGAGGGAGTGTATGTTCATTGATATAAACGTGACGAGCATCTCTACGCAGCCGGCTCCCCTTGCACGATGGGCAGGGTTGCATATTCAGGTATTTGGCCAGATCTTCACGAACGGTGTCTGATTCTGTTTCTCTGTAGCGCCTTTCAAGGTTATTGAGTACACCTTCAAACGGATGCGCTTTATTTATGATGTCTCCACGATCATTCAGGTACCTGAAGGTTACTGCCTCTGAACCGGTACCTTTCAGAATCAACTGTTGATGCTCTTTAGATAGCTCGTGGAATGGGCTATCCATACTAAAACCATACTGTTCGGCAACCGCCTTCAGCTGTTGGTAGTAGTAAAGGCTCCTTCGATCCCATCCTCGTATTGCCCCCTCTGAAAGTGTCAGTTTGTCATCATGCACCACTTTTGTAGGGTCAAAATATTGCTTTACACCCAGGCCATCACAGCTTGAACAGGCTCCATGGGGGTTGTTAAACGAGAACAGGCGCGGCTCTAATTCCTGAATACTATGGCCGCATTGGGGGCATGCGAATCGTGCCGAGAAGATCAGTTCATTCTGCGCTTCATCCATATGGGCGACTTTGGCAATACCATCAGTCAAATTGAGTGCTGTCTCAAATGATTCTGCTAGGCGGGTTTGAAGATCTGGGCGAACTTTAAATCGGTCAATGACTACTTCGATATCGTGCTTCTTGTTTTTATCGAGCTCAGGCGGAGAATCCAAATCCACAACGATGCCATTAATGCGGGCGCGTATAAAACCCTCTGCTCTTAAATTATCAAACGTATGTAAGTGCTCACCTTTTCGACCTTGTACGACAGGTGCCAGTAGCATCAATTTACTTCCTTCTGGAAGTGCTAGTACCTGATCAACCATCTGGCTGATAGTTTGTGCGGCAAGTGGTAGATCATGGTCAGGGCAGCGCGGCTCACCTGCACGAGCAAATAACAGTCGCAAATAATCGTAAATCTCCGTGATGGTGCCAACGGTTGAGCGTGGGTTATGCGATGTTGATTTCTGTTCAATTGAAATGGCAGGTGAAAGCCCTTCGATATGATCTACATCTGGCTTTTCCATCATGGAAAGGAACTGTCTTGCATAAGTAGACAGGGACTCTACATAACGGCGCTGACCCTCCGCATATAGTGTATCAAAAGCTAATGATGATTTTCCCGATCCTGACAGGCCTGTAATGACGATCAGCTTATCCCGTGGAATTTCTAGATCGATATCTTTGAGATTATGGGTGCGGGCACCTCTGACCAGAATCTTATCCATGTTGCCTCAGATGTAGAAAACAAAACGTATCATTATAAAGACTTTTCATGATGCCTGTAGTGATATATTCATGACGTAACTTTGCTATGGGACTGAATAGAATCGCATGGTAAGCTTTGCGGTAATACACACGGTATGAATATCGCTGTGTGAAGCAATTTCTGGAGAAAAAAATGGCACGTGGTGTTAATAAAGTAATTTTGGTGGGTAATCTGGGTAGTGACCCGGAAGTACGTTATATGCCGAATGGCAACGCAGTGACTAATGTCACGATCGCGACCTCTGAATCCTGGAAAGACAAACAGACAGGCCAGCAGCAGGAACGTACTGAATGGCATCGTGTCGTGTTCTTTAATCGCCTGGCCGAGATTGCGGGCGAGTATATGAAAAAAGGTGGTAAGGTCTACGTCGAGGGTTCGCTACGTACTCGCAAGTGGCAGGATCAGAGTGGTCAGGATCGTTATACCACTGAGATTGTAGCCAGTGAGATGCAACTGCTCGATAGCCGCGGTGGAAATGATGGTGGTTATCAGCCTCAACAGGGTGGTTATGCGCCTCAGCAAGCGGCTGCTCCCCAGATGGCCCCAGCGCAGCAGCAAGCCCCTCAGCAGATGCAGCAGCGCCCTGCGCCCGCACCGCAACAGGCTCCTGCCGGTCAGCCTGCAGCAGGGTTTGATGATTTCGATGATGATATCCCGTTCTGATTCGAATGGATGTAGAACTACTCCTCAAGCCAGTTAAGATTCTGATTACCGGTGCTCATGGTCAGGTGGGCACCGCGTTGGCACGATTGGCTGAACACGATGATTTTTTTCAGATCATCGCCTTAGATAAATCTAAGTTGGATATTACAGACGTTGCCCAGGTTCAAGAGCAATTGGCTGAGTATCTGCCCGACTATGTCGTCAACTGCGCTGCGTTTGATCATATCGATGAAGCGGAACATAAATCTGAGTTATGTTATGCAGTTAACTGTACAGCCGTAGAAACGCTTGCACTGGCGTGTGGCGATCTATCGATACCGATGTTTCACCTTTCTACTGACTACGTATTCGATGGTCACTATGCCAGTGGCTATGCTGAGGAGGATGAAGTTGCTCCGCTTGGTGTTTACGGTGACAGTAAGTGGCAGGGTGAGGAACGCTTACGTCAGGTATTACCCAAGCATATTATTCTCAGGGTTAGCTGGCTGTTTAGTGAGCAGGGGAATAATTTTGTTCTTCGTACCCTTGAATCTGCTCGCAGCCAGAAAGAGTTATCTGCGGTGAGTGACCGCCGTGGTTGCCCAACTGCAGCATCAGATGTGGCTCGTGTGATTCTTGCGATGTTGAAGCAGATTCATAACGGTGCAGATGCATGGGGTACCTACCACTATTGTGGAGCAGAGATCACCAATCGCTATGATTTTTGTAAGGAGATCCTCATCGCGGCTGGAAGTTATGAAAATTTTGAGGTCGAAAAATTAGTCCCAATCTCAAGTAAGGATTATGTGACCGAAGCACAGCGCCCCAATACTTCCGTGCTAACCTGCAAAAAACTACTTAGCGTGTTTGGTATCAGGCAAAGAGCTTGGCGGCAGGAGCTGCAGTGGTTGATGCGACTCATCTACCAGCAGGACTCAGGTCGTTAACCAAGGCGTGGCTGAATGGTTAATGGCAACCAGTACGATGTAG
The DNA here is from genome assembly GCF_947498015.1 of uncultured Neptuniibacter sp. GTDB lineage: Bacteria > Pseudomonadota > Gammaproteobacteria > Pseudomonadales > Balneatricaceae > Neptuniibacter. Next base: position 20,056 of record NZ_CANMIR010000005.1, read on the forward strand.
GCAAAGCAGACCAGTGCTGCTGCAAATGCCATCAGCTTAACCGGTTTGCTTCTTGCGCGTTTAATGACCATGGTGCCAAAACCGATATAGGCGAATAAAGCGATCACCTTTGCGGTTAGCCAGTGGTCAATAAAAGGGTATTGTCTGAGTAAAACTGCCAGTGTGATCGCGCTTGCTAACAGAACAGTGTCAATTACATGCGGTAAGATCTTCACCCAGCGCTTTTCCAACTGGGCCGGATAGTATAGAGCCCATACCCCCCGAATTAAGAAAAATCCCAAGCTTAAAACGATACTTGTCAGGTGAATGTGTTTGATTGCCAGATACATAATTTTCACTTTTCATGGAGCAGTTGGGAAGGAGAGTATACCTGTTGCGCAAGGCATTTTATGCTATTTTAGGGTTTCCTTTATTAAGTTTTGTGCGTTAATGCACACTTTTTGTATGTCTGATAATAAAAATAAAAGCCATTCATTGACCGATCGCTACGGTCGCACTGTCGATTATATTCGGCTCTCTGTGACCGACCGATGTGATTTTCGCTGCGTTTACTGCATGGGCGAAAATATGAAATTTTTACCCCATGAACAAGTGCTTACGCTGGAAGAGTTGGAGCAAGTGGCTGCGGCATTTGTTGGACTGGGCGTGCGGAAAATTAAGCTCACAGGCGGAGAACCGCTGGTCCGTCGTGATGTTATCAAACTGATTCAATCTCTGGGGCAGCTTGATGCTGAGCTATCGATTACAACAAATGGTTCTCAACTGACAGAGATGGCTCCAGCTCTCAGACAAGCTGGAGTGAACCGTCTCAATATCAGTATCGATAGTCTGCAGGAGAGTCGCTTCAGGGAGATGACCCGTATCGGGAAATTACCTAAGGTTCTCGCAGGTATTGATGAGGCGATTGTTCAGGGCTTTGATCGTATCAAACTTAACGCGGTGATTATGAAGGGGCGGAATGATGATGAGATTCTGGATCTGGTACATTTTGCCCGCGAGAAAGGTGTTGATGTTAGCTTTATTGAAGAGATGCCATTGGGTGTAATTTCAGAGCATGATCGTGCTGATGTTTATTGCTCAAGTGATGAGGTTAAAGCGGTCATTGAATCACACTATCCTCTCCATGCGACGACAGAAAAAACTGCTGGCCCATCCCGTTACTATCGCATGAGTGATTGTGAATCCCGGGTGGGTTTTATCTCTCCACATAGCCATAACTTCTGTTCTGAATGTAACCGTGTGCGGGTGACGGTAGAGGGCAGGTTACTTCTCTGTTTAGGCAATGAACATTCAGTCGACCTTCGTGAAACATTAAGAGCGTTTCCCAATGATCAATCTCGGTTACAGGATGTGATTGTTAAGGCGATGGATCTTAAACCGGAAAAACATGAATTTGACCTAGAAGATGAACCACAGATCGTCCGTTTTATGAATATGACTGGCGGATAACTCGTGGTACTCAGTTGTGGATAACTTAGTTAATACCCCGAAAGAATAAGGAATACCCATGTCCCATACGCCAAATGATGCGGATTTCGTGCCGCTGAATATTGCGGTTCTAACTGTTTCAGATACGCGCACATTAGAAAATGATACCTCGGGTCAGACCCTGGTTGATCGGCTTCAGGCAACAGGTCATCAGTTGGGGGCTCGTGAGATCGTTATAGATGATGTCTATCAGATGCGGGCTGTCGTATCACAATGGATCGCAGATCCTGGTATTCATGTCATTATTACAACGGGGGGTACCGGTTTCTCCGGTAGGGACTCAACTCCTGAGGCGATGGCTCCGCTGTTTGATAAAACTATTGAGGGATTTGGTGAATATTTCCGCCATGTGTCTGCCTCACAGATCGGTACATCAACTATCCAGTCTCGCGCACTGGGCGGTCTTGCTAACGGTACAGTTATTTTCTGCCTTCCAGGTTCGACAGGGGCTTGTCGGACGGGATGGGATGAGGTTATTGCTGAGCAGTTAGATCACCGTCACCGTCCTTGTAATTTTGTAGCAATGATCATGAAGCATCTTTCAGATAACCGTTAGGGAAAGATTATGGCTGGATGTGATAATCAGCAGAGTTTGATCCCTTTTGAGAGTGCGTTGAGTCTGTTGCTGGAAACTGCGGAAACCTCACTCATAGTGGAAACGGTACCGCTGGAGGCGGCTGTTGGTCGTATTCTGGCTGAATCACCCGTGGCTAAGGTGGCTGTTCCTCCTGCAGATAATAGTGGGATGGATGGTTATGCAGTCAATACCGCTGACCTCAGCAGTGTTGCTCCTACGCAGCTTCCAGTGAGTCAGCGTATTCCAGCCGGTACTGCCCCAATGGGTTTAGTCTCAGGGAGTTGTGCGCGTATCTTTACCGGAGCTGAGATTCCAGAGGGCGCTGATGCTGTGGTGATGCAGGAGGATGTTGAGCTGCTGGAAAATGACGTCCTATTTCCCGCTGCGATCAGAGCGGGCGCGAATATTCGTCGTGCCGGTCAGGATATAAAGTCCGGTTCTCAGTTGTTTGCCTTAGGTGTCAGGTTGCAGCCAACTGATCTGGGTGTGCTGGCCTCTGCTGGGTTGGCCAAAGTGAGTGTCTATCGCCGGCTTAAGGTTGCAATTATGTCGACCGGCGATGAGCTGGTAGAGCCTGGGAATGCCCTGAGTGCCGGGAAGATCTACAACTCCAATCGATATATTCTGCAAGGCCTGTTGCGCAAGTTGGGGATGGACGTAATTGATATGGGGCGAGTTGAGGACAGTGCTGTTGCGACACAGGAGGCACTGAGGCGGGCGGCTGAAACCTCTGATGTTATTGTTAGTACGGGGGGAGTCTCTGTCGGAGAGGAGGATCATGTTAAATCTTCAGCTGAGGCACTGGGCTCGCTCAAACTATGGCGGGTCGCAATTAAGCCGGGCAAGCCGGTCGCATATGGCGAGGTTCTAGGAACTCCATTCATAGGTCTGCCGGGAAATCCTGCTTCTACATTAGTGACCTTCTGCCTGTTGGCAAGGCCCTTTTTAATGAAGCTGCAAGGCGCGGAGTATAAGCCTCCATTGAAACTTATTGTCGCTGCTGGGTTTAGTCGAAGCCGGGTAATGAAACGGCAAGAGTATCTTCGGGTTCGAGTTGAAAGTGATCGGTTGGTTCCTTATGTAAATCAAAGTTCCGGGGTGCTCTCATCAGCCAGTTGGGCGGATGGTTTGGCAGTTATACCGCCCGGAATTGTGGTATCAGAGGGAGATCCGCTAGGGTTTATTCCTTTTTCAGAGCTTCTAGGGTAATACCTCCTAATTTCTCTGCATTCAGCATAGGAAAACGGTAAAATAAGGGCTTATTTTTAAGAACTGTTTCCGAGGAACGAATGTCAGAGCAGCAGGACCCGTACAAAGAGATCAGGCCCTACAATGATAGTGAAGTCGCAGATACACTGACCAACATTCTCCATAATGATGAGTTTTTAACTGCGGTCACCCGTTATCAGTTCCCTAAGATGGCAGCTCGCTTTGGTTGGCTGCTAAAACCATTTGTTCGTATAGCGCTCGCGGCAAAGGTTGGTGAAGTAGACAGTATCTATGATTTTCAGATGCTGGTGGCGAACTACATGAAGAAAATGATCGCTCGTACTACAACGAAACTGAGTTGTAGTGGTATTGACCTGCTGGATCCTGAAGAAGCCTATCTGTTCATCTCGAATCACCGCGATATAGCGATGGACCCCGCTTTTGTGAATTGGGTACGTCATCAGTACGGCATGGATACAGTCCGAATTGCCATTGGTGATAATCTGTTACAAAAGCCCTATGTCTCTGACATCATGCGTCTGAATAAAAGTTTTATCGTCAATCGCTCCGCTACCGGGCGCGAAATGATGAAGGCGCTGACACAACTATCCTCTTATATTGATCACAGTATTCAGAGTGGTCAGTCCATCTGGCTGGCGCAACGGGAAGGGCGGGCCAAAGATGGCAATGATGCTACGGATCCTGCGCTGCTCAAAATGCTCTATATGGCTCACCGAAAAGCGCGTAGCTTTGCTGAACAAGGTAAGCGCTTGAATATCGTACCAGTCTCTATCTCCTATGAGTACGATCCTTGTGATTACCTGAAAGCTAACGAGTTATATGCAAAAGCCACTGAAGGTGGTTATGAGAAAGCGCAATTTGAAGATATCTCCAGCATCGTTAAGGGAATTACCGGTGATAAGGGCCATGTTCACATCGCTTTTGGTGATCCGATTGAGGATGATTTTGATAGTCCTGAAGCATTGGCTGAAGAGATCGATCGCCAGATTATCTCCAATTATTATCTCCACCCTTCTAACCTTTTGGCTGCCGGTCAGGATGGCGAGATTAGTTCTGAACAGCGCGAAGGATTTGAATCCCGTTTAGCGAGTGTGAGTGAGGGCGCTCGGGATATCTTGCGCCAAATGTACGCTAACCCTGTTGCGAATCAGAAAAATTTGCAGGAGTAATTATGAGTCAGTTAACGCATCTGGATGATCAGGGGCATGCCAATATGGTGGATGTCTCCGAGAAAGCGGTCAGTTTTCGCGAGGCAACGGCCTACGCTGAGGTGCAGATGCAACCTGCAACCCTAAGCTTAATTACCGAGGGTGGGCATAAAAAAGGGGATGTACTGGCGGTGGCGCGTATTGCGGGCATTCAGGCTGCAAAAAGAACCAGTGAGTTGATTCCATTGTGCCACCCGCTCATGCTGAGCAAAGTAGCCGTTGAACTGCAGCCAGATGAACAGCGTTCCTTGATTGCAATTACTGCAACCTGCAAGCTTTCCGGACAGACCGGTGTTGAGATGGAGGCCTTAACGGCGGCTTCGGTGGCTGGCCTGACAATTTATGATATGTGTAAGGCCGTGGACAAAGGCATGGTGATCAGTGCAGTTAAATTGCTGGAGAAAAAAGGTGGCAAAAGTGGCCACTGGAAGGTGGAGGAATCGTGAATATTAATGTTGTTTATTTTGCCAGCCTTCGTGAACGGTTAGGTCTATCAGAAGAGCAGGTCGAAATTTCTGGTGAGGTGACTGTGGCTTCCCTGATCGATCTTCTGGTCGAACAGCATGGGGATAAGTGGTCTGAATTTCTACGTGAGAGTCAGGTGCTGGTGGCGGTTAATCAAGAGATGGTAGAGCGGGATCAGATGCTCTCTGGTGACGATGAGGTGGCTTTTTTTCCACCGGTGACAGGAGGGTGAGTATGTCTCAGAAACGGGCAGGTCTAGGGCATAAAATACGTGCTGGGATCTATTATCTTGGATTTTATCCGTTGACGATTGTGCACGCCTCACTGAGTCTATTGTTATCGCCGCTGATGAATTTCCAGCAGCGCTTTCGGTTTGTCACCTTGATCAATTACTTCTATATCTTCTGGTTGAAGCTATGTTGCGGAGTAGGGGTAAAGGTTTCAGGGAGAGAAAACCTTCCCAAAGAGGGAGCCTATGTTGTCGTTGCGAACCATCAGAGTGAGTGGGAAACGCTGTTTTTACAAACCTTAGTTCGCCCACAATGCACTGTATTAAAAAAGGAGCTGTTGAAAATACCTTTCTTCGGTTGGGCGCTAGGCTTGTTGAACCCGATTGCTATCGACCGCAGTCAGCGCCGAGGGGCTCTGAAACAGCTGCTGACTGAAGGAAAATCACGATTGCAGGATGAGATTCCGGTGATTATCTTTCCTCAAGGTACGCGAGTGCCTGTGGGTAAAATGGGTAAGTTCAATAAAGGCGGTGCGATGCTGGCGTTGAGCGCGGGTGTCCCTGTGGTGCCAATGATCCATGATGCGGGCCTTTACTGGCCAGGTAAAAGTTTTGCGAAATTTCCAGGCACTGTTCAGCTTCATGTGGGAGAGCCTATCCCTGTTGAGGGGCGAAGTGTAGATGAGATTCATGCCGATATGGTTGACTGGTTGGAAACGCATATGAAGCAGTTAGAGATTGCATAAGGTTTCCTGCGGTAGAGCAGGCATTAAAAAACCGCCATATGGCGGTTTTTTTATTAGGTGAGGTAACAGCTTAGCTATCTAGCTTTTCGAAAACCAGGGTGCAGTTAGTACCACCGAAACCAAAGCTGTTAGACATAACACGCTTCAGGTCTACATTTTCCTGTTTCTCAATCGCAATCGGCATACCTTCTGCGTCAGCATCAAGTTCATCGATGTTTGCTGAGGCTGCGATGAAGTTATTTTCCTGCATAAGCAGAGAGTAAACCGCTTCCTGAACACCCGCAGCACCCAGAGAGTGACCAGACAGAGACTTGGTGGATGTTACGGTTGGCATGTCACTGCCAAACGCTTCTTTCATCGCTTTCAGTTCCTGCATATCACCTGCTGGTGTAGAGGTCCCGTGTGCGTTGATATAATCGATCTTACCATCAACAGTTGCCATCGCTTGCTTCATGCAGCGTGCAGCGCCTTCGCCTGAAGGAGCAACCATGTCGTAACCGTCAGATGTTGCGCCGTAGCCAACCAGCTCAGCGTAGATCTTAGCGCCACGAGCTACAGCGTGCTCGTACTCTTCGATAACCAGAATGCCTGCGCCACCAGAGATAACAAATCCGTCTCGGTTAGCATCGTATGCGCGGGATGCTTTTTCTGGGGTCTCGTTGTATTTGCTGGAGAGTGCGCCCATCGCATCAAACATCGCAGTCTGCACCCAGTGCAGCTCTTCACCGCCACCGGCAAACACGATATCCTGTTTGCCCAGTTGGATCTGCTCAGCAGCGTTGCCGATACAGTGTGCACTGGTCGCACATGCGGACGTGATGGAGTAGTTAACGCCCTTGATTTTGAAAGGGGTTGCAAGACACGCAGAGACAGTAGAACCCATTGTGCGAGTAACACGGTAGGGACCTACACGCTTAACACCCTTCTGACGAGTGATGTCCGCTGTTTCTACGATGTTGTCAGCAGATGCGCCACCAGAGCCTACAATCAGGCCGGTCCGCTCGTTGGATACCTGATCTTCAGCTAAGCCTGAGTCAGCGATCGCTTCCTGCATTGCGATGTAAGTGTATGCTGCTGCATCACCCATGAAACGTAACAGTTTACGATCGATCTTCTCAGAGAAATCGATATCAATGCTGCCGGCTACCTGGCTACGGAAACCGCGCTCTTTGTAATCTTCCTGGAACTTGATTCCAGAACGACCCTGCTGCAGTGATTCCAGAACAGCTTCTTTATCTGTACCCAGACAAGAAACGATCCCCATACCAGTAACAACAACGCGACGCATGTGCTTCTCTCTCTTTTTCTAAATTGAGGTGCTTATTTTCCGTGAATCCTGAGCGTTTTGCTACCTGAATCGTGAAAAACAGCGTGGAAAATATACGAAAGGCCCTGAAATCAGAGCCTTAGTAGTTCATAAATCCCGATTAAGGATTAGAAATTATCAGTGGAAGTGAACAGGCCTACGCGCAGGTCTTTAGCTGTGTAGATCTCACGACCGTCAACAGACATGCTGCCATCAGCGATACCCATAACCAGCTTGCGCTCAATTACGCGTTTGAGCTGGATGTGATAGGTCACTTTTTTCGCGTTTGGCAGAACTTGGCCAAAGAACTTAACTTCTCCAGAGCCCAGGGCGCGTCCACGGCCAGGATTGCCTTTCCATCCCAGATAGAAGCCAACAATCTGCCACATCGCATCAAGTCCAAGGCAGCCAGGCATAACAGGGTCTTCTTCAAAGTGACAGCCAAAGAACCAAAGGTCGGGATTGATATCGAGCTCGGCGATAATCTCGCCCTTGCCGAATTCGCCACCGTCTTCAGTGATTTTCAGGATGCGATCCATCATCAGCATATTGCCAATTGGCAGACGCGCATTGCCAGGTCCAAACATGTCGCCGTGGCCGCAAGACAGCAGCTCATCGCGATTAAAAGAGGAAGGTCTTGTCATTAGCTTCTGTTTATCCGGGTTTTTTTATAAGTAAAAATATCGCGCAATTATACAGACTTAAGGGCCTCTAGGCACGATCTGTGTCATATTAATTGAGCAAAATGTTTACGACTTAGGGTGTAATGGGCGTTATGGAGCATGATTTTTGGCATCAGCGTTGGTCTGAAGGGCGAATTGGTTTTCATCAGGCAGAGGTCAATACCTTCCTGAAAGATTATTGGTCGCAGTTAGAGTTGGGTGGGCAAGGGGGCGTTTTTGTGCCTCTTTGCGGTAAAAGCCGGGATATGCTCTGGCTGAAGGAGTTGGGCCATGATGTGCTGGGTGTTGAGTTAAGCAGGGAAGCCTGTGAATCGTTTTTCGCAGAGATGGGTGCGGTAGGCAGTGTGGAGCGGAGGGAGGCTTTTGGGGCGCATTACAGCGAGGGTATTACGCTGTTATGTGGAGATTTCTTTGCATTATCAGAGTATGAGCTGAACGCGGTGGTAGCAGTTTATGATCGTGCGGCTTTGGTTGCACTGCCTGAAGAGATGCGAAAGAGATACGCGGTTCTGCTCAACCGGATTTTACCCAAAGGTGTAAAACTATTGCTGGTGACGCTGGAATTCGATGCGCTCACCGGTCCCCCTTTCAGTGTTTCCGAGACTGAGGTGAGGACGCTTTTTTCGCAACGTTTTGATATTCAGCGGCTGGGCTCGGGTTGTGATGGTGATAAGACTGAGGTTGTGTGGCTGTTAAGGGATAAATAGGAAAGGTGATCAGTACCTGAGTGCAACAGGTACTGATCTGATTAGCTTAGCTTTTACGTTTGACGGCCAGATGCGCAAGTTGAATTAAGGTTTCTTTAAAGGAGCTGTCGCTGAGTGCATTCAGTGCGTCAATTGCTTTGTCTGCTTCTGCCTGGGCCTTCTGTTGAGTGTACTCTATGGCGCCAGTGTCTTTGACAATATCAAGAATTGGCTGGAGGTCATCGAGGCCGCCCTTACGAATGGCCTGGCGAACAAGTTGGCGCTGCTCTTCTGTGCCTGCCCGCATGGCATGGATCAGTGGGAGGGTCGCTTTCCCCTCTGCGAGGTCATCACCGACATTTTTTCCCATCTCTTCAGCGGTCGAGAGGTAATCCATCACGTCATCAATGAGCTGGAATGCTGTTCCCAGATGTAACCCGTATAGACGGAGGCCTTCGCGAACTTCGCTGTCTGTATCTGCAAGAATGGCTCCCGCTTCTGTAGCGGCTTCAAATAGCATGGCCGTCTTACCCAGAATCACCTGCATATAAGCGTCTTCAGTGGTATCGGGGTTGCGGGTGTTCAGTAGCTGGAGAACTTCTCCCTCTGCGATGATATTAGTTGCATTGGAGATGACGTTCATGATCTCCATTGAGCCGATCTCGACCATAATCTGAAAGGCTCTGGAGTAGAGGAAGTCGCCTACCAGTACACTCGGAGCATTACCCCATTTTGCATTGGCAGTATCTTTTCCTCTGCGCAGCTCGGAGTTATCCACAACGTCATCATGCAAAAGTGTAGCGGTGTGGATGAATTCAATAATGGCTGCCAAGGAGATATGGTTCTGTCCCTGATAGCCAGCGGCATTAGCTGCAAGGAGTACCAGCAGAGGGCGTATACGCTTACCACCACTTTCAACAATATAGTGGCCAATTTTCTCCACCAGAGGAACATTGGAGCCGAGGTGATTGATGATGTAATCATTGACGGCTTCAAATTGGGGCTCTACTACGGGGTTGAGTTGGTGTGGCTGCATAATGATGACTGCTGTCTGACAAATTTTATAATGTAAGCGCGAATGCTAGGGGGCAGGTAAGTGACTGTCAAGAAATGAACACAAGGCGGTACATCACCCTAGTGGATTAAAGTTGTGCTGTATTGGGGTTTGCTATATAATCGCGCGCCCTGACCCATCCAATAATGGCTCCCTACCATATGGTGAAACCATTAGAAGTAGGCCTTTTTCATAGTAGCTGGGTGGGCAAATAACGGAGATTAAAATGTACGCAGTAATCGTAAGCGGTGGTAAACAGTACCGTGTCCAGGAAGGTGAAACCCTTAAACTGGAAAAACTGCAGGCTGAAGCGGGCGCAAACGTTGAGTTTGACCGTGTTCTGCTGGTTGGCAACGGCGATGACATCAAAATTGGTGAGCCTGTTGTAGATGGTGCTAAAGTGACTGCTGAAGTTGTTCAGCACGGCCGCGCGAAGAAAGTTGAGATCATCAAATTCAAGCGTCGTAAGCACCACATGAAACGTCAGGGCCACCGTCAGTGGTTTACTGAAGTTAAAATTACTGGCATTTCTGCCTAATATTAACCGAGTTAGGAGTTAGATAGATGGCTCATAAGAAGGCTGGTGGTTCTACTAAGAACGGTCGCGATTCCGAATCGAAACGACTGGGCGTCAAGCGCTACGGTGGTCAGGCAGTTATTGCTGGTAACATCCTGGTTCGTCAGCGTGGTACTAAATTCCACGCAGGTGAGAACGTAGGTTGTGGTAAAGACCACACTCTGTTTGCAAAAGCAGACGGCGTTGTTAAATTTGAAGTTAAAGGCCCGCAGAAGCGTCAGTACATCTCTGTAGTTGATGCATAAGCGAAAGCTTTAAGCTTCTAAAAAGCTCCGCCAAGGCGGAGCTTTTTTGTTTATGATTTATAGGGAATCTACCAGTAAGTTTTGCTTGTGCTCAGAGCTTTCTTGTAGATTCCCTGATGGTGATTTTTGGGGAGATTAAATGAAATTTGTCGATGAAGCAGTCATCACGGTGGAAGCCGGCAAGGGTGGCAATGGTTGCATGAGCTTCCGGCGCGAGAAGTATATCCCTAAGGGTGGGCCTGATGGGGGTGACGGTGGCGATGGTGGTTCTATCTTTTTTGAAGCAGATGAGAACCTGAATACGCTGATCGATTATCGTTTTACGCGTCATTATAAGGCTGATAATGGTCAGTCTGGTATGGGGCGAAACTGCACCGGTGCAAAAGGTGAGGATCTTGTGCTGCGCGTTCCGGTCGGCACAACGATTATAGATACTGATACGGATGAGGTTTTAGCTGATTTAACAGCAATCGGTCAGGTAGAAAAAATTGCTCAGGGTGGATTTCATGGGCTAGGAAATACCCGTTTTAAGAGCAGTGTAAATCGTGCGCCGCGACAAACAACAAAGGGTTCTTTTGGTGAAACTCGTAATCTGAAGCTGGAGTTGAAGGTACTGGCTGATGTTGGCCTGCTGGGTCTGCCTAATGCTGGCAAATCCACGTTGATTCGAGCGGTATCAGCGGCTAAACCGAAAGTGGCAAATTACCCATTCACAACGCTGGTGCCGAATCTGGGTGTTGTGCGCATCGAGAAGCACCGCAGTTTTGTAATTGCTGATATTCCGGGGATTATCGAGGGTGCTGCTGAAGGTGCGGGTCTGGGCATTCGTTTTCTTAAGCATCTGGCGCGTAACCGTATTCTGCTACATCTTGTCGATATGGCGCCCTGGGATGAGGTAACACCTGCTGAGGCAGCGACAGTTGCAGTGGGTGAGTTGGAGAAATTTAGTCCGACTCTGGCAGATCAGCCTCGTTGGCTGGTGCTTAATAAGTTGGATATGGTTCCTGAAGAGGAACGAGAAGAGCGCTGTCAGGCGGTGATAGATGCGCTGGACTGGCAGGGGCCGGTTTACAAAGTGTCTGCCCTGGGTCAGCAGGGTACGGATGAGATGATGCGTGATATTCAGGCCTTTCTTGATCAGCGCCTTGAGGCGATTGAGGAGGATCCGTCAATTCTTGAGCGTGAGCAAGAGCTGCGTGAGCAGGTGGACGCTGAGGCGCGTGAGCGTATAGAGCAGATGCGTGCAGAGATGCGTGCTCGGAGAGAAAAGGATGACCTGGATGACGACGACTTCGATGACGATGATTATGATGTAGAGGTTGAGTGGGTTCGCGAGTAATTCGTGATGCTTTTTGTGTTGAGCCTTGCAGTTGGGTGGCAGAGGTAGAGTAAGTGGCAGTAGGTAGGGATAAGCTAAAACGCAGCAAGCGTTGGGTGGTGAAGATTGGTAGTGCGCTTCTGACGAATGATGGTCAGGGCTTGGATCTTCAGGCGATCAGCCGTTGGGTTGATCAGATTGCCGCTCTTAAAGCGTCAGGCCTTGAGGTAGTGCTGGTCTCATCAGGTTCAGTTGCTGAAGGGATGTCGCGCTTGGGCTGGAATAGTCGCCCCCATGAGATATATAAGCTTCAGGCTGCCGCTGCTGTGGGTCAGATGGGGTTGGTTCAGGCGTATGAAGCAAACTTCAGGCGGCATGAAACTCATACGGCTCAGATACTGCTGACTCATGAGGATCATTCGAATCGTAAGCGTTATCTGAATGCGCAGGCGACGCTGCGTACCCTGCTTGATATGGGTGTTGTGCCCGTCGTTAACGAGAATGATACGGTGGTCACCAAAGAGATTCGTTTTGGTGATAATGATACTTTGGGAGCGTTGGTGGCCAACCTTGTGCAAGCTGATGCGCTGATACTTCTGACAGACCAGCAGGGCTTGTTTACGGCAGATCCGCGGCATGACCCTGATGCGGAGTTAATATCCGAAGCTCGCGCTGGAGACGAAGCGTTAGCTGCAATGGCTGGTGGCGGAGGTAAGCTGGGTCGAGGTGGTATGGCCACGAAAGTGCGAGCAGCAAAGCTGGCAGCGCGCTCAGGAGCTGTAACCATGATCGCTAGCGGTCGTGAAGAGGATGTGCTGCTGCGCTTGCGTGATGCGGAGCAGCTGGGAACGCTGCTGGTGCCAGAGAAAGGGCCTATGGTTGCCCGCAAGCAGTGGATTGCTGGGCATCTTCAGGCGCGTGGAAACCTTGTGCTTGATGAGGGTGCTGTGAGGGCGCTGCGTGAACGTGGTAAAAGTTTGCTGCCTGCAGGTGTGCGAAGTGTGAGTGGGGATTTCTCGCGTGGTGAGATGGTGATTCTGAGTGATGAGCTAGGTCGGATTGTTGCGCGGGGTCTGGTGAATTATGGTGTTGAGGATGCCGGGAAAATTATTGGGCGTCCAAGTGGTGAGATCGAATCTGTGCTTGGCTTTATGGGTGAAGAGGAGTTGGTTCACCGGGATAACCTGGTATTGGCGTAGGTTTGAATAGTAGGGCTGAATAGCAAGCATAAAAAAACCGGCCATGGCCGGTTTTTTTATGCTTGGCTGTGCTTATGCAGCCATGCCAGCAATCTGCTTGCTCAGGCGGCTCTTAGTGCGGGCAATCTTATTCTTGTGGAAGATGCCTTTGGATACAGAGCTGTCCAGAATTGGCTGTGCAGTTTTGAATGCTTCCTGTGCAACAGCCTGATCGCCAGCTTCTACAGCAGCGACTACTTTTTTGATGTAGGTACGTACCATGGAACGCAGGCTAGCGTTATGCTGGCGACGCTTCTCTGCCTGGCGAGCACGTTTACGAGATCCTGCGGAATTTGCCACAGTCCGGCTCCTTAAATTTAGTTAATCATATTTTGGCGGAGTGCCAAAAAATTAGAGGCGAGATTATTCATATTTGTGCGGCTGCTGTCAATAAAACAGCAGAAATTTTCTTGTTTAAGCATTAATATGCCTCTTCTCATGAGCCATATTCATAAACTATCGGATTAAAAGTCGTGTCAGAACAACAGTCAAAAAGCGGTAAGTCTGTAGGATTGTTGCGATCGAGCGCCATCGTAGGGGTGATGACGATGTTATCTCGGGTGCTTGGGTTGGCGCGAGATGTCGTGGTGGCGAGTTATTTTGGAGCCAGTGGCAGTGCAGATGCCTTTTTTGTGGCCTTTAAAATACCCAATTTTCTGCGCCGTTTGTTTGCAGAAGGTGCGTTTTCTCAGGCATTTGTGCCTGTGTTATCGGAGTATCGCAGTCAAAGGGATCTAAAAGCGGTTCAACAGCTGGTCAACTATGTCGCCGGAACTCTGGGGAGTGTGTTGATCGCAATAACCGTTCTGGCAGTGGTTGGTGCACCCATGCTAACGGCTATGTTCGCGCCCGGTTTCTATATGGGGGATACGGCGAAATTTGAGCTGGCTGCAGAGATGCTTCGGATTACATTTCCTTATCTTCTGTTGATTTCGCTGACTGCGTTTGCTGGTGCGGTGCTGAACAGTTATGAGCGTTTTGCGATCCCGGCCTTTACGCCGGTGCTTTTGAATATCTCGTTGATCTGCTCTGCTATTTTCCTCAGTCCGTTGTTTGATCCGCCGGTGCTGGCGTTGGCCTGGGGAGTAATGATTGCTGGGGTTGTTCAGCTGGTTTTTCAGCTGCCCTTTATGGCTCGAATCCATCTACTGCCAAGGCCTGCCTGGGGGTGGAAGGATGAAGGCGTACGCAGAATTCTGAAGCTGATGGTTCCGGCCCTGTTTGGGGTTTCGGTTACACAGATAAACCTTCTGCTAGATACTGTGCTCGCTTCATTCCTGCAAACCGGCAGTGTGTCGTGGTTGTATTACTCGGACCGTTTGGCAGAGCTGCCGCTGGGAGTGTTCGGAATAGCTATCGCAACGGTGATTCTTCCGAGCCTTTCTCGCAAGCATGCAGAGCGTACCGGTGAACAGTTCTCTTCGACTCTAAACTGGGCGATGCAGATGGTTATGTTGATCGGTATTCCTGCCGCGGTGGCGCTGTTTGTTCTGGCAGAGCCGATGCTGATCACATTGTTCCATTATGGCGCGCTGACGGAGCGCGATGTCATGATGGCTTCTATGAGTTTAAGGGCCTATTCTTGTGGGCTACTGGCTTTCATGTTGATCAAGGTTTTGGCAACAGGTTACTTCTCGCGGCAGGATACTAAAACGCCGGTCAAAATTGGTATTCAGGCTGCTGTGGCAAATATGGTGTTCAATCTGATACTGATCGGACCGCTGGCGCATGTAGGGCTGGCTGCGGCAACAGCAATGTCGGCTTTTCTGAATGCAGGATTGCTTTTGCATGGTTTGTTGAAGTCAGGAGTGTTCTCCTGGGCGGCTGGCTGGTGGAGTCAGCTGTTACGCATGCTGATTGCAAACCTGTTGATGGGTATCACTATATTCTGGTTGATGGCTCCGGGCGCTGAGTGGTTGCAGATGGGGCTCTGGCAGCGAATTGGGGAGATGTCTCTGTTGGTCGTAACCGGGGTTCTGGTGTATGTGGTCGTGATGATTGTGTGTGGTCTTCGGGTTCGTCATTTACGTCATGGCTAAACTATTTTGCTGATCCGTGAATTAGGGTGTTTCTCAGCTCTACAGGTTGGGTACTATCTGAGCTATAATGCCGCGTTTATTTTTGGTGATGGCATAACTACCTGATGGAACTGATTCGCGGATTACATAACCTGCGTGAAAAACACCGGGGTTGCGTAGCAACGATCGGGAATTTCGATGGCGTCCATCTCGGGCACCGTCAGGTTCTGGCTCAGGTGAAAGCCAAATCAAAAGAGCTGGGGCTGCCCTCAGTCGTAATAACATTTGAACCGCAGCCTCAGGAGTTCTTTGCGGGCTTGAATGCCCCACCACGTTTAACTCGTTTCAGTGAAAAATATCGTCTGCTGCAGTCAGAAGGCATTGATCGGCACCTCTGTCTGACTTTCAATGACCGCCTGAGGGCGATGACAGCGGAGCAATTTGTTGAAGAGCTTCTCCTTCGTGGCCTTGCTGTTAAGCATTTCGTGGTGGGTGATGACTTTCGCTTTGGCTGTGATCGTTCAGGTGACTATGCGATGTTACGCGCGGCCGGTGAAACGCATGACTTCACAGTCGTTAATACAGAAACTTTTCTGAATGCGTCTGAGCGTGTTAGCAGTTCTAGGGTGCGGCGGGTGCTCGAACAAAATGATCTTGATGCTGCTGCTGAGTTGCTCGGTCGAAGATATACGGTGAGTGGGCGCGTAATGCATGGGCAGAAACTGGGCCGTCAGCTTGGCGTGCCGACGGCTAATGTCAGGATGCATCGTTTCCCATGTCCTCTACGGGGTGTCTATGCTGTCGAGGTAACAGGGCGAGGCTTAAGCTGCCGGGGTGTCTGTAATGTGGGGTTGCGACCGACCGTTTGTGGACAGCAGCCTGTATTAGAAACCCACCTTTTTGATTTTGATGAAGATATTTATGGCCAGTTGCTCACTGTTGAATTTAAGCGATTTATTCGCGACGAGCGTAAATTTGACGGTATAGACCAGCTGAAAGAACAGATTTTTAAAGATATTGAAGAAGTGCGGGCCTATTTCTCCCGTACCAGTCGTTAATTCGGAACTTAAAAACCATGACCGATTACAAAGCAACACTGAACCTTCCGGAAACAGCTTTCCCAATGCGAGGCAATCTGGCTCAGCGCGAGCCACAGATGCTGAAAGATTGGCAGAAAATGGATCTGTACCAGAAAATTCGTGAAGTGAGTGCTGGCCGTAATAAGTTTACGCTGCACGATGGCCCTCCCTATGCCAATGGTGATATTCACATTGGTCACGCGGTTAATAAGATTCTGAAAGATATAATTATCAAGTCCAAAACCATGAGTGGTTTTGATGCACCCTACGTACCGGGCTGGGACTGTCATGGTCTGCCAATTGAGCACAAAGTAGAGACTAAACACGGCAAAGCGGGTGTGAAACTTTCCCATAAGGATTTTCGTCAGAAGTGCCGCGACTATGCTGCTCGTCAGGTTGAAGGTCAGAAGAAAGACTTTATCCGCTTAGGCGTGTTTGGCGACTGGGATAATCCCTATCTGACGATGAACTTCGATACCGAAGCGAACATCATTCGTGCGCTGGGTAAGATTGCTGAAAATGGGCATCTGGTAAAAGGTTTTAAGCCGGTTTACTGGAGTGTTGTGGGTGGCTCAGCTTTGGCAGAAGCGGAAGTTGAGTATCAGGATAAGACTTCGACAGCTATTGATGTTCGCTTTACGCCGGTTGATCAAGAGGGTTTCCTGGCAAACTTTAATGAGCTGTCCGGTGAGGGTGAAGCGTCCGTAATTATCTGGACAACAACGCCTTGGACCCTGCCATCCAATCAGGCGGTGTCGCTGGGTGGTGAGCTGGATTATGTACTGGTGCAGCTGGATCTAGGTTTGGGCGCTGAGCGCATCCTTCTGGCTGAAGGGCTGGTTGAAGATGCGATGAAGCGTTATGGCGTTGAAGAGTACAGCATCGTGGGTCATTGTCAGGGTCTGGCACTTGAGAATGTTGCGCTTCAGCATCCGTTCTATGAGCGTACTGTCCCAGTCATTCTGGGCGATCATGTCACTCTGGATGCAGGTACCGGTGCAGTCCATACAGCACCAGACCATGGTGTGGAAGATTTTGAGGTTGGCCGTAAGTACGGTATCGGCACAATGAACCTGGTGAATGCTTCCGGTGTGCTAGGTGAGGGTGCTGGCGTATTTGCCGGCGAGCATGTTTACAAGGTGGATGATAAAGTTGTCGCTCTGCTGACCGAGAATAACAAGCTGGTGCTGGAGCACAAATTCCAGCATAGCTACCCGCATTGCTGGCGTACTAAAACGCCGTTGATCTACCGTGCGACGCCTCAGTGGTTCGTTAGCATGGAAGAGAAAGGTCTGAAAAAAGACGCTCTGGATGCGATTAAAGGTGTGGAATGGTTCCCAGGCTGGGGCCAGAACCGTATCGAAGCGATGGTTGAGCAGAGCCCTGACTGGTGTGTTTCCCGTCAGCGTACCTGGGGTGTACCGATTGCCCTGTTTATCCATAAAGAAACTCAGCAACTACACCCGAATACGCCTGAGCTGATCGAGAAGGTTGCTCTGGAAGTTGAAAAAGTAGGCATGGATGCGTGGTTTGATCTGGATGCTAACGAACTGTTGGGTGATGAAGCGGATCAGTATGAGAAAGTCACTGATACGCTGGATGTGTGGTTCGATTCCGGTGTTACTCACTATTCAGTCATCGATCAGCGTGACAATCTGGAGTTCCCGGCCGATATGTATCTGGAGGGTTCTGACCAGCATCGCGGCTGGTTCCAGTCTTCGTTGAAAACGGGTATCGCAATCAAAGGTTGTGCGCCATATAAGCAAGTATTGACTCACGGCTTCACCGTTGATGGTCAGGGCCGCAAGATGTCTAAGTCTGTGGGTAACGTGGTTGCGCCGCAGGAAGTGATGAATAAGTACGGTGCGGATATTCTGCGCCTATGGGTGGCTTCAACCGACTATAGCGGAGAGATGACTTGCTCCGATGATATTTTGAAGCGTGCGGCTGATGCGTATCGACGTATCCGAAATACAGCTCGCTTCCTGTTGGCAAACCTGAGTGGTTTTGAACCAACAGAGCATATGGTAAAGCCAGAAAGTATGGTGGCGCTGGATGCGTGGGCGGTTGACCGTGCGGCACGCTTGCAGGATGAGCTGGTTGAGCACTATAACCAGTATGAGTTCCTTCAGGTATTCCAGAAAGTGTCCCATTTCTGCTCACAGGATATGGGCGGTTTCTATCTGGATATCATTAAGGATCGTCAGTACACCGCTGCGACAGACTCACAGGCACGTCGCTCTGCGCAGACTGCGCTTTATCATATCGTTGAAGCGCTGGTTCGCTGGATTGCACCGATCTGTAGCTTTACTGCAGATGAGATCTGGAAAACTCTAGCGGGTGAGCGTTCAGTATCTGTTCACCTGGATACCTGGTATGACGGGCTGGTTAAGCTGCCTGAAAGTAGTGAGCTGGATACTGCATTCTGGGAGCAGATTATGTCTGTGAAAACAGCTGTGAATAAACAGCTGGAGGAGCAGCGTAATACCGGCAACGTAGGTGGTAGTCTGGAGGCTGAAGTGACTCTGTACTGCGATGACGCGCTACTGGCACTTTTGAGTAAGTTGGGTGATGAGCTGCGCTTTGTTCTGATTACATCTAAAGCAGCTGTAGCGCCGATCTCTGATGCTGAGGGTGCGGAAGCTACGGACCTTGAAGGATTGCAGGTAAAAGTTGCTAAGAGTGATGCTGAAAAATGCCCGCGCTGCTGGCACTATAGCAAGGACGTTGGTCAGAGTGCTGATAATCCAGAGCTTTGTGGCCGTTGCGTAGAAAACGTAGAGGGTGAAGGCGAAAGTCGCGAATTTGCATAATGTCTGATCTTTCTGAAAACCAAAAACCAGATCAGGGTCACTGCCTGATCTGGGGATGGCTCTCCCTACTGATTGTATTGCTTGATCTGGGATCAAAGCAGTTAGCTGTTAATTACCTGCAATACGGTGATCCAAACCCAGTCATTCCGTTTTTTGATCTGACTTTGCTTTTTAATACCGGCGCCGCGTTTAGCTTTCTCTCAGAAGCGGGGGGGTGGCAACGTTGGTTTTTTGTGCTGATTGCGGTTGTTGTCAGTGTTGTGCTGGTGGTGTGGCTGCGACGTACGCCGCGTATCCATTGGTGGTTGGGGTTAGGACTGGCACTGATTTTAGGTGGAGCCATCGGTAATCTCTATGACAGAGCAGTGCAGGGCTATGTGATTGATTTTATCTCTCTGCATTATGGGGATTACTATTTCCCTGCCTTCAATCTGGCGGATACCGCGATCACTATCGGTGCTTTCATATTAATTCTGGATATGTTGTTCCTTGAGAGGAAGCGTAGCCACTCACAAGAGAAGAGTGAATGAGTAAATTAATTGGGCCGGGTAAAACAGTCACCCTGCATTTCGCAATCAAATTCGAAGATGGCCAGATTGTGGACTCAAACTTTGACGGCGAACCCGCTACATTTACCGTAGGGGATGGTAACTTGCTGGAAGGGTTCGAAAAAGCTTTGTTCGGTTTAGAGGAAGGTACGCAACACGTGCTGAAGATCCTTCCCGAAAATGGTTTTGGAATGCCCAACCCAAGTAATATTCAGAATATCCCTCGGAGTCAGTTTGAAGGTATGGAGCTGGAGCAGGGGCTGGTCATCTCATTTGCAGATGCAGCCAACGGAGAGTTACCCGGCGTGATCGCCGAATTCGATGATAAGATGGTCTCCGTTGACTTTAATCACCCTCTGGCGGGCAAAAATATCCTGTTTGAGGTGGATATTATCAGCGTTGGTTGATGGGTTAATTCTTCCAGCAAGCCGCAGGTGTTTGGTTGTTAGCTTCATCTATCTCTAATGGGGAGCAGGCTACACCTCCCTCTGTATCGTCTGCTTGAGGTGTTCCGGCGATAACTGTAGCGGTAACCGTGTAAGTATTGGCCGCTCCTGAGGTAGTTATGTTGTAATAGGTACTGGCAGCTAGACCAAGGTTTGCGGCGGCAAGTGATGCGGCTGAAGGGGAATAGGTATTGTTGTAGCTTCGATAGCGTTCCTGTTTTAGCTGGGCATCAAGTAACAACGATTGAGCATCTACGCGTCGGGCTTCTTTTACGTAGTCTTGATATGCGGGATACGCAAATAAAGTTATGATGCCAACAATTGCTACAACAATCATGACTTCGATAAGAGTAAAACCATTTTCGTTACTTTTCACTTTATATTCCATCACTGCTATCCTTAGGTGTAGAGTAAGTATTAAAGATGTAGTATTCCAAGTCTAGAAAATTATGACGTAATTGCCTTTCAGAAAACGGTGAGGGGTGGTTATGTCATTTGTGGTTAAAAGGAACGTAGATGTTGATAGGGACTAAACAGCAAGGCGTTACTTTGCTCGAGCTGTTAATCACAATAGTTGTTTTAACTATCGTGGCAACGATAGGTGTGCCAGGTCTTTTTGATCATATGGATAAAAGGCGTATTGATGGCGCCGCACATACTTTCCTTTCTGATGTCCAATATGCCCGCGCAGAAGCGCTGAAACAAAGCGAGACGATCTATATCGAGGTAGACACTGCCGACTGGTGCTACGGAATTACTGATTCCGCTTCAGCTGCTACCTGTGATTGCTCTGCTGGAACCGGGTGTACGGTCAATGGAGTGGATCATTACACTTCTTCTGATAGTTTCCCTAATGTTACCTTCGCTTCATCGTTGGCCGGATCAACTATTACTTTTGATCCTGTAAGGGGCACTATAGGTCCAAGTGGATCTTTGTTCTTTTCTTCTACAAAAGGGACCTCTGCGCTCAGGGTAATTTTGAGTCCATTAGGCCGGGCTAAGTTGTGTGCAACATCAGGCTCATCTTGGGGGTATAACGAATGTTAAAACGCCAGCAAGGCCTAACGCTCATAGAGATGATGATAGCACTGGTGCTATCTACGCTGGTCATGGGCATTGTGATCTCAATGTTTACCTCTTCAATTGGTGGTCATGCGCAGGCCATCAGAACTATGCGACTGAATCAGGATCTTCGTATTGCAATGGATATGATGGTCAGGGATATACGACGTGCCGGATATTGGAATGGATCCAATCCTGCCAGCAATCCGCATGCATCAGCTATTAGCGGAAACATCCCTGTCGGTGTATTTGGGAATTGTGTGATCCTAAGTTATGACTTGGATGAAGATGGGAGCGCAGGTGTTGAGGAGTTCTTTGGTTATCGTCTCAATGGTGATGATCTTGAGACAATAGCATTAAATGCACTGGCATCTGGAGCCGATTGTAGTACACCTGCTGCGTCATCTTGGAATGATTTAACTGATGAAGAAACGGTAACCATCAATAGCTTAACATTTGTGACCTATCCGGCAACGGCGGCCTCTTTTGCTGCCGCTAGCAACCGTACGATTACAATTACTTTAGATGGCTCCTCGAGTTTGGATGCTAATATCAGGACGGTGCTCACAGATGAGGTGAGGGTTCGTAATGAGCTATAAAAACAGATCGTTGAATATGCGTACATTGGGCCAAAATACAAAACAATTTGGTGCAGCAACACTTTTGGTGACGGTGGTGCTGTTGGCAATGATCACTCTGGTATCAATCTATATTACGAAGATAGGCCTACTGGAATCGAGAACTGCAGCTAATGCTAATCGTGCTAAGGAAGCGTTGCATAATGGTCAGGCAGGGTTGGATTATGGTGCTCTCATGTTTTTGGATCAAGGAACTAGCTGGGCAGATGGAACCATATATCCGGTTCCAATGGCTAATGGGGCGAGTGTTGCTGTGCGAGGGGTTATCAATAGTGACATCGTTACGATTCAGGCGATTGGCGAATCATTAGATCAAACAGGTTCCGCGAATGTTTCTGAAGGGTACGGGCGTTTTCCCTTAGTCGCTTTTGGTGAGCTTCCCCCTTTGATGAGTAATGGTAACTTTCCTCCTAGCGGTACATTCTCTATTGTGGCAAACCCTAATGGTGGAGGGACAGGGGTGCCGGTCTCTGCATGGGTGAACCAGGGAACCACAACGGGAGGTGCATCTTGGCAGACCTGTAATATGGATGAGTTCCTCTATGAAGGGAATAATAGCACGGAGACCAAAATAACCCATTCTGATGGCTTTATACAGTGTGATGACTGTCGATGCCAGCAGGCAGATAATACAATTTGCGAAGCTGGGGATGTATCGGACCCGTCAGAATGCGTAGATGTTGTAGAGGATACGGGGATACCCGATGTATTCCAAAATACTTTTGGGCATCCCGGAACAGATTGGGTGACATTTAGGGATAGTTATGCCAATCAAATGAGCTGTGCAGCGCTGAATGCTCTAGGTGCGAATGCAGGTAGTGTGTTTGCGAGTGGAGAGTTGCCATTGATCTGGGTGGAGGGCAATTGTTCCCTCGATAGCGTGGGTAGTTATGATTCACCAGTTATTATTGTCGTGCATGGTGACCTGACAATTAATGCGAATCAGAAAGTTTTTGGGATTGTATTCGCATTTTCAGATACTTACACAGTCTCTCCTGTTGAAGATTTCGAACTCAAGATTAATGGCAGTCCGACAGTTTATGGTGTGATTTTAGTTAATTCTGATGTAAATCTCCCCAATGGTAGTTTTACCCTTGTTTATTCCCAGAATATTCTCGAGAAATTATCAAATGTCGCCGGTAATGAATTCTTTGGGATTGGACGTAGGGCAGGTAGTTGGACGGATTTCAACTAGGTATTGAATTATGAAAATGAATAGTATGAAAAATCGTAGTTCTGCAGGCTTTACCCTGATAGAGGTTCTACTGGCTCTCGTGGTTGCAGTTGTGGGCATTCTGGGAATGATTCAGCTGTCATCAGTATTTCTTCAGACCGCATCTGAATCGGATCGGCGGGCAGTAGCAACGACAGTTGCTGAGCAAACATTAGAGAACTTGAGAGGCTTTGATAATCTTTCAGGAAGTACGGCAGGACAGTCATACTTTTCAGATATTTCGAGCTCATCTACAGCGGTATCAGTCAACTCTGGATTGTCGACGTATGATTTCAATGTTGCCTGGAATGTGACGGATTACACCGTTTCAGCAGGAACACCTTCAGCAGGTGTTAGTGGTCCTCTTTACAATGTCTATAAAGATGTGACAGTAACGGTGAGTTGGACGGAGCCCACAAATGGGAATGTGCAGTTATCTTCGATCATTGCTGGTATCGATCCTAATGCATCAGCTTTAGCTCTGAATGATACGTCCTTAGGGGGATCGACCCCTGAAGTTGAATATAACCCGGGTGTTGCTCCTGATGTAATCGCAATAGATGTGGCAGATGGAAAGTTGAAAGAGACGACAAAGCCACTGCCAGAAGTGGCTAATAAAAGCCAAAGTACTCAAGTCCGCTTTGAAACAATTACTTATACGGATACAAATACAGAGGTCCAACTGATCCAAGAGGACTTTGTTACCGTTAACTGTCGATGCATTTTAGATACTGATTTAGGGGTGGGTATTTCACCTGCTTATCAAAAATTTATTGATGCTGATACTCCCTTGATCGAGGTTTTAGGAGGTGTTGTCAGTGCAGCGAGGGGAACAGAAGCCAGTATCGGGGGTGGTAAAAGTCAGTCAGATTTTTGTGGGCGTTGCTGTGCCTATCACCATGATTCAGCTTCATCGAATGTAAAATATAGTCCGTATGCGGGAACAGCTTCAACTGGAGGCGAAAGTGACGGTATTGACCATCCACATTATAAAATAGCTGATGCGTCAAGTGATCCAATTCTGCTAGAGGAAGCTGGTGACGGGGATGAATACCTTGAAGCTTGTCGATTTAAACGAATAGACGGTATATATCGTTTGGTTCAGGATTGGAATCTAAGGGCAGTGAATGTATTTCCAAGTACCTATTTGGCAAGTGTCGCGGGAAGTGGCTTAAGTGATTACAAAGAGTATGTGAAAGATTATGTTAAGGCTCAGATTTTTAATGTTGATCTGGCAGCGTCGGCGTCATCGGTCTCTGTTCCTACACTGACAACTAGTCCATCCTTGACCCTGACTTTATCTGATGATGATGAATCTATTTCTCGATCATTATATCTAGATAATATCCAATCAGTTGATGGCTTGGCAGATTATCTATTGACACTAAGTGCAGCTTCCATAGCTGAAGATACCTGGTTGGAATTTGTGCCTTTTAATGAGGTGAATACAACTCAACTAAGTTATTGGAGTGAGGCTGATCCTGCAACCGCAACTGTGACGAATCAAACAATTGATTCAACCTACAACCGTGGATTGATTGAGGCTGTGGCAACAGGCACTACGTCAGTGACAGCTTCAATGGCACAGGGTAATACCGGGATTTTGGGGAATACATACAATGCAGAAAATGATTACCCTGGTTGGCAAAACCATATTACGGATATCAGTGGTGGGCGTGACTGGATAGGCGGGGCTTATAATCCTCTGCCTGTAGTTGTATCTGGGGCCTCAGGTAGTGGCACTACATACACCGCCATCATATCAGGTAATGTTACTTTTTATGGGCAGGATAATTTAGCAACCCCTACCTGCGGTTCTTCTACAGGGCATGGCGCGAATTTAACGATGACGTATGTTAGTGGTACCGATCCTTATTATTACACCTACAGTTGTGTGATAGGGCCCGTCACAACGGGGGATTTATATGAGGCTGCGATCTCCGTTTCAGTCAATGGGCAGAAAGCAATATGTCCGTCAGGGCAATTTAAAACTTACACTTTTGGTCCTACTAACGTGACTTCTTATTCCAATAATGATTTCGTAGTAGGTAAGAAAGTAGCTAATTGCCCGTAGCTTTATATGATCTGTTTATACGTTGTGTGATTGTATTACAGGGGTTAGATGGAAGATTACCTAGTTATTGGTGCCGGTGTTATCGGTATGATGCTGGCCCGCGAGCTTTCGCAGGCGGGAGCAAATGTTACTGTTCTGGATCGCAAGGCTTGTGCTCAGGAGTCCTCCTGGGCGGGTGGTGGGATTGTTTCCCCTTTATATCCCTGGCGCTACCCTGAGGCAGTAACTCAGTTGGCGACATGGTCCCAGAGTAGTTATGTGCACCTGGCACAAGAACTCATTGAAGAAACCGGATATGACCCTGAACTGAGGCAGAAGGGGATGTTGATGGTTTCAGTAGATGATCAGAAGAAAGCACTCGACTGGGCGCAAAAATTTCATCGCCCTTTGCGTAAAGTTGATGCGGATTTTCTCTATCAGAAAGAACCTAATCTGAAAGCGGGATTAACAGAAGGACTATGGATGCCGGAAGTTAGCAGCATTCGTAATCCTCGGTTAGGTCGCTCCCTTCGTGAAAGTTTGTTGCAAAATCCTCGTATCAATCTGCTGGAACATCAGGAAGTGACAGCGATTGAGACTGATGGAGAGGTCGTGACTGGGGTGAGAACCTCGCAGGGTACCTTTTCAGCCGGTCAGGTGGTTATTGCGGGCGGTGCCTGGAGTGCGGAACTTTTACAGTTGGTGGGTAGAACACTGCCGGTTGAGCCGGTTCATGGGCAGATGATGCTGTTTAAGGCAAAGCCGGGTTTGGTAAACAGAGTTGTACTCAAGGATGGACGCTACGTGATCCCGCGTAGTGATGGGCGCGTATTGGTAGGCAGTACCCTTGAGCATATTGGGTTTGAAAAGCGGACGACAGAAGAGGCAGCCAAGTCGCTTTATGAGACCGCTTTAGATATTGTGCCTGTACTGTCAGAGTATCCGATAGAGCATCACTGGTCGGGGTTAAGGCCGGGTTCCCCGGAGGGAATTCCCTATATTGGCCAGGTCACCGGTTATCGCAACCTTTATATTAATGCGGGTCAGTATCGCAATGGTTTGGTACTGGCGCCGGCTTCAACCAGGTTGTTGGCGGATATCCTGCTTAAGCGTGAAACGATTATCTCACCTGAGCCTTACCGCATGGATAGATAATAAAAAGGCCGCAATCTGCGGCCTTTTTTAATCATACAGGGTTGGGATAGGGGTGCGTTTATGCTGAGTTCTCAGGTAGATACTTGTGAGCTTCTCTGTGACCTGAGCTTCTACAGCTTTACCCTCTAAGAAATCGTCAATCTGATCGTAAGTGAGTCCTAAGGCCTGTTCATCAGCCTTCTGCGGCTCTAAACATTCAAGATCTGCAGTGGGTGTTTTCTCAACCAGAAGGGCGGGTGCGCCGAGTGCTTTGGCAATTTGTCTGACCTGACGCTTACTTAAGCCAAATAGTGGAGCCAGATCACATGCACCGTCCCCCCATTTGGTATAAAAGCCGGTGATGTTTTCGGCAGAGTGATCGGTTCCCAGTACTAAGGCGCCAACAATCCCCGCAACTTCATACTGTGCAATCATCCGTGCACGCGCTTTGACGTTGCCCTTGGCAAAATCGACTGCGGCTTCTGATGCGGTATTTAGATGAGTATTCAGGAGGGATGAGAGGACCTCTCCATGCATCCCTTCGACACTGGGTTTTACATTGACCGTAATGTTGTGGCTAGGTTGGATGAAGCTCAGAGCGGTTTGGGCATCCTCTTCATCCTGCTGGATACCATAGGGCAGTCTCATCGCAATAAACTGATAATGGGCTTCATCAGCTTCCTGGTTGAGCCCGTCAACAGCCAGCTGGGCTAGTCGACCACAGGTCGAGGAATCCACCCCTCCGCTAATTCCCAGCACCAGTGATTTCATACCTGATTTTTTTAGGGTGTTTTGAATAAAGAGGATCCGGCGTTCAATCTCGTAAGCAGGATCAATTTCAGGTAAAACCTTCATCTCTTTAATGATTGCTTCTGCCTGCATCGTTCATCTCTCAAATTATCTTTTGGGTCGCTAATCTGTTGGGTAGCACAGTGAACATGGGGTAAATGAAAAAAGGCACCTTAGGGTGCCTTATAATCGCTTACTGTGAATCACGCTTTTCGTTCTCATCGTCATCAAATGCGCCGAAGGTGATTCGACTGAAGAGAGAACGTTCAGGTGCTGGTGCACTACTGCCCATCCGTACGGGGGTGGTCACTGGAGGTTCCTTGTTATCGCTGAACAGATCAAAGGTGGCAGCATCAAACAGAGTCTTCTCCCCTTTAAAGATCGGTGTGTATTGATAATCAGGGTAGTTGGCCTGTAATACAGATTGTGCATCGGCCGCCAGATCTTGCTGACCTAAGTGTGTATAGGCTTCAACCATGACCGCAAGGGCATCCGGTACAGCGGGTGTCTCCTGCATGTTTTCGATCACATAGCGGCCACGGTTAGCCGCAGCCATGAAAGCTTCACGCTGGATATAGTAACGTCCCACATGCACTTCATACGCGGCCAGACGGTTTTTGAGGTAAACCATACGCTTCTGTGCATCAGGGGCATACTGACTTTCTGGATAGCGGTTAACCAGTGTAGCGAAGCTTTCAAAGGAGTCGAGTGCGGCACCAGGATCTCGTTGGGTCTCATCAATCGGCAGGTACTGAGTGATCCAGGAGATATCCTGTTCAAATGCAGTCAGCCCCTTGAGATAGTAGGCATAGTCAATATTGTCATGATTAGGGTGCAGTCGGATAAAACGATCAGCAGAAGCACGGGCAGCTTCCGGTTCATAGTTGTTGAAATATGCGTAGATCAGTTCCAGTTGCGCCTGTTCTGAGAAGCGACCGAATGGATAACGCGCTTCCAGTAGTTGCAGCTTTTCAATGGCAAGGTCATAGTTGGATTCATCCATGGCCGTCATCGCTTCATCGAATAACTGCTGCTCCGGCACATCAGGATATTTTTCAACATCCTCAAACCACGAGCAGGCTGCTGTCATTATGCAGAACAGAGCGATAACGAGAGTCTTGGTAATACGCATCTTTATTTTTATCCCGGTGTAGTCTCCGGCCTGAACAGTTATACTGAACGCACAGAGGCTAAATGCAATTTAACGGCCTATTTAAACACAACTGATTGGGCCTGTTAACAGACCCGGACGTAACAATTCACAAAGTTCTGACAGGTTCTGATGTCTGACCAAATACAACTAGAAGCACAAGTCGATGAAAGTCTGGTAGGCAAGCGGCTGGATCAAGCTGTAGCCCAGCTGTTTCCTGATTTCTCTCGCTCTCGTCTGCAGGGATGGATAAAGGATGGTTCCCTGAAAGTGGATGGCGAAGCGAAACGCCCCCGTGACAAATTATTAGGGGGAGAGCGTATCGAGATCGATGCCGAGCTGGAGGTGATCGAAGATCACAAGCCCCAGGGTATTCCGTTGGATATTGTTTATGAGGATGAGCATATTCTCATTATTAATAAACCGGCGGGTTTGGTGGTTCACCCTGCTGTTGGTCATCGGGATGGTACCCTGCTCAACGCACTGCTGTTCCATTGCCCTGATATCGCTCAGGTTCCACGTGCCGGTATTGTTCATCGTCTTGATATGGATACAACCGGGCTTATGGTTGTTGCTAAGACGATCGCAGCGCAGACAGAGCTGGTGGATCAGCTGCAGGAGCGCTCTATGGGGCGTGAGTATGAGGCGATCGTTCACGGTGTAATGACCGGCGGTGGCATTGTTGATGAGCCGATGGGACGGCACTCTAAAAACCGTCAGAAGATGGCGGTTGTGGGGGTGGGTAAAGAAGCGGTCACTCACTATAGAATACTGAAAAAGTTCAGGGCTCATACACATATCCGACTGAAGCTGGAGACCGGACGAACTCACCAGATTCGTGTCCATATGGCACATATTAATTACCCTTTGATTGGTGATCAGATGTATGGCGGTCGTTTTAGACTGCCTAAAGGGTGCAGCGATGAGATGATTGAAGCGTTGCGTGATTTCAAACGGCAGGCGCTGCACGCTAAAAAACTGGAGCTATGGCATCCCCATACAGGGGAACAGATGTCCTGGGAAGTGGATCTTCCTGATGATATTCAGCATCTATTGGGGGTCCTTGAACAAGATGCGGCTCAGCAAGAGAGTGAGGTGTAATCCGCGTGGAATTTATCACTGCTAATTGGGATGCGCCTATACGGGTAAAAGCGGTGACAACGACGCGGTCGGGTGGTTTCAGTACAGGGGGGTACGCGGGGCTCAATCTGGGGGATCATGTACAGGATCACCCAGAGATTGTTTCTCAAAATCGTGCCCTGTTACTCGCTGAACTGGGTTTGGAGCGTCAACCCCAATGGCTAAACCAGGTCCACGGTACCTGTCTGGTTAAGGCTAGCGATGATGGTTCAGTGCCAGAGGCGGATGCTTGCTGGTCAGATGAGCAGGGACTTGCCTGCATCGTGATGACGGCGGATTGCCTGCCGGTTTTCTTTGCCGATGATCAGGCTAAACAGGTGGCCGTTGCTCATGCCGGTTGGCGGGGGTTGCTTGATGGTGTTGTGGAGAAAACGCTGGAAATTTTTGCTGATCCAGCAAAGGTGCATGTCTGGCTTGGCCCAGCGATCGGTCCAGATGCCTTTGAGGTAGGTCCAGAGGTGCTGGATTCTTTTACTCGTCAGATGCAACAAGCCGATTCAGCATTTACCCCTGTTCCTGATACACCGGAAAAGTATATGGCTGATCTGTATGCTTTGGCGCGATTAAAGTTAGAGCAGCAGGGGGTGGTGCATATCAGCGGTGGGGATCTGTGTACCTATACGGATTCTGAACGTTTCTACTCCTATCGACGAGATGGGCAAACAGGGCGAATGGCCAGCTTGATCTGGATCGAGTAAGTAATAGGGATAACGAATTGAAAAAGCACGCAGCGTTGCCTGACTTTTTTGTTGATCTGCACGACATCGATGCTTCGATCCGGTTGGATATGAAGTATTTTACCGGGGATAACTTTGTAGGTGCTGTGATCAATGGGTATCTGGCAGAACGCTGCCTGCTCACGAAGCCTGCGGCTCTGGCGCTGCAACGCGTGCAACATCAATTAAATACATTTGGCCTTGGCTTAATGGTATTTGATGCATATCGCCCCCAAAGGGCTGTTGATCATTTCATCGAGTGGTGCGGTTCTCCGGGTGAATGCCCTACACAAGGCCGGTTTTTTCCGGGGCTAAACAAGAAAGATCTCTTTAATCAGGGGTATCTGATCAAGCACTCCAGTCATTCGCGTGGAAGCACTGTGGATCTGACAATTATTGATCTTGCGGATGGTTTACCGCTTGATATGGGGACCGAATTTGATTTCTTTGGCCCTGAATCCTGGTTTGACTATGAGCATCTGTCCGGCCAGGTGCGTGCGAACCGACTCTTGCTGCAAACCGTGATGATGCAGCATGGTTTTGTCCCTTTTCATCAGGAGTGGTGGCACTTTACTCTGGATGGTGAACCCTTTACCGATCAGTATTTTGATCTGCCGATTACTTGATGACCCCCTAGGTTATAAGAGGCTTTTTTGCTGAAAAGAACATTCAAAAATATTGATTTGGTTCATATCAAGGCGGTTGTAACGAGTTGAAGTTTATTAACAGGGTTGCAACTTGTAGGGTTTAGGCTAAGAATTACATTTACCCCAAACGTATATCCCGCTTTAGTATGTGCCGTATCAACTCAGCGCGGTTGCGGCTTCAGGAAGCGTTGCTTTCTCAAGGAATAGATAGTCCATTGCCTTACAGACGTAAGATGCAATGAGGGATTTAGAATGTCAGATTATAAAGTTCTTTTCACAGGGTCTGTGTGCTCAGGTAAAACCACAGCGATCAAATCGTTGAGTGATATCGAAACAGTCGATACTGATGCCAGCGTGAGTGACTCAGCAATACGGCGTAAGCAAAAAACGACCATTGCGATGGATTACGGTGTTTTGGACCTCTCCGAAACTGCTCGGTTGCATCTCTACGGTACCCCCGGGCAGGAGCGCTTTAAATTCATGTGGCAGCTCATGATGAGCGATCTGGTCCATGATGCTGAGGGGCTGGTGCTGCTGGTCGATAACACCCGAAATGATCCCTTCAAAGATATCCGCTTCTATGTTGAAGAGTTCAGAGACTTTATTGTTCGTCGCCGATTGATCATAGCGGTGACTCATTCTGATGAGCAAGCCGATCCTGATTATGATTTCTATATGAATGAACTCAAATCGATGGGTTTGTTTACCACCGTTTTATTTATTGATGCGCGTGACCCCTCCTCTGTATTAAATGTAGTTAAAGAGCTGGTAGGGCTACGAGAGCGGGACATAGATTGGAAAACCCTCGAGGAGCGCTTGGCGGTTAACAGCACCATGCCGAATGCAAATGAGGACGAAGATGATGATAGCCCAATCGAGAAAGTATCTCTGCTGGATGCAGCGATGAATACTCGTGGTATTACCGGGGCAATGCACCTTGGGCCTGATCGCAAGGTGATCAGTTCAAACGTGGAGAACAATCAAAACAAGGAGTTGTTAAAGTCTATGGTTAATCTGGTTGCTGCTTTAGAAAACAAAGCTGCCTTTATGGGGCATATAGATGATCTGGTGTTGTGTGGTCCTCAGCAGGAAACCTTATCGGTCTTCGTGGAAAAGGAACAGGCACTGGGTTTATGTTCCGATAAAGAGCTCAGCATCACCGTCGTTAAACAACAGGCATCAGACCTTCTGCAGTGGAGCCGTCAATGATTGAGCTGCTCGATAAAGTAGATAAGCCCAATGTGATAGAGAATAGTTGCTTGCTACAGGGTAAAGAGGTGTTGGCTTCATCGTTTACCCCAGATAAAAAAAATCATGAAACCATCGCCAAGCAAGCATTCAATTATGTGTTCCTGAATGTTGCCAGAATGAACGCGAAGCATAACGAAGCGCATCTGGAAATTGGTGATAAGCGCCTGAGTGGTTTTATATTAAAGCCTGAACTTGTCTTGGTGTGTATGTCCGATAAAGCGTGCAATATAGCATTGGTTCGGGATCATGTTGCTGAAGTTAAGAAGCTCTTTCTGCAGGAGCAGGTGAACAGGATGTTGGCCTGATCAGGCGGCGACAACGAAAGCTGTGAGGCAAGTAAATTGATGAGTAGCGATAAATTTATTGGCGAGATGATAACTGATGTTCGAACAGGGAAGTGCATATGAAGGATCATAAAATCCTGTTTACCGGAGCGGTCTGTGCTGGCAAGACAACCGCGATTCGGTCGCTAAGTGATATTGAAACACTGGATACAGATGCCAAAGCCAGTGATGTTACGGTCAGACGTAAAAAAAACACAACTATCGCCATGGATTACGGTGTCTTGGAGTTGGCGCAAGACTCTCGCGTGCATCTATATGGCACGCCAGGCCAGGAGCGTTTCAGTTTTATGTGGGAGATGCTGGCCAATCAGTTTGCCCATGATGCTATCGGCCTGGTTCTGCTGGTGGACAATACGAGGAAGGATCCTTTCCGAGATGTCCGCTTCTATGTGAAAGAGTTCGGTGAATATATTCGTAAACGCCGCTTGATCATCGCTGTTACACACTCAGATATTGAACCCAACCCTGGCTATAACGACTATCTGGCGTGTATACGTGAGTTGGGGCTGATGGCTACAGTGATGTTTGTCGACGTACGCAACCCAAAAACGGTGCTGAGTATTGTTGAGGAGCTGATTTCAGCGGTTGAGCTAGAGATCAATTGGGCTGAGGTGGGTGAACGCATACTGGACCATAATGGTTTTTCGCTCGATTTCTATAAACCGATCTATGAAGAAACACTGCTGGATGCAGCCATGAACAAACGTGGCATTCTGGGAGCGATGCACCTGGGGGCAGAGCAAGAGGTACTCAGCTCAAATATTGATGAACAACAAAGCGTTGCCCTTCTGAAAAGCATGCACAAACTGTCCTCTGCGATTGCACAGAAATCTGAATTGGTAGGCGAGGTGAGTAATATTGTTGTTGGGGGACCAGCAGTGAGGACTTTATCGATGTTTTCTGACGATGATCAGGCGCTCTGTTTATGTTCGGAGCGCGATGTCTCATTGCCTGTTTTGAAGCAACAAGCCAGCGATCTTTTGCAGTGGAGTCGAGAAAATGACTATTTGGCATGAGATGGCAGAGCAGCGGTTGCTGCAGTATGGATGCGTTCTTGATAACGGAGAGGTCAAGCACTCCTCATTTCCCAGCGAGTACCGCAAACACCTAGCCGTTGCCCGGCAATCCCTGATCTATATTTTTAAGAATGTAGGTAAGCATGTGGATGGCTATGATGAGGCTCATATGGAGGTGGGTGATACACATTTTAGTGGCTATCTGATCGATGAAAACCGGATACTGGTCTGTCTGTGTGCAGCTGAGACTAATCAGCATGATGTCAGGGCGTTCATTGAGAGCAATAAACAGCGTTTCTCTTCATAGGGCTGTTTTATTGGTTCTGTAGGTTTGATTTATATAAGAAATTGCTAATTTTATGCCCGCAGCACTTGAAGCGGGCAGTTTTTACCCCCATACCTCTGTTGTAACGCGAAATCATCAAACCCCGCAGTCGGCCAAGCAGGCAATTCAGGCGGGTAAGTGAACGCTTTGTGGAGGTTATATGCGCCCAGATAAATTTACATCCAAACTTCAGGAAGCGCTGGCTGATGCACAGTCGTTGGCGGTAGGCCTGGATCATAACTACATCGAACCCATTCATCTCTTAAGTGCACTACTGGATCAGCAGCAAGGCTCATCTATCCAGCTATTATCACAGGCAGGAGCGGATAGTGCTCGTTTAAAGGCTGCGGTCGAGAGATCACTGCAGCAACTTCCGCGAGTTCAGGAGCCTGATGGTGAGATCAGACTGTCGCAGGATGTCGCACGAATTTTCAACAAAACCGATAAGATCGCCCAAAAAAGGGGAGATCAGTTTATAGCCAGTGAGTTGATTCTGCTGGCTATGGTCGATGACAAATCAGATGCGGGTAAGGCGCTGCGAGAAGCTGGAATTAACGCACAGCGGCTGGAAGCGGTCATCAATCAGGTCCGAGGAGGTGAGTCAGTGCAGGATCCGAATGCAGAAGGTAATCGTCAGGCTTTGGCTAAATATTGTATCGACCTGACCGAGCGGGCGGAGTCTGGAAAGCTTGATCCGGTCATCGGTCGGGATGATGAAATTCGTCGCACCATTCAGGTATTGCAGCGTCGTACGAAGAATAATCCTGTTCTGATCGGTGAACCTGGAGTGGGTAAAACCGCGATTGTGGAAGGGTTGGCTCAACGTATCGTGAACGGTGAAGTACCGGAAGGGATCAAGAATAAAACGGTTCTCTCCCTGGATATGGGGGCTTTAATTGCCGGTGCAAAATTTCGGGGTGAATTTGAAGAGCGGCTGAAGGCTGTTTTGAATGAACTTTCGAAGCAGGAAGGACAGATTATCCTGTTTATTGATGAGCTTCATACCATGGTTGGCGCGGGTAAAGGCGAAGGGGCCATGGATGCAGGGAATATGCTGAAACCAGCGCTGGCACGCGGTGAGCTTCACTGTGTTGGTGCAACTACGCTGGATGAGTACCGACAGTATGTTGAGAAGGATGCTGCGCTTGAGCGTCGTTTTCAAAAAGTTATCGTTGATGAGCCGGATGAGGAGTCCACGATCGCAATTTTGCGAGGCCTGAAAGAGCGATATGAGGTGCATCATGGTGTGGATATTACCGATTCTGCCATCATCGCCGCAGCCAAACTTTCACAGCGCTATATCACGGATCGGCAGCTACCGGATAAAGCGATCGATCTTATAGACGAGGCCGCATCCAGAATCCGTATGGAGATGGATTCCAAACCGGAAGATATGGATCGCCTGGAACGTCGTTTGATTCAGTTCAAAATGGAGCGTGAGGCACTGAAGAAAGAGAAAGATTCAGCAGCGCAGCAGCGATTACAAGAGCTGGAAGAAACGATCAGCCGTGTCGAGAAGGAGTTCTCTGATCTGGATGAGGTCTGGAAAGCGGAGAAGTTATCGCTTCAGGGTTCCCAAAAGATTAAGGAGGAGCTGGATCAGGCGCGTATAGAGCTTGAAAAGCATACCCGAGCAGGCGATCTTCAAGAGATGTCCAAGCTGCAGTATGGACTGATTCCTGAGTTGGAAAAACAGTTGCAGGCAGCCTCAGAGGCAGAAGAGAGCGGAGCACAGGAAACCAAACTACTGCGTAATAAGGTTTCTGAAGAGGAGGTTGCAGAGGTGGTCTCCCGCTGGACTGGCATCCCGGTTAGCAAAATGCTGGAAGGGGAGCGTGACAAGCTCTTGCGTATGGAGGAGGCTCTGCATGAAAGGGTGGTAGGCCAGGAGGAGGCTGTTACCGCCGTATCTAATGCGGTACGTCGTTCCCGTGCCGGCCTTGCCGATCCGAATCGCCCCAACGGCTCATTCCTGTTTCTGGGGCCGACAGGGGTGGGTAAAACGGAGTTGTGTAAAGCGCTTGCCAGCTTCCTGTTCGATACAGAAGAAGCGATGGTCCGGATCGATATGTCTGAGTTTATGGAGAAGCACTCTGTGGCTCGACTGATTGGTGCTCCTCCGGGATATGTTGGTTATGAAGAGGGGGGCTACCTGACAGAAGCTGTCAGACGTAAACCGTACTCTGTGCTGCTTTTGGACGAAGTGGAAAAAGCCCATCCGGATGTGTTTAACATTCTGTTGCAGGTGCTGGAGGATGGGCGCCTCACTGATGGTCAGGGGCGCACGGTTGATTTCCGCAATACTATTGTGGTGATGACCTCTAATCTGGGCTCGGATCTGATTCAGAATTTCAGCGATGATGATGACTACCAGTTGATGCATGCGGCCGTGATGGATGCCGTTGGAAACCATTTCCGACCAGAGGTGATCAACCGTATTGATGAGGTTGTGGTCTTCCACAGTCTGAAAAAAGGGCAGGTTGCCGGCATTGCAGGCATTCAGTTGCAACGGCTACAGAGCCGTCTGGCTGAGCGGGATCTTGAGCTGACACTCACCTCTACTGCGATGGATAAGCTGGTGGATGTAGGGTTTGAGCCAGTGTATGGGGCCCGTCCACTTAAACGTGCAATCCAGCAGTGGATCGAGAATCCCTTAGCGCAGGAGATTTTATCTGGACGATATACAGCCGGAGATGAGATCGCCGTTGATGTGGAGCAGGGTGAGTTTACCTTCCGTTAAGAGTTGATTTCAGACAAACCTGGAAGGCTGTTGGCATCCGCTAACAGCCTTTTTCTTTTGAGAGTACGAGTAATTAAAACGGCTGTTTGAGTTTTGGTGGGTGAATGTTATTCTGTTGATTACTGAAGGGGCGTTCAGATTTGAGGCAGGTGGTTATTGGGTAATAAACCGGGGTTAGTTGCACTGTGTTTTGTGGTTCTGTCGCTATGTGGATTACAAGCTCAGGCTAAATTGACTGCATCGCCAGCGGCTGAGCAAAGCTTGCTGAAAAACGAACGGTCTTTCTCCGCTTTCAACGGAGTGGAGGTCCGTCCTCTAACCCTTAACCTCTCTGCGAATGGACGCTTTAGTCCCTATACGGATTACCTGATCCCCTTACTGACGACATTGTCTGAGCAATCGCTCTATCGTATCAAGAACGGCCGGAACCTGTTGAGAAGCTACCACTATAAGGGACGGATCTATTCACCGGATAAGCAGAAAACAGTGCTTTCAATGCAGGATTCCCGCTCCTCTCGCTGGGGGTACGTGATTACAAGCATTGGGCGTCAGGGTGTTGCTAATGCTTTTATGTTGGAGCGTGAGAACGGTGAGCGCCAATATGCATTAGTCATTAAGCAGATGAAAATCTGCCTTGTCAGCCAGGCTCGATCTGCACCCGTCTGGCGTTCAGGTCAGTGGTCATTTTCTCAGCAACCTGGTTATTTTGAATGCTCAGGTTCAACTCGTAGTAGCTTCTTTAGGGTCTCTTCTGGATTTCCGCAGAAATTAGGCCCCTACTACAGTGATACAGACACGCTGCTGGTATTTGACCGCTCAGATCAGCTGAAAAGTATGGCGAGAGCGCTTAAGGAGCAGTTTCCCCAACTAAGTTTTCCAAAAGTGTTGAATCTCCCAACCGCTGTACAGCGGTATGTCCAGCTAAATTAGCTCATCTTTTCTTCGTTAAATGTCGCTCCATCTTCTTTTTTGCTATCAATCTGCTCTGTAGGAAAGAGTGGAATAAGTTTCTCCAGAAAATTCGACTTACTAATAACAGGGTAAATCGGGTAAGCTTCTGTTAAATGAGAAAAAAATGAGGGATTAGAATGCGCATTTGGCTGCTGATATTTGTCACGCTGTTAGCGGGTTGTGCGGGGCAGGCTCCTGTTGTGAAACCGGAAGCACCTAAGCTGGTCGATCGTGTCGAACCGATCGCTATCTCCCTGCCTCAACAGTATCGCTTCTCCGCATATCCCGATTATCTGAGCCCTCTCTTGGAAAACCTGACACAGGAGTCGGTTTATACTCTGATCAACCCTCGGTTGCTGAACGGGCAGTATCAATTTTCCCATGAAGTGACTTCTACTGACCCGCGAAAAACGGTCTATGCCTATCGCAATGATGGAGGTCAGTGGGGATATGTGACGACTGGGATTGGACGTAACCCGGTTGCTAACGCTTTTATCGTTGAGAAGCCGGCTCTGGGGTTGGCTTACGCATTGGTGTTAAAACAGTTGAAGGTCTGTTTTGTCACCCAGGCTAATGGCGTGCCGCAATGGTCCGGTGCTAAATGGCGTTTCCCATCCCAGCCCGGTTATTT
The DNA here is from genome assembly GCF_947498015.1 of uncultured Neptuniibacter sp. Taxonomy (GTDB): domain Bacteria; phylum Pseudomonadota; class Gammaproteobacteria; order Pseudomonadales; family Balneatricaceae; genus Neptuniibacter. The sequence goes on from NZ_CANMIR010000005.1 coordinate 57,810, forward strand.
TGAATGTACCGGTATGACCAATAAAAATATTTTCCGTTTAGGTACCGGAATGCCTTTAGCGCTTGGGGTTTATTACGGTGAAAAGGATACGGTGTTTCTCTTTCGAACCCAGGGGCAGCTACAGCAGGTCTTATGGGCGTTAAAACGTCAATTTCCTACAATCGTGATTCCAGTAATAGACCGATAAGCTAGATCTTGCTAGCGTATTAGTGATAGATCTATGACGTATTGAATAGATGACAGTGGAACCAAACAGAAGTACCTGAGGACCCTCATGAGCCAGATTAAAGTCCTGATTGTTGATGATGCGCGTTTTATTCGTGACCATGTTTCTCGTATTGTAAAAGAACATTTCCCTGAATATCAGATTGATTCCGCTGAAGATGGAGAAGCGGGCCGGGCTCAAATGAGCAAGGAGGAATATGATCTCGTACTCTGCGATTGGGAGATGCCCGGGCTTTCTGGATTGGAGTTGCTGCAGTGGGCAAGGCAGCAGTCACATTACGTAGATATCCCGTTTGTTATGGTGACCAGCCGTGGAGAGCGTGATTACGTATTGCAGGCGATTCAGGCAGGTGTGAATGACTATATGGGTAAACCTTTTGAAGACCAGCAACTGGTTGATAAGGTTAAAAAGTATATCGGTAAACGCATCGAAACGAGCGCCGATTCTCGCCGTAAAGCGGCACAGATGCTAGCTGCGGGTAAAACTGCGGCGGCGAAGAAAAATACAAAGAAACCTAAAGGTCTGGCGCAACTGCGTGTCTCGGCGGGGATGTTACGTTGTGCGATCAAAGAGATAACGTTGCAGGCTGTTTCGGTCGTAGTTAAGCGGGAAGATGGGATTCCTCATCTTCTTGAACAGGTGGTTGTGGATATAGAACAGGCATCGGGCGGGAGTGTTGCTCAGATGAATGGCTTTATCAGTGGGTTGCAGGTAAATGAGAAGAGCCTTCAATCCACCTTTGTCACTGTGGATGTCCAGTTTGTGGATAACGACCCCTCTAAGTTAGAGGTGTTGACCGGTTTCATCGCCGGGCTTAGTAAAAAAGGATAGATTTAAGGCTGCATTTGCAGCCTTTTTTATGCCTGGCACTCTTAGTAGAGTGCCTGCTCATCTTTGATCACTTCGAGCAGAACCTGAAGGAAAAGGCGATCTGCTTCACTGTGCTCAATCGGGATCTTAATATTGGTGGTCGCCGATAACTTATCCGCGATGACTGTCTCTGCATGTTCATCATTCAGGTGTTCACGTGCTATCTCAAGCGCTTTCTCACAAATATCCGGTTCAACCAGAACCTTGCGGATGAATGACATCAGCTCGTTAATGACACGCTCTTTGTTTTTAATCTCAGCGATACTCATAGGGATCTCCTGTAAAGGTATATTCAGAGCCAGTTTTGGGTTGGTTGCTGGCTCTAACCTGAGTTATGTATGACAAAACTATAACCCGATCCTCTGAATGAGAATAGGTTTTGTAGCAGATCCCTGACAATGCCGCAGGTGCAATATGTTTTTGTTGAAAAAATAAACGTCTCTTGCGACAATTACCGCCTCGAATTTTGAGGCCTTGAGTGTGTAGGTAACCCCGAAACTCAGGGAGACAGCTTTCTGAGGGCCGTTTCTCAAAGGTCTGTCGGTTGGGCGATCCCCAGCTCCGGCACACACCCGAACGTGAACCTGCAGCTCTACCCCTGGAATGGTTCAGAGTGAGACCGCTAGAGATTCAACAAATTTTGTCTGGTACAGGCACGTTCAACGTTACAGAAACAAAAACTGTTAATTTCGTCAGTGATGAGCACTGACGTCGTTAGAGGGTGATAAAAGTGGAATTACTTTCAGGCGCAGAGATGGTTGTTCGCGCGCTTCGTGATGAAGGCGTTAAATATATCTACGGCTATCCTGGTGGAGCACTCCTCCACATCTACGATGCGATCTTTACGCAGGATGAAGTCGAACACATTCTGGTCCGCCACGAACAGGCTGCCACACATATGGCAGACGCGTATGCGCGAGCTACCGGTAAAGCGGGTGTAGCGCTGGTAACTTCAGGTCCTGGTGCAACCAATGCCGTAACAGGTATTGCGACTGCATATATGGATTCAATCCCGATGGTTGTTATTACAGGTCAGGTTATGTCACACCTGATCGGTGAAGATGCCTTTCAGGAAACCGATATGATCGGTGTCTCTCGTCCTATCGTTAAGCACAGTTTCAGTGTTCAACGTCCGGAAGAGATTCCAGAGATCATCAAAAAAGCGTTCCACATCGCTGAAAGCGGTCGTCCGGGTCCGGTTGTCGTCGATATTCCTAAAGATATGACTACGCCGACCGAACGCTATGAATATGAATACCCTAAGAGCGTTAAAATGCGCTCCTATAATCCGATCATGAAAGGTCACACCGGACAGATCAAAAAAGCTGTGGATATGTTGCTGGCCGCTAAACGGCCGGTTATCTATGCCGGTGGTGGTGTCATCATGGGTGATGCCAGCGAGCAGTTGACTGCCTTGGCACGTGAACTGGGTTATCCGGTAACGAATACCCTAATGGGTCTGGGCGGATATCCGGGCACAGATAAACAGTTTATCGGTATGTTGGGGATGCATGGTAGCTATGAAGCTAATATGGCGATGCATCACAGTGATCTGATTCTGGCGGTCGGCGCACGTTTTGATGATCGCGTGACCAATGGTACTGACAAGTTCTGCCCAACAGCCAAAATCGTACATGTTGATATCGATCCGGCTTCGATCTCCAAGACGATTAAAGCAGATGTGCCGATCGTAGGTCCGGCTCAAGCTGTTTTGAAAGAGATGCTGGATCAGCTTCATGCTGCAAAGAAAGCTCCTTGTGCGGATAGCTTAAAAGCGTGGTGGGAGCAGATTGAAGAGTGGCGTGGTCGTCATGGTGGTCGTTTTAAAACTGACGACTCTGAGCTTATGAAGCCTCAGCAGGTTATCGAGATGCTGAGCAAGGTCACCAACGGTGATGCTTATGTGTGCTCCGATGTTGGCCAGCACCAGATGTTCGCTGCACAGTATTACAAATTCAACAAACCCAACCGTTGGATCAATTCAGGCGGTCTGGGCACAATGGGATTTGGTCTGCCAGCTGCGATGGGTGTAAAACTTAACTTCCCTGAAGAGGAAGTGGTTTGTGTTACCGGTGAAGGCAGTATTCAGATGAATATTCAGGAACTGTCGACGATCAGCCAGTACGATATTCCAGTGAAGGTTATCTGTTTGAATAACCAGTCTCTGGGTATGGTACGCCAGTGGCAGGACATGAACTATGAGTCTCGCCATTCTCAGTCTTACATGAAGTCTCTACCTGACTTTATGAAGCTGGTTGAATCTTACGGTCATGTGGGTATCAAAGTTGAACGCTATGAAGATCTGGAAGGCGCAATGCGCGAAGCATTTGCACTGAAAGATCGCATGGTATTCATGGATATCGCGGTTGATCCGTTTGAGCACGTTTATCCGATGCAGGTACCTCGTGGCTCTATGCGTGACATGTGGCTGAGTAAAACGGAGAGAACATAATCATGCGTCATATAATTTCGGTATTGATGGAAAATGAGCCTGGTGCTCTGTCCCGTGTTGTTGGCCTGTTCTCTCAGCGTAACTTCAACATTGAATCTCTCACCGTTGCGCCGACTGAAGATGAGACACTCTCTCGTCTGACAGTGACTACGGTGGGTGATGATCGTGTCGTTGAGCAGATCACTAAGCAGCTGAATAAGTTGATTGACGTGGTAAAAGTGGTTGACCTGACTGAGGGTGATCATCTTGAGCGTGAGTTGATGATGATCAAGATGAAGGCAAACAATGGTACGGTGCGTGCTGAGATTAAGCGTACTGCGGATATATTCCGTGGCACCATCATCGATGTAACGCCCAACACCTTTACCGTTCAGTTGGTGGGCTCAAGCAGTAAGCTGGATGCATTCATTGAGGCGTTAGGCACTTCGAATATTATGGAAGTGGTTCGCTCAGGTGTATCGGGTATTGCCCGGGGTGAGAAAGTTCTGACTCTGTAAGTCGAACTCTCCCTGTGAGATCATAAGCCGCGCACTGGAAACAGTGGGCGGCTTTTTTGTGTCTGAGGAGATAGATGTGATTTTAGAAATGTCCGAAATGAGTAAGCTTCAGGCTTACCACACTTTGACACAGGTTGTGGTACCCCGTCCCGTAGCCTGGGTTTTATCTGAGAACGGTACCGGTGATTACAACCTGGCACCTTTCTCCTTTTTCTCTGTGGTATGCAGTGACCCTCCCGTCATTATGATCTCTGTGGGTGCAGCAAAACCGGATGGGAGTGAAAAAGATACCTATCGGAATATTATCGGGCAGGAAAAGTTTGTTATTCATATTGCAGGGTCTGATCTGGCGAACGAAGTCACCCAAAGTTCTGCGTCACTTCCTCACGGCCAATCTGAAATTGCGCATTGTGGCCTTGAACTTGTTGAGGTTGAGGGCTTTGCTCTGCCGCGGGTAAAGGGGCCGAAAATAGCTTTGGCCTGCTCCCTATATCAGCATCAGGAAGTAGGTAACAGTAACCAGCACCTGATCTTTGGTGAGATCGAAAAGGTATGGGTCGATGAGTCAGCGGTCACTGAAGATGAGAAAGGCCGTATGAAGATCGATGCAGCGAGTGTTGATCCCCTCGGAAGGCTGGGCGGAACTGAGTATCAAACCTTTGGCGAGGTTATTTCGATCCCTCGGCCGGCTTAATCTCGTTGTTGGCAGCTAGCCAGAGAGCAGATCTGGAGCAAAAGGCATCACGCCTTTTGCTCAACTCGTTCACTATTGATCCAGCAGGTGTTCATAGCGCTTGTCTGTTAAGGTTTTCATAAAGGCTACCAGAGCATCGATTTTTTGCTCTTTCAGAGCAGGGCCCGTTTCCAGCTCTTTCAACGAAATATTTTCTTCAACTTCAGGTTTCCCCCAAGGTCCCCCTGTTTCAGGGTTGATCTGACGCTGATCACTGCGGCTGTTGTATTTGTCGTAGAACAGAACAACTGTTCTCAACTCTTTGAAGACACCATTGTGCATATAGGGGCCGGTGACCGCGATATTCCTTAAGGTTGGTACCTTAAATTTACCGGCGTGCTCAGGAGTAGTCACTTGAGGATGGTTCAACAATCCCAGATCTTTTTTCGATATATCGACCCCATTTTTTTTGCGGCCGGCAATATTGGTTGGGATGCCTATGTTGTGGTACTCGTAGTTCGTAAATGTCTCTTGGGCGTGACGTTGTGATCTGTTTAGCTGGTGGCATAGATGACAGTTGGTAAACTGTTGCGAGAAGAATAGGGTACGGCCCAGCTCCTCCTGTTTTGTCATCGTGTATTCACCACGAAGATAGCGATCATATTTTGAATCAAAAGGGGCAAATAACTCGGTGCGTTCAAAATGAGCAATACTATCAGCCATCGCGGCATATGCTTTAGCACTATCAGAGAAGATGGATTCACCGTAAAGCGCTTTAAATGAACGGATATAGAGAGGGTTTTCTCTCAAGCGATCAACGGCAGCGTGCTTAGAGGGTAGTCCCATCTCTACCGGATTCAGTGGTGGCCCACCTGCCTGTCCTGTCAGGTCTGATGCGCGACCGTCATGAAACTGTCCGCCCACATATTCACCCTCACCGTTGAGATGAAACTCTGGACTGAACATGGCGTACGTGGCTGTAGGGGTATTTCGGTCACCGAGAGATTGACCATCATCTCCTAATGAGAAGGCACCTTCGACACCATTATCGCGTGGATCTACAAAGCCATGAGTGGGGGAGTGGCAGGTGGCGCAGGCTTGAGTTCGATTCACTGAGAGGTTTGTGTCGAAGTAAAGTTGTTGGCCCAGTTGCGCTTTGCTTAATGTTGTCAGAGATGTGTGATTTTCATTTTTTGTGCAGGCACCGAGAAGCACAGAGGTGAGAACAAAACTAAGTTTGATAGATTTTGAAATCATTTTCGTTCGCCTATGAGAATTTAGCGCATAAGTTAATGAGAATGATTATACATAACTGTTTAATGAATAGCTTGATAGTGGTCAAGCTTTCGAGTGCATGTAATGTTTAGGAGGACGCAACTATTTACGGTAGATGGTTTCGATCAGGTGCCAGCCAAAACGAGTTTTTACGGGGCCATGGACGACATGTAGAGGTTTTTTGAAGACAACATCTTCAAACGGTTTAACCATCTGACCACGACGGAACTCACCTAGATCACCAAAACGTTTTCCAGAAGGGCAGAGGGAATATTTTTTAGCAAGTTTGCCAAAATCATTTCCCAGTTTTAAACGTTTTTTGAGCCTTTCAGCTTCATCACGGGTTTTAACAAGAATATGTCTGGCGCAGGCTCGGTTAGCCATCGGGTTACTCCAAGTATAAAAGGTGATTCTACCTCAGCAGGGTTGTCCATATAAAGAAGAGCGTGTATGTCACAGTGCCGAATAGATCTGTGAACTGAGTTTAGGGGTCTATGGGAGCACTCAATAGCACTGGATTTGATGTTTGAAAAGGGGATGCAACTACGGGGCTAGGCAGTTGAATCCGACTGCTGATGACGAACTCTTTTTTATGATGATAGCGATGGTTGCAGTTGCTTAGTCGTTTGGTTGAATCTGCTGCAATGCTTCCGTCAGTGTCTCTGCAATTGGGGCATCCAGTTTCAGGTCCAGTAATGGATCTGCGCGGGTGACCCCCAGATTCAGGGCGCAGATCGGTTTGCTCCAGTCATGTGCTTTCTTGCAGAAACGAAAGCCGGAATAGACCATCAATGAGCTACCAACTGTTAGAAGCGCATCAGCTTGTTCCAGTTGGTCTAGTGCTGAAAAAACCGATTCTTTAGGAACGTTATCCCCGAAATAAACTACATCCGGTTTCAGGACGCCGCCGCAGCTTTCGCAATCTAATACCTTAAAGGTGTTGAAGGCTTCTGTTTCCAGATCCGCATCACCGTCGGGGCGAGCTACCGCCTCGGTGATTGTAAATTGTGGGTTTTGTTGAGCGATCCGCTCATGAATTTTGATTCGATTGTATCTACGTTCGCAACTCATGCATCGAACCTGATCTGATCTGCCATGCAGATCTAGTACGCTTTGGCTGCCTGCACGTTGATGTAGTCGGTCAACGTTTTGCGTGATTAGCAGTCGGATATAGCCCATCTGCTCCAGTCGGGCGAGAGCGAAGTGAGCGGGGCCCGGTTGTGCATCGCGTATTAGCGGCCAGCCTATCAGGCTTCTGGCCCAGTATCGCTGCCGGGCGTAGTGACTTTCCATAAACTCTTTATGCTGAACCGGAGCAGAGTGCTGCCAATCCCCTTTTTGATCACGATAAGCGGGAATACCTGAATCTGTACTCACACCTGCGCCTGTGAGAACGACCAGATTTGGATGGCTGTGGATAAATTCAGCCAGAAGCTCAGCGGGTGAGGCCATAGGGTGCCCTGCATTGATGGAGTCAGTTGTAGTGTACCTAAAACAAAAAAGCCGTGCTTAAGGTAAGCACGGCTTTTTACGAGGTGTAGACTGAATCAGATCTGTAGATCAGGCACCGAATTTAGCTTTTGCTTCGATACGGCGGCGGTGTAGAACCGGTTCAGTATAACCATTGGGTTGGACGCAGCCCTCGATGACCAACTCGCAAGCCGCAGCGAACGCAATGCTGTCATCAAAGTTAGGCGCCATCGGGCGATACAGAGGATCGCTGGCGTTCTGACGGTCAACAATCGCGGCCATACGTTTCATCGTCTCCATGACCTGTTCCTCTGAGCAGATGCCGTGACGCAACCAGTTCGCGATATGCTGGCTGGAGATACGCAGTGTTGCACGATCTTCCATCAGGCCTACATCATTGATATCAGGAACTTTAGAACAGCCTACACCCTGATCGACCCAGCGTACTACATAGCCCAGGATACCCTGTGCGTTGTTGTCGAGTTCCTGCTGGATCTCTTCAGCGGTCCAGCTTGGGTTCGGCTCAACAGGCACTGTCAGAATGTCGTCTAGATTAGCACGATCACGTACCTTCAGTTCGTCCTGACGGGCAAACACGTCTACCTGATGGTAGTGAGTAGCGTGCAGTACTGCAGCGGTCGGAGATGGAACCCACGCCGTGTTAGCACCTGACATTGGATGGCCAATCTTAGCTTCCAGCATGTTTGCCATCTGGTCAGGGATAGGCCACATACCTTTACCAATCTGTGCGCGGCCCTGTAGACCACAGAGTAGACCGTTATCCACGTTCCAGTTCTCGTAAGCCCCGATCCAGGCAGCGGCTTTCATATCGCCTTTGCGGATCATCGGACCCGCTTCCATGGAGGTATGGATCTCATCGCCGGTACGATCAAGGAAGCCAGTGTTGATGAAGACAACACGCTCTTTAGCAGCACGGATACACTCTTTCAGGTTCACCGTCGTACGGCGTTCCTCATCCATGATCCCCATCTTCATGGTGAAGCGTTCCAGTCCCAGCACATCTTCGATACGGCCGAACAGCTCGTTAGCAAATGCAACCTCTTCAGGTCCGTGCATCTTAGGCTTAACGATATAGGTTGAGCCTGTCACGGTATTGCTGTACTTGCCGTTGCCCTTAATGTCATGGATAGAGATCAGGGTTGTGACCATGCCATCCATGATGCCTTCAGGAACTTCGTTACCCTCTTTGTCCAGAATCGCTTCGTTGGTCATCAGGTGACCTACGTTACGAACGAACATCAGACTACGACCTTTCAGGGCCAGAGAGGAGCCGTCGAGAGCTGTGAATTCACGATCACCGTTAATGGTACGTGTGAACGTTTTACCGCCTTTACTCACCTCTTCAGTCAGGTCGCCTTTCATCAGGCCTAACCAGTTGCGGTAGATAACGACTTTATCAGCACTATCAACGGCTGCGACAGAATCTTCGCAGTCCATGATGGCGGTCAGGGCAGCTTCCATGACGATATCTTTGATGCCTGCAGCATCATCTTTACCAATCTGGCTGCTACGGTCGACCTGAATTTCAAAGTGCAGGCCGTTGTTGACCAGCAGAATAGATTCGGGAGCGGACTGATCGCCATTGAAGCCCACCAGTTTTTCAGCATCGGCTAATGTGGTGGTGCTGCCATCTTTCATCGTTACAGCTAATGCGCCTTCAGCGATGCTGTAACCGGTAGAATCTTTGTGTGAACCTGCGGTCAGTGGTGCGGATTGATCCAGGAAGTCACGGGCGGCTTCAATTACTTTTGAACCGCGGACAGGGTTGTAGCCAGCCGTTTTCTCTGCGCCATCTGCTTCAGAAACTGCGTCAGTGCCATACAGCGCATCATACAGGCTACCCCAGCGTGCATTGGCAGCGTTTAAAGCAAAGCGTGCATTCATAACAGGCACAACCAACTGCGGGCCTGCCATCGTTGCCATTTCAGGATCAACATTAGCTGTAGATGCTTCGAAATCTTCGCCTTCTGGCAGAAGGTATCCGATCTCGCTCAGGAAGCCTTTATATGCATCCAGATCAAATGCCTGACCCTGACGCTCTTGATGCCATGCATCGATCTGCGCCTGTATTGAATCACGTTTTGTCAGCAACTCACGGTTTTTTGGTGCCAGATCATGAACAATAGCATCAAAGCCTGCCCAGAACTGTTCACTGGAAACGCCAGTGCCTGGCAGAGCTTCATTGTTAACGAATTCGTAAAGAGCCTTTGCAACCTGCAGGCCGCCACTCTGTACCCTTTGACTCATAATAAAATGCCCCAGTTATATATTCTGTCAGTTCAGGTGCGAGGCAACCGTGAACCGAATGATTAGTTGCTGCAGTATTGGGTAGGCAGCAATCTTTGTGCAATGCAACAGTAGCGCAATGCTATTCAATTGTCGCCCAACTCGACCCAAAAGTATGATAACCAAGCCTTATGTTCGCTATAAGCTGAGCGAATACTGTAGGGTTTGACTAGAGTTAAGGGTATGAATTGAATGTGTTTCTGTCGGGTAATCGGTCAGAGGAGTGCTGATGTTTGACCGTGATTGTCTAGTTAAAGGCCTGCCTCTGTATAAGGCTGCGCTTCCAGGGATACCCTGTCAAAATGCCAGAGGGTATCTGGCACATTATGCACTTCTCGAACTGGCGGAATCATCTGAGTATCGAATCGGCCGGATGGTGTTAGATGAGCTTTCTGTAACCTTACAGAGCTTCGCGCATACTGATGACAACCATAGTCGGGGAACGGTTGTAATTGTTCATGGCTATATGGACCATATGGGGCTCTACCAGAAGCTGATCACGACCCTGTATAAAACAGGATATGATCTGCTCTGTTACGATCTCAGCGGTCATGGGCTTTCCGATGGTAATCCCCTTGCCGTGGATGATTTTAAACACTACGCAACGCAACTGTCTGAATTGATCTCTAAAGTAGGGCCTTCACTGAACGGGCCATTACATATGATTGGGCAGAGTACCGGAGCTGCTGTATTGATCGCTCATCAGCTACTTTTCTCCAGTCAATCGATGCCTCAACAGGGGGTGCAAGTGATGTTGGCGCCACTGATTCGCCCGAATTTATGGCGATCGATTAAACGTAAGTTCAGTCTGTTGAAATATGTCCTCAAACGGGTCCCGCGGCAGTACAGTCAAAACTCACATGATGCTGCTTTCATCCGCTTTATCGAGGAGAGGGATAGTTTGCAGCATCGACAGATTCCGGTTAGCTGGATCGGGGCAATGCTATCCTGGGGTGACTGGGTAGAGCAGCATCCACCGGTGAAGGGAAGGGTGTATATGATTCAGGGCACCGACGACAGCACGGTGGACTGGCAACATAATCTGGGTGTGATGGGGCGGTTGTACCCAGATCTGGATCTGACCCTGATCGAACAGGCTAAACACCATCTTGTTAATGAGAGTGATCGTTATCGGTTACAGGTGTTTCAGAGAATATTGCAGATTCTGGCTGAGTGGGAAAACAAAAACGGGCAACCTTAGGCTGCCCGCTTCAGTGATAAGTCCTTAAGGGCTTATCAGAACAGACGGCGGCAACGAATAGTGCCATCGATCTGTTTCAGGTTCTGCAGTGCTACTTCAGAGCAATCTGCATCAACGTCAACCACTACATAACCAACCTTATCATTGGTCTGCAGGTACTGACCGCTGATGTTCACGCTGTTTTCAGAGAACACGGTGTTAATCGCGGACATGATGCCCGGCACGTTGTTATGAACATGTAGCAGACGGTGAACGTTTGGATGCTCAGGCAGTGCAACTTCAGGGAAGTTAACGGAGGTAATAGAGGAGCCGTTATCACTGTACTTGATCAGTTTTTCCGCCACTTCATAACCGATGTTTTCCTGCGCTTCCATAGTGGAACCGCCTACATGCGGTGTCAGAATCACATTGTCGAACTCGCGTAGAGGCGAGATAAACTCATCGTTGTTGGTGCGTGGCTCAACTGGGAAAACGTCAACGGCTGCACCGAGAAGGCGGCCTGAACTCAATGCACTACATAGCTCATCAATCACCACAACCGTACCGCGAGCTGCGTTTATGAAGATAGAGCCCTGCTTCATCTCTGCAAACTGAGCTTCACCCATCATATCTTTTGTTGATGGTGTTTCAGGCACATGCAGGGAGACGATATCGCTGATATTGAGTAGCTCTTTGAGCGACCCTACCTGTTTCGCATTGCCCAAAGGCAATTTTGTCACCACATCATAGAAGTACACATCCATGCCTAGGGACTCTGCGATTACGCTCAGCTGTGAACCGATGCTGCCATAACCTACAATGCCCAGCTTCTTACCACGGATCTCATATGAGTTCTTAGCTGATTTCTGCCATTCGCCACGGTGTGCTTTAGCGTTTTTCTCTGCAACACCGCGAAGAAGAAGAATCGCTTCCGCGATTACCAGTTCTGCCACTGAGCGTGTGTTAGAGAAAGGCGCGTTGAACACGGCAACGCCGCGCATCGTAGCAGCTTCCAGATTGACCTGGTTTGTTCCGATACAGAAGCAACCAACAGCAACCAGTTTCTCAGCTGCTTCGAAGACGTCAGGTGTCAACTGCGTACGGGAACGGATGCCGATAAAGTGAACATCTTTAACGCGTGCGATCAGCTCTTCTTCAGGCAGGGACCCTGTCAGAAATTCGATGTTGGTGTAACCATTCTGATTAAACGTGTCCACCGCAGACTGGTGTACACCTTCCAGCAGCAAAATCTTAATTTTGCTTTTATCAAGAGAGGTTGTTTGGCTCATGGTGTGCAGCTCTTTATTTGTGTGGTCATATCCTAACAAGGGGCGCCACAGGTTTAATCGCTAAAAATAAAGCGCGAATATTATCACAGGCAAAGTTGAAAAGGATGAATGTTCTATACAGATTGGTGGAAAAATATTCATCTTCAGATGAGATCTGCTGTAGATGCGCTGAGGAGCTATTCCAGAGCTTCAGTTAAAGCGCAGAACCTCTGGAATATGGAAGCGGAGTGATTAGCTATAGAAGCAGAGGTAAGCGGTTGGCTGTTCTACTTTAAGCTGGAAGCTTTGATTGGCTGCTACCTTAAACTCTGTACCTGTTGGGTAGGATTGGAAAGCATCTGAACCAGGTAGTTTCACGATCAGTTCACCGCTGACTACTTTCATCAGTTCATCTTCACTGGTGCCAAACTCATACTCACCTGGCGCCATGACACCAGAGGTGACTTTGCCTTCACTATTCTCAAAGCCGATGGATTTTACTTTGCCTTCAAAATATTCATTTACATTCAGCATTATGTGATCTCCTAAAATTTGCGCGAATCATAAAGTTAAAAGCAGATCGCTGCAAATTAACGTTACTTCGGTTCGCTATGTTCAAGTAGAAACTCCACAAATGTCATGTTGGCCTGTGAGAGATAACCCTCTTTTCGCCATGCGATCGACAGATCCAGCCATACCGGAGTCGCAAAAGGTCGCGCGACAAGCTCAGGATCATCAAGGATTGTCATCTCAAGAAGGGTTGAGATAGCGAAGCCCTGCTTAACAATTGATTTGATCAGGGGGATCAGATTGGTTTCGAAGTTAATCTTTGGTGTTATCTCGGCCTCTTTTGAAAGTTGATCCACCACGTTACGGTGGAAATAGCCGCTGTTGAACATCACCAGATCTTCAGCAAAGAACTGTTCACTGCTGATATTTTTCTGCCTTGCAAAAGGGTGATCGGTGGGGCAGATCACCATCATCTGTTCCCTAAGGAATACCTGATGTTGCAGTGTTGCAGGCATGGATTGGTCGACAATGACCGCCAGGTCCAGCTCTCCACTCTCCAGTAGTTGCTGTAGCTTGCTGGAGCCACCATCAATCACTGAGAGATTGAGTTGCGGGTATCGTTCTCTGAAGGCCATCAATAGCGGAGGGAAGTGGTAAGACCCCAGCATACTGGGGATACCCACCCGTACTTCGCCTCGCAGCAGGCCTTTGAGTTCCTGCATCTCGAGTAGGGCATCTTCGGTGGCCTGAAGAATACGCGCGGCATGTTTATACAGTTGTACCCCTTCATCCGTCAGGCTTATGGAGCGGTCTTTACGGTGAAATAGGGTGAGTTCCAGCTCCACCTCAAGGTTTTTGATCGCCATGCTGATCGCCGGTTGCGCAATGTGCAGCCGGGCAGCTGCTTGAGTAAAGCTGTTCAGGTCGGCGACCGTTTTAAAGTATTTCAGGTGTTTGATATCCATGCATAAGATTTTCTTATGAAATCCATAATAAGTATATATTTTTATGATCGCCTCTGGGCTGATACTCTCCCAGCCTCTAGTGAGGTGTATGATGATTGAATCTGGATCTAAACAGTTTTGGCGTGCAACATTGGCATTGAGTTTGGGCTCATTCATGATTTTTACCAATGTATATGTGACCCACCCTCTGCTGCCTATGCTGGCCTCTGAATTTCAGATTTCCGCTCTGCAGGCCGGGTTGAGCCTTACGCTCACGACATTAATGCTGGGCTTTTCTCTGCTTCTGTTCGGCCCTCTTTCTGATGCTATCGGTCGCACTCGACTGATGATTGGCAGTATGTGTGGTGTGGTGCTATGCAGTTTTCTGCTCTCTCAGGTGGAACAGTTTGAATGGCTCCTTCTGCTCAGGGCTGTACAGGGGGTCTGTCTGGCTGGATTACCTGCAATAGCGATTGCATATTTGGGAGATGAGTTCAGTAACCGAGCCCTGGTAGCAGCTGTCGGGATCTACATTAGTGGTAATACGCTGGGGGGGATCGGTGGACGCCTTCTGGGAGGTTTTATCGGTGAATGGTTAGGTTGGCAAGCGGCCTTTGCTATCACAGGTGTTTTAGGCACCCTGTTGTTGACCCTGTTTGTCTGGCTTCTGCCTGAGTCCCGGCAGTTTAAAGCAAGGCCCCTCCAGCCTAAGGGGATGCTGTCGGATATCATCGAACATCTGAAGAACCCCATGCTGATGCTGGCGTACCTCATTGGTGGTCTTAATTTTTTCATCTTTATCAATCAATACAGTTATGCGACATTTTTATTGTCGGAGGCGCCTTATAACCTGCCTGCAAGCCTGTTAGGAATGTTGTTTTTGACCTATCTCAGCGGTACGTTGGGGTCAGCGATATCAGGGCGTATTGCGCAAAAAATGCCTCAGCCTGCGGTGATAGCAAGTGGCGTTGTGTTGATGATGGTAGGGAGTGCTGTCACTCTGACCGGCTCAATCGTAGGGATCATATTGGGTTTTCTGATCAATGCGTTTGGGTTTTTTGTGGCCCACTCTTCTGCCAGTAGTTGGGTGAGTCATACGGCGCGACATGCTCGTGCAACAGCCTCTTCGCTCTATCTGGTTTTTTATTATCTGGGTGCCAGCACAGGTGGTTTTTATCTTGATCCTTTCTGGCAGTTGGCAGGCTGGAATGGGGTGATTGTCGGATCCTTTCTGGTGCTCTGTGTCACTCTGTCGCTCTCGCTGCTTCTGCTCAGAAGAAAGTTAAATTTTCTGGAGCCCTCCAGGGCAGCCAGTTAAACTGCAGCTATCGAAAGCATAAGGAGTAGGTATGGGGTATCAGCATCAATATATCGATGGCTCTATGGTCGGTCTGCCCACGGGTAAGGTGATCTGTGTGGGGCGTAACTATGCAGATCACGCGGCAGAACTAAACAATCCGATCCCAACGGAACCGATGCTGTTTATTAAGCCTGCGAGCAGTGTGGTTGATCTGGCGAAGCCTTTTTCTGTTCCTCAAGGCCATGGCAGTGTTCATTTCGAGACTGAGATGGCTATTCTGATCGGTCAGCCTTTAAGTCATGCTTCGGAGGCGGAGGTTGAAGAGGCGATTATCGGTGTGGGTGTCGGGTTGGATCTGACCCTGCGCGATCTTCAAAGTCAGTTGAAAGAGAAAGGCCACCCTTGGGAAAAGTCTAAAGCATTTGATGGTGCTTGCCCGCTGTCAGCTTTTGCGCGTCCGGAGGTCTTTCCAGATCTGCAGGATGTCGATCTGCGTCTAACGGTAAATGCAGAGATCAGGCAGCAGGGGAATAGCCGCTATATGTTGAATCAGGTGATTCCGCTGATCAGTTACAGCAGTGAATTCTTCACGCTGGAACCGGGAGATGTTGTGATGACCGGTACCCCGGCAGGGGTGGGGCCGGTTGTCGCAGGTGATCAACTTAAGGTTGAACTGTCTGATCGGATCGTTGTAACAACAGAAGCGGTTTGAGCTAAGGATGCTTTCCTCTCGAATCATCCTATTTCTTTTTATGACCATTGCGGCAGGAGCTGTCTACGGGCAATCCTGGCATAATCCAAAGTTCCTCTTGACTGCGTTTCAGGAGGTTGCGCTTAAAAATGAATACGCTTCTGGGGGAGGGTATGTGCGCCGCTGGGAGCAGCCGGTCAGGGTGTGGATCGATCATCAGGTGGCTGACAGGGCACTGCATACTGAGCTGGTTTCAAAACACATAGAGCATCTGTCCGAGATCACCGGACTCTCTATTATATTGGTACAGCAGAGAGCAAAATCTAACCTCCAGATCATGTTTACCCGACAATCAGCCTGGGCTCATCAGGTTGAAAGCATGTTTGGTTCAGCTGCGAAAGGTGTGGTGCATGGTGCTGTCTGTATGGCCAATATCCGAGAAAATAAACAGCATGAAATTGTCCAGGCGGGCATTATTATCCCCGTCGATCAGGCGCGGATGCATGGCAAACTTGTCAGCTGCGTTGTCGAGGAGTTAACTCAGGTCTTAGGGCTGCCAAACGACTCTGAGCGGGTATACCCTTCGATCTTTAATGACAAAACGCCTGATGTACTTTTGACCGGATTGGATTATCTGCTGTTAAAAATGCTTTATCACCCCAAACTCCATTCCGGAATGGATTCCGAGCAAGTTTCAGCACAGTTGCAAACAGTTATTCGCCAGTGGCAGAGTGCGGGTACAATTGCTACCGCCAGCCGCGATGTGAAAAGTGGTCAGCTCTACACTCTTTTGGGATATTAGGATTAGTTCTATGTTATGGATTAAAGCGTTCCATATATTGGCAATGACCAGTTGGATGGCAGGAATCTTCTACCTGCCGCGTATTTTTGTGCATTACGTTGAAGGTCGAGAGGCGGGGCAGGATGTCGCGCGTTTAGAGATTATGGCGGGTAAGCTCTATGGCTTTATGAGCATTATGGCCCTGTTTACATTAGCTTTGGGGCTTTGGCTCTGGCTGGGGTACGGTTTCAGTGGTGGTTGGCTACACGCTAAGCTGGCGTTTGTCCTGCTTCTGATCGGTTACCACTATTGGTGCAAAGCCTACCTGACAAAGATGCGCGCAGGGGAACTGGATAAAAGTGGGCGTTATTTCCGCCTGTTTAACGAGCTTCCGCTGCTGATCTTTATCCCTATTTTGATCTTTGTCGTGGTGAAACCTTTTTAATCACGAGGCCAGAGATTGGCGTAGTTGCTTGATCTTCTCCTCGGAGTAGTCGATATCTATCTGGATCTGTTTGTCAGTTTTTCTGCGTCCTAACGGCTTGGCGGACCGCTTGCCGTTACGCTGCTGTTCTGGAGGGCGTTGGTTGCGTCGACGATCAACGATTCGACGTCGTCGGTCTCTGCCTTTGTAGCCTTCAGCTTGGTGGATGGCGAGCCAGTCCTCAGCATGTGTCAGGGTTGGGAGATCGGGACTGACCTTTTGGTTGGTTTCATCTAGCCAGTAATAGATAACCTGAAAATCTTCGAAATCTTTAACAAGTTTTAACATGGAGCCTACGGAGTATATTACTTCAAAGGTGGGCGAATTACGGGGCGCAATGTACTAAATTTTGACCGGATAAGATACTGCTATTTTGATGAGGTAACCGCATTTGAAATTCGAGCTGAGAGGCGGTCTACCCTTTCCTGCAACTGATCAATCTCGTCAAAAAAGTGCTCAGCCTCTGGGCGGGTTGGGATTAGTCGGGCCTCCTCTTTCATATATTCATCTAGATTGAGGATCAGGCTGTCAGCTGTATTTTTATACCATTGTGCTTTCCAGTGGGTATAGAGTGCAACCTGGTGTGCAGGTAATTCACCGATAATCTCACTGAGCATCGCTTCCCAGTCGATACGGGCGTCAGCGACAATCTCCTGAAAACGAGTTGCTAAAGTACTATCCCCCGATATCCGAATCGTTTTTCCGAACATAGCATCAGCCTTGTCCTGACTGCTGAGAAGTGTCAGGAAATCCGCGACTGTACCCGACAGCGTGGTTTGAGGCTGATTGTTATAGATCGACTGAATCTGTAGCCCGTCGGTATGAGGAAGCAGATAGATCTTGAGAGCAGGGGAGGTGAGTTCAATCTCGATCACCTGGCCGTTCAGGGTTGCGAGGTGCTGCAACGTGACCGGGTCTCTGCGCAACAGTTGGTTGCAGACCTCTTCAGCTGTCGTGAATAGTCCCGCTTTCAGCATCTCGATCATCGCTTTTTACCCTTTGTTGTGGAGTGATCGATTATGGTTTGATGCCTGTATGCAATGCGACGATGCCGCCGGTCATATTCTGGTACTTACAGTTGGTCAGGCCTGCATTCTGCATCATCGACTTCAGTGTTTCCTGGTCAGGGTGCATACGGATCGACTCAGCCAGGTAACGATAGCTATCCGCATCACCGGCAATCATTGAACCCATCTGAGGAAGGATATTGAATGAGTAAAAATCATAAGCTTTGGTAAGTAACGGGTTATCCGTTTTGGAAAATTCCAGCACCATCAGCTTGCCGCCTGGCTTTAATACCCGGGCCATAGAGCACAGCGCTGCGTCTTTATCTGTCACATTACGCAGACCAAAGGCGATGGTTATGACATCAAACGTGTTATCTGGAAAGGGCAGGGCTTCGGCGTTGGCCTGAACAAATTCGACATTGCCGGTGACTCCTTTATCCATCAGTTTGTCACGGCCTACTTTAAGCATCGAATCATTGATATCTGCAAGCACTACCTTTCCGGTCGGACCAACCAAGCGGGAGAAACGCATGGTTAGGTCTCCGGTGCCGCCGGCTATATCCAGAATGGTCTGGCCGCTACGGACACCGCTCTGCTCAATCGTGATCCGTTTCCACAGGCGGTGTACACCGCCAGACATTAGGTCGTTCATCAGGTCATATTTGCCAGCGACGCTGTGGAAAACATCGGCAACACGTTGCACTTTCTCCTCTTTTTTGACGTTTTCGAAGCCAAAGTGAGTGGTGTTGTCGTTGTGTTGGTCAGTCATGTGGAGATGTCCTGAGTCTGTTCTTTAAGTGGATAGGCAGATTGTACCGGTAAGGCAGAGGCTTGTCTTGGTTCTGCAGATGAATCAGCCTCGGTCGATCGCAATCAGGCCGCCATCCCGGTTCGCACCGGCCTCAGCCAGCTTTTGCAGATATAACTGCCAATAGTGGTCGTGATTTGTTGCCAGATCATAGAGACAATCCCATGTATAGATTCCGCTATCATGACCATCATCAAATACGATTTTGAGAGCATAGTTGCCGCTGGGAACAAGTTCCTTGATTCCAACCAGCTTTTTTCCGGTTTGAAGTACACCGTTACCTATCCCATGACCTCGTACCTCCGCAGAGGGGGAGTGAACACGGAGATACTCTGCTGTTAACTCATAAGAACCTTCAGGGTAGCTTAACTCCAGCGTACGCGATCTCTTATGCAGCTTTATCTGTGTGGGTAACGGTGCAGTTGACATATAACTCTCCGGATTTAGAGGATGTAATGGCTCAGATCTTCATCCTGGCTTAGTTCGCTGAGCTGCTGATCAACGAACGCTTTGTCCACAATGATGGTCTGTCCTGAGCAATCGGATGCGGCAAAGGAGAGTTCTTCAAGTAGGCGTTCCATCATGGTATGCAAGCGACGGGCGCCAATATTTTCAGTGCTTTCATTCACCTCAAATGCCAGCTCAGCAATGCGGTGGATCCCTTCGTCAGCGAACTCGACAGTGACCCCTTCAGTGTTCAGCAACGCTTTATACTGTTCGGTCAGGGAGGCGTTAGGTTCTTTCAGAATTCTTCTGAAATCATCAGGTGTCAACGCGTTGAGTTCTACGCGGATTGGCAAACGGCCCTGCAGCTCGGGGATGAGGTCAGAGGGTTTAGACAGATGGAATGCACCGGAGGCAATAAACAGAATATGGTCTGTTTTGATCATGCCGTATTTGGTGCTAACGGTGCAGCCCTCAATCAGAGGAAGGAGATCACGCTGAACGCCTTCACGGGATACATCTCCGCTGCTGTTTGAACCACCTTTGCAAACTTTGTCGATCTCATCGAGGAAGACGATGCCGTGTTGCTCAACCAGTTCAACAGCTCTCTGTTTTAGTTCATCTTCTTTAACCAGATTTGCCGCTTCTTCATCGGCAAGCATCTTGAAAGCATCTTTAATTTTCAGACGGCGGCTCTGTTTCTTTCCACCGCCCATACCGGAAAACATGCTTTGTAGCTGGTTGGTCATCTCCTCCATGCCTGGAGGGGCCATGATCTCTACCCCAACCTGCGGTTGTGAGACTTCGATATCGATCTCTTTGTCATCCAGTTGGCCTTCGCGAAGTTTCTTACGGAATACCTGGCGGGTAGCGCTGTCTTCGCGAGGCTGCTCTGCTTCACCAAAACCGGCCTGTCGTGCGGGAGGTAATAGGGCGTCAAGAATGCGCTCCTCAGCGGCCTCCTCTGCGCGGAAGCGAACTTTTTCCATCTCCTGCTCGCGCAACATTTTGATCGACATGTCGACAAGATCGCGAATAATAGTTTCAACATCGCGCCCTACATAACCCACTTCTGTGAACTTTGTGGCTTCCACTTTAATGAAAGGAGCGTTGGCGAGTTTTGCCAGGCGTCGAGCGATTTCGGTTTTACCAACGCCGGTTGGACCGATCATCAGGATATTTTTTGGGGTGACTTCGACACGCAGCTCTTCGTTAAGCTGCATGCGTCTCCAGCGGTTGCGAAGGGCAATTGCGACGGAGCGCTTGGCTTCATCCTGACCGATAATATGGCGATCCAGCTCGGAAACGATTTCACGTGGGGTCATATTGGACATAGGGAAACTCCTTAAGCTGGATTAAACGGCTGAGTCGAGTTCTTCGACGGTCAGGTTGTCATTGGTAAATACACAGATACCTGCTGCGATATGCAGGCTTTTTTCAACGATCTCTTTAGCACCAAGTTCGGTGTTGTCAGTCAGTGCGCGGGCGGCTGCCAGTGCAAAGTTGCCCCCTGAGCCGATAGCGATCACACCGTCTTCAGGTTCAATTACATCGCCGCTCCCTGAGATCAGGTAGGTCTTCTCCTTATTGGCAACCAGCATGAGCGCCTCAAGTCGGCGTAAAACGCGATCACTCCGCCACTCTCTTGCCAGATGGATGACCGCATTCACAATGTTGCCCTGGTGCTTCTCTAGCTGAGCTTCAAACAGATCTCTGAGAGTGATGGCGTCTGCGGTAGATCCCGCGAATCCTGTAATGACATCATGTTTGTGCAGCACGTTAACTTTTTTAGCGCTGCCTTTCATGACAGTGTTACCCAGTGATACTTGACCATCGCCACCTACGACGACTTTGTCACCACGACGTACCGATACAATCGTTGTCATTAAGCTGCTCCTGAAAAGGGCGTTTGTAAACAGGCCGGTCATGAAACGATGAAGCATGGCGCTGTTTGTTTAGGGTTTACAGGAAGATGGTGACTTTGCGATGAATTTCAAGGCGTATATATGAAAAAGCCCGCTAAAAAGCGGGCTCAAAATAGCAGTCTGGTGCTACTGCTTAATTCGAAGAGGCTGGATGTTTTTCTGGACCAGTTTGTCGTAGGCTTTTGACAGGCGAGAGCGGTTGTCAAAAGGTCCGGTTCTCACCCGGTACCATGTGGAGCCATCTTTGCTGGTGCTGGGGCTGGTGTGTACATTTGGAAGCCCCATCAGGATCAGTTGTGCTCGCATCCGTTCAGCATCGGCTTTGATCTTGAAGGACCCAGCTTGTAGCAGATAGCTGTGTTGCGATTTGGCATCTTTAGGGGTGGATTTGTAAGCATCGACCTGAGAAGTCTCAACCTCGCTTTTTTCCAGCATCTCGTAGAACTCAAAACGCTTTTTGTCTTGGTTCTCAGCAGATTTCTCAACCACGGCTGGCTTGGGAACCGGCTTCTTTGGTTGTGGTTTATGGATCTCCTGCTTGCTGATGGAGCTGATCGGAGTATCTACTTTTTCCGGGGTTACTTTGGTTAGGTGGTAGAGCCCGTAGCCCAAACCTCCAAGTAGCAGCAGGGTGATTGCTAGCAGTCCGGTAGGAAAGCTTTTTTTCTTCTGTACCGGTGGCTTTTTCGCAGCAGGTCTGGCGCGGCTGGCTGATGCTTTGCCGCGCTTGTTCTTGGCGTAGTCCTTCCTGGATGCCATGGGGTTACATCTGCTCCGGTGCTGAAACGCCAAGTAAATCTAAGCCATTTGCCAATACGTGTCGAACGGCGACCGCCAGAGTCAGACGGGCATTACGCAGATCTGCGCTCTCAACAAGGGTTTTCTCTGAGTTGTAATAGGTGTGGAAATCTCCCGCCAGGTCACGCAGGTAGTTGGCTATCTGATGTGGCTCGCGGGTCGACGCTGCATTTTTGACGACCTCAGGATAGCGCCCAAGATTAATAACCAGATTTTTCTCAGATTCCAGCTCCAGGTGGTCCAGGGCTGCGATACCTGTAGCCTCATCCCACTCTAGGTTATTCTCGCTAAGTTTGCGGAAAATGGAGCAGACACGCGCGTGGGCATACTGGATATAGTAAACAGGGTTATCTGCGGATTCTGAGCGGGCCAGGTCAATATCGAATGTCAGATGGCTATCTGATTTTCGTGCGGCCAGGAAATAGCGGGTTGCATCGCGACCGACCTCTTCAATCAGATCACGAAGAGTAACGTAGCTGCCTGCTCGTTTTGAAATTTTAACCTCTTCACCGCCTTTCATGACGGTGACCATCTGATGCAGAACGTAGTCAGGCCATCCTTGTGGGATATCTGCTTTCAGCGCCTGCAGTCCCGCACGAACACGGGTAATGGTGCTGTGGTGATCTGCACCCTGCTCATTGATGACGGTATTAAACCCGCGCTGCCATTTATTAAGGTGGTAGGCCACATCCGGGACGAAATAGGTGTAACCGCCATCCTTTTTGCGCATAACGCGGTCTTTATCATCCCCGAAATCAGTGGTGCGCAACCATAGTGCACCCTCTTGCTCATAGGTAAAGCCATTCTCGATCAGGGTTTGAACCGCTGATTCCACTTTGCCTTCAGAGTAGAGAGATGATTCCAGGAAATAGACATCGAAATCGACCGCAAATGCTTTGAGGTCAAGATCCTGTTCGTGGCGCAGGTATGCGACAGCGAAATGGCGAATCGCTTCAAGGTCTTCAGCATCTTTCGTTCCCGTGAAAGACTGGTCTTCTGATTTGACGGTATCGCCACGCATGAAGCTTTCCGCAAGGTCGATTATATAACCACCGCGGTAGCCATCTGCTGGCCAGCTTGGGTCGTCAGGCGTTAAACCTTTACAGCGAGCCTGGACAGACAAAGCCAGATTGTTGATCTGTTGTCCTGCATCGTTGTAGTAGAACTCACGGGTTACCTCCCAGCCATTGGCTTCCATCAACCGGCAGAGACAGTCACCAACTGCGGCGCCACGTCCATGGCCGATATGCAGCGGGCCAGTTGGGTTAGCGGAGACAAACTCGACCTGAGCTTTACGTCCTGCTCCGTCATTATTGCGACCATAGTTCCCTTTCTCTTCGAGAATGGTTTTTACCAGGCTGCTGGTAGATGCACCGCTAATAAAGAAGTTGATAAAACCGGGGCCTGCGATCTCTGTGCGTTTTAGATTGTCAGACTGGGGTAGGGCAGCAACCAGTTTTTCGGCTAATTGGCGTGGATTTGATCGGGCGGGCTTTGCTAGCGTCAAGGCTATGTTGGAAGCGTAATCGCCATGACTTTTGTCACGGGTGTTTTCAACCATGATCTTCGGTTGCACATCTTCAGGCAGAGTGCCGTTTTCAATCAGTGTGTGTAGTGCGGATTCGATCAGCTCTGCAATAATCTGTTTCATTCGTGTACGTATACCGTTAGGAGTCAGTCGGTGAGCCCGAGGACCTGAATTGGATTCAGTGAAAGTGGCCCTGAAAGAACCGCGTATTATCCCTGTAAAAGTCTGTCTTGTTAAGAGCTAGTGGGTGTGAACTGCTTAAAAAGTATCCGTAGGATCAACATCGATCGACCAGCGTACTTTTCGGGCTTCCCTGTTTTGCTCAAGGTACCAGCAAAGATTGGCCAGTAACTGATGCAGGGATTTGCGATTTTGTGCGTAGATCATCAGTTGAGCGCGATGCATTCCGGCCCGCTTCTCCATCGGGGAGGGGAAGGGACCGATCCAACTGACATCGTGAGGTAACAGCATATCCTCTTCGAGTTGTTGACGTAGGGCTCCTAAAAATGCTTCCGCCCTGCCTTTGTGGGGTGTTTCCGCTCTCAACAGCGCGTAGTGACTAAATGGTGGAAGCTGCGAAATTTTTCGGTGGTGGAGCTCTTCTTG
Organism: uncultured Neptuniibacter sp.; assembly: GCF_947498015.1. Lineage (GTDB taxonomy): Bacteria > Pseudomonadota > Gammaproteobacteria > Pseudomonadales > Balneatricaceae > Neptuniibacter. The sequence goes on from NZ_CANMIR010000005.1 coordinate 81,854, forward strand.
GGCAAAAGCGCTGTAGCCATGTTCTATCAGCGTCTGCAGCGTTGGATGGTCGGCATGGTAAGTTTGCATCCATACTTTACCTGGATGATCTGCACGCCCTGCACGTCCTGCTACCTGTAGTATTAACTGAGCAGTTCGCTCCATTCCTCTGAAATCGGCGCTGAAGAGGCCGGCATCAGCATTGATAATGGCGACCAGAGTGACTTTAGGGAAGTGATGTCCTTTGGCTAGCATCTGGGTGCCTACCAGAATACATGGTTCTCCCGTGTGCACCTGGGTCATGATCTCATGCATCGCATTTTTGCGCTGAGTACTGTCCCTATCGACTCGGATGACCGGGAATTTGGGGAAGAGTTGCTGTAATGCTTGTTCGCTACGTTCCGTTCCGACCCCAACTGGCTGCAGTTGGTCACTGTTACATTCAGGACAGTGGTGTGGGATGCCTGATTGTTTGTCACAGTGATGGCAGTGCAGGTGTGGCGGCCTCTGGTGCAGTGTCATATGCGCATCGCAGCGGGTGCAATCTGCGATCCAGCCGCAGTCATGGCAGGTCAGTGTTGGCGCAAAGCCTCTGCGATTAAGAAAGATCAGAACTTGGGTGCCGCTTTCGAGATGCTCTTTTATCTCGTTTATTAATAACCCTGAGAGTCCATCTTGTAGTTTCTCCTGGCGTATATCTAAAAGGCGAAACTCAGGGGGAGCTGAATTACCAGCGCGTTGTGTCAGCTTTGACCAGTGGTAGCGACCCTCGATCGCATTATGTAACGTTTCAAGCGAAGGGGTGGCGCTACCCAGTAGAATTGGGGTCTTTTCATCACGGGCTCGCATCACTGCAAGATCTCGAGCGGAGTAGCGAAATCCATCTTGTTGCTTAAATGATGGATCGTGTTCCTCATCGATGATAATGATCCCGGGTTTATGGAGGGGGGTGAAAATTGCCGAGCGGGTACCGATGATGATTCTGGCTACCCCTTCTCTGGCTTGTAGCCATGCATCAAGGCGTTGCCGGTCACTCATGTTGGAGTGGAGGGCAACAACCGGCATATTAAAGCGTTGTCTGAATCTGCTTACAGTTTGGGGAGTGAGTCCGATCTCGGGTACCAGCAGGAGGGCCTGTTTACCTTCGAGAAGGACCTTCTCTATTGCCTGGAGGTATACTTCAGTTTTGCCAGAGCCGGTAATGCCTTCAAGGAGGTGGATGGCAAAGCCTGGGCTCTGGTTTACTTGCTCCAGACAGCTCTTCTGTTCTGCATTGAGAGTGAGGCCGGCTTCATGAAGAGCCTCTTGGCTACTCTGTTTATGCTGCCGTTGGAAGGATTCTGCCAGACCCTTCTCCTCCAAAATGCTGAGAGCCGAAATCTGGCCGCCTTCCGCCTTGATTGCATCGGTACTGATGCCTGATGGGTGCTCTATTAAAAGTTGTAGAAGCTCTTTTTGTCGGGATGCATTTGCTTTTAATTGCGAGAGTGAAGCCTCCTCAGAGGCTTTCCATAGGAATTCGTGCTGGTATTCACAAGGGTGGCCTTTTCGGAGAAGAACAGGTAACGCTTGCTGGAGAGCATCCCCTTCCGGGTGCTGGTAGTAGCTAGCAGCCCAGCGGGCAAGTTTTAGAAGATGGAGGGGGAGCGGTGGAGTAGAGTCCAGAATCTCGGTCGCTGATTTGAGCTTGGAGGAATCAAAGTCGCTTTCGCTCGGTAGCTCCACCAAAATGCCGATAAGCTCACGTCGACCAAAAGGCACTCGTACGCGTACACCCACGGTAAGCTGGTCTGTTTCGATGCCAGCAGGGGGGTGGTAATCGAAGAGTCGGCGTAATGGGCTTGGGATCGCGAGTCTTAAAATTGTCATTTAGTTTTTGTTGCTCATTATTTAAGCGGTTTTTGAGTTGCTAAGCTTTATCGGCATGCGTATAATTCGCCGCCTACTTAACGAGCCGGTGTCATTACCGGTAGTTTAAATCAATGCGGTGCCTGGCAGAAGATCAGGTGGCGGCATGAATATAAAGAGGCTTATCATGAAACCTGGTATCCATCCGGAATACACAGAAATTTCCGCTACTTGTTCTTGCGGAAACGTTGTTAAAACCAAGTCTACTCTTGGTAAAGATATTCACTTGGACGTTTGCTCCGCTTGCCACCCTTTCTACACGGGTAAGCAGAAAGAAGCGACTTCTGGTGGTCGTATCGATCGCTTCAACAAGCGTTTCGGTTCTCGTGGCCTGAAAAAATAAGTGATGTCGCATTTGCGAATTCTGAAAAAGGCGCTTCCATTATGGAGCGCCTTTTTTCTTTTCTGGGGCGAAATAGTGTTAGCAGGTGATTGTTCTGTGCCTGAGAATGCTGAGCTTGTACAGATCGCACATGTTTATGATGGTGATACTGTGCTATTGGATGATGGTCGTCGACTTCGTCTGATCGGGATGAATACCCCAGAGTTGGTCAGAAAGGGGAAGCAGGATGAGCCTTATGCCAGAGAGGCTGCGGTTTTTATCTCTCGGCTCCTTAAATCGGGTGACCTGCGGTTAACCTTAGGGTCTGAGCAGCAAGACCGCTACAAACGCTGGCTCGGACATCTTTTTGTTGATGGATCTTTGGTGTCAGAGAAGATGGTTTCTGAAGGGCTCGCCTATTCAATATCTATCCCGCCAAACCTTAGATTTTCAAGATGTATCAAGAGCGCAGAAGCGGTAGCACGCGCTAAGAAGAGAAACCTTTGGGAAGATCGTCCCTGGGTTGATGTGAGAGCTCTGGCTGGTGATCTGTCAGGTTTCAGGTTACTTCGTGGGCGCATTAGAGCGGTCAAAGAAATTGAGAAGGGATACCTACTGGATCTCGATGGGCGTTTAGCCGTTTTTATTGATCAAACCATAGCTCAAGGTCTGTGCAGTATTGAAGGGGTCGATGAACTGTCTGGATTGGTGGGTGAAGAGGTGTATTTAAGAGGTTGGATTCGCACCAAGGTCTCTAAAAAAATCACCGATGCGTTGTCTTGGTCTATGAAGCTGACGCATGTGGATCATATTTCGATTATTAGAAGATAAGTCTGAATGCACCGCTTTGGCACCATTTTTTTAGTTCTTTAGGCTTATCGGTCAGAAAAAAAGCCTGTTGAACGATTCTGGCAGTTGTTCGAAATAACCCTTTTCTATATAGTTCTTTGTTCGACTTTTTAACTAGATTGGAACAGCAGCTATGTCTGATGATATGAAACAAGCCGCTCTTGATTACCATGAGTTTCCACGTCCAGGTAAAATCAGCGTGGAGCTGTCTACACCAGCTGAGTCTCAGCTTGATCTTTCTTTGGCTTATAGCCCGGGTGTAGCTGAGCCGGTTCGTGAAATCGCAAAAGATCCAGAAAATGCGTATCGCTATACAGCAAAAGGTAACTTGGTTGCCGTTATCTCTAATGGATCTGCAATTTTGGGTCTGGGTGACTTGGGCCCGTTAGCTTCAAAACCAGTGATGGAAGGTAAATCGTTACTGTTTAAACGCTTTGCTGGTCTGGATTCAATCGATATCGAAGTAGACGCTGAAAGTCCACAGGCATTTATCGATACGGTCGCACGTATCGCAGATACCTTTGGTGGTATCAATCTGGAAGATATTAAAGCACCTGAGTGTTTTGAGATTGAGCGTACACTGATTGAGCGCTGCAGCATTCCGGTATTCCATGATGATCAGCACGGTACAGCGATTGTGACGGCTGCCGGTATGATTAACGCGCTTGAAATTGCTGGTAAAAAACTGGATGAGGCATCTATCGTATGTCTGGGTGCAGGTGCGGCAGCTCATGCTTGCATGAAGCTTCTGGTTAACATGGGCGCTAAAGTAGAGAATATCTACATGATTGACCGTACCGGTGTGATTCACTCTGGTCGTGACAATCTGACTCCAGAGAAAGCAGCATTTGCATCAGAAACGGATAAGCGCACACTGGATGATGCAATTGATGGTGCTGACGTATTTGTTGGTCTGTCTGGTCCGAACCTGCTATCAGGTGAGCAACTTTCCAAGATGGCTGCTAACCCGGTTGTATTTGCGTGTGCAAACCCTGATCCGGAAATTCGCCCTGAATTGGCGCATAAGACTCGCGATGATGTGATCATGGCAACAGGTCGTTCTGATTTCCCTAACCAGGTTAATAACGTACTTGGCTTCCCGTTCATCTTCCGTGGTGCGATGGATGTTCGTGCTACTGCAATTAATGAAGAGATGAAGGCTGCTGCTGTTCGTGCGTTGGCCGATCTGGCTAAAGAGCCTGTAACTCAGGAAGTACTAGATGCTTATGGTCTGGATTCGCTGGAGTTTGGTCCGGGTTATATCATTCCAAAGGCAACAGATTCCCGTCTGCTGGGTGCTGTGTCGACAGCTGTAGCGCAGGCTGCTATCGATACTGGTGTTGCGCGTCTGCCGCTGCCAGAGAGTTACCCGCTGTCTTAAGGGTGATTTTGATCTTAAAAAACCGGCTTAGTGCCGGTTTTTTTGTGTCTGAAAAGTTTGGATTTGGGCTTAGAACAGCTCTTCTGCTGAGTTGCTTTTGCTGATGCTGGTGGGGGCGGCATACCCTGTTGGTACATTTTCCTCTCTAAAGTATTCATATACCGCATCGGCTTGCCCTGGGTAAGCAAGTTTGCCGCTGCGCGGATCGATCTTCACATTGACGATCCCTTCAGGTGGGATGGGTGCGTTTTCCGGTTTTTCTTTGAGTGCTTCGCGCATGAAATCGATCCAGATTGGTAGTGCGGCTGTACCACCAAATTCTCTTCTTCCTAGAGTGGTGGGTTGGTCAAAGCCTACCCAGGCCGTCGCTACATAGTCCTGGTTAAAGCCAGAGAACCAGGCGTCTTTTTGATCATTGGTGGTGCCTGTTTTCCCAGCTATATCATTCCGCTTAAGTACCTGTGCCTTTCGGCCAGTGCCTTGTCGAATAACGTCCTGCATGATGTTGTATGTCAGGAATACAACCTTTTCATCGTAGATCCTGGGGGCGATTGTATCGACTGAAATGGCTTCTGGGTCGCACTCTTTGCAAGCTGTTTTGGGGTGGGCAGTAAAAAGCAGCTCCCCATTAGGGTTTTCGATCCGGTCAATAAAATAAGGCGTCACCTTAAAGCCGCCGTTAGCGAAGGTTGCATACCCTGTTACCAGTTGTAAGGGCGTCACATCAGCGCTACCGAGTGAGAGAGAGAGGTTATTAGGTAGTTTGTCTTTGTCGAAACCCGCAAGGTGAAGATAGTCTTGGGCTGTATCAATTCCGATCGAGCGAAGTAGGCGGATTGAAACCAGATTTCTGGATTTATAGAGTGCTTCCCTCAGTCGGGTAGGACCGTAAAACTTCCGGCTATAGTTTTCAGGGCGCCAGTTGCCTTCCAGGTTTTTGTCGTGGAAAACAATAGGGGCGTCGTTGATTAAGGATGCAGGGGTGTAGCCTTTGTTCAGAGCTGCTGCGTAGATGAAAGGTTTGAAGTTTGATCCCGGTTGGCGAACGGCCTGTGTGCTGCGATTAAATTTATTATGTGTGAAGTTAAATCCACCTACCAATGAGACGATCGCTCCATCCTGGGGTGCCAGTGATACCAGAGAGCCCTGCACTTTAGGAATCTGGGTCAGATGGGCTATGTTGTCCTTGAATCTAATGCGAATCAGGTCGCCAACCTGCACTACATCGGATGCTTTTTGTGGCGCTTTGCCGGTGCGGTTAACCGAGATGTGTTTTTTTGCCCATGAGAGACCTTCCCATGTCAGATCGGTTTTTTGGCCATCTTTCAGTAGTAGGGTCGCTGATCTGTCGGAGATGGATAGAATCAGAGCAGGTTCCAGGACACCATAGCTGATGACTTTGTTAAGTTTTTGGGATAGTTCAGCTTCGGTTAGGCCTTTAAGGTCCCATTGCGCTTCGGGGCCAAAATACCCATGGCGTTCGGTGTAGGCTATCAGGCCATTGGAAACAGCGTTGTTCGCGGCTTCCTGCAGTGGGCTTTGAATTGTGGTGTAAACCTTGTAGCCGTCTGTGTATAGCTCTTCGCCGTAGATGTCATAAAGCTCCTTGCGGACCATTTCTGCGAGATAGAAGGCTCTGAGCTCAATCTCTTTTGAGTGGTACTTGGCGGTGACGGGGGCGTTTGATGCTTCTTCTAGCTCTTGGTCGTTAATAAAACTTAGCGAATGCATTCGCTTTAATATCCAGTTTCTACGTTCAATTGCACGAGATGGATTTGTGATTGGGTTATAGGCAGAGGGGGCTTTAGGGAGGCCTGCGATCATGGCGAATTGAGAAAGGCTCAAGTCTTTCAGATTCTTGCCGTAATAGACATTAGAGGCTGCCTGAATGCCATAAGATCGGTGACCAAGGTAAATTTTATTGATGTAGAGTGAAAAGATCTCTTCTTTACTGAGTTCCTGTTCAATTTTTAGGGCGAGCAGAATCTCCATGAATTTTCGAGTGAATGTGCGCTCGCGTGTCAGGAAGAAGTTTTTAGCAACTTGCATTGTGATGGTGGAGCCGCCGCTTTGTATCCGTCCAGTTGTGGCAAGTTGGAAGGCTGCTCGGGTCAGTCCTTTGATATCGATACCAAAATGACTGAAGAAACGACTATCTTCGGCTGCAGTTAATGCGTGAATAAATTGAGGCGGGATCTCTTCAAAACGGACAGGGGTGCGTCGCTTTTCACCGAACTCAGCGATAAGCTTTTTGTCCTTGGAATATATCTGCAGAGGCGTCTGTAGATGAATGTCACGAAGTGTCTCAACTTTGGGGAGTTGAGGCTCAAAATATAAATATGCGCCTGTAATTGCTGCAGAGCAAAGAAGGAAACAAAAAATACCTAATTTAAACAAAAGTTTGAAAAGCGAAATCATAGCTGACATGCTAGTCTTTGACAGTAAAAGAGAAAGAAGGGTCTATTATATAGACAGGTTGCCATCAAGCTCTAGCGTATATTGAATTTAAAATGGTTTAATAACTGTTAGATATATCCTAGAGTATGATATGCAGATTAACGCAGCATTAAGTTAGGGAAATAATTTGTGTTTGGCTTATTGGGGAACAAGTCGAGTAGCTTAGTAGGGCTGGATATTGGCTCTTCATCGGTAAAGCTGGTTGCTCTGTCAAAGAGTGGTCATGGATATGCATTGGAGGCATACGCTGTTGTTTCTTTGCCCCCCACTGCAGTTATAGATGGTAATATCCAAGATGTGGGCGAGGTTGCTGGAACGATTGAGAAAGCAATCAAAGTGGCTGGTGGCAAACTGGGTGCTGCTGTGGCTGCGGTTCCTGCATCCGCTGTTATTACTAAGCGAATTGAGATGAGTAATGCTTTCACTGAGTTTGAGTTGGAAGACCAAATTAAAGTGGAAGCGGATCAGTTTATACCATATCCACTAGATGAGGTTGCACTTGATTTCGAGGTGCTTGGTCCGGTGGAGGGTAGTGATAGTTTAAACCAAGTCATGTTAGTCGCCTGTAGGCGAACAGATGTAGATCAGCGTGAAGATGCTATCAGCGCATCCGGAATGCAGTGTCAGATTGTGGATGTTGATACATTCGCGGTCGAGCGCACATTTCCCTTAATGGCTTCGAGTGAGCAAAATCCAGAAAGTTTAGTGGGTGTTGTTGATATCGGTGCAGCTACTCTTACGCTTAATGTGTTTAAAGAAGGCGAGATCGTTTATAGCCGGGAGCAAGCGTTCGGTGGTAACGATCTTACAAATTCTATTCATCAGCAATATGGCATGAGTATCGAGGAAGTTGAACAGGCTCTTCGCCTGAATGAACTTTCATCGGAAATTGCTGAGATGGTCGTGCTTCCATTTAGGGGAACTGTTGCACAGCAGGTTTCTCGTTCTCTTCAGTTTTTCTATTCATCAGGAGCTCATGGCGAGCTTTCTTCGCTTTACCTTTCGGGTGGTACAGCTTCAATTGATGGGTTGGCCAACCAGCTTTCAGAGGAGTTGGGCATCACTACACAGATGGCGAATCCATTTGTAAATATGTCTGTTGAATCAAGAATTAATCGTTCGAGGCTGGAGCGCGATGCGCCCTCATTAGTTAAAGCATGCGGCCTCGCAATGCGTGGATTAGAGGACTAAGGGCTATGGCTACGATTAACTTAAGGCCCTGGCGTGAAGAGCGGGCTAAGGAAAGGCAACAGAAATTCGGTATTAATCTTTTCGTATCAGCGGTTGTGGCTGTTGGTATAGTTCTGGCGGTAGGTTATTACTACGACCTAATGAAAGACCGGCAGCTAGAGAGGAATAATTATTTAAGAGCTGAGGCCAAAAAACTTGATAAGCAGATCGCAGAGATCAAAAAGCTTAAGGCAAAGCGCGCAGCGCTACTTGAAAGATTGACTGCGATCCAGGATCTTCAGGGTTCAAGGCCGCTAATTGTCAGGAATTTTGATGAGCTTGTCAGAGTTTTGCCAGATGGAGTGCACTACTCTTCTATTGATAGGAAAGGTGAAAAAGTAGCTATTAGTGGTCGCTCCACTGATAACTTAGAGGTCTCCGCTTTGATGCGTAGCATTGATCAGTCTATCTGGTTTGGTGAGCCAGCGTTGAGTAGTGTTGGTGGAACGCAGAACAAAAAATCATTCAAATTGTCAGTGCCTTTGGTCAAGCCTAAAAAGGAGGATGAGCAGTGAGCGTTTTTCATGATGCTTTTAAAGGGTTTGATCCGAATAGCCTTGATGTTTCAACAGCAGGTAATTGGCCAATTGGGGTCAAAATAGTAAGTTATGTATTGTTGATGGCAGTCATAGTAGTTGGTGGTTGGTATTACTACGCAACTGATAAAAAGGTCAATTTAGAAAGGGAAGTGGCCAAAGAAAAGGGTCTTAAGGATTCTTTTCAAAATAAAGCGTTTCAGGTAGCGAACCTTGAAGCGTTGAGAAAACAGATGGCAGATGTTGAAGAAAAATTTTCCGAACTTCTCAAGCAGCTGCCTACAGATAAGGAAGTGCCCGGACTGTTGGATGATATTACCTTGATAGGCACAGATAGTGGTTTGAATATTGGCTCTATAGGTCTTGCTTCGGAACGAAAACAAGAGTTTTATGTGGAACTGCCTATAAATATTTCAGTACAGGGGTCATATCACCAGATAGGGCAATTTGTAAGTGGTATTGCAGCCCTCCCAAGAATTGTTACTTTGCATAATTATTCCATTAAACCTACTAAAGGTGAGGTTTCTATGAGTATTAGTGCTAAGACATACCGATATGATGATGAGCAGTGAGGGCGTCAGGATGATATATAAATTAAGGTTAATGCCCCTTGCTTTGATTATCTTGATTCTCAGTGGGTGTGTTGATTGGGTAGACGAAACATCAGATCTTAAAAGGTTTGTTGCGGATGCCCAGAGAGCACCAGGAGGACAGATTGCTCCTTTGCCTGAGTTTAAGCCTTACCACAGCTTTGTCTACAAAGGGGCCTCAATGCGAGACCCTTTTAAGCCTCTATTGCCAATCGTTGATGATGAACAAGATAATGCATCATTAGGGGCATCAAATTCTGATATCAAACCGGACGAAGCTCGGGATAAAGAGTACCTAGAGTCCTTCGCGATAGATCAGTTGGTAATGGTCGGTACAATCACCAAAAAAGAGGGTGATGAGCTTTGGGGGTTGATTAAGGACGGGAATTCAGAAATTCACCGTGTACATGTGGGGAGCTACATGGGACTTGACTATGGTGAAATTGTAGAGATGTCTGAAAGACAGATAGAGCTTGTAGAAATAGTTTCAAATGGTCGCGGTGGTTGGATGAAAAGACCACGTAGCCTTGCCTTGGAAGAGCAGGAATAAGGGATAAAACAGTGATGATACAGGTCCCCATGATTACAGACGTAAAAGCGTACATTAAAGCAAAAAGCCATTTTTTATGTATGCTTTTTTTAGGTCTGACACTGTCGGAGTGGGCGGCAGCAGAAGTTTTAATGAAAAATGCAAATTTTGTATCGCTTCCTGGAGGTAAGGTCGAGCTGAGGTTTGATTTTGAGTCGGCACCGCCAGAACCGCAAGCATATATGATCAATCAACCCGCTAGATTAGTTATGGATCTTTGGGGGGTCGAGAGCGACCTAAAAAGCCGTTCTATTGATGTTAAAACTGGTGGTGTAGATGCAGTTGATTTCGCACAGGCGGACGGACGGTTGAGAGTTGTAACGAGTCTGTATGAAGCTTCTGGGTACAAGACTTATACAGAGGGGAATAGTCTCTTTGTTGTTATTGGTAATAAGCAGTCAAGCTTATCCGTGCCGGTTGCTGCAAAAGATGGTTTGGTAACTGCTAAACCTAAGAGCGGAATTGCTACAGTATCTGATCGTACTAAAGTGAGCGGTATTGACTTTGAACGGGTTGAAGGTGGTGTTGGTCGGGTTACGATTACTCTATCTGATGATAAGGCGGGTGTAGATATTCAGGAAGAGGGTAGTAATGTCGTTGTAAACTTGGTTGGTGCTCAATTATCAAGGGCGCTCGAACAACGAGTAGATGTGCAAGATTTCGTTACACCATTGATGTTTATCGACTCAATGGCCAATGGTGGTAATACCAGTATTCTTTTAAAACCAAGTGCAGAACCATATGAATACCTAGCCTACCAGACTGATAATCAGTTGGTTCTTGACTTTAAACCACAATCTGCTGCGCAGAAAAGTGAACGAGAGAAGGATCTCTTCCCATTTGGTGGAGAGCCTATCGACCTAAACTTCCAAAATGTAGAGCTGAGATCTGTCCTGCAGATTATTGCGGAAGTTGCAGAGTTGAACTTGGTAGTGAGTGATACAGTTAGTGGCAATATTACACTTAGATTAAAGAATGTCCCATGGGATCAGGCTTTAGATATTATTTTGAAAACAAAAGGTCTGGATCAGCGTACAGTTGGTAACGTACTACTAATCGCGCCGGCATCAGAAATTGCAGCTCGTGAAAAACAGGAGCTAGAAAATTCAAAGCAAGTGGAACAATTGTCCCCCTTAAGAACAGAGTTTATTCAGGTCGATTTTCGAAAAGCCTCTGATATGATGAAAGCGATGCAGGAGGCTAAAATCATCACCAGTGAGCGTGGTTTCATCATGGCAGATGATGAAACAAATGTGCTGATGATTAGAGATACCGATAAAGCGATTTCTGAAGTTCGTAAGACACTGAAGAAATTTGATGTTGAAGTAGAGCAGGTGTTGGTTGAGGCGCGACTGGTTAATGCAACGTCAAATGTAACTAAAGATCTTGGTGTTAAATGGGGCTTTGGGTATAACGATGTTGATAATGGAGAGGGATGGATCGTAAACCGTGATATTGGGTCAATTGATTTTGGCTCACCTCCTACTGCAGCAGGTTTGCAGGTTGATTTGGGGGCAACAGCACAGAACGCAGGTGCTATTGCTATTGGCTTTAAACCAGGGACGAGTAGTTTGTTAGCTTTGGAACTTTCCGCTTTGGAGTCAGATGGTAAAGCGGAAATTGTATCTCAGCCTAAAGTGATGACTACGAATGGTAAGCCTGCGTTAATTCAATCAGGGTCGGAAATTCCTTTCCAGACGGTTGAAGAAGGCGAGGTGAACATTGAATTTAAAGATGTTGTGCTTAGCCTCGATGTAACTCCGCGTATTAATCCAGGTGATCGAATCGCTTTAGATCTTGAAATTAAGCAGGATTCCATAGGTCAAGTGTTGCCAAATGGTGAGATAAGTATCGATAATAACGAGCTCAAAACATCAGTAGTGGTGCCGGATGGTCAGACTATTGTTCTTGGTGGTGTGTTTAAAAACGAAACCAGTGAGACAGTCAATAAAATACCATTGTTAGGTGACCTGCCAGTGATGGGTGCGTTATTCCGTAATAAAGAAAACCAGTCTGAGAAAACTGAGCTGTTGATATTTATTACACCTAAACTGGTAAGAAACTCGCTTAGATCGCAGTAGTGGTTTTATCGAATTGAATATATTTCTTATTGGGCCTATGGGAGCTGGCAAAAGCACCATAGGCCGTTTGCTTTCGCAGGAACTTAAACTCGAATTCCTAGACTCTGATCGCGAGATTGAAGCACGAGCGGGTGCAGATATTCCGTGGATTTTTGATGTTGAAGGAGAGGATGGTTTTAGAGATCGCGAAGAGTCTGTTATAGCAGAGTTGAGTGACAGGAAGTCGATCGTGCTGTCGACCGGTGGTGGTGCAGTCAAGCGTCTGACAAACAGAACTTGTCTGCAGGCAAACGGGACTGTGGTATATCTTGAAACATCGGTTGAACAGCAGTTGGATAGGACATCCCGGGACAAGAACCGCCCATTGCTTCAAACAGAGAATCCTCGAGAGGTTCTGGAAACACTTATGGCGGAAAGGCATCCGCTTTACCTAGAAGCCGCTGATATTATTGTCAGAACTGATAAAAGGCATCCTCGTGCAGTTGCAAATGAAATCATAAAGCAATTGAGAGCAAGCTCCCCTCTAGAATCTGAATAGAATCCTTAGTATGCAAAAATTGAAAGTTGAACTTGGTGACAGAAGTTATCCAATTTATATTGGTCAGGGATTGCTGGATAAGGGGTTGTTAGTACCTTATATAAAAGGGTCTCAGCTCCTGATTGTTACTAATGAAACAATTGAGCCTTTGTATCTTGAGCGTTTAAAAGCCACTATTCCATCTCATTTCAAAGTGGGCACAGTCGTGCTGCCGGATGGTGAGCGTTATAAAGATCTAAATCAGATTAATACCATTTTTGATTCGCTATTGGATGGTCAGCATAACCGAACCACAACACTGGTCGCTTTGGGTGGCGGTGTGATCGGTGATATGACCGGTTTTGCTGCAGCCTGCTATCAGCGTGGAGTGAATTTCATTCAGATTCCAACAACGCTATTGTCTCAGGTTGATTCCTCTGTGGGAGGAAAAACTGGGGTTAACCATCCAAAAGGGAAGAATATGATTGGGGCCTTTCATCAGCCTCAATGTGTCATTATTGACACGGATGTTTTGGGGACTCTGCCAGAAAAAGAGCTTTCTGCGGGTATGGCTGAAGTTATCAAATATGGTTTGATTTACGATGAGGCCTTTCTTTGTTTCCTTGAAGATCATATTGATGGCTTGATGGGGTTGCAGCCGGAGTTATTAGAGCAGGCGATCTATCGTTCATGTGCAATCAAAGCTGAAGTGGTAGCTCAAGATGAAAAAGAGGCTGGTATTCGTGCGTGGCTCAATTTAGGGCATACCTTTGGGCATGCGATTGAGACATCTGAAGGGTATGGGGCATGGTTGCATGGAGAAGCTGTTGGGGCTGGAACTATGATGGCTGCAGATCTTTCATGCCGGTTGGGCTGGATCTCAGGTAAAGATGTGCAGCGTATAAAGTCAATATTAGAAGCGGCAAATTTACCTGTTTATCCCCCTGAAACGATCTCATCTGATCAGTTTATTGAGTTAATGTCTGTAGATAAAAAAGTGATTGATGGGAATATCAGATTGGTGTTGCTAGAAAAAATAGGTATGGCAACAGTGACTTCTGATTTTGATGCAGCTTTACTCAAAGAGACTCTGAAAGCAGGGAAAAGTCTTGGGCAGTGCTGTTGAATAGAAATTCTTTGTTATGAAGCAAAATGAAACCTAATATCTACTTCGAACCACCAAGTCGACTCCAATTACTTGACAAGCTCAAGCACTGGGTTAGGTTTTCTGATTTTTTGTTGGTTATCTCCGGAGAAAGAGGATCAGGCAAAAGTACACTGCTTTCTCAGTTGCTGCCTGAGCAAGGTGATACCACACTTGTTGCTTGTCATGTCTGTTCAGAGCTGGAACTCAATGAGCAAGTGCTACTTGAGCATTTGTCATCTCAATTCCCATCTCATGATGAAGTAGATCGGGCTTTTTCAGATAAATTACACGCCTTTAGTGCGCAGCTGAAAGCGGTAAGTTCCGCTGGGCAAAAGTGCCTCATCATTATCGATGATGCTGAGCAGTTAACCGATAATGCCCTTAATCTTCTAATTAATCTTCACGCTTCGGGCGCTCAGCTGGTTTTAATATCTGGGGAGTCGTATGCCGAGAAAGTTCTGGGTTCAGAGCTGGTCAAGCATATGGAGGGAAGGGTTCACCATATTGAAATTCCAAGTATGACTCGTGAAGAGTCATATGAGTATCTGCAGATCTGCCATCCTGAACTTTCAACGTTGCCCGAAAAGCAAAAGAGGGAGCTGGTTCAGTTGGGGGATGGTATGCCCGGTCGAATTGAGACGCTGTTGGCTGGTGGTAAGGTTATTAGCTCTAAGGCTTCAAAGAAAAAAACAGCATTTCCGCTACCTGGTATCCATATGCTTGGGATCGGGTTTGTTTTAATGGCGATCGTAGCGCTCTCTTTATGGCAGTTTATGCCAGAAAAAGCTGTGGTGGATGAGTTGGAGATCACCGAGCGAGTGTCAGTTCCCTTGCCTGTGCCTGCTGAGAATGAAGCGGAGGTTGTAACTGTCACCCCTGCTACTGAACCAGTGGCCACAGAAGCAGTTGAGGGCGCTGAGCAGTTACAAGATAAGGCGTTAGATGAGAATGCATTAGCTGAAAAAATAAAGGCAGATCTGGCGGCTCGCCTGAAAGAGCAAGAAGCTAAGATTGAAGTTGAGCAGGAGCGGTTGGCGGAGGATTCAGCGCCAGTTAGTGCTCCTGTGGCTTCGGCTAAGACAGTTGTTGTGGAGCCATCTCCATCTGTAGTTGCGGCAAGTAAAAAACAGAGCTCAATTAGTAATAAAGAAGAGATTGTTCTGTCGGTAAATCGCAACCCAACCGTTAAAGAGGTTGAGCCTGCTGCAAAAGGTGTCGATGTTTCTTCTGATGAGAAGGATTTACTTTCCTGGTCATCAAGTGACTATACATTGCAGATGTTAGGGGCCAGATCCGAAGAAAGTGCCTTGGGTTTTGTTAAGTCACAGCAGGAGCCGGATAAGTTCTACCTATTTTCCACCGTATATAAAGGAGCGCCTTGGTTTGTCGTGGTTTATGGGCAATATGCTAACCGGGATCTTGCAAATGCTTCTATCAAAAGGTTGCCTGCTGCTCTTAGAAAGGTGCGTCCATGGGCAAGAAGTGTCCAAGGTGTGCAAATAGATATACGCAAGAAAAAATAGTTTTAAAACAATTGGTTGCGTGTGTTGTTTGGTGCTTGAATACCCTTTTTTCCTCCTAAGTTAACTGTTTGAAATTTGTCCCAAACCTCCCTGGCGTGTAGAATAGCTGTCCCTTTTTGCTGAGTGGCGCATATATTGCAGCAAAAAGAATTATTAAGATATTGATTTTTAAGTATTTTTAAGTGGGAATGGCTTATGAGCAAAGGTCTTTATCGCCCCGGTGAGTTCAAAGATAACTGCGGCTTTGGCCTTATGGCACACATGCAAGGCCAGGCAAGTCACGATCTTCTGGAAAAGGCGATCGAAGCACTTGCGTGCATGACACACCGCGGTGGTATCGCTGCCGACGGAAAGACAGGCGACGGTTGTGGTCTGTTAATGCAGAAGCCTGATGGCTTCTTACGTGCTGTAGCGCAGGAAGAACTAGGCGCCGAACTGGGCGAATTTTATGCGGTAGGTATGGTTTTCCTACCACGCAGCCAAGCAGATGCTGGCAAAGCGCGTGACGCGGTTGATGCGGCAATTAGAAATGAAGGTTTGGGTGTGGCTGGTTGGCGTGTGGTGCCAACGGATGATGCCTGCCTCGGTCCTATTGCTAAAGATACACTGCCCTTGATTGAGCAGGTATTCATCACTTCGGATGGTAAGAGTGAGCGAGAACTGGCTATTAGCTTGTTCGTTGCGCGCCGTAAAGCCGAAATCGCAATGGCTGCGGAAGAAGATTTCTACATCTGTAGTTTCTCAGACAAGGTTATCTCTTATAAGGGACTGACCATGCCGGTTGACCTGCCAGTCTTCTATAAAGACTTGGCAGATCCGCGATTGGAAACTGCGGTATGTACCTACCATCAGCGATTTTCTACTAACACTGCACCGCGTTGGCCTCTGGCTCAACCATTCCGCTTCTTAGCTCATAATGGTGAGATTAATACTGTTGAGGGTAACCGTAACTGGGCGAAAGCACGTGCTAGTAAGTTCGCTACTAAGCAGCTACCAAACCTTGACGAGTTGCAGCCGATTGTAAATACGACAGGTTCTGATTCGTCCAGCATGGACAATATGCTGGAGTTCCTGTTGGTAGGCGGTATGGATATCTACCGTGCTGTTCGTATGATCGTTCCACCAGCTTGGCAGAATGTTGATACGATGGATGCGGATCTGCGTGCATTCTATGACTACAACTCTATGCACATGGAGCCATGGGATGGCCCTGCGGGAATGGTTATGACAGATGGTCGTTTTGCTGTCTGTATGCTAGACCGAAATGGTTTGCGCCCGTCTCGTTGGGTTATGACCAAGCAGGGATATATCTGTACGGCTTCTGAAATCGGTGTCTTCAGCTATCAGCCTGAAGATATTGTTGCTCAGGGGCGTGTCGGACCAGGTCAGATTCTGGCTATTGATACTGAAACAGGCGATGTGCTGCATACTCGTGATGTGGATAATCGTCTGAAATCTGCTCAGCCGTATAAAAAATGGTTGAGAGAGAACGCTCTGCGTCTTGAGCAGACTATGAGCCTCGACGAAGAGTCTAAATCATTCCGCGAAATGTCAGCGGATGAGATTAAGACCTATATGAAGATGTTCCAGGTCACTTTCGAAGAGCGAGACCAGATTCTGCGTCCACTTGGCGAAAGTGGTATGGAAGCGATCGGTTCTATGGGTGATGACAAGCCAATGGCTGTTCTGTCTCATCGTGTACGCTCGATCTACGATTACTTCCGTCAGCAGTTTGCTCAGGTAACCAATCCACCGATCGACCCGTTGCGTGAAGCGATTGTGATGTCGTTGGAGACATGTATCGGTGCTGAGCGTAATGTCTTTGAAGAGACGCCGGAACATGCCCGTCGCGTTATTCTGACAACGCCTGTACTCTCTGCCAGCAAATTTAATCGTTTGCGTGATAATCAGGAGCAGGGTTTCGACGTTGCTCAGATCGATCTGAATTATGATGCTGCGACGCAGTCGCTCGAAAGCGCTATCGAAGGTATTGCAGATCAGGCAGAGCAGGCTGTACGCGATGGTAAAGTCATCCTTATTCTTACAGATGCAGGTATTGCGCGTGGTAGTTTGCCAGTTCATGCTGCATTAGCGACCGGTGCTGTTCACCATCGCCTGCTCGATAAGGGGTTGCGTAGTGATGCGAATATCGTGGTAGAGAGTGGCACCGTCCGTGACCCTCATCATTTCGCTGTTCTATTTGGGTTTGGTGCAACAGCAGTATATCCATATCTTGCATACCGTGTACTGAATGACCTTTGTGCGGCAGGAGAGATCCAGATTGATCCTCTGCAGTCTCATGAGAACTACCGCAAAGGGATTAACAAGGGCTTGATGAAGATCCTGTCTAAGATGGGTATCTCCACAATTGCCTCCTATCGCGGTGCGCAGTTGTTTGAAGCGATCGGCCTGAGTTCGGAAGTTGTTGATCTCTGCTTCAAAGGTGTGACCAGCCGAATTGAAGGTGCACGCTTTGAAGACTTCCAGTTTGAACAAGGCTTGCTGGCTAAGGAAGCCTGGACTGCGCGCAAGCCTATTCAGGCTGGTGGCTTGTTAAAGTATAAGCATGACAGCGAGTATCACGCATACAACCCGGACGTTGTACGTACTATTCATGAAGCGGTAGAAACCGGAAGTCAGGATGCGTATCAGCGCTATGCTGACCTGGTTAATAACCGTGGATATGCGACCCTGCGTGACATGTTAGGTCTGCGTAAAGATGTGAAATCTATTTCAATCGATGAAGTTGAGCCGATTGAAAATATCTTCCCTCGCTTTGACTCGGCGGCGATGTCTCTGGGTGCTCTTTCACCTGAAGCGCATGAAGCATTGGCTGTTGCCATGAATGAGCTGGGCGGGCGCTCTAACTCTGGCGAAGGTGGTGAAGATGAGGCGCGTCATGGCACCATGAAGCGTTCTAAGATTAAACAAGTGGCTTCAGGACGTTTTGGTGTAACCCCAGAATATCTGTCTAACGCAGAAGTTATGCAGATTAAGGTTGCTCAGGGTGCGAAGCCGGGTGAAGGTGGGCAGCTACCAGGTGGTAAAGTTAATAGCCTTATTGCCCGACTACGCTACTCTGTCCCTGGTGTTACGCTAATTTCGCCACCACCGCATCATGATATCTATTCGATTGAAGATCTGGCGCAGCTGATCTTCGATCTTAAGCAAGTTAACCCTGAAGCGCTGGTATCCGTAAAACTGGTATCACGCCCAGGTGTAGGTACGATCGCTTGTGGTGTAGCCAAAGCATATGCTGACCTGATCACCATTTCGGGTTATGACGGCGGTACAGCGGCGTCACCTATGACCTCTATTCACTATGCGGGTTCCCCTTGGGAGCTGGGTCTGGCAGATGCGCATCAGTCTCTACGTGGTAACCAGCTACGTGGCTCTGTTCGTCTACAGACGGATGGTGGTTTGAAAACAGGTCTGGATGTTATTAAGGGCGCTATTCTGGGTGCTGAAAGCTTCGGCTTCGGAACCATGCCTATGGTAGCCCTGGGTTGTAAGTACCTACGCATTTGTCACCTGAATAACTGTGCGACCGGTGTTGCCACTCAGAATGATAAGCTTCGAGAAGAGCATTTCCGTGGCACAGTTGAGATGGTTAAGAACTTCTTCCGATTTGTCGCTCAAGAGACGCGTCAACTGATGGCACAGTTGGGTGTGCGCACAATGGAAGAGCTGGTGGGTCGTGTTGATCTGCTGGAGGTACTTGAGGGTGAAACTTCACGTCAGAAGAATCTGGATCTGTCTCCGATTCTGGCATCTGCTGGTGAGGAGTTCCCTAATACATGTCAGGTTGAACGCAACGAGCCATATGATACGGCAGAGCTGAACACTCAGATGATTCAGCTCGCACAGGCTGCAATCGAAGGTAAGCAGGGCGGTGAATGGGAGTTAACCATTACCAACTGTGACCGTTCTGTAGGTGCGCGTACCTCCGGTGCTATTGCAAAAGCGCATGGCAACCTGGGTATGAATGACAAGCCGATCACCTTTAAGTTCAAAGGGCACGCAGGTCAATCTCTGGGTGTTTGGAACGCGGGCGGACAGAATCTGTACCTTGAAGGTGATGCTAACGATTATGTTGGTAAAGGTATGGCTGGCGGTAAGATTGTTATCCGTCCATTTGATGAAGTTACATTTAAATCAAATGAAACTTCTATCATGGGTAATACCTGTTTGTACGGCGCTACTGGTGGTAAGTTGTTTGCTGCGGGTCAGGCGGGTGAGCGTTTCGCTGTCCGTAACTCCGGTGTACATGCCGTTGTCGAAGGAGCGGGTGACCACTGCTGCGAATATATGACAGGTGGTATGGTGACTGTCCTTGGTCCGACTGGCTATAACTTCGGTGCAGGTATGACCGGTGGTTTTGCTTATGTGTTGGATTTGGACAACAGCTTTGTGGATAAGTACAACCACGAGCTGGTAGAGATTCAGCGCATCCACACTGAAAATATGGAAGCTTATAAAAATCATCTGCGCTCAGTGATCATCGAATTCACTAAGGAAACAGGTAGTGCTTGGGGTCAGGAGATTGTTGATAATCTTGATGACTTCATCGGTAAGTTCTGGCTGGTTAAGCCTAAAGCTGCAAGCTTGAATGACCTGTTGGTAAATATCCGTACGCGCCCTGAGTAACAGAGTGTACGTAAAGCAGATGAAGAGTAATTTGCAGCTGCCTTAGCCTTGTTTAAGGTAGCTGCCATTAAGAGGTGAGGATTATGGCTGACCGTTTAAATAACGATTTTCAGTTCCTCGATGTAGGCCGCAAAGGGCCTCAGAAAATTGATGCACAAGTTCGCAAGCAGGGGTTTGGTGAGATTTATGAGCCCTTTGAAAAAGAGAATGCATCTGAACAGTCACACCGTTGCTTAGAGTGTGGTAACCCATACTGTTCATGGAAGTGCCCAGTGCATAACCACATTCCGAACTGGCTGAAGCTGATTTCGGAAGGCAATATTATTGAAGCCGTAGAGTTGAGCCACCAGACTAACTCTCTACCTGAGGTGTGTGGTCGGGTTTGTCCACAGGACCGCTTATGCGAGGGGGCTTGTACCCTGAACGATGGTTTTGGGGCTGTGACAATCGGTTCGGTTGAAAAGTACATCACAGATACCGCCTTTGCGATGGGGTGGAAGCCTGATATGTCTCAGGTGCCACAAACCGACAAAAAGGTTGCAGTCATTGGAGCGGGTCCTGCTGGCTTGGCTGCTGCAGATATCCTAGTCCGTAACGGTGTTAAGCCTGTTGTGTTTGACCGTAATCCTGAGATCGGTGGACTGCTGACTTTTGGTATTCCAGAATTTAAATTGGAAAAGGATGTAATGTCTCGTCGCCGTGAAGTGTTTACGGAGATGGGAGTTGAATTCCAGTTAAATACGGATGTCGGTAAAGATGTTCAGATGCAGGATCTCATCGATCAGTATGACGCTGTTTTCCTGGGAATGGGTACTTACACCTACATGAAAGGTGGTTTCCCTGGAGAGGAGCTGGATGGCGTTTACGATGCTCTGCCTTTCCTGATCTCCAATGTGAATAACTGCCTGGGATTCGATCAGGATGAAAACGGTTTCATCGACATGAAGGGTAAAAAGGTTGTTGTTCTCGGCGGTGGCGATACTGCGATGGACTGTAACCGCACCTCTATCCGTCAGGGTGCTGACTCAGTAATCTGTGCGTACCGTCGTGACGAAGCGAACATGCCAGGCTCTAAACGAGAAGTAGAAAATGCTCGTGAAGAGGGTGTGCAGTTCCAGTTTAACCGTCAGCCTGTCGAAGTTGTGGGTGAAAACGGTAAAGTTACGGGTATCAAGGTCGTCAGCACTCAGATGGGTGAACCTGATGAGAATGGTCGCCGTCGTGCAGAAGTGGTTCCTGGCTCTGAGGAAGTACTAGAAGCAGATGCGATTCTGGTTGCATTTGGTTTCCGTCCAAGTCCAGCGCCATGGTTCGCCGATTTCGGTATCGATCTGCACGAAGATGGCCGGGTCAAAGCGCCTGAGCAGCATGCCTACCCATTCCAGACAACCAACGAGAAAGTGTTTGCCGGTGGTGACATGGTTCGTGGTTCTGATCTGGTGGTGACAGCGATAGCTGAAGGCCGTAAGGCGGCTGAAGGGATTCTTGACTACCTGGAAGTATAATCCGGTACATTGATATTAAAGGCCGCCTCAGCGGCCTTTTTTATGGTCTAAAGAGGGCACGCATTTCTGTGCAGAAATCGCTAGAATATGCGCAATTTATTTTTGACTGAACAGATGGCTGAATAACCCATGGCTGAATTAAAAAATGATCGTTTTTTGCGTGCGCTATTGCGTGAACCTGTAGATGCAACACCGGTATGGATGATGCGACAGGCGGGGCGTTACCTTCCAGAGTATCGTGAAACACGCGCACAGGCTGGCGACTTTCTGAGCTTGTGTAAAAATAAAGAGCTGGCATGCGAAGTGACGATTCAGCCTTTAGAGCGTTATGACCTGGATGCCGCTATTCTTTTCTCTGACATTCTTACAATCCCTGATGCGATGGGGTTGGGATTGTATTTTGAAGTGGGTGAAGGCCCTCGATTCAAAAAGATTATCCGCACCGAGAAGGATGTGGCTGATCTGCCTGTTCCTGATGCGGCGAAAGATCTTGATTATGTGATGAATGCGGTTAAAGAGATCCGTCGTGAACTCAATGGTCGTGTTCCTCTGATCGGGTTCTCTGGTAGTCCGTGGACGCTGGCAACCTACATGGTTGAAGGTGGATCCAGCAAGGATTTCCGTCATATAAAACAGATGATGTATGCCACACCAGAAATCATGCACGCGTTGCTTGATAAGCTGGCTCAATCAGTCACAACCTATCTGAATGAACAGATTCTAAGCGGTGCTCAGGCTGTTCAGATCTTTGACACATGGGGTGGTGCACTCAGTGGTCCATGTTATGAAGAGTTCTCGCTTAAATACATGAAACAGATTGTGGATGGTCTGATTCGAGAGCGCGATGGGCGTAAGGTCCCTGTTATTCTCTTTACCAAGAATGGCGGTCAGTGGTTGGAAAAAATGGCGGAAGCCGGTTCAGATGCGCTAGGACTGGACTGGACAACTGATATAGGCAATGCACGTAACCGCGTTGGCGATAAAGTTGCTCTGCAGGGTAATATGGATCCGAGTGTGCTATATGCGCCGGCTAGCCGTATTGAGCAGGAGGTTGAATTTATCTTGGGCCAGTACGGTCATGGTGCAGGTCATGTATTTAACCTGGGCCATGGTATTCATCAGTTTGTGGACCCGGCTCAGCCGAAAGCATTTGTCGATGCGGTGCATGAATTAAGCGCCAAGTATCATCAATCCTGAAATCTTATATAGAGGGCGATTGCCCTCTTTTTGCAAAAGTAATAACCATGAAAAGGCTAACAGAATTACTAGAAAAGAATCGTGAATGGGCGGATAAGATTAATCAGGAAGATCCGCTTTTTTTCGAAACCTTAGCGCAGCAACAGGCGCCTGAGTATTTGTGGATCGGCTGCTCCGATAGCAGGGTTCCCGCCAATGAGATCGTTGATATGCTGCCCGGTGAGCTTTTTGTCCACCGAAATGTGGCCAACGTTGTCGTACACACCGATATGAACTGTCTCTCGGTAATACAGTACGCTGTAGAGGTGCTCAAAGTTAAACATATCATGGTCGTTGGGCATTATGGCTGCGGAGGTGTTGCGGCTTCCATCGAACAAGAAGCGCATGGGTTGATCGATAACTGGCTGCGGAATATTCGCCGTGTTTTCCAGAAGCATAGTGATTTTCTCTCCGTCTGGGATCACTCTCATCAGCAGTTGGATCGTCTGTGTGAGCTCAATGTAATTGAGCAGTCAGTCAATGTCTGTGAAACCACCATTGTTCAACAAGCTTGGGAGAATGGTCAGGATCTGACCGTTCATGGTTGGATCTATGGATTGAGTGACGGTCTTGTTAATGATCTTGAGTTCAATGCGTCAGGAATCGCCGAGGTAGAGGAACAATATCAGTTGGCGATGAGCAAGATGAATAAGCTTCGAGAGTTGGCTGAGGCATCTGATAAAGGGCAGCAGAGTCCCCGAAGCCTCTGGGATAAGGTTAAGTCTATCTTCAACTAAAAAAGGCCGCATTGAATGCGGCCTTTTTGCTGTATTAAGCAGAATAATTACTGTTTGACAGCTGCCAGAGCCTGGTCAAGATCGGCCAGAAGGTCATCAATATGTTCAATACCGACCGATAAGCGAACCATCTCAGGTGACACGCCCGCAGAGGCAAGCTCTTCATCGTTTAGCTGACGGTGAGTTGTCTCGGCTGGAATGGAAGCAAGAGATTTACAATCACCAATATTGACCAGTCTCAGGAAGATCTGCAGTGCATCGTAGAACTTACGTGTACCTTCACGACCTGATTTTACGCCAAAGCTGAGGATGCCAGAGGCTTGGCCGTCCATATATTTTTTCGCAAGGGCGTAGTCTTTGTGGCTTTCCAGGCCAGCATATTTAACCCATTTGACCTCTTCATGGTTTTCCAGGAACTGAGCAACTTTCTGTGTGTTCTCATTAATGCGTTCCATGCGCAGCGCAAGTGTTTCCAGCCCCTGAAGCAATAAGAATGCGTTCATCGGGCTGAGGGCTGCACCCATATTGCGCAGTGGAACTACTCGGCAGCGACCAATAAAGGCTGCTGGACCAAAAGCTTCAGTGTAAACAACGCCGTGATAAGAGACATCAGGAGTATTGAGCAGAGGGAAACGTTCAGCGTTGTCAGCCCAGGGGAAGTTACCTGAATCGATAATTACGCCACCAATGGAATTGCCGTGTCCGCCAATATATTTTGTAGCCGCCTGCACGACGATATCTGCGCCATGTTCGATTGGGCGCCACATTGCCGGGCTGGGCACTGTGTTGTCTACAATTAGTGGAATCCCGTTGCGGTGTGCAACTTCAGCGAGCTTTTCAATATCAGCAATTCCGCCGGATGGGTTACCAACTGATTCACAGTAAATACCTTTTGTACGTTCATCAATCTGAGCTTCAATCGCAGCAAAATCATCTTTATTGACGAAGCGGCATTCGATGCCCTGTCGTGGAAGAGTGTGTGCGAACAGGTTGTAGGTGCCACCGTAGAGTTCGCTGGTTGAGATAAAGTTATCCCCAGTTTCTGCCAGTGTCTGGATGGTGTAAGTGATCGCGGACATACCAGAGGCGACAGCCAGAGCAGCGATACCGCCCTCCATCTCAGCAACGCGTTTTTCCAGAACGTCAGTCGTTGGATTCATGATGCGTGTATAGATGTTGCCTTGTACTTTCAGGTCAAACAGATCGGCACCATGTTGAGCATCATCAAAGGCATAGGATGTAGTCTGATAGACCGGTACAGCAACTGATTTTGTGGTTGGGTCTGGCTCGTATCCACCGTGGACTGCTACGGTTTCCAGTTTCATATGACATCTCCTTTGATGTTCGGGAATACCCTGAATATTTTTTGTTAGAGGGTCGATTGTAGTCCAATCATAAAATAAAAAAAGAGCTGTAGGTTATAAGGTTTAGGTTGGGTAGAATTTATCGGATCAGGAACCGGTTCGGAGTGACTTAATGGCGCGGCAGAAAACAGCCTACGTATGTAATGACTGTGGAGCAGATTATACCAAGTGGCAGGGGCAGTGTACCGCTTGTAACGCCTGGAATACCCTAGCTGAAGTTCGTTTGGCGTCAGCTAAAACAGCCTCAAGTGAGGCGCGAAATGTCAGATTTGATGGCTATGCCGGCGGTGCGGGTAAGCAAGCGGTTGTCAATCTGTCGGATGTCGCTTTGGAGGCGATGCCGCGTTTCTCATCCGGGGCGGGCGAATTGGATCGTGTGCTTGGTGGTGGATTGGTGCCTGGTTCTGCGGTCTTGATGGGGGGGCATCCTGGTGCAGGTAAAAGTACCCTGTTGTTGCAAACTATGTGTTATCTGGCTGCGCAGATGCCGGCGCTATATGTTACGGGGGAGGAGTCTTTGCAGCAGGTTGCCATGCGGGCTAACCGTCTGGGGCTGCCGACAGATAAGTTGAAGATGTTATCTGAAACCAGTGTTGAGACTATCTGCGATGTTGCACAGCAGCTGCAGCCGAAGGTAATGGTGATCGATTCGATTCAGGTTATGCACATGGCTGAAGTTCAGTCTGCACCGGGGTCAGTGTCTCAGGTAAGAGAGTCTGCAGCGTATCTGACTCGATATGCTAAGCAAACGGGAACGGTGCTGTTTCTCGTTGGTCATGTCACCAAAGATGGCAGTTTGGCGGGACCTAAGGTGCTGGAGCATATGATCGACTGCTCTTTACAGCTTGAAGGATCATCAGACTCTCGTTTCCGTACCCTTCGTTCTCACAAAAACCGCTTTGGTGCGGTGAATGAGCTGGGGGTCTTTGCGATGTTGGAGCATGGACTGAAAGAGGTTAAAAACCCAAGCTCTATTTTTCTTAGTCGGGCAGAAGGCCCGAGCCCCGGTAGCGTAGTCATGGTGGTATGGGAGGGGACCCGTCCTCTCTTAGTTGAAGTGCAAGCATTGGTTGATCAGTCACATATGAATAATCCAAGGCGCGTGGCGGTCGGGTTAGAGCAGAATCGGATGGCGATGCTGTTAGCTGTACTTCATCGTCACGGTGGTTTGATGACGGGTGATCAGGATGTTTTTGTCAATGTGGTGGGAGGGGTCAAAGTACTTGAAACCAGCGCGGACCTTGCATTGTTGATGGCTGTTGTATCCAGTTTTCGTGATCAATCATTACCGCATGATCTGATGGTGTTTGGTGAAGTGGGTTTGTCCGGTGAGATCCGCCCGGTCCCCAATGGACAGGAGCGAATCCGTGAGGCGGCGAAGCATGGCTTTAAGCGCGCAATAGTTCCTAAAGGGAATGTGCCTAAAGAGTCGTTACAGGGAATGCAGATTGTACCGGTGACGACCCTTTCAGAGGCATTAGAAGCGCTTTAGTTGGTGGGCTTGTCTACAAAAAGGTGGTCAAGTTCCCGTTCGAGTAGCTCCTCATCGCCCAGATTCAATTCGACCAGACGGCGCAATAGTGTCAACGAATCCAGATCAAGATTTTCGATCAGGAAGCCATATTCCTGTGCCTGATCATGGGCTAAGGTGCAGGGGGTTCTTATGGTGATGTCGTCACCGAGAAGGTGGATGACGGCAGTAACCTGATCGCCTTTTTTAAAAGGTAGAGTCTGATCAGATTTAACCAGAATGCCATTAAACGAGATGTCATGTAGCTGAACATCCCAGCTTCCCCCTTCACTAACCAGCTCGGTTTTTGCATCAAAGTCGATACGTGTAAAACGGCGGCGTTCAATCTCTGTGTTTGTCACAATGCAGGTTCCTGTTATTTAACAGTTGCTTGACCATCTTAGTATAGACCGCAGACTAAAATAAACAGCCAAGCTTAAATTTGTACTAGGCTTATGCATGCTTGCAAGCATTTTTTAAACAAGGTTTGTTGTGAAGTCTGAGCTGAATCAACACCTTTTTATCCAAAAAACGATAGTATTTAACACCCTAACAATAATAACGAACCGAATACACTTATGCTTTTTGATACTCTGCTTGATCTCTCTAGTGGGCGTCGTCACTCACGTTATTTTAATCAGACGCGTAGTCACTATCTCTACCGACGTATACGTGTTATCGCACTTATATTGGCGCTGATTCAGCCAGCCTGGCTGTTGGTTGATCTTATCCTACTGCCGGAAGATATGGTGCAGTCAATTATGATTGCGAGGGGCAGTGCCGCGTTCGCCTGCCTGCTGCTGGCAGTATCCAGCTACAAACGCTACAGCTTAAAGTTGGCACAGTTGCGTCTGGTGTTGCTGGTTCTGATTTTGTCTGTGTTTCAGACCATATCAAGTTCCCTGCTGATCGCCGAAGGTTATTCCACCTCGGTAGCGGGATATCACTTCTTCCCCTTTATGATCATCACGATGATGGCCATTTTTCCGCTGTCTATTCTGGAGGTGGTAGGGTTTACCTGTTTCATATTGGCGATAGAGCTGGTGACTCAGTTTTTTCGTCAGACCGTGGGGATGGTTGGTTCTGTGAATAACCTGTGGCTGCTCACTGTGTTGGGTGGGATTGCGGGTTGGGCGGCAGTCAATCAGTTGAATATGTTGTTGGGGCTTTATCGTCAGGCGACACGGGATCCGCTCACCGGTCTGTCCAACCGCAGGCAGGCGATGGATCAGCTGTCTGGAGATATCAATTTAAGCAGGGAGCAGCAGCAACCGCTGAGTGTTCTGCTGTTTGATCTGGATAAATTTAAAAGTTTCAACGATACCTATGGTCATGCTGCAGGTGACATTGTCTTGCAGCGGTTCGCCAAGGTGATGCGTCGTCAGGCGCGTAAGCGTTTAGATCTGGTCTGCCGTTATGGGGGTGAAGAGTTTCTGATGGTTCTGCCGGGCATGGATCGACAGCAGGCGGGTGAGGTAGCGGAGCGCATCAGATTGGCTTGTCATGATGAGCAGATTAAAACCCCATCTGGGGAATCTATAGGGTTCTCAACCAGTATCGGTGTGGCTGAGCTGGAGGAGCAGGACTCGATTGATTCTCTTTTGCAGCGCTCGGATGATGCGTTGTATGAGGCTAAAGGGCTTGGCCGAGATCAGGTGAAGATCGCTGCATAAATCATAAAAAAGCCGAGGCATCTGCCTCGGCTTTATCAGGTAGCGGTTTATTTATCCCAGATCTGTCATACGCTTGTACTTGATACGCTCTGGCTGATGTTCTTTGCCGTAGCGGCGCTTGTAGTCAGCCTGGTACTCAGTGTAGTTTCCTTCGAAGAACTCAACCTTCGATTCGCCCTCATATGCCAGCATATGCGTACAGATACGGTCAAGGAACCAACGGTCATGGGAGATCACTACTGCGCAGCCAGGGAATGCAAGCAGTGCTTCCTCCAGTGCACGAAGTGTTTCGATATCCAGATCGTTGGTCGGCTCATCAAGTAGCAGTACGTTGCCACCCTCTTTCAGCAGTTTGGCCATATGCAGACGATTACGCTCACCGCCCGATAGGTCCTTAACGAATTTCTGCTGATCACCGCCCTTAAAGTTGAAGCGCCCACAGTAAGAGCGAGATGGTGTGGTGTAGTTACCGACAGTGATCATATCCTGGCCATCTGACAACTCTTCGAAAACAGTTTTGTCACCATTCAGATCACGCGACTGATTAACGTATGCAAGTTGTACCGTTGAACCGATCTCGATCTCACCCGCATCAGGTTGTTCTTCACCTGCAATCATACGGAACAGTGTGGATTTACCCGCACCGTTACCGCCGATGATGCCGACAATAGCGCCCTGAGGAATGGAGAAGCTAAGATTCTCAAAGAGTACCTTGTCGCCGTAAGCTTTGCTGATGTTCACCGCATCAATAACCTTGTCACCAAGACGGGGTCCTGGTGGGATGTAGATCTCCTGAGTCTCGTTGCGTGACTGGAACTCTTTGGAGTTCATCTCTTCAAACTGCTTCAGACGTGCTTTCGATTTTGACTGACGGCCTTTAGAGCCTTGGCGAACCCACTCAAGCTCAGAAGCGACGGATTTACGGTGAGCAGCTTCCTGTTTGGCTTCCTGCTCCAGACGAGCCTCTTTCTGCTCCAGCCACGAGGAGTAGTTGCCTTCGTATGGTATGCCGCGACCACGGTCTAGTTCCAGAATCCAACCAGCTGCGTTATCGAGGAAGTAACGGTCATGGGTGATTGCTACGACAGTGCCCGGGTATTCCTGAAGGAAGCGCTCAATCCAGGCGACTGACTCCGCATCCAGATGGTTGGTAGGCTCATCCAGCAGCAGCATATCTGGTTTGTCCAGAAGCAGGCGACAGAGAGCGACACGGCGCCGCTCACCACCGGACAGGTGCTTAACTTCAGCATCCCAGGCTGGCAGGCGCATCGCATCGGCTGCACGCTCCAGTGCTGTATCCAAATTGTGGCCATCTTTCGCCTGAATCAGGTTTTCGAACTCGGCCTGCTTCTTGGCTAGCTCATCAAAGTCTGCATCTGGCTCTGCATATGCAGCGTAAACAGCTTCCAGGCCATCCAGTGCTTCTTTTACATCGGAAACCGCTTCTTCAACGATCTCGCGTACGGTCTTTGTTTCATCCAGCTCAGGTTCCTGAGGCAGGTAGCCAACATTGATACCGGGCATTGGACGTGCTTCACCGATAATATCAGTATCAAGTCCAGCCATGATTTTGAGCAGGGTTGATTTACCCGCGCCGTTTAGACCCAGTACACCGATTTTGGCACCGGGAAAGAAGGAGAGAGAGATATCTTTTAAAATTTCGCGTTTAGGTGGAACGACTTTGCCAACGCGATTCATGGAGTAAACGTACTGAGCCATGCAGTAACCTGTCTTGTATGTCAGAAATTAATAGAGTGATTTTAGCTGAAAGCGACTATCAATGGCTATCTCGATCCCAATCAATCTTGCAGGGAGGCATGAGTGCAAACTGGTTTAGGTTTTAAATTAAAGCTGCCGGAATCTGGTACATAACGGCCTAAAAGACTCCGGGTTTAAGTTGAGTTGCTTTAGAGAGCCGAGATAAAGCCAGAGAGGAAGCTGAAGGCTTAATTAATTGAGTAAAATTGAAGCAGTTTTGAGGCGGTTTCAAGTGTAACCCCGAAGATGTTTCGCTATAATACGCGCTTTCCCAATTCCCACATGGTTCTACGCTGGAAATATCTGGCGGCTCTGCCGTTATTTTGCAGCTGAACAGGGTCCACATTGTATTCAGGGGACAGAAAATCCAATGTTTAGCAAAGATATGACTATCGCCGATTTCGACGCTGATCTGTGGTCTGCCATGCAGGCTGAAGCTGTACGTCAGGAAGAGCACATCGAACTGATCGCGTCTGAAAATTACACAAGCCCTCGCGTGATGGAGGCTCAGGGTTCTGAGTTGACCAATAAATACGCTGAAGGTTACCCAAGTAAGCGCTACTACGGCGGTTGTGAGCACGTTGACGTAGTTGAAGATCTGGCGATTGACCGTGCTAAAGAGCTGTTTGGTGCAACTTACGCAAACGTTCAGCCTCACTCCGGTTCGCAGGCAAATGCTGCTGTATACATGGCGCTATGTAAGCCGGGTGATACGGTTCTGGGTATGAGTCTTGCTCATGGTGGTCACCTGACTCACGGTGCATCTGTATCTTTCTCTGGTCGTATCTACAATGCTGTACAGTACGGTTTGAACCCTGAAACAGGTGAGATCGATTACGCTGAAGTCGAGCGTCTGGCGGAAGAGCATAAGCCAAAAATGATCGTAGCCGGTTTCTCTGCATACTCTCGTGTTGTTGATTGGCAGCGTTTCCGAGATATCGCGGATAAAGTGGGTGCTTACCTGTTTGTCGATATGGCACACATTGCGGGTCTGGTTGCTGCGGGTGAATACCCATCACCCATTCAGATTGCGGATGTTGTAACGACTACAACGCACAAAACACTGGGTGGCCCACGTGGTGGTCTGATCCTGTCTGCACGCGCTGATGAAGATCTGCAGAAGAAGCTCAACTTCGCTGTTTTCCCTGAATCACAGGGCGGTCCACTGATGCACGTGATCGCGGCAAAAGCGGTTTGCTTTAAAGAAGCGATGGAGCCAGAGTGGAAAGCGTATCAGGGGCAGGTTGTTAAAAATGCTCAGGCGATGGCTGAAACGTTCAAAGCGCGTGGTATCAAAATTGTTTCTGACGGTACAGACGATCACCTGTTCCTGGTAGATCTGATCGGTAAAGAGTACACAGGTAAAGATGCAGACGCGGCGCTGGGTCGTGCAAACATCACCGTGAACAAAAACTCCGTACCAAATGATCCACGTTCTCCGTTTGTGACTTCTGGTCTGCGTATTGGTACACCCGCTGTGACACGTCGAGGCTTCAAAGAAGCAGAAGTGACTGAGCTGACTAACTGGATCTGTGACGTGCTGGATAACATCGACAACGATGAAGTGATTGCACGTGTTAAAGGTCAGGTTAAAGAGATCTGCGCCCGTTACCCTGTATACAAGTAATCCAGGGTAATCTGGCTGTAAGTTACAGCTGGAAAAATGTACAATTCTCAGGCGGCCAATTAGGTCGCCTTTTTATTCCTTGGTGCTCAATGTGCAGGAATAGTTTCTCGCTCTTTATTTTCGGGGATAACCCGCGCTCTTTATGTAGGAAAAGTTGATGCATTGTCCGTTTTGTAATGCCAATGAAACCAAAGTTGTTGACTCTCGCCTTGTGGCTGAAGGTCAGCAAGTACGGCGTCGTCGTGAGTGTATCAACTGTAATGAGCGATTCACTACCTATGAAGCAGCTGAGCTTCTGATGCCTCGCCTGATTAAGGCAGATGGCTCCCGCCAACCGTTTGACGATGAAAAACTGCGTGCCGGAATCCACCGGGCCCTGGAAAAACGCCCTGTCTCAATAGAAGAGTTTGAAGCCAGTATCAGTCGGATTAAACACCGCCTGAGAGCGACCGGTGAGCGAGAGTTACCTTCGCGGCAGGTGGGTGAAGAGGTGATGGCGGAACTGCGTAAGCTGGATGAGGTGGCGTATGTTCGGTTTGCTTCTGTGTATCGTAGTTTTCAGGATATTAATGAATTTAAAGCTGAGATCGACCGCTTGTCTGAAGAGCATGAGTCTGAAGGGTAACGACGAATGACCTCATCAGTATGGAGTGCGGCTGATCGTTCCTATATGGCAAGGGCTATACAGCTTGCTAAACAGGGCTTATATACCACTCAGCCAAATCCCAGAGTTGGTTGCGTCCTGGTTAATGACGGGAAAGTTGTAGGTGAGGGGTTTCACTACCGTGCAGGTGAAGGGCATGCTGAAGTGAATGCCATTGCTGCGGCAGGCCATCTGGCGCAGGGAGCGACCGCCTATGTGACATTGGAACCCTGCAGTCACTACGGTCGTACACCTCCCTGTGCTGAGGGCCTAAAAAGTGCAGGTGTTAAGCGAGTCGTCTGTGCGATGGTTGATCCCAACCCGCAGGTGGCTGGTCGAGGCCTGGCTTTGCTACGTGAGGCTGGCATAAAAGCCGAGTCAGGTTTGTTGGAAAGTGAAGCACGTGCATTAAATCCGGGTTTTATCAAACGGATGGAGCAGGGGGTGCCGTTTGTCCGGGTTAAGATGGCTGCCAGTCTGGATGGTCGAACAGCAATGGCCTCTGGCGAATCACAGTGGATTACAGGGCCTGATGCACGTAGTGAGGTTCAGCGGTTACGTGCTCAAAGTGATGCAGTATTGACGGGAATCGGGTCTATTCTGCAGGATGATTCAGCTTTGACCGTGCGTGCGCAGCAGTTAGGGATAGACAATGCAGAGGAGATCGCTCAGCGTCAGCCGCTACGTCTTGTGCTTGATTCCACGTTGAGAATGCCTCTGGATGCTAAAATATTACAGCAGCCAGGACGTACGGTAATCGTCACGGCCAGTGAAAATAAAAGCCGTATTGAAGCTCTGCGAGAGGTAGGAGCAGAACTCTTATTGATGCCCGAATCTAAGGGGCGAATAGAGTTGCGACCTTTGTTAAGCTGGTTGGCCGAAACTGAACAGTGTAATGAGCTTCTGGTTGAGACAGGGGCTACATTAGCGGGTGCGTTTATTGAGCAGAAGCTGGTGGATGAGATTCAGTTGTTTATGGCGATGAAATTGATGGGTAGTGATGCCCGGCCTGTGTTCTCATTGCCGTTGAATGCGATGTCGGAGCAGATAAATTTAACCTTGCTTGATAGTCGCATGCTGGGTCAGGATCTCAAATTAACATTGAAGCCGGTTGATGGAGAGATGCAGTAGATGTTTACCGGAATTATTGAAGCGGTAGGGGCCATTGCAGGTATTGAAGAGCAATCCGGTGATATGCGTCTGTATGTGCGTACCGGATCGATGGATCTGTCAGATGTGAAACTGGGCGACAGCATCGCGACCAATGGGGTTTGTTTGACTGCGGTTGAGTTACCTGGAGATGGTTTTGTGGCTGATGTTTCCTGTGAAACACTGGCGCATACCCGTTTTCATACCTTAACGGTGGGCGAAGAGGTAAACCTTGAAAAGGCTCTGATGCCCACTAGCCGATTGGGTGGTCATATTGTAACCGGCCATGTTGATGGCTTAGGTGAGATTGTCGAGCGCAAAGAGGATGCCCGGTCGATTCGTTTTAGTGTTAAAGCGCCTGCGAATATTCAGCGCTATCTGGCCGCCAAAGGGTCAGTGACGGTCGATGGTATCAGTTTGACGGTAAATGCCATTGACGGAGATAGGTTTGAATTGAATATTGTGCCTCATACGGCGCAGGAAACGATTATGACTGACTATGTACCGGGTCGCATGGTTCATCTTGAGGTGGATATTATTGCACGCTATCTGGAACGATTGATTGGTCATGATCAGGTAAAAGATAACAACGAGGAGAGCGGTCAGGGGCTTACTATGGAGACTCTGATCAGCCACGGATTTAACCGCTAACGACGGTACAAATTTAATGAAATTAAATACACCCCAAGAACTGATTGAAGATATTCGTCAGGGTAAAATGGTCATCCTGATGGATGATGAGGATCGTGAGAATGAAGGCGATCTGGTCATCGCTGCGGAGATGGTCCGGGCTGACGATATCAATTTTATGGCGACACATGCACGCGGTCTGATCTGCCTGACACTGACGCGAGAACGCTGTGAACAGTTAAATCTGCCTTTGATGGTACAGAGCAACGGTGCACAGTTTTCGACAAACTTTACCCTTTCAATCGAGGCCGCAGAGGGTGTAACTACCGGTATCTCTGCTGCGGATCGTGCGCATACGGTACGTACAGCAGTTAAAGCGGATGCGAAAGCGGAAGATATCGTTCAACCAGGCCATATCTTTCCACTGATGGCGCAGCCTGGTGGCGTACTTAGTCGCGCAGGCCATACTGAAGCGGGTTGTGACCTGGCACGTATGGCTGGGTTTACACCTGCAGCTGCGATTGTCGAGATTATGAATGATGACGGCACTATGGCACGTCGTCCGGATCTAGAAGAGTTTGCGCAGAAGCATGACCTGAAGATTGGCACCATTGCTGACCTGATCCATTATCGGACAGCAAATGAGCATACTGTTGAGCGTGCTGAAGAGGGAGTGATGGCAACTGAATATGGTGAGTTTGGTTATATCACCTATCGTGATGAGATTCAGGGTTGTACTCATCTGGCCATGACGCTGGGGCAGTTCAAGGCGGATGAGCCTACGATGGTGCGTGTACATAACCGTAATGAAGTACTCCGTGATGTCGTAGGTGCAGTAGCCCCCGGTGAAGAGCCAAAGTGGACCATGCGTAAAGCGCTGGCGAAAGTGGCAGCTGAAGGCAGCGGTGTTGTGCTGTTACTGGATACCGGTGAACGTATTGATATGGGTGAATCGGTTGATCTGATGCTCAATGGTCGTCAGAAATCTAAAGTTAATGTGAGCGCTTCAGGTGCCTACCTGACCGTAGGAACGGGTTCGCAGATTCTGCGTGATCTGGGTGTTGGTAAAATGCGCCTGCTGAGCTCTCCAATGAAATTTAATGCGATCTCCGGTTTTGATCTGGAGATTGAAGAATATATTCCTTGTGAAGAATAACTGGATCGGTATTTAAATCATGACTGTTAAAACCTTTGAAGGTGATTTTGTAAATGCGGACGGTAACTACGCAATCGTAGTAGGCCGCTTTAATGCATTTGTCGTAGAAAGTTTGCTGGAAGGCGCTATTGATACACTGAAGCGCCACGGTGTAAATGAAGAGAATATCCGTGTGATCCGTGTTCCGGGCGCATTTGAGATTCCACTGGCTGTTAAGCGTGTTGCAGCACAGAAAAAAGATGATGCGATCATTGCGCTGGGTGCCGTTATTCGTGGTGGTACTCCTCATTTCGAATATGTATCTGGTGAAAGCTCAAAAGGGGTTGCGCAGGTATCTCTGGATTATGATCTTCCGGTTGCTAACGGTATTCTGACGGTCAACAGCATAGAACAGGCGGTTGAGCGTTCAGGTACCAAAATGGGTAACAAAGGTGCCGAAGCGGCTCTCTCAGCACTTGAGATGGTTAGCCTGCTGAAGCAGCTTGAGGTTTAAGCGCAGATGAGCGACAACGAAAACAGATCTGCTGCAAAGAAAAAGAAACCATCTCTGACCTCTCAGCGTCGGAGTGCACGTAGCTTTGCTCTGCAGGCTTTGTATTCCTGGACTTTGGCGGGTCAGCCACTGCATGAATTGGAAGCGCAGTTCCGCGTGGATAATGATATGCGCGATACTGATGTCCGACTCTTTTCTGAGCTTCTGCAGAATATCGCAGCTTCGAAGAGTGAACTGGATGCGTCATTCACCGACTTTCTTGACCGTCAGGTAGAGGAGTTGGATCCGATTGAGCTTAATGTATTGCGAATTGGTGCATATGAGCTTTCTAAGCGGATGGAAGTGCCTTATCGTGTGGCTATCAACGAGAGCGTCGAGCTGGCGAAAAAGTTCGGTGCAACCGACAGTCACCGTTATGTGAACGGCGTTCTGGACAAGCTGGCACAGCGTGTTCGTATGGCTGAAATTCGCGAAAAGCGGGAAGGTAAGTCCTGATCTATGGCGCTTGGTGAATTTGATCTCATTAAGCGCTTTTTTGCGCAGGTTTCAGAGGCATCTTCGGATGCTTCTGTTGCTTTGGGTGTTGGCGATGATTGTGCGCTTTTAGATCTGCAGCAGAACCAGCAGCTTGCGGTTTCTATCGATACCATGGTGGAGGGCACTCACTTCCTACCCGGGACACCTGCTGATCTGATCGCTTCCCGATTACTGGGTGCCGCAATCAGTGATCTTGCCGCCATGGGGGCTACACCAGCATGGCTGACTTTGGCATTGACCCTGCCCGGTGTGGATATAGAGTGGCTGGAAGCGTTCAGTCAAAGGTTAGCGGAGCTATGTCGTGAACACAGTATCGCCCTGATTGGTGGGGATACGACTCGTGGCCCGTTGACCTTGTCTGCTCAGGTACATGGTTTTGTACCGACTGGTCAGGCCTTGTGTCGAGGCGGAGCAACATCTGGAGATCTGATCTGTGTCAGTGGTTCTCTGGGGGATAGTCGTGGCGGCCTAGAAGGCCTGCTTAGCGGCTTTGAGTGTGAGACTCATGCTGAATATCTGCTGGATCGGTTTTACTCACCACAGCCTCGCTTGATACTGGGGCAGTCTCTAATCGGTAAAGCCAGTAGCTGTATCGATCTATCGGATGGTTTGCTTTCAGATCTGGCGCATATCCTGATGGCCAGTCAGGGGTATGGTGCGAGGCTCCAGTTGGAAGCACTACCAATATCTGAGCAATTACTCGCCACGTTTGGTGAGGAGCAGGCGCGTCAGTGGGCGTTGACCGGGGGAGAGGATTTTGAACTCTGTTTTACCATTCCCGCCGATAAATTACCTCTCCTCGCTGATCTGCCCGTAGCGGTATCCGTGATCGGCAAAGTCACTGATGAACCTGGCATACAGCTATTCTTGCGGGGAGAGTCCTGTCAGATTAGTGGTACTGGGTACGATCATTTCATGCAGAACAGTTGAGTATTATTAGGAAGTGTTGTGAATAAAGTCCCTGCAAGTGTCTGGAAAAACCCGATTCATTTTCTTGCGTTCGGATTGGGGAGTGGGGCAGCGCCCTGGGCGCCTGGTACTTTCGGTACTGCAGCGGCCGTAATCCCCTATCTGTGGTTTCAGTATCTGGCTCTGCCAGCTTATTTAGTTATGCTATTGATCACGACACTGATCGGAATCTGGCTCTGTGAGCGTACCTCAAAAGATATCGGTGTGCATGATCATGGAGGGATCGTTTGGGATGAGTTTGTGGGCTTCTGGCTCACCATGACTTTGGCTCCCTCCGGGTGGGAGTGGATTCTGGCCGGCTTCGTACTGTTCCGAATTTTCGATATTCTGAAACCCTGGCCGATCAAATGGGCCGATCAGAAGGTGTCGGGTGGGTTTGGTATCATGCTTGATGATCTATTAGCTGGCATCTATGCCGCGATACTCCTGCAGATAGGTGCTGCGCTCTGGTTCTAGCCCGTTACAGAGCGTTTTGAATCGCCCGTTCTATCCCTTCCTCATCAAGGCCGCATTGAGTGAGCTGTTGCTGACGAGATGCATGAGAGATCCATTGATCGGGGATTCCCAGTGATAGTAGTGGCGTTCTTATATTGTTCTGATGTAGGTGCTCACTTACTGCGGAGCCTGCGCCGCCGATGATGCTGTGCTCCTCGATAGTAACAATCAGGTCGTGTGTAGACGCAAGTTCCTGAATAACATGGTGGTCGAGTGGTTTGACAAAACGCATATCTACAAGAGAGTAGTTGTGCTTCTGTGCAACTTTCCGCGCACTGTCTAAGAGTGGTCCGAAATTAAGCAGAGCAACCCGATTACCCTGACTAAGGCGTCTGCTCTTTCCTATTTCGAGAGCGACCATTGTTCCGGTTGCGGCTTGCTCTACACTGGCGCGAGGGTAACGGACAGCTGCTAACCCATCATACTGATAACCTGTATAGAGCATATTTCTGAGCTCATCTGCATCTGACGGCGTCATGATCAACGCTTCAGGAAGGCAGCGGAGCATTGAGATATCAAAGCAGCCTGCATGAGTGGCCCCATCTTCCCCAACCAGTCCAGCGCGATCGATAGCAAGCAGTATATCCAGCTTCTGGATCGAGATGTCATGCACGAGCTGATCATAAGCACGTTGTAGGAATGTTGAGTAGATGGCGACAACTGGCTTGATCTGTTGGCATGCCATGCCTGCAGCTAACGTCAGTGCATGCTGCTCTGCGATAGCAACATCGAAGTATCGTTGCGGATATTGTTGAGAGAAAGTGGTCAGGTCAGACCCCTCTCTCATCGCAGGGGTGATCGCTGTAAGCGCTGGGTCCTGCTGTGCCATCTCACAGATCCAGTGGCCGAAAATATTAGAAAATCGTTTTTTGGCGGCTTTTGGTTGGTGGATAGGCTCAATTTTGGTGATGGCATGATAACCCACGGGATCATCTTCAGCCGGTTTGAAGCCTTTTCCCTTTTTCGTGATCAGGTGCAGAAATTGGGGGCCGGGTTTATTTAGTGTTTCTTTGAGAATCGGAACAAGCGTCTCAAGATTGTGCCCATCTACAGGGCCTGTGTACTCAAAATCCAGTGCTTCAAACAGGGCTGCAGTGGTATCTCCATCAGTCCTGTTTTTGATGTTTTTAGCCAGATAGGTCGCGAGGCCCCCTTCGTTATGCGAGATCGACATATCATTGTCATTTAGGATAACCAGCAGGTTAGTGTGGGTGTGGCCGGCATGGTTAAGGGCTTCAAAAGCCATTCCGGCGGTCATTGCACCATCGCCGATTACCGCAACTGTACGTCGTTGGTTACCACGTAGTTTATCTGCAATTGCCATCCCAAGTGCTGCACTGATAGAGGTGCTGGAGTGCCCAACGCCAAAATCATCGTACTGACTCTCTTCTCGCTTGGGGAATGGGGAGGGGCCATCGGACTGGCGAATCTTTGGCATCTCTTCGCGGCGCTCAGTCAGAATTTTGTGAGGGTAGCATTGATGTCCCACATCCCAAATAAGGTGGTCATCTGGCGTGTTCAGTAGGTAGTGCAGGGCTATGGTTAGCTCGATGACTCCGAGGCCGGCGCCGAAATGCCCACCGCTTTGGCCGACGCTGTAAAGCAGGTAGGCCCGGAGTTGCTCGGCTAGTTCCGTTAATTGTGCAGGATTGAGTAGACGCAGCTGATGGGGATCGTTGACCTGATCCAGCAGAGGTGTCTGTGGACGTTCGTTCGGTATGTTATGGAACATTAACTCTACTACTTAGTGGTCTCGGTTAACGATAAAGTCAGCCAGGGCTCTCAGCGTGTCAGCCTCGGTGCCAAATTCATTCAGTGCTTCAATCGCTTCGTTATGCAGCTGTGCAAGTTTTAGCTTAGCACCTTCAAGTCCAAGCAGTGCTGGATAGGTGGGTTTATCCTGTTCTAAGTCTGAACCTTGAGGCTTTCCGATGGTGTCAGAATCACCTTCGATATCGAGGATGTCATCCTGTACCTGAAAGGCCAGCCCTATGGCTGCCGAGTACCTGTTCAGCTGTTCGATCTGCTCAGGTGTTGCGCTGTTGCTACAGTATGCTCCCATCAGTACTGCGCAATTGAGAAGAGCGCCTGTTTTGTGGTGATGCATAGCTTCAAGTTCTGCGAGGGAGAGGGCTTTGCCAACGTGTCGTAGATCGTAAGATTGACCGACAACCATCCCTTTATGCCCCGCAGCCATGCCTAATTGCTGTATCAGCTTTATGCGAGTCTCTGTAGGCAGCAGGTGATCATCTGCGAGTAGTTCAAAGGCAAGACACTGCAGTGCATCTCCGGCGAGGATGGCGGTCGCTTCGTCGTAGGCGATGTGACAGGTGGGTTTTCCACGCCGCAGGTCGTCATCGTCCATCGCAGGCAGGTCATCATGTACGAGAGAGTAGCTGTGGATACACTCTATGGCAGCGGCTGCACTATCAGCGGCTTCCACATGTCCACCCAGCATTGAATTGATTATGTAAACCAAAGCGGGGCGAATACGTTTGCCACCATTAAAGAGTGAATAGTGCATCGCTTCTTGCAGTGTTGGATCGATGCTCTCTTTGCTGATGCAATCCTGAAGGTGCTTATCTACCCTTTCCTGGTAGTGCTTGAGCAGATGGCGAATCTCCAAGTTCAGCTTTCCTCTGTGGGCGTGAAAGGTTCGGTCGACAGCTCCCCGCCTGACTCGATAAGGACCTGAACCTTCTGTTCAGCCTGAGTCAGGATAGTTTGGCACTCCCGAGTAAGCCCTACGCCTGTTTCAAAAGCCTGTAAGGATTCTTCAAGGGAAAGATCACCCTGTTCCATCTGGTTAACAAGAGACTCAAGTTCTTGCAGAGATTTTTCAAAATCCGGTGTTTTTTTCTTACGAGGCATGGGAAGGAATCATCTATTAAAGCGCTAAAGTTACCGAAGCCGGAGATCAGAATCAAATATCCGTTAAATTTAATAAGTTAAACGTTTGTAGGGTGGGTGAAAATGCACACTTTTTTGCTATTATAGTCGGTTCGTAAATGGGCTTGAAAGTTAGCTGGCTTTATCAAGGAGTGCTGGGTGGATATAGCAACGCTCGTCGGTTTGTTAGGCAGTTTCGGTATCGTGGTTGCCGCAATGGTTATGGGTGGTGATGTCGGAGTGTTTGTTAACCCTCCTTCACTGCTGATTGTTGTGGGCGGCTCTATATTTGTTGTCTTGATGAAGTACACCCTGCCCCAATTTCTTGGGGCAGGTAAAATTGCGGCAAAAGCATTTATGTTCAAGTCGCTGAATCCGGAAGAGATTATTGCTGAAACAGTCGATCTGGCTGATGCAGCACGTAAAGGTGGCCTTCTATCCCTTGAGGATAAGACCGTCAGCAGTGACTTTATGCAGCGCGGTATCCAGCTACTGGTTGATGGTCATGATCCTGACGTAGTTAAAACTCTCCTGAACAAAGAAGCTAAGCTCACAGCGGATCGTCATGGATTTGGTGCAACCATCTTCTCCCAGATGGGTGATGTTGGCCCAGCAATGGGGATGATCGGTACACTAGTCGGCCTGGTGCAGATGCTATCCAACATGAGTGACCCTAAATCGATCGGTCCTGCGATGGCGGTTGCACTACTGACAACATTATATGGGGCCATGATGGCCAATATGATCTGTTTGCCTATCGCTGATAAGTTGTCTGTTCGAAAAGATGAAGAGGCACTCAACTCTGCTTTGATTATTGACGGCTTGCTTGCTATTCAGGCGGGTCAGAATCCACGAGTGATTGAGCAGATGTTGCGTAACTATCTCCCTGAGAAGAAACGTGCAGCGGCTGAAGGCTAATTCGGAGAGGATGTTAAGAGATGAGTGACGACTCCGAAGAACATGAATGCCCCCCCTGCCCCGCAGGCTTACCTGCATGGCTAGCAACATTCGGCGACCTGATGTCGCTGTTGATGTGTTTCTTCGTACTACTACTCTCCTTCTCGGAGATGGACGTATTGAAGTTTAAACAGCTTGCGGGCTCAATGCGTGAAGCTTTCGGTGTGCAGAATCAAATTAAGGTTGAGGATATCCCTAAAGGTACCTCAATTATTGCTCAGGAGTTCAGTCCCGGACGCCCTGAACCTACGCCGTTGAATGAGATCCGTCAGATGACGGTGAATAACGATATGAATACATTGGATATTCGATCGAAGGAGGGGGAGAGTGATTCCCCTGATAAAGAGGCGGGTGAAGAACAGGAGCTGCAAAAGCAGCAGGAGCAGGAGGCTCAGGAGGAAGCGGTTGAATTTGCTGCAGCGCTGGCTGAAGAGATCGGTGATGGCAGTGTTGAAGTGGAAACAGATGGTAAAAAGATCATTATCCGTATTAAGGAAAAGGGGTCTTTCGATTCAGGTTCTGCTGAGCTGAAGTTTGAGTCTATTCCGGTGTTGGCCAAAATTAGGGATGTACTACTCAACGTTAAAGGTAATGTAGCAATCGAAGGGCATAGCGATAATATCCCTTATGCGGGCCGTCGCTTTGAGTCCAACTGGGACCTTTCAGTGGCACGTGCTTTAGCTGTAGCACATGAGCTATTCGGGGACCCCCGAATTGACCAGTCCCGCTTTAAAGTGATGGGGTTAGCTGATACGAAACCGTTAGTTCCCAATGATACTCGTGCGAACAGGGTTAAAAACCGACGTGTTGAGATCATTGTGACAAAAGGTAAAGACAAAGAGTCTCTGGAGAAAATACAGGCTCGAAAAGAGGGGGATTCGGATGGTGAACTGATTAATCTTTCACCTGACGATATCTTCTAAGCTAGCTGTTAGCCAGATAAAAAAACCGCCTGTTGGCGGTTTTTTTTATAGTGCTCAAGGGGTGTTTACTTGGAGTTATCCAGCATGAACT
The DNA here is from genome assembly GCF_947498015.1 of uncultured Neptuniibacter sp. Taxonomy (GTDB): domain Bacteria; phylum Pseudomonadota; class Gammaproteobacteria; order Pseudomonadales; family Balneatricaceae; genus Neptuniibacter. The sequence goes on from NZ_CANMIR010000005.1 coordinate 123,952, forward strand.
GAATAGCGCCTTTGAAATCATCATCAGAGCAATCGTTGCACAGGCCTTTAGGAGGCATGGCGCCTTTACCGTTTTTGACAGACGCCAGTAAAGCATCCATGCCCAGAGATGCGCGTGGAGCCCAGGCAGCAGCATCACCCAGCTTTGGCGCGCCGGCTGCGCCTGTTGCGTGACATGCTACGCATTTAGTGTTGTAAGTGTCGTTAGCCATTGCCGCTGCCGGTACCATCAGAGTTGCAGCAACTGCTGCCATCAGTACTTTTTTCATTATAGTTTCCTGTAAGTGCTCATAAATTTGTTTTTGGGACTAACGGGCTTTCCCCACAAATACCAAGCCAGCTACTCCTAGTAGCTACTATTAGTACCCCAAACAGGGTGAATTGTATCTGAACAAAATCAATTGAAGGAAGGAATAATGCTAAAGAATATAGGTTTTTATCCGGAAGGCGGATAGGGCAGCTAGATTAACCGCCCAGTCGCATCGCAAAGCTGGCTTGATTGTGTTGAATCTGAAGCGTGTGGTCATGAACCCTTTGTTCAGCGTGGAATTCGTTAATGGCCTGATCGATAACCTGTTTCGGAGCGATCGCCAGGTTGCGCACGTCATGTTCGGAGTAGCCGCGTTTCAGCAATTGCTTCAGCTGAGTTTTTAATGTGTTATTCATCATATTGTTAACCTCTATTAGATGAGGCTTATCATGCACCGAAAATGTTTCAGTTTTATGGCATGGTGTTATTCATCTGAAATTTGTATTCCAAGAGCTGTAAAGGCTTCCCGGGTAACGTTGGGATCTACCGGGGGAGGGGTTGTATCGATATTTTTTGAGAGGGCTTTAACGATTGTTTTCAGAACCTCTATACGGGCATACCATTTGTGATCACCTGGGATAATTGTCCAAGGGGCTGCTTCGCTTGAGGTGAAGCGGAACATATCATTGATTGCTGACTCGTAGTCGTCCCAGCGTTGACGGTTTCGGATATCTTCAGAGGTCAGTTTCCAGCGTTTCACCGGATTATTAAGGCGCTCTTTAAATCGTTTGAGCTGCTCTTCCTGTGATATATGCATGAAAATTTTAATGATCCGCACATCATCATCAAACAGCATCCGTTCATATTCATTAATCTCTTGGTAAGCGCGCTGCCACTCAGATTCGCTGGCAAAGTTCTCTACCCTTTCCACCAATACTCGGCCATACCAGGAACGATCAAATATAGCCAAAGTACCCGCTTCGGGGAGGCGTGTTTGAAAACGGTACAGATAATGTTTGCTTTGATCTATAGGTGTTGGGGCTCCGGTAGGGTGTACATTGAAGCCACGGGGGTCCAGTTTCTCTGTTAGGCGCCGAATTGCACCCCCTTTACCACTGGCATCCCACCCCTCAAAAACCAAAATGGCCCGTTTTCTTTGATGGTAGTACGCTTGCTGCACATGCAGCATTCTTTTCTGCCATTTTTTGAGTTGCTTAAAATATTGGGCTTTGTCAGCTAAAACATGCGCGGAAAAATCAATGCCGCTTAGGGTTGGCGGTGGGGATTGAAGAATGACAGGGCTTGGCTGATGCATGATAGGACTCTCTGGCGATTCATATCAGGATAGGACAAGCCCCTGAGGCAATCAAATCATTGATGAGGTTGCCATGCGATATCTGGATTGACTTTATAACTCCATGGTAGCCCGGAATTGCGCCATCCATTGACGGCTCTCACGCCTGCAGAGTCGCCTTGTTGAAGCTTGCTGCCTTCAAAACCATCTACGACGGTCCAGACCTTCTGATAGCCCAATTTTGCTAAGAGATTCACGGCAGGGGCGCTACGGGTGGAGCCTGAGCGACACATAATAATGATATTTGATGTTTTTTTATCTGCGTTGAGCTGTGTGAGCTTGTCTAACAGCTCAGATTCAAAGGTTGGGTTTTTCCTCATAGCCCAACTGCTTTTCTTGCTATTCCACTGATCGGGTGCTGCGAGCATCCAGGGGATGTGGATATCTGTAGGGGTCGCAAAGCCGGTAAACTTCACTTCCACGGGATCTCTTACATCAATCAGCAGTGTGTTTGGGTTGGCTTGTATCATATCCCAGGCTTCGATCGCGGTGACGTATAGGTTTAGAGTTGTCTGCGCGCTGGCCTTCTGAGGTTTCTCTGCAGCTGCTAAATTTGTCGAGAGTGGGATCAGTAGGGCGCTTAGTAAGAGGAGGTGTTTCATGTAGTGGCCTCAAGTTCTCAAAATTAATATTAGAAACACTAATATTAATTTTGAGAACTATCAATAGTTCGGATTATCAGGGGTGTTTTCTAATGCTTTGTGCACGAGTTGGCGGTAAAGGGTGATGGTGTGAGCAAGGAAACTATAGTGTTCTTTGTGATCTATAGTGAGAGATTGAAGGTCTTGAATGGCTTTATGAAGCTGGGTTAGAAACTCAAGATCATATTCATCAGGCTCTTCACCATCCAACAGCCTTTGCTGCAACTCATAGGCTCTGGGTAAAAGGCGCCTCTGTATATTAAGAATGCTGATCTTAATGGCGCCATTTGTATGAGAATCTGACATGACGCTACCCTTTTTCACTATTCCTCTAAGCATAGTATCAATGCCGGATCAGAGTTAATCATGACTCAAAGGTCAGGTGGCGGCGTAGATAGATATAGGAAAATTAAGAAAAAATCCTAGATAAACTCTCTGAGAGTTTGGGTAAGCTCACCCCATCCAGCGATTAAGGAGGATTGCTGAAATGGAAGATTTCATGCCTTGTGAACTTTGCAGTAAAAAACAGGTAGCCAGTTTCCCGCATCACTATATGACGCTTATTAGTCGTATCCCCGAAAGCAGTATTTATCGTTGCCAGCAATGCCGGACGTTTTGGATGTGTTCCAATGAATTTGGCTGGGAAAACTTGGATTTTGACTCGGTCTGGGATATCGCATCTTAGCCTAAACAACCACATTGAGATAGGGTCGCTTTTGAGCGGCCTTTTTGTTGCGTGTGATTTAAACGAGGCATGCCTATAAACGACAAAACCCTTTGATTTCTCAAAGGGTTTTGTCTGAAAGTGGTGGAGGTGGCGGGGTTCGAACCCGCGTCCGCCAATCCGCTGCCTAAAGCTCTACATGTTTAGGCTTCTCTATTGAGTTAACCCGTCACGACCCGAGAGCCAGGGTGTTATGGGCGAGCCTCTTTAGGTTTTAACCGTTCAGCCTGAGACAAGGCTTCCGGGCGATTCTGTCTCGAATGATACCGCAAAATCCTCTAGTTACAGACACCTGAAGGAGCGGCACAAGCTGACTTATGCAGCTAGAGCGTAGTTATCGTCGTTAGCAACTATAACTGTGTAGTGAGGGATTTACGAGATCCACTACATTCTCGACATGCACCCAAGGTTTTGTAATCAGCGTCGAAGCCAAGTCACCCCCAGATAGTGGCCATTATAGCCTGTATGACTCAAATAGAAGAGTTAAGTTTATTTTGCAGCCATTACGCGCTGCTTTTGACGTGCCCAATCTTTATCTTTATCGGCAGCACGTTTGTCATGCTGCTTCTTACCTTTAGCCAGCGCGATTTCGCATTTAATCTTATTCTGTTTCCAGTACAAGGATAGGGCGACGCAAGTATAACCTTTAGCCTGAATGGCATTGATAATCTTGACTAGTTCGCGGTGGTTAAGCAGTAACTTTCGATCTCGTGTTGGGTCCGCAACGACATGGGTGCAAGCGGTTTTCAGTGGCGTAATATGCGCCCCGACTAACCAAGCCTCACCTTTGTGGATGTTGATAAAGGACTCAACTAATTGAGCACGGCCTTCACGTAAACTTTTAACTTCCCAGCCGGTCAGCACCAAGCCTGCTTCGAATTTATCATCAATGATAAAATCGTGGCGTGCTTTTTTATTCTGACAGATGGTGTTACCCGAAGGCGCTTTCTTCTTCTTAGCCATGGCGGGCGATTATATAGTGCGGCTATACACAAAGAAAGCGCTATAGTTCATACATCAGCTTTTTCTTCGGTTGACGGTTTTTGGGATTAAGTTAAGGAATAAAGGCTGCTCAGGTAGCCATAAAATCCTCTGTTTTTGAGTCTTGATTCAGGATTTTTCCCTGAAATTTGGAGGCGGTAGTTCTGTGTGTGATTTTTAAACAGTTTCCGTTGTACATGACAATAAAAAGATGAAAAAATCGCCCCTTTTTTCGCTTATACAATAAGAGAGCAAGCGTTCCATGCAGGAAAAGAAATCAATCCACGGTGCTTGGGCATCACGCTGGATTTTTATTTTGGCAGCGACTGGGTCGGCTGTTGGTCTGGGTAATATCTGGAAATTCCCCTATATAGCTGGTGAAAATGGGGGCGGTGCTTTTGTACTGGTCTATCTGATCTGCATATTGTTGGTTGGTGTTCCAATCATGATGGCGGAGGTGCTGATCGGTCGTCGTGGACGGCAAAGCCCTATCAACGCGATGAAGGATGTTGCGATTGAAGCCAATCATTCAGGGCGCTGGTCGCTTGTTGGATGGATGGGCGTGCTTGCGGGATTTATGATCTTCTCATTCTACTCTGTCGTGGCGGGCTGGGTTCTCTACTACATTGCTGGAATGGGGGTAGGTGACTTTATCGCAATCGGTAGCAGTGACGCTGGTGCTGTTTTTGAGGGACTTCTCGCTGATACACAGACGCTGCTGATCTGGCATACCATCTTTGTTCTGATGGTCATGTTGGTGATTGCGGGTGGCGTAAAGAAAGGCTTGGAAAACGCAGTTAAATTCCTGATGCCTGCACTCTTTGTCTTGCTCCTTGTTATGCTGGGTTACTCAATGCAGACGGAGGGCTTTTCTGCGGGTTGGAATTTCCTTTTCCACTTTGATACGAGCGAACTGAGTTGGGATGCGGTTTTGATTGCCCTGGGACACTCGTTCTTTACCCTGTCGTTGGGTATGGGTGCAATTATGGCGTATGGCTCCTATATGCCGAAGAAAACCTCAATTGGTGGATCTGTTGTAATGATCGCGTTTATGGATACGCTTGTTGCGCTGATTGCCGGATTGGTGATCTTTCCGATCGTATTCACTAACGGTATGGATCCAGGCGCTGGACCTGGCTTGATGTTTGTCACCCTGCCTGTCGCTTTTGGTCAGATGCCAGGTGGTCAGGTATTCGGATTTGTATTCTTCCTGTTGGTAGGGATTGCGGCATGGACCTCAGCGATCTCTCTGATGGAGCCTGCTGCTGCATGGTTGGTAGAAAAGTTCAGCTGGCATCGTGTACCCGCGTGTATCGTTCTGGGGCTGATGGTCTGGGGCCTGGGAATCGCGGCATTAGGGTCATTCAATTTTATGTCCGACTTTAAACTGTTAGGTTTTAATGTCTTTGACTTCCTGGATTTCATGACTGCAAATGTGATGTTGCCTTTGGGCGGCTTGTTCATCGCTATTTTTGCGGGTTGGTTTGTGACGCGTAAAATGGCAGAGAATGAATTGGCAATCTCGTCACCATTGCTTTTCAATGCATGGTATATTGCTCTGCGTTTTGTATCGCCAATGGCGGTGGCGATCATATTTATTCTCAATCTTGTTGAGAAGTTGAAGTAGAGGTAATTCCAGCGGCATGGCTCAGGTAGATCGCAGTGCATTAGTGTTGCACACTGCAGAAGAGATGTTTGATCTTATTAACGATGTAGAACGATATCCTGAGTTTTTGCCCTGGTGTGCTAAAACAGAGATCGTCAGCAAAACGGCTGATGAGTTGGTTGCTACACTTTATCTCTCGAAAGGGGGGTTAAAGTATAGCTTTACGACACGTAATCAATTGTCGAGACCCACTCAAATGACCCTTGAACTGGAGGAGGGGCCCTTCTCCACTCTTTCTGGTGTATGGGATTTCAAAGTGCTGAGCGATGAGGCTTGTAAAGTCAGCCTTAATCTTCAGTTTGAGTTTTCTGGTAAAATCGCATCCATTGCTATGAGTAAAGTATTTAATCAGGTTGCTACAACCCTGGTGGATGCTTTTGTGACGCGTGCAGACCAGATTTACGACTAAGGAGCTCTTATGAATATTGAGGTTGCTTACGCTCTGCCTACTGAACAGAAAATCATCTCCCTGAAAGTGCCGGATGAGTGCACGGTCTATGAAGCAGTGATTAAATCGGGCATTAAAGATATTTTTCCTGAGATCGACCCTGAAAATGATCCTATGGGGATCTTTGCTAAGGCTGTTAAGAACCCTAAAGAGACAATTTTACGGGAAGGTCAGCGTATTGAGATCTATCGACCTTTGATTGCTGACCCTAAAGAGGCGAGAGCGAAGCGCGCAGCTAAGATGAAAGCAAAGAAGGAAGCCGAAGAAGCTGCGCGTAAATAGTGTACGAAGTGATTAGGAGCCGCCAGGTCTGAAATCACCGTTTAAGGCGCTCAGCTTACCGTCGGTGAAATTAAGCGTAATCCGTTCGCGCACATAGTTGCCATCAGCACCTGTTTTCTTGCTGTATATATAATCCCAGCGCCCTTCGTGGAAAGTGTCGGTCAGTAGCGGAGAGCCCATTACAAAACGGACCTGATTTGGGGTCATGCCGGGGCGCAACTGGTCCACCATCTCCTGTGTCACGACGTTGCCTTGAGGCACATCGATCTTATAAACACCTGGAAATCCTGAACAGCCTGTTAGAACTACAGTAAGTGCCGCAGTAATAAGAAGTTTTTGCATCTGATTTTTGCTTCCACTATTGTGCGTAAATGCGGATAATAAAGTTTCATGCGTGTTTGGACAAGCGATTCAGTTCTATCCGCATTATGTAATCACCTATAGCCCAGAGAAAAATTATGTCACTTGAAAATCAGGAACTACGAAAAGCGGGTCTTAAAGTTACCCTGCCGCGTGTAAAAATTTATCAGATTCTGGAGAAAGCCGGTGAAGGCGATCACTTCAGTGCTGAAGATATTTACAAGTTGTTGATGGAAAAGGGTGAAGATGTTGGTCTGGCTACTGTCTACCGTGTTTTAACTCAGTTTGAAGCAGCGGGTTTAGTGACTCGTCATCACTTTGAAGGTGGTCACTCTGTATTTGAGCTAGCACGTGATGAAGAGCACGATCACATCGTTTGTGTGAAAAGCGGTATCGTAAGAGAGTTTAACGATCCTCGCCTCAATGAACTGTTGAACGAGATCGCAGAAAATATGGGCTTTACTGTGACTGATCGTACGATTTATCTGTACGGTGTTCACAAGGATGCTGAAGACAAGTAAGCGGCTTTACCTAATGTCCAGGTGATCACTAAAAGACCAGCATGATGCTGGTCTTTTAGTATCTGCAATATCCATGCAATTTGTAATGATGCTAGCCAGGTCATACAACCCCTAGCATCTCCCGGGCATGCTCAACAGATCGCTCAGTAATATCAATCCCCCCCAACATTCGAGCAATCTCCTGAATTCGCTTACTTTCATCCAGTTGATCAATGCGGGTGTGTGTTTTGAGTGTATCACTACGCTTGCTAACAAACAGATGCTGGTGGCCCTGAGAGGCGACCTGGGGTTGATGAGTAACGCAGAGGATTTGTGCTTGTTCTCCCAATTGACATAAGAGTCGACCAACAACTTCGGCGATCGCACCCCCGATTCCGACATCCACTTCGTCAAAGATGAGTGTGGGTGTGGTTGAAGTTTGTGCGGTGATCACCTGAATCGCCAGACTGATGCGGGATAGCTCGCCTCCGGATGCAATCTTAGCCAGAGGTTTCGCTGGCTGGCCTTTGTTTGTGATGATCAAAAATTCAATATCTTCCAGACCATTCGTGGTTGGCTTTTCAAGCCTGCTCATATCAACCGAGATCTGTGCCGAAGGCATACCTAAACTGTGTAGCTGCTGATCGACGAGTTTGCTCAGCTTTTTGGCTGCTGAGGCGCGTTTATTGCTTAACTTTTCTGCCAGTTGGAGGTATTTGACCTGAGTTGTTTCGACATCTTTTGCGAGCTGCTCCAGCTCTTCGTCGGATCTGTTCAGACCGGCAAGCTCATCACAAAGCCTCTGGTGAAACTCTGCGAGTTGCTCCGGAGTAATACGGTGTTTGCGGGCAATTTCGTAAATTGAGGATAAGCGCTCTTCTACTTCCTGCTGGCGTTCAGGATTGATCTCGACTCTCTCTAAATAGTGGCGTATCTCTGTACTGGCCTCTTCAACCTGTATTAGTGCCGAATTAAGCATTTCGCTGGCCTGGCGCACTGAAGGTGATTCGGACTGAATATCGGCGAGCAGGTGAAGACAGTGATTGAGCAATTGAGCACAGTTATTCTCTTCATTGTCACTGGCCAGATTTATCATCTGTTGGCCGGTACTGAGAATCTCACCGGCATTTGCCAAGGTTTTTTGTTCATCTTCCAGCTGCTTTAGCTCTTCAGGCTGCAATCCTAGTTGGTCAAGTTCTTCTATCTGATAACTGAGTAGTTGAACCCGAGCAGTTTGTTCCGCACTTTGCTCGGATAGCTGTTTTAATTCCTGAGCGAGTCTGTGCCAGTTTTGGTATGCATCGCGGACCTGGCTAGCTAGTTTTGCTTCACCGGCAAAGTTATCCAGAAGTTCACGGTGATGGTCTTTTTTCAGCAGGCGCTGGTGTTCGTGTTGACCATGTATGGCAATCAGGTGTTCACCTAATAGTTTGACCTGTCCAGCGGGTGTCGGGCGACCATTGATATAGCAGCGGGAACGGCCCTCTTTTGTAATGACTCGGCGGAGAATGCATTCACCGTCATTATCCAGGTCATTGTCAGTTAGCCATTGCGCAGCATCAGGAATCGTATCGATATTAAAGCTTGCGCTAATATCGGCCTTGTCTGCCCCGTGACGTACAGCTCCGGCTTCGGCTCTGTCTCCCAGTGTCAGGCCCAGTGCATCCAGCATGATCGATTTACCTGCACCGGTTTCCCCGCTGACTACGGTCATGCCCTGTTTTAGTTCAAGGTCGAGCTGTTCGACGATTGCAAAGTCACGAATGGTTAACTGATTTAGCATAATAAAATACATGTGTTTTTATACAGTGTTTTCTGTATAAGCCAATTTCCAGGGCGATGCAATGTTTATCTGTTAATTGTGTAAAAAAATGCATCATTTACTGTTGAAAGGTTTAACTATGGCCCCATATATCTCGGCAGATGAAATTAACACCAACTCAGACGCTTTATGACTATGTAAAGCAGGCTGGAGATTATCAATGGCAAATGAAGAACTTAACTCGGTAGATGGACAGCAGGAAGTAGAAACTGAGCAGCAAGTGAATGAAAGTGTTGCAGATGGTGCTGCAGATGAGAGCGCTGTTGCGGATGAAACGATTGAGCAGGATGCTTTACCTGATGCTGAAAAATTAGCTCAGGACCTTGCTGCGGCAACGGCAGAAGTTGAAGCCCTGAAAGATCAGATGTTGCGCATTCAGGCTGAAGCACAAAATGTTCGTCGTCGGGCTGAGCAGGACGTTGAGAAAGCACACAAATACGGCGTGGAAAAGTTTGCCAATGAGATGCTGCCGATTGTTGATAGTCTTGAGCGAGCAATCGAAGCAGTAGGGGATGATGAAGCGCTGAAACCGATGCGTGAAGGCGTGGAGATGACAATGAATATGTTCCTCTCTGGCTTGGCAAAATTCCAGATGGAGCAGGTGAATCCCAAAGGTGAAAGTTTTGATCCTGCACTGCATCAGGCGATGTCAATGATTGAGGTGCCAGACACCCCAGCAAATACCGTGGTTGATGTAATGCAGAAGGGTTACACCTTGCATGGTCGTTTAGTTCGTCCTGCCATGGTTATTGTGGCAAAAGGTTAAGAAAAAAGTTGCACAGGGTCTTGAAACCTTACAAAACGCACTTATATAGGTTTCAAGTTGACTGAAAAGCAGTCAAAGAAAAGTTTATAAGACTATCCGTCCAATCTGGATAGCAAGATATTGGAGCAGATACAAATGGGTAAAATCATCGGTATTGACCTGGGGACCACAAACTCTTGTGTTTCCATCCTAGACGGTGACAGCGCAAAAGTAATTGAGAATGCTGAAGGCGATCGTACTACACCCTCTATCATCGCTTATGCTGATGAAGGTGAAATTCTGGTTGGCCAGCCAGCTAAACGTCAGGCTGTTACAAACCCGAACAACACACTGTTTGCTATCAAGCGTTTGATCGGTCGTCGCTTTAAAGATGACGTCGTTCAGAAAGATATCAAAATGGTACCTTACAAAATTATCGAAGCTGACAATGGTGACGCTTGGGTAGAAGTTAAGGATGAAAAGCTGGCTGCTCCTCAGATCTCTGCAGAAATTCTTAAAAAGATGAAGAAAACTGCTGAAGATTACCTGGGCGAGAGCGTCACTGAAGCGGTTGTAACCGTTCCGGCATACTTCAATGACTCTCAGCGTCAGGCGACCAAGGATGCAGGTAAAATCGCTGGTCTGGACGTAAAACGTATTATCAACGAGCCAACTGCTGCAGCGCTGGCTTACGGCATGGACAAGTCGAAAGGCGACAAAACCATCGCTGTATATGACCTGGGTGGCGGTACATTCGATATCTCTATTATCGAGATTGCCGAAGTGGATGGTGAGCATCAGTTTGAAGTACTGTCTACCAACGGTGATACCTTCCTGGGTGGTGAAGACTTCGATCTACGTCTGATTGAATTCTTGGCAGAAGAGTTCAAAAAAGAATCAGGTATCGACCTGCATAATGATCCTCTGGCGCTGCAACGCCTGAAAGAGGGCGCTGAGAAAGCCAAAGTTGAGCTTTCCTCAGCACAGCAGACTGATGTTAACCTGCCTTACATCACTGCAGATGCAACAGGTCCTAAGCACCTTAATGTGAAAATCACCCGCGCTAAACTGGAATCTCTGGTTGAAGAGCTGGTTAACCGTTCTCTGGAACCTTGTAAAATTGCCCTACAGGATTCCGATCTGAGCACCTCTGAAATTGATGAAGTGATTCTGGTAGGTGGTCAGACTCGTATGCCAATGGTGCAGCAGAAAGTTGCTGAATTCTTTGGTAAGGAAGCGCGTAAAGATGTTAACCCGGATGAAGCAGTAGCGATGGGTGCTGCGATCCAGGGTGCGGTACTGGCAGGCGACGTAAAAGACGTACTGCTGCTGGATGTAACGCCTCTGACACTGGGTATCGAAACAATGGGTGGTGTTGCTACGCCAGTTATTGAGAAGAACACTACGATTCCAACGAAGAAATCTCAGATCTTCTCTACCGCAGATGACAACCAGAGCGCAGTGACTATCCACGTTGTTCAGGGTGAGCGTAAGCAGGCATCTTCTAACAAATCTCTGGGTCGTTTTGATCTGGCCGATATCCCGCCGGCGCCACGTGGTATTCCTCAGATCGAAGTAACTTTCGACCTGGATGCGAACGGTATTCTTAACGTGTCCGCTCAGGATAAGGCAACCGGTAAACAGCAATCTATCGTCATCAAAGCCTCTTCTGGCCTGAGCGATGATGAGATCGAGCAGATGGTTACCGATGCTGAAGCTCACGCTGAAGAAGATAAGAAGTTTGAAGAACTGACGACTGCCCGTAACCAGGGTGATGCGATGGTTCACTCCGCTAAGAAAACAATGGAAGAAGCGGGTGACAAAGCGACAGATGAAGAGAAAGCAGCAGTTGAAGCGGCTACCGCTGAGCTTGAAGAAGTGCTGAAAGGCGATGACAAGGACGCTATTGAGGCGAAAACGGCTGCACTCACTGAAGCGATCTCTGGCGTTGCTCAGAAAATGTATGCAGAAGCTGCACAGCAGGCGGAAGCTGCTCAGGGCGCCGAAGGTGCGGAGCAACAGGCTGGCGGTAACGATGATGCTGTAGACGCTGAGTTTGAAGAAGTGAAAGACGATAAAAAATAAGTCGTCTGGAAACCGCTTCTCAGTGTATTAGCGTAGGCTTTCCGTGCTGGATTCAGCACGGAAAGTGAAATAACTCGGCACCGCGGGCTCTCAGGCCCGCGTTGTCATATTCGGCACTAAGCCGTGACACGTGTTGTGACTATGTCAAAAAGAGATTACTACGAAGTATTGGGCGTATCCCGCGACTCATCAGATCGCGATATCAAAAAGGCCTTTCGCCGTATGGCGATGAAGTATCATCCAGACCGTAATCCGGATGATAAAGATGCGGAAGATAGCTTCAAAGAAGTGAATGAAGCTTATGAGGTACTTTCCGATGCGCAGAAAAAAGCCGCCTATGATCAGTATGGTCATGCCGGTGTAGATCCGAATATGCGTGGCGGACAGGGTGGAGGCTTTGATGGTAACTTCTCCGATATCTTTGGTGATGTATTTGGCGATATCTTTGGCGGCGGTGGTGGTCGCGGCGGTCGTAGTTCGGTCCAGCGCGGTGCGGATCTTCGTTACAACATGGAGATGTCACTTGAAGAAGCTGTACGTGGCGTAGAGAAGAGCATCAAAGTACCAACGCTGGTAGGTTGTGAAACTTGTGATGGGACAGGAGCTAAGCCGGGTACATCTGCGAAAGTCTGTGGTACGTGTGGAGGCCAGGGCCAGGTTCGTATGCAGCAGGGTTTCTTTTCGGTACAGCAAACATGCCCGAGCTGTCATGGTGAAGGTAAAGTTATCTCTGATCCGTGTACTGACTGTCGGGGCCATGGCCGAATTGAAAAGACTAAGACTCTCAATGTAAAAATTCCTGCAGGTGTTGATACTGGCGATCGTATCCGTCTTGCGGGTGAGGGAGAAGCCGGTACTCATGGGGGCCCCGCGGGAGATCTCTATGTTCAGGTTCATGTTAAAGATCACCCTATCTTTGAGCGTGATGGTAAACACCTGTACTGTGAAGTACCGATCAGCTTTGTTGATGCAGCGTTAGGTGGTGAGCTTGAAGTGCCTACATTGGATGGGCGCGTTAAGTTAAAAGTGCCGTCCGAAACTCAGACAGGCAAGATGTTCCGTCTGCGTGGTAAGGGCATCGCTCCAGTACGTGGCGGCTCTACGGGCGACTTGCTGGTTAAGGTTGTGGTGGAAACACCCGTTAAGCTAAGTGGACGCCAAAAAGAGCTGTTGCGTGAATTCCAGGATGAAATGGAGCAGGGCACACATAAGCACAGCCCGAAAAAGCATGGCTTCTTTGATTCGGTTAAGAAGTTTTTTGAAGATATGACCTAAGATAAAGGGGCTTGTTAGCCCCTTTATTATCGATATACGGAGATGGCATGAGCCAGAATCCAGAATGCCCAAACTGGCTTTGGGATGAGATCACCGCTGAGGCAGAAAAAGAAGTGATTCAGGAACCTGTTCTTGCAGGTTTCTACCATGCAAATATCTTAGGACATCAGAGCCTCTGTTCTGCTCTGGCGTATCTACTCAGCCGTAAATTACATGATGATGCTGTTCCGGCGGTCACCTTCCGCTTGGTCATCGAGGAAGTTTTTCGTGAAGCGCCTGAGATACTGCAGGCGATCTGTGCAGATATTGCAGCGGTAAGAACCCGAGACCCGGCGATCGATAAGTACTCAACGGTATTACTCTACTTGAAAGGCTTTCATGCTATACAGGCGTATCGTGTCGCACATTACATGTGGCATCAGGATCGTAAGAGTATGGCGCTGTATATTCAAAGTCGCGTCAGCAGTGTCTTACAGGTGGATATTCATCCTGCCGCTAAGATCGGTCATGGGGTTATGTTTGACCATGCGACCGGGATCGTGGTGGGTGAAACCAGTGTGATTGAAAATGATGTTTCGATTCTGCAGTCTGTGACTTTAGGTGGTACGGGTAAAGAGAGTGGTGACCGTCATCCTAAAATTCGTGAGGGCGTCATGATTGCAGCGGGTGCCAAGATCTTTGGCAACATCGAGATTGGATCGGGAGCAAAGGTGGGTGGTGGAAGTGTCGTGTTGGATGCTGTGCCTTCTCACACGACGGTGGTCGGGGTTCCAGCCCGCGCCGTGGGTCATCCTCAGTGTGATAAACCTGCGCTCGATATGGATCAGAATATCTTGCATGATAAAGATAAAGCATAACGGAATTAAACATGATTAAAGTAGCAGTGACTGGCGCAGCTGGTCGAATGGGTAAGGCTAATATCGAAGCGATTCAGATGGCTGAAGGTATTGAGCTAGGGGCTGCCATTGTTGAGCCGGATAGTACATTGATCGGTGTTGATGCTGGTGAAATGGCAGGTGTCGGCAAGCTCAACGTTGCGGTTGTCGGTTCTTTGCAGGATGCAGTTTCAGATTTTGATGTTCTGATCGATTTTACCGCACCGGAAGTTACGCTTAAGAATGTTGAGTTCTGTGCTAACAATGGCAAGAAAATTGTCATTGGAACGACTGGATTGAACGATGAGCAGAAGGCAGTATTAGAGCAACAATCGGTTAAAACTGCGATTGTGTTTGCGCCAAATATGAGCGTGGGCGTGAACCTTTGCTTTAAACTGCTGGAAGTTGCTGCCAAAGCTTTAGGCAATGATGATTATGATATTGAAGTGATCGAAGCACATCATCGTCACAAGGTAGATTCACCATCAGGTACCGCCCTTAGAATGGGTGAGGTAGTGGCTGATACCTTAGGGCGTGACCTGAAAGAGTGTGCGGTATATGGCCGTGAGGGTATGGTGGGTCCGCGTACTCGGGGTGAGATCGGTTTTGAAACGATTCGTGCTGGCGATGTTGTTGGGGATCACACTGTTCTGTTTGCTACAGAGGGTGAACGGATCGAAATTACGCATAAAGCCAGTAACCGTCTGACTTTTGCCAAAGGTGCAGTGCGTGCCAGCAAGTGGTTGGGAGATAAGACAACCGGTTTGTTTGATATGCAGGATATTCTTGGGCTCAAATAAACTGAGCTTGTAAAAAAAAAACCGCCAGTTGGCGGTTTTTTTTATTCATAAACCACCCGATTTCGTCCTGATTCTTTGGCTTTGTAGAGCATCTCGTCGGCACAGTTCATCAGCTTGGTGAGATTATCGGATTGCTTTTGAGCTAAACCGATGCTGACGGTTACAGGCAGCTCCTGCTGTTCAAATTCAAATGTTGTATCGTGTACCAACTGACAGAAATGCTGCATCAAGAGGGCTGACTGCTCCAGATTCAATCCGGGCAGTAGTATGCAAAACTCCTCACCACCGATGCGGGCAAGCAGAAATCGCTGGAAGCTACGTTTCATCAAATCGGCAATCTGTATCAGCACCGCATCTCCAGCGTTATGACCGTAGGTGTCATTAATGCTTTTAAACAGATCCAGATCCATCATGGCTAAACAGGTTGATGCTGAGCTGCTCATGACGCCCGAAGCCTGATCAAACAGGTAGCGCCGGTTATGTAGCCCTGTTAAGTAGTCTCTGTTAGCCGCCTCTTTAATCTGTTCAACCAGCTCCATCTCCTGCAAGTTATGCATGACACGGCAGTGCAATTCTTCGTAGTTAAACGGTTTTTTCAGGAAGTCATTCGCGCCACTTTTGATAAATTTAGAGGAGAGTGCTGGATTATCAGCTGCTGATAAGCCGATGATCTTAAGATCTGAAGTTTCATACTCCTTACGGATACACTGGATCAGCTCTATCCCATCCATCACCGGCATTTCATAGTCCGTCAGTAATAGTCGGATATCGGGTTCCTGTTGCAGCATCTCAATCGCATTGCGGCCATGCTCGGCTTCGCATACTTGGTAAAGGTGGCGTTCAAGATGTTTGCGGATCAGTTGGCGGTAAGAGGAAGAGTCATCTGTTACTAATATTTTAATATGCTGATTTTTTATTAGCCGCTGTATCAGTTGGATGGTGTATTCGTATGAGAATCGGCTCTCTTTCACTATGTAATCGACGACACCTAATTTCAGCAGCGCTTCCCGGCGTTGATCATTATAGGAGGAGGTCAGCACGATCGTAGGAAGTGATTGCGCCAGCATAAGCTCAACAACTTCACCATCTGGGGCGTCAGGGAGGTTAAGATCAACCAGTGCTACGAAGATATCATCTTGATGATCAATGACACTCTGCGCATCTTTTAAGGTGGAACAGAAGATGGTTTCAAGTGGTATATCAGACGTTTGGAACAGCCGTTGCAGTACACGACTGACCATTTGACTATCTTCTACTACAAGTACTTTCATCCGGTATCCCACAGCAAAATGTATCGGGTAAATTAGAGAGCAGTTTTATCACTTTAGACTAGACCCTAGTGTAAATAGTATTAAGCTTTGATCTAGTCCTGTTTTTTATGGGATCTGACTGGTTTAGTCTAGTTAAGAGAATCCAGAGGAAATGCTATGAGCCATCATCCTTTGCAATATCTTCAACGCACAGATCTTTCAACCCTGTTTGACCTTCTTATACAGAAAGGTTTCTCCCTGTACGGCCCTCAGGTTGTTGAGGACGTGATCTCTTACGATCAAATAGATAGTGTGGCAGCTTTGCCACAAGGTATGACTGATCAACAGTCACCAGGGCGCTATCGATTAAAATCCAACGGTGATCAGCGTCAGTTCAATTGGTCAAATGGCCCCCAGGCGATTAAACCACTCCTCAATCCTGCACGTGATGTGTTGTGGCAGGCCAAGCGCGACTCCAAGGGCCAGATCCACTTTGTTGTGCCTGAGGAGCAGATACAGAAAGTCGCTGTCATAGGGGCCAAAGCCTGTGATATTGCTGCGTTGAAGTTGCAGGATAAACATTTTCTCAAGGGGGAATATCCCGATCCTGGCTATCAGGCACGCCGTAACGGACTCTTTCTGGTCGCAGTCAACTGCACGACCGCTTCTGAAAACTGTTTTTGTGTGTCTACCGGCGATGGTCCAGAGGTAGAGGACGGTTTTGATCTGGTATTAACCGAACTCGAAGAGGGGTTTTTAATCCGCCCCGGCTCCCCTTCCGGGGGTGATCTATTATCACTGCTGCCGACCAGGCCGGCTGATAAGGTCCAGTTGGCGCAAGCGTGTGAACAAGCGAGCCAGGTTGAGCGGCAACAGGTCAGAAGTATGAAAAAGATCCTCAAGGGTGAGCTTGAAGCGCAACGTGATCACCCGCAATGGGATGATGTCGCTGAGCGTTGTCTGGCATGTGGTAATTGTACTCTGGTTTGCCCCACCTGCTTCTGTCATAGACAGAGAGATGATGTTTCGGTTGATGGCGTAACCTCCAGTCATCTTCGGGAGTGGGACAGCTGTTTTGGTGAGTCACATGGGCAGTTGGCGGGGTTTCAGGTCAGAGACAGTGTCAAAAAGCGTTATCAGCAGTGGATGATTCATAAACTGGATAATTGGCAGGAGCAGTATGATCGCTCTGGTTGCACCGGGTGTGGACGCTGTATGACCTGGTGTCCTGCCAGTATCGATTTTGTTGCGGAAGCCAATAAGATCGCGGGGGATGATGAATGATGGATCGTTATCAAAAACCGATGCGGGCTGTTGTGGACGAGTATGTTCGTGAGTCTGAAACCATCTTTACGCTGAGGTTGAGGTTGGCTGATGCTAAAGATCGGGCGGTCTATAAATTTATGCCTGGCCAGTTCAATATGCTCTATCTGTTTGGCGTTGGTGAGGTTCCCATCTCGATTGTTTCTGATCCCTTGGACCCCGAACTGATCGATCATACGATCCGTATTGTCGGTCGAGTGACGGAGGGGCTGGCAAGGCTTAAAGCCGGAGATGAGGTGGGGATAAGGGGGCCATTCGGGCATGGCTGGCCCATGAGTTTAGCCAGTGACAAGGATCTGCTCATTATTACCGGAGGATTGGGCTGTGCACCGGTTGTTGCGGCGATCAATTATGCACTGAAACGACGCGACCGATATGAAAAGTTGAGCCTGGTGCAGGGGGTTAAGCACAGTAATGACCTGATCTGGCAGGCGCAATATGAACAGTGGAAACAACTGCCTGGCGTTGAAGTGTTTCTTGCGGCCGATCAATCAGGGCCGGCCTGGCCGTTTCATACCGGGCGGATCACCGAACTTCTGGATCAGGTTTCAATTAATCTGAAAGAATGCCTGGTCATGATTTGTGGGCCTGAGGGGATGATGCAGGTGGCTGCAGAAACGATGATCGCTAAAGGGGTTTCGCCGTTCAGTATATATCTGAGTTTGGAGCGTAATATGCAATGTGCTGTCGGGCATTGCGGCCACTGCCAGATGGGGCCGAATTTTATCTGTAAAGATGGCCCGGTGTTCGTCTACCCAGAGGTTCGAGATATATTGCAGTTGGAGGGGGTGTAGGGTGGAGAAGCCAACACTGGCTGTGCATAAGTTTAGCTCCTGCGACGGTTGTCAGCTGGCGCTCCTGAATAAGGGTGAGGCGCTGGTGGCGCTGAGTCAGCGTGTACAGATTAAACACTTCGCTGAGGCTGGAGTGGTTGATCAAGATGCGCTGGTCGATATCTCATTGGTAGAGGGGAGCGTTGTAACTGCTGCGGATCAAGTCAGGATTCAAAAGGTCAGGAAGAGTAGCAAACTTCTGGTGACGATGGGCGCCTGTGCTACGTCGGGTGGAATACAGGCGCTGAAAAACCTGTCAGGTGAGGCTTCAGACTGGACCGCCCAGATCTATCCACATCCGGAATTTATCGATACGCTGGCACAATCCTCTGCGATCAAAGCCTATGTGCCAGTGGATTTTGAACTCTGGGGTTGCCCAATCAGTAGTGGTCAGGTTGT
Source organism: uncultured Neptuniibacter sp. (assembly GCF_947498015.1). GTDB lineage: Bacteria > Pseudomonadota > Gammaproteobacteria > Pseudomonadales > Balneatricaceae > Neptuniibacter. The sequence goes on from NZ_CANMIR010000005.1 coordinate 142,564, forward strand.
AGCTGCCCTAAACCAACTGCTCTTTGGCGTGTCACCTTTTGATGAAAATGAAAAGCTATGTGTTGAGTGCAAACGCCAGGGTAATGTCTGCACAGTGATCACACAGCAGGAGGCCTGTCTGGGGCCGATGACCCGAGCAGGGTGTGGTGCTTTATGTCCTGCGTTTGGGCGTGGTTGCTATGGCTGTTATGGCCCTGCCAAAACGCTTAATGAATCAGCTATTCGGCGCTGCTTTAGTGGGCTGGGTTTAATGGAGCCTGAGACTGAACGGGCTCTTCATCTGATTCACCCTGATTCGGCACAGCAGGGTATTCGACCAAGCTTGCGGAAGGGAGACGCTGATGAGTGAGCGTAAAATTCAGATCGATGTGCCCTCTCTGGCGCGTGTAGAAGGTGAAGGCGCACTGCACCTGAAAATTGAGCAGGGGAAGCTTAAGCATCTGCAATTCAAGATCTATGAACCTCCCCGCTTTTTTGAGAAGTTTCTTGAAGGGCGCCACTATTCGGAGGTGCCTGATATTGTCGCCCGGATCTGCGGAATCTGTCCGGTGGCTTATCAGGTCAGTGCTGTGAACGCACTGGAGTCACTCTTTTCTGTTGAACTGACCCCCTGGATTAAACAGATGAGAAGGTTGTTGTACTGTGGTGAGTGGATCCAGAGCCACAGTTTGCATATCCATCTGCTGGCACTGCCTGACTACTTTGGCGAGGATACTGTATTAGGGCTGGCTACGCAGAAGCCGGAGGAGGTCAAACGGGGTTTTGCTATTCAGGAAGCGGGGAACCGGCTGATCAAGTTTCTGGGGGGGCGCTCTGTGCACCCGGTCGGATTACAGGTGGGCGGGTTTAGTAAAGCGCCGGATATGAGAGCGGCACGTGAGCTACTTACTTTCTTGGAGAGTGCTCTTCCTGAGGCGGTCGCGATGGCTGAGTGGGTTGCTGGTATTGAGATCCCTGATGATCCGCAGTCTTTTAATTCGGTTGCTCTGTCAGCTGATGAACGCTACGCAATCGAAACCGGGCGTCTTAGAAGCAGCTCTGGGTTAGACCTGTCTGAAGATGAGTATGAAAAGCACTTTAAAGAACTGCAATCACCCCACAGTACAGCGCTCTGGAGTCTGTTGAATGGGGAGGACTATCTGGTGGGGCCTCTGGCTCGGATGAACCTTAATTACAGGGAACTACCCGCATCAATCCAGACCCTGCTGCAACGGTTGGGTCAGCCCTTCCCGAGTCAGAATATGTTTCACAGTATGCTGGCCCGAGCGATAGAGATCTGTCTGATGCTCGAAGAAGCGATCACCCTATTAAAGCAGTACCAGCCTGAACAGCCACGTGTTGATGTGCAGGTTAAAGCGGGTGTTGGCTTTGGTTGGAGTGAGGCGCCCCGGGGCTTGCTGTGGCATCGATATGAGGTGGATGCAGATGGCATGATCAAAGCTGCCAAAATTGTACCGCCGACTAGCCAGAATCAGGCGCGTATTGAGCAGGATCTTCTACGCTCGTTAACAAATTTCGGGCTGGATCGCTCTGATGAAGCGCTACGCCTCCACAGTGAGAAGGTGGTGCGTAATTATGATCCCTGTATCTCTTGTGCCACCCATTTTATCCGTATGACGCTGGAACGCTGATGATTGGGGTGTTGGGTTTGGGTTCACCCCATGGTGATGATCAGATCGGGTGGTGGATCGTTGAGAGATTGAAAAGCTGCAACTTAGGGCCTAACGTAGGTGTGGAAAAGATCAGCGCACCGGGGGTGTCGCTGATGAGTCTCTTTCGGCACTATGAACAGGTCATTATTGTCGATGCCTGTGAGATGGGGTGTGAGCCGGGGACATATCGAATTATCGACGCAACGCACTTTTCCGATCTGATACTCTCTGATCGGTTTAGTACGCATTCATTAGGAGTAACGGAGAGTGTTCAGTTAGCTCAGACGCTGTCACTGCCGTTGCCCCGTATCAGCCTGTTTCTGGTGCAGATGGAGCAGACCGAGCTGATGGCGCCTTTGTCTGCTTCGATTGAACGGCGTGGAACCGAAATGGTTGAGTCCCTCTTGAGACAGCTGAAACAGTTCCACGGATGCAATAAAACGGAAAATAATGGTGTATAAACTAAGTTTCTTTGTGCCAGAAAGTGATCTTGAAACGGTTAAACAAGCACTGTTCGATGCCGGAGCTGGCCGAATTGGTGATTATGATCGCTGCTGCTGGCAGGTACTGGGCGAGGGCCAGTTCAGACCACTGGAAGGGAGTGATCCCCATATTGGCTCCCATGGAAAAGTCGAAACAGTAGCGGAGTGGAAGGTCGAGTTGGTCTGCGCAGATCAACTGATCAATCAGGTTGTAAGTGCATTGCGCTTAGCCCACCCTTACGAAGAACCTGCGTTCGATGTCTGGAAGCTGGAGACATTCTGATCTCTCATTGTCAGGAAAAGGAAGCATTAAGTGACACAGCTGTTGGTAAGATACTCCCGAATTCTTGAAATCGTAGGCAACATTGTCAAAGTCCACGTTCCACTCACAGAGGAGGGCGCTTCTCCTGTTTGCTTTGGTGATCTGGCGCTGATTGAAAATGAGGAGAATCGTGGCCAGCCGACCGCGCTGGCACAGGTTATTCTGTTGGATCGGGACGCGGTCTCACTGCAGGTTTTTTCTGGCACGAAGGGACTGTCAACGCACTCGGTCGTTCGCTTTTTAGGGCGTTCGATGGAGGTGACCTTTTCGCCTAATATTCTGGGGCGTGCTTTTTCCGGAACCGGGCGAGCGATTGATCAGGGCCCGGCGCTGATCGAAGAACCCAAAATTGAGATTGATGGGCCAACGGTCAATCCCGCAAGACGAGTGCTGGCTTCCCATATGATCCGCACTGATGTACCGATGATCGATGTGTTCAACTGTTTGGTTGAAAGTCAGAAAATTCCGGTCTTCTCGGTAGCCGGTGAACCTTATAACCAGCTATTGGCGCAGATCGGAACGCATGCTGATGCTGATGTGGTGGTATTTGGCGGTATCGGCTTGGTGTTTGATGATTACTACTACTTCCGTCAGGCTTTTGAAGAGGCCGGAGTACTGGCACGCACTGTCATGTTTGTGCATCAGGGCTCTGATCCAACGGTTGAAGGCTTGCTGGTGCCGGATATGGCGCTTGCGGTTGCTGAACGCTTTGCGGTCGAAGAGGGGAAGCGGGTATTGGTGTTATTAACCGATATGACCGCCTATGCTGATGCGCTTAAAGAGATCGGTATATCCATGGAACATGTACCCTCTAATCGGGGGTATATAGGAGATCTTTACTCCCAACTGGCACGCCGTTATGAGAAAGCCTGCGACTATAAAGGCGCAGGTTCAGTGACGATTCTATCAGTGACCACAATGCCTGGTGATGATGTGACTCACCCGGTACCGGATAACACAGGCTATATAACGGAGGGGCAGTTCTATCTGCACGACGGTGTTATCGACCCGTTTGGTTCACTCTCCCGCTTAAAGCAGCATGTGATCGGTAAGGTTACTCGCGAGGATCACAGCCAGATCATGAATACTATGGTGCGGTTCTACGCGGAAGCGCAGGATGCTGCACAGAAACAATCGATGTCGTTTGAACTGAGTGAATATGATGAGCGTCTGCTGACTTTCGGTGAAAAATTCAGGCAGCGTTTTATGAATATTCAAGTCACTATGCCATTAGAGCAGGCGCTGGACCTGTGTTGGCAGACACTGGCTGAATGTTTTCAGCCGCATGAGCTACTCATGAAGCAGGGTTTGATTGATAAATATTTTCCACAAGAAAAACTCTCGAACATTAAGGGGTAGTGTGTGGCAAAACTGGCGCTGAATAAAACGACGCTGAATCGCGAAGGCCGTAAGCTGAAAGCGTTTCGTCAGTTCGTGCCTGCGCTGGATCTGAAGCGAAAACAGCTGCTGGCTGCTCGTCAGGAGACTCGCTTGTTATTACGGCAGCAACAGGAGCTGTTACAGACACTTCAACAGCAGGTGAGCCAACAGCTGCCGATGCTGTCCGGATATGATTTGGATCCGAATGAGCTGCTCCAGGTGAGTAAGCTTGAAGTGCGTCATATTAACCTTGTCGGGCTGGAGCTACCTGAGCTTTCCGTATTAGAGCTGGAGATTTCCACGTATTCCAGACTGCTGTTACCTCACTGGGTTGATGCCGTGATTCTGTTGCTGGAGCAGGCATTCAGAGCAGAGGTGGAGATACAGATCTATCAGCAGAGGTATCACCTGCTCGAAGAGGGACTGCAGAAAACCACCCAGCGCCTGAATCTTTTTGATAAGGTTCTGATCCCCGAAGCTCAAGCTAATATCCGAAGAATCCGTATTGCGTTGTCTGATGCTGAGCGTGCCGGTGTTGTCAGAGCTAAGATCGCCAAAAACAAACGCGCGCGGATCGCGCTCCAACGGGGTGGGTTATGAGTATACTCGCCCTGAAAAAAGCCACACTGGTCGGTTTGAGTGAAGATAAGGGCTCGATACTTGATCAGCTCCAGTCTCTGGGAGTCTTGCATGTCATCCCTTTAAGCGCTGCTCGCAGTGTACCCCAGCATCGGGATACCTCGATGGAGGGGGTCTCACCTGAGCAGTTGCATGGCTCATTACATTACCTGTTGAGTTGTAAGCAGAAACGGAAACAGGTTGTGAGTGAACGCCATTTTTCACTGCAGGACGTGATTACCGCTGTTGAGAAGAATCGTTCGACACGGCTGTCTCTGGTAGAGCGTCATGATTTTCTCCTAAAACGGATAAAGGACCTGACCCCCTGGGGGAGCTTTATTCTGCCTCAGGAAAATGAGCTTTATGGACAGCGCTTCTGGTTCTATCTGGTACCCAATTTCAAGATGAAAGAGGTTGATAAAACCAGTCTGCCCTGGGAGCTGGTTCACCGCGATAACCGTCATAGCTACATCGCAGTGATCGCTGAGCATGAGCCTGCATTAAATGAGATGCCTGTGACCAGAACGCATACTGGAGCGGTTCCTTTAGATCAACTTAAACGTGAACTTGAGGATCTTGAAGTTGAGCTGGAAACGGCAGAGGCAGAGCGAGAAGGGCTGACGCGTTGGATCTACCTGTTACAGAGATCGGTTGCCGGGACAGAAGATGCGGCACAACTGGCTGATGTAGCCAGCCAAACCCTTGATCAGGATGAGGTGTTTGCCATTCAGGGGTGGTGTGCAGAGTGTAATGCCGACCAGTTACAGCGCTTTGCTGATCAGCATTCCATGGTGTTGCAGCTGGAGGAGGTCCGGGAAGATGAGTTACCCCCCACCTTGCTGGAGAACCCCAGATCAGTCGCTGGTGGTGAAGAGGTCGTTCAGTTTTTTCAGGTCCCCGGATATCGCAGTTGGGATCCCTCAAGGGTGGTGTTTTTCTCCTTTGTATCCTTTTTCGCTCTGATTATGTCGGATGCCGGATACTCATTGTTACTGGCGGCTATATTACTGTTTTACTGGCAGCGGCTGGAGCAAACTGAAACGGGTATCCGTCTACGCTCGATGGGGGTTGCGCTTGCAGTCGCTGGCTTTGTTTGGGGTGTGATCGTAGGAAGCTATTTTGGTGCCGATGCTCCCTTTGCATGGTTGAACAGATTAAAAATGCTCGATCTGAATGATTTCGACAGCATGATGTTGTTGTCGATCTGTATCGGTGCGCTGCATCTTATCCTGGGGAATTTGATGATGGCCTGGGTTAGACGCAGGAGTCAGCAGGCATTAGCTTCGGTAGGCTGGGCGCTGAGTGTGATTGCCGCTCTGACAGGTTGGATACAGGGCGTTGGCATAGGGCATTGGTTACTATTGGCGGTTGGCTTATTACTGGTCCTAACCTTTTCCAGTGGTCGTCAGGACTGGGGAGGGCGTAGATTTCTGGATGGCTTGCTGGCTCTGACGGGGGTGACAAAACTGTTTGGTGATGTGTTGAGTTACCTGCGGCTTTTTGCCCTGGGACTGGCCAGCGCATCGTTGGCGATAACCTTTAATCAGTTGGCACTGGATGTCGCGGCAGCTCTGCCGGCTATAGGCTTGCTTTTTAAAGTCCTGATATTGCTGGTAGGCCATCTGCTGAATTTTTTACTGACGGTTGTCAGCGGTGTAATCCATGGATTGCGCCTTAATCTGATCGAATTTTATAACTGGAGTCTGGCTGATGAAGGGTACCCTTTCCAGCCGTTTGCAAAACAGGAGGTTTCACCTTGGATAACCTGATCATAGCCCTGGGTTGGGCAGGGTTGTATGGCCCCATGGCGTTAGGCGCAATTGGAAGCATGATCGGTTGCGCTCAGGCCGGGCAGGCCGCGTGTGGGGCCTTGCTGGAAACGGAAACCGGGCATGGCCGTTATATCGGGATTGCGGCGATGCCCTCCTCTCAGTCAATCTACGGCATTGTCGTGATGTTTGCACTGAACCGGGAGATCACCCTTGATAATGCTCCAGGCCTGGCGGCTATCGGGCTGTTATGCGGCTTGGCTCTTCTGTTTAGTGCCGCTTGGCAGGGGCGCTGTTGTGCATCTGCGATCAATGTGGCCAAAATCCGGCCTGAGATCTTTGGGATGTCATTGGCACCCGCAGCGATCGTAGAGGGATTTGCTGTCTTTGCCTTTATCTTTGCGCTGGTTATCAGTGCAGGTGTTCCTGCTTAATCTAGGTGTCTGTTGATGAAAGATGACCATAAAAGCCACGCCTCTTCAGGTGTTGAAGCGCTGATTGAAAAACTCCGGCTACAGGGGGTTGAAAAAGGGCAACATGAGGCAGAAAAGCTGGTTGAAGAGGCGGAGCATCGTGCGGATTGGCTTCTCTCTCAGGCGAAGCAGGAAGCGGAGATGATCGTAGCGAAAGCGCGTAAGGAAGCTTCTCAATTAAAACAGGCAGGGGAAGATGCGCTGCGAATAGCCGCACGGGATATGCACCTCGAGGTGAGGGAAACGCTGTCACACTCCTTTACTGATCAGGTTGAACGGCTGGTGGCAACGCAGATGGATAATGAGGAGTTTATGCGCAGCCTGATTATGGCGCTGGTCTCTAAAGCACATCGTGATCATGGTATCAGTCATGCAGAGCAGATCGATCTGCTATTACCTGATGAGTTGATCGGTCTTGATGAACTCAGGCGTAACCCCAAAGAGTACCGTGAAGGTAAATTAAGTCAGTTTGTGCAGTCTCTTGCCGCTGAACAGATGCGAGAGGGTGTTAATTTTGAGTGGTACGAAGGCAAAGGGATTAGAGTGCGATTGAGGGGTGAACAGGTTGAGGTGGATCTGAGCAGTGAAGCAGTAGCCCAGTTACTCCTAAAGCATCTGCAGCCTCGATTCAGGGCGATTATTGAAGGGGTAATTCGTTAGTGTCTGATTACTATACGTTGATTACAGCGCTGCCCTGGTTGCCGGATCTGGATCAATGTAAGCAGCTTCCGCTGTCTCGAATCGCATTAGAGCAGCGCTTGACGATGCTCTCTGAGCAGGATCGCCAACAGTTATTACGGGTGGAGTCGCTCTATCACCCCTCTGATCCAGCTTTGAAAGAACTGACTGATCGTGCTCTGGTCAGCGCATGGCAGGCTCAGCTTGAGTTGGTTCAATCTCAGCCATTGCGGGAATGTGTGCTCTACCAGATGGAGCTCAGAACCTTATTAGCTGCACTGCGGAGTCGTTCATCTGGTTTGGAAAATCCTATGCATTTCTTTGGATTGGGGCGCTGGCTTCCGCGCATTCGCAAGCATTGGTTTGAACCCGCTTTTGGGCTTGAAGATGTCTATCCGCCGGTGAAAGAGCTGCAGCGTTTATTAAGTAAAGATAACCCAATGTTGGTTGAGCGCTATCTGTCTCAGTTGCTTTGGCGTGATCTTTCACATACCGAGCATGAGCACCACTTTACCTTTGAAACGCTGGCATGTTTTGTCCTGCGTTGGGGGATAGCGGAGCAGTACATTCAACATGATGGGGTGTTGGCTTTGGAGCGTTTTAATCATTCCGTAGCGGCATTGTTGGCTAGCACAGATCTCGAGCTGCAGTTAGCTCAGGGGGTAAGGTAGTGGAACAGCAGGTTACAGCAAGGGTGAGCTCAGTCAGGGATGATATCGTCACGATCTCGCTGTTGCAGGACAGTGAAGGCGTTTTTTACCCGATCTTGAAGAATGAAATGGTCTTTATCTGTCCAATTCGTACGGGTGTTGATGGGCGTAAGGAAGCGTTACAGGCAGAGGTACTTAGAATCCGCCATGGTGAAGCTGATGTACAGGTGTTTGAGAATACCCGGGGCGTAGCTGTTGGCGATCCCGTCAGACAAAGCGGACATCTACTTTCGGTCTCTTTGGGACCTGGGTTGCTCGGGCAGGTCTATGATGGATTACAAAATCCGCTTGAGGTGATCGCTTCTCAGCACGGTTTCTTTCTGCCCCGAGGACTGGAGGTGGATGGTATCGATCTCCAGCAGCGTTGGTCATTCCAGCCCTGTGTGAAGGTTGGGGATCATGTTCAGGCAGGTGATGCGATTGGACATGTTCAGGAGGGACGTTTTGAACACAAGATAATGGCACCTTTTGGTATGTCGACTGAAGCTGAGATCAGTTGGATTCAGGAGGGCTCTTTTACCGTAGATACGCCGGTTGCCAGAGTAAAACACTCCTCGGGTTTGGAGGATGAGATCTGCATGCAGCAGCGTTGGCCGGTGAGAGTGCCCGTAAGTGAGCCTTTACTTAAGGCGGGACTGAGCAAACGTGAGTACCCCAATGAACCTCTGCTGACATCGATCCGTCTGATCGATACCTTTTTCCCTGTTGCCCGGGGTGGTACGGCGTGTATTCCGGGTCCTTTCGGTGCGGGTAAAACGGTGCTGCAAAGCCTGATTTCACGCTTCTCTGATGTGGATATTGTGGTCATTGTCGCTTGCGGTGAGCGTGCTGGCGAAGTGGTGGAAACAATTACTGAGTTTCCAAATATGTCTGATCCTAAAGGTGGTTCGTTGATGGATCGGACCGTGATTATCTGTAACACCTCCTCGATGCCAGTTGCTGCACGTGAAGCGTCGATCTATACCGGTATCACGATCTCCGAATACTATCGGCAGATGGGCTATAACGTATTACTTATCGCTGATTCGACATCGCGCTGGGCCCAGGCGATGCGAGAAACCTCAGGACGTTTGGAAGAGATTCCCGGTGAAGAGGCCTTTCCGGCCTACCTCGACTCGGCTGTGCGAGCGTTGTATGAAAGAGCAGGTATGGTTCGCAACAATGCCGATGTCGTTGGAAGCCTCACTCTGATTGGAACGGTCTCCCCGGCAGGGGGGAATTTTGAGGAGCCTGTGACGCAGTCCACATTGAGAACAGTTAAGGCGTTTCTGGGGTTGAGTGCAGAACGGGCTTACAAACGCGCTTATCCGGCGGTTGATCCACTTATCTCATGGTCGCGCTATCTTGATCAGTTGGAGGGTTGGTATCAGGAACATATGGGAGATGACTGGACCGATAAGGTTAGGGAGATGCAGCAGTTATTGGAACGTGGTGAATCGGTGCAGCAGATGATGCAGGTTACAGGTGAGGAGGGGGTGACTCTGCAGGACTTTATCCTCTATCACCAATCGGTCTCTCTTGATCAGGTCTACCTGCAACAGGATGCGTTTGATGATGTGGATATCTCGGTACCCCTGAAGCGGCAAAAGGAGGTGTTTAATCTCTTACGAGAGAGTTTACTGACCTATCCTGAATTGAAGGATAAAGCTGAAGTCAGGGATTACTTTGTCAAACTGACAGGGTTATTTAAAAACCTGAATTACAGTCGCAGTGATAGTCCGGATTATCGTCGTTACCTCGAAGAGATACGTTCTCTCTCCCTTTAATACCTAAAAGTTGATCTGAGTCATGTTTTTGACCGGTTATATGGTCGGTAACTGGATTAGCATCTGCTAAAGTTTCTCATTAGCCCGGTTGATCGTGCCGGGTTAACAGTGCGTGCAGGAAGTATGCTTAAAGTGCGCGGCGTAGTAGTAGACAAGAAGCCTCTTCAACCCGCCTGGTTATTTCAAAGAACCTCCCCGTCTTATGACTCAGACAAATGTAAAAACGTTACCGCGTTTTTTAGTGCTCGGTACAGTGGCTATCACTGTGCTCCTGCTCGCGTCTGTGGCTACCCATTTCCTCTATAAAAACCAGAAAGATAGTGAAGAGCGCCTGGCAGCGCTTGAACTTGAGTTTATTGAGCGCGGTAAGGCGCGACTGGCTTCAGAGATTCAGAGTTCAAAAGATTACATCACCTATATGGTTTCGCAGGCAGAGAATGTTCTTAAAGAGCAATCCCGGGCGGAAGTGATGAAAGCACATACGATCGCTGAAACCATCTATAAGAGTGAGCGTGGGAAGCGCCCGGATGCAGAAATAAAAGAGTTGATCAGAGAGTCTTTGCGGAATATCCGTTTCTTTAATGGCCGGGGGTATATCTTTATCGATGATGATAAGGGCGTTTGCATATTACTACCGACGCTCCCCCATGTTGAAGGGCGTTCTCTGTACGATAATCAGGATGACACCGGTCATTATATAATGCGCGGGTTGCTCAAGGCGGTTCAAAACCCACAGCAAGAGGGCTTTTCCAGTTATCGTTGGTACCCCCCTAACGATAAGCAGAATATGGCGGATAAGATCGCATTTGTTAAAACATTTGCACCCTACAACTGGTTGATCGGTGCGGGTGATTATCTGTATCAAATTGAGAATGACCTGAAAGCGCAGGCATTAAACCGTCTGAAAGCGATTAAATTTGGTGATCATGGTTATCTGGCTATCTTTGATGCGGATGGTCGGCTGCTATCTTCCCCTGGGATAAGTTCGCATAACGGGCAGGTACTGACCGATAGTCAGGAAAGTTTGGAAACGATCGCGTTAGAGCGAATATTTACCGCTGCAGAGAACGGTGGTGGGTATATTGAGTATGACTGGTACTTTCCAAATGGAGAGGGCCCCTTCCCGAAAATATCATTAGTGGATACCGTCCCTGGGCTGAATTGGACGCTGGTAGCCGGCTTTTATCCTGAAGATATCAAAGGGGTACGGGCTTCTCAGCAGGTGATGTTAGAGCGGGCAATGAGGGAAGATCGAACTCAGATCTATATCTTTCTGATATTGGCCGCCTTGGTGACGATTGGTCTAAGTATGTTATTTGGAGGTTGGGTTAACCGCCGATTTTCCCAGTATAACGATGAGATCGAAAGCAAACAGCGGGCCCTACAGCTGGCTTCCAGAGTATTTGATAATGCGCTGGAGGGGATTATGGTCTCTGGGGAAAACGGTCGTTTGCTCACTGTTAATGATGCTTTTACCGAGATTTCCGGGTATTCCAAAGACGAGGTGTTAGGGCGTAACCCAAGATTCCTTCAATCCGGACGTCATGATGAGCTGTTTTATCGAAATATGTGGCAGTCGATCAATACTCATGGTGGTTGGGCTGGTGAGATCTGGAACCGAAGAAAGAATGGTGAAGTTTTCCCTCAGTGGCTGTCGATTCGTGCGTCCCTGGATGAGCAGGGGATGGTGCAAAACTATATCGCCTCAATCACTGATCTCACTGAACGTAAGCAGGTGGAGGAGAAGCTTCGCTACCTCTCTGACTTTGATCCTCTGACCAATCTGCCAAACCGCCGGCTTCTGGGTTATCGCGTTGAGCAAACCATCGCCCTGAGCAAGCCGGGAGAGAATTTTGCGTTGCTCTATGTCGATCTTGATCATTTCAAGCATATCAATGACAGTCTGGGTCATAGTTTTGGTGATGAGATCCTCCAGAAGGTTGCTCAGCGGGTTCAGGAGATGGTGTCAGACGAGTGCACAGTGAGCCGTCTGGGTGGTGATGAGTTTATGGTGCTGATGCCTGATCTGACCAAGCTTGAACAGGTTGCTAATCTGGCTGATACCATTTTGAAACAGGTAGCATTACCGTTGGAAAGCGACGGACACCTGATGATTACTCCAAGTGTCGGTATCTCAGTATATCCGGACGATGGCCAGACCTTCGATAAACTGCTCCGTAATGCCGATGCAGCAGTACACTTTGCAAAGTCTCAGGGTCGTAATAACTATCAATTTTATACGGCTGAGATGAATCAGCATGCCTCTGAACGATTAAAAACTGAATTGTCACTACGAAAGGCGGTCGAGAATCAGGAGTTTGAACTGTTCTTCCAGCCACAGCTCTGCCTGAAAACTCAAAGGTTGGTGGGGTGCGAGGCGCTGATTCGCTGGCAGCATCCGGTTGAGGGGACTATTGCTCCAAACCGATTTATCCCTCTGGCTGAAGATACGGGGCTAATTCTGCCGATCGGCAGCTGGGTGCTCCAGCAGGCCTGCCTACAAGGGGTTAAATGGAAAGCAGAGTGTGCGGGCCCCTTCACAATGTCAGTGAATGTTTCTGTGCGTCAGTTCCGTCCAGAGCTGGTCGTTGAAGTTAAGGATGCACTGGAACAGTCAGGGTTATCACCTGAGTCTCTGGTTCTGGAGATTACCGAAAGCACCTTGATGCAGGATGAAGAGACAACGTTACAGTTGCTTCTTGAACTGAAAAGTCTGGGGGTGCAGCTTTCGTTGGATGACTTTGGTACCGGCTACTCCAGTATGGCTTACTTGAAACGTTTTAATCTGGATCAACTAAAGATCGACCGGGCTTTTATCAGTGATCTTCCAAATAATCCTGATGATGCCGCAATCACCTCTGCCATTATCGATGTTGCAAGTCACTTCGGCCTGGTCACAGTGGCTGAAGGCGTGGAAACCGTTGAGCAGGCTCAGTTCCTCGCTTCAGTGGGATGTATTGAGGGGCAGGGATACCTTTACGAAAAACCGATCTCTGCCGTAGACTTCAATCGCAAATATTTCGCAAACTGACACGATTTTAAGTTGATGGCGGGCTTTATACCTACCTGGGAGAGTGTTGCTGCGCTCTGGGTTATTGTTTAATTACTCTTCAATATGATCTCTCTAAGCGGGAATTCACCTGTTTTCCGATCATTAAAGTAGTAATTCAGAGCGTTTTTGATGGTTGGAAATGCCAATTGGTCCCATGGGATCTCACTCTCTTCGAATAAACGGACCTCCAGAGACTCACTGCTTTTAGCAAATTCCGGCTTCTCCATTTGGGCCAGATAGATCATCTGTACCTGATTGACGTGAACAATCGACGTCAGCGTATACAGGTGGCTGATAATCACATGAGCATTCGCCTCCTCCATGGTTTCGCGAATGGCTCCCTCTGTGGTTGATTCATCATTTTCCATAAAGCCTGCGGGCAGGGTCCAGTAACCTTTTCTGGGTTCGATCGCCCGCTTGCACAGCAGTACCTTATCTTCAAAGACAGGAAGGCATCCGGTAATCACGCGGGGGTTCTGATAGTGAATGGTGCCGCATGCATCGCAGATATGGCGGGGCAGATGATCGCCTTCAGGGATCCCTAAGTGTAATGGGGCTGCGCAGCTGGAGCAGTAGTTCATGATATATCCTTGTAGTAGGGAGTTAATTCTAGCCTGAGTGAAGTGCTGAAACAAAAATGTATCGCTTATGCTTAAATTAGCAGCCTACTTCAGAGTATGATGGTTTTATCTGCCGAGAAATTAAATTGTTATGTTAACTACGATTCGTCAGCGTCTGGATAGCTTTGAACCCCGACGTTTTCCCTCAACCCAGCCAAAGGCCAGTGTGCTGATCGCATTAACTGATCATGATGACCCAGAGGTTATTCTGACAAAACGATCTGCGAGGCTTTCTACCCACAGTGGTGAGATCGCTTTTCCTGGTGGGAAGCATGATGCAACTGATCCCGATCTTCTCTATACCGCCCTGAGAGAAGCGCATGAGGAGGTTGGATTACCGCCCGATCAGGTTGACGTTATCGGGCCTTTAGGACAGGTTTTATCTAAGCATGGCTTACAGGTTACGCCCTGGGTGGGTGTTATTCCCCGCTCCCTAGAGTTGGTCGCTAATCCGGGTGAGCTGGATGAAGTATTTAGTGTTCCTTTGAGCTTTTTTATTGAGGATCAGCGGTATTCAACTGATGAGATTCGTTTCAAAGGTAAAAATATGTATGTGCCGGCCTGGGAGTATGAGGGGCACATTATCTGGGGGTTGACCGCTTACATGCTGGTGGAACTCTTGAATGAGGGGTGTGGTGCCGGTATCCCAATGAAACCACGACCTGAACATAAAATCCGTCATTTCTCTAATGATTCACAGGAGTGGTTATGATCTATTCCCTTGAAGGGCAAAGTGTCAGATTGATCGGGGAGGAGCACTTTGTTGCTGAAAATGCCACCGTCATAGGCAATGTTGAGCTGCATAACTGCAGTAGTGTTTGGTTCAATGTTGTTATCCGAGGGGATAATGACCCGATTATTATTGGCGAGGGAACAAATATTCAAGATGGGGCTGTGCTCCATACCGATCCCGGGTTTACGCTCCGCCTTGGACGGGATGTTACGGTTGGGCATATGGCGATGTTACATGGCTGTGAGGTTGGGGAGGGCTCTTTAATTGGCATTGGGGCAGTTGTTTTAAATGGTGCTCGTATCGGTAAAGGGTGCCTGATCGGTGCGAATGCGCTGGTGCCTGAAGGGATGGAGGTTCCCGATTACTCTCTGGTGGTTGGATCTCCAGCAAAAGTGAAACGAACTCTCAGTGAATCTCAAATAGCAGGGTTGCGGGTGAATGCGGCGCATTATGTGGATAATATGCGTCGCTTTAATCGGAGTTTTGAGGTGCAGCGCTAAATCCTATGAGTAAAGCAGAAGAAAAACCGGTACCGAATCCCTGTGTGGGCGTTTGTGCGTTAGATGAAAATGACCTCTGTATCGCCTGCCAGAGGAGCGGCATCGAAATAGCTGAATGGGGCGTTTACTCTAACGAAGATAAGCGGCAGGTTTGGGAAAAGATCAAACAGCGCGAACAAGGCCATCTGATTAAGTAGGTAGTTTGATGAATGTAATGATCGATATCTGCATCGTACCTTTGGGGGTCGGTGTATCAGTGTCTGAATATGTCACTGCGTGTCAGCGAGTCCTGAAGGAAGCGGGCTTAACGCATCAGATGCATGCTTATGGTACCAATGTTGAGGGCGACTGGGATGAGGTAATGGCTGCGGTGAAACGTTGTCATGAGGTTGTGCACGAGATGGGCGCCCCTAGAATTACCACCTCTATGCGACTGGGCACCCGAATCGATCGTGAACAGAGCATGGATGATAAGATCCAAAGCGTGAAGGTGAAGTTGGGATAAGAGCCGGGGCCATTGAGGTGGCCCCTTCTAACAGTCATTACTCTTCGGTAACTTTCGGTAGTGCGATAATACGCGCCGTCTTGATAACGTTATCGCTGATCTGGAGGGTTTCGATGCGATAGTTCTCAAGCTGCAGGCAGATATTCGCATCTGGGATCGATTCCAGTGTTTCTGTGATCAGGCCGTTCATCGTTTTAGGGCCATCGGTTGGCAGCTCCCACTCCAGTGCTTTATTCACATCACGGATGTAAGCGGAGCCATCGACAAAATAGCTGCCATCTTCCTGTAGGTAGATATCCTGATTCTCCTCTTTGTTATTCGAGGAAAGTTCGCCGACAATCTCTTCTAGAATATCTTCCAGGGTTACGATCCCCTGAATATCACCGTATTCATCGACAACCAGGCCGATGCGTCTGTTCTGGGACTGGAAATGTAGCAGCTGAGTCTGTAGTGGTGTGCTTTCAGGGATAAAGTAAGGCTCCCGAATAACCTGTAAAATCGCGGCCTTAGTAACTGTACCCTCGTGGAAGACCTGTGCGAGGTTGCGCATATGGAGTAAACCAACGACTTTGTTCAATTCGCCCTGAAAAACCGGAAGGCGGGTGTGTTCTGTCTGGCTTAACTGCCCGATAATCGTATCCAGATCATCATCCAGATCTATGCCGATCACCTCATTTCGCGGGATCATGATATCGTTGACCGTCACCTCTGACAGTTCCAGAACCCCCAGTAGCATATTTTGGTTGTTCTGGGGGAGTAATGCGCCTGCTTCATGTACTAACGTACGAAGCTCTTCTGTGCTGAGATGGTGGTTATTGTCCCCGGTCACATTGACTCCGAAGAGGCGTAGGAATGTATTGGTAATACCATTAATGATCCATACGATCGGATAGATCAGTTTGAGTAAGGGGGCCAGGATATACGCTGCGGGGAACGCAATTTTCTCAGGGTGGAGAGCCGCCATGGTTTTGGGTGAGACTTCGGCGAATATCAGAATGACGACCGTCAGCATTGCCGTGGCAATCGCAATACCTGCATCACCCCAGAGTCTGACTGCAACAACAGTCGCTATTGCAGAAGCGAGAATATTGACAAAGTTGTTACCGATCAGAATAACGCCGATCAAACGATCAGGGCGCTCCAGCAGCTTGCTGGCTTTACGGGCACCGCGATGCTTCTTTTTGACCAGATGTTTTAACCGATAGCGGTTAAGCGACATCATGCCGGTTTCAGAGCTGGAGAAAAATGCGGAACAAAAGATCAGGAAGCAGAGAACCCCTAAGAGAAAACCTATCGACGCGTCTTCCAAGACTGTATGCCTATATTATGAATGGAGTGACATTTTTAAATTTGGCTTCAACACTGTCAAGACGTATCAAAGTATTAAGTCATTGAAGGGCTATACAAACCACTCAATGACCATTTTGCTACCGAAGAAACCCAGTGCCAGAGTAATGAAGCTGGCAATTGTCCAGCGCACTGCTGTATTACTACGCCAGCCAAAACTGATGCGCCCAAAGAGCAGAGTGGCATAGAGGCACCATGCCACGATAGAAAGCACGGTTTTGTGTACCAGGTGCTGTGCGAACAGGTCATCAAAAACGATAAACCCGGTAATCAACGAAGCTGACAGTAGAATCAACCCGGTCCATACCATCTCAAACAGTAACCGCTCCATTGTTTGTAACGGAGGGAGGGAGGAAACCAGTCCACGGGTATGATGATGCTTTAGGGCAGAGACTTGTCGGGATAAAAGGATCGCTTGTAATGCCGCGATGGTAAAAATGCTGTATGCCAGAATGGAGAGAAGGATATGGGCGATTAGGCCCGCATCATAGGCTTTGCCATCACTTACCCCAGTGACTAAAGCAGCTAAAGCGGTAACTGCAGCCAGGGGGAAGACGCCAATGAACAGATTGTCTACGCTCTGGCGCAGGCTACTCAAAAGAACCAGGCCAGCGACCAGCCAGGAGATCAAAGAACCTGCACTGAAAAGACTGAGGTTAATGCCAGAGGGTTGATGCAAAATCAGATAGATAGCAAATGTGTGTGCAACCAGGCCAGCAAGCCCAAGGCTCTGATTTATCGTTCTGGATTGTTTACGATCACCCCGCATCACCTGCCATTGCAGAAAACCTGCAGTGGAATAAAGCAAAACTGCAACAAGGGTGGAAATGTTTAACATCGTCGTCTCTTCTGTCCAGTGTTCCGGTAGAACAGTGTTTACAGGGTGGAGCGTTAGTTTGTCATAGAAAGAGAACGGATAAAAGCGATGCAATCCTCCTATATAGAGTGGGGGGCTGCTATGCATACCCTGAGTACGGTATAATGCTGCGATTCGTATTCCCAGTTTATCCATTTCCCCGCACATCACTGCCGTAAACAGTTAACGCCGGGGGGTTTGAGGCAGGACATGTTTGAGAATTTAACAGAACGACTTACGCATACGCTCCGCTCCGTTACCGGACAGGCAAAACTGACCGAAGAGAATATCAAGGGGACATTGCGTGAAGTGCGTATGGCGCTGCTGGAAGCAGACGTGGCGCTGCCCGTTGTTAAAGAGTTTGTTAATGGCGTTAAAGAGCGTGCGGTTGGTGCAGAAGTCACTAAAAGCCTGACTCCGGGTCAGGTCTTTGTAAAGATAGTCAATGAAGAGATGATCAAGGTGATGGGGGAGGCAAATGAGCAGCTGAACCTGGCTACATCTCCTCCTGCAGTTGTTCTGATGGCAGGTCTGCAGGGGGCGGGTAAAACAACCTCTGTAGCTAAACTGGGTCGCCACCTGCGTGAGCGTGAGAAGAAGAAAGTTCTGGTTGTTTCTGCGGATGTTTATCGTCCTGCTGCGATCAAACAGTTGGAAACTCTGGCGGGTGAAGTTCAGGTCGATTTCTTCCCATCTACCGCCGATCAGGATCCGGTAGATATTGCGAATGCAGCTATCGCGCATGCTCGCATTCAGCATCATGATGTAGTTTTGGTCGATACTGCCGGTCGTCTGCATGTCGATGAAAATATGATGGGCGAGATTAAACGCCTTCATGCGGCTGTAAACCCGATTGAGACGTTATTTGTCGTTGACGCAATGACCGGTCAGGATGCGGCAAACACCGCTCGCGCATTTAATGAAGTGCTTCCTTTAACCGGTGTCGTACTGACCAAAACAGACGGTGATGCCCGTGGTGGTGCAGCACTTTCTGTCCGCCAGATCACGGGTAAACCGATTAAGTTCCTGGGTGTTGGCGAGAAAGTTGATGCCTTAGAACCGTTCCATCCGGATCGTATTGCCTCCCGTATCCTGGGTATGGGTGATGTGCTCTCCCTGATAGAGGAAGCAGAGCAAAAGCTTGATAAAGCCAAAGCGGAGAAATTCGCCAAGAAGATCAAAAAAGGTAAAGGTTTTGATCTTGAAGACTTCCGTGAGCAGATCTCCCAGATGAAAAATATGGGGGGCATGATGGGCATGCTCGACAAACTGCCTGGAATGGGACAATTGGCTCAGGCGGCTGATGCGGCTAATGCAGAGAAAGGGATGCATCAGATGGAAGCGATCATCAATTCGATGACACCGTTGGAACGTCGCAAGCCTGAGATTATCTCTGGTTCACGAAAAAAGCGTATCGCGATGGGATCAGGGACACAGATACAGGATGTTAATCGCTTGTTAAAACAGCATAAGCAGATGTCGAAGATGATGAAAAAATTCAGCGGCAAAGGCGGCATGACTAAGATGATGCGTGGCATGAAAGGGATGTTACCTCCGGGAATGGGAGGTGGCCCTGGCGGTATGGGTGGTATGGGCGGCCCAGGTGGTTTTCCAAAGATGTAATTTCTCTGTTCGATAAGTGAACAAAAGACTTTATCAGGGCGGCAAATTCACGTAGAATTGCCGCCCTGATTTTTAACGGTCCGGTCTGCCTGAAAAACAGACGGGGTAATCAAACAGTGGGCGATATCAAAACCCGCTCAATAAAAAGGGTCTAACGCATGGTAATAATTCGTTTGTCTCGTGGTGGCGCCAAAAAGCGTCCTTTCTATCACATCTCAGTAGCGGACTCGCGTAATGCGCGTGATAGCCGTTTTATTGAGCGTGTTGGCTTCTTCAACCCTACAGCACGTGGTCAGGAAGAGCGTCTGCGTGTAGCTCTGGATCGTATCGAATACTGGCAGGGTAAAGGCGCACAGCTGTCTGAGCGTGTTGCTAAGCTGGTAAAAGAAGCGAAAGCTGCAGAGTAATTTAAGGTTTTAATCAGGGTTGCAGATGAGCAGTAAGTCAGAAAACAGAGATATGATTCTCGGCAAAATTACTGCGGTCTATGGGGTCAAAGGTTGGGTGAAAATCTACTCTTATACTGACCCGATAGAAAATATCTTCAACTATTCGCCATGGCGTCTGAAAATGAACGGTTCTTTCAAACCTGTTGAGGTAGAGACCGGCAAACGTCACGGTAAAGGCCTGATAGCAAAGCTTTCCGGTGTAAATGATCGTGATCTGGCCCAAACATATTGTGGCTTTGAGATCGTGGCAGATGCTGACCAGCTTCCTGAACTGGATGAGGGTGAGTATTACTGGAATCAGTTGCAGAACCTATTAGTTTATACCGAGTCCGACCAGTTGTTGGGCAAGGTGAGCCACCTGTTGGAAACCGGCGCAAACGATGTGTTGGTTGTGAAGGGAACGGCAGACAGTATTGATCAGAAAGAGCGTCTGTTGCCTTACCTGCCCGATCAGGTGATTAAAAAGATTGACTTGGAAACAGGTACCATACGGGTCGATTGGGACCCGGAGTTCTGAACCATGTGGTTCGGTGTAGTAACACTCTTTCCTGAAATGTTTGATGCAATTCGTTGCTATGGCGTTACAGGCAGAGCTGTTAAAAATGGTCTGATACAGATGGAGTGCTGGAGTCCTCGTGATTTCGCGCACGACAAACATAAAACTGTAGATGATCGACCTTATGGGGGTGGTCCCGGCATGCTGATGAAAGTTCAGCCACTGCGTGATGCCATCCATGCGGCAAAAGAAGCTGCGGGCGACGAGGTGAAAGTTATTTATCTCTCCCCTCAGGGACGTCGTATAAACCATGAGGGGGTGCAGGAACTGGCTTCGCGTAAGAAGTTGATTCTGGTGGCAGGGCGTTATGAAGGTATTGATGAACGCCTGATAGAAACTGAAATTGATGAAGAGTGGTCGCTTGGGGATTTCGTCCTCAGTGGTGGGGAGTTACCTGCCATGACTATGATTGACGCAGTTTCCCGTTTAGTTCCAGGTGTTCTCGGACATCAGGACTCAGCCACAGAGGATTCTTTTCATGATGGTTTGCTGGACTGCCCGCACTACACCAGACCGGAACAGTTCGAAGATATGCAGGTACCTGATGTGTTGCTAAGCGGTAACCATAAAGAGATCAGACGCTGGCGTCTGAAGCAACAGTTAGGAAGAACCTGGCTACGCCGGCCTGACCTGCTGGAATCTCTTGAGTTGGATGCTGAGCAGAAGTCATTGTTAACCGATTTTATCCGGGAGACCCAAGGGTCCGAAGGTTGAATGTTTAGGAGCAAGCGATGAGCGGCAAGAACCTAATTATTCAGCAGCTTGAAGCTGAACAGATGAACAAAGAAGTACCAGAATTTGCACCAGGTGATACTGTTGTAGTTCAGGTAAAAGTAACTGAAGGCAACCGTACACGTCTACAGGCGTTCGAAGGCGTAGTGCTGGGTAAACGTAACCGTGGTGTTAACTCTGCTTTCACTGTACGTAAAATCTCTCACGGTGTGGGTGTTGAGCGTACATTCCAGACTTTCAGCACAACTGTTGACAGCATTGAAGTTAAGCGCCGTGGTGATGTTCGCCAGGCTAAGCTTTACTACCTGCGTGAACGTAGTGGTAAGTCTGCACGTATCAAAGAGAAGTTGGCGTAATCCCAACGACTCTTTTCCAAAAAAGCGGCATTTATGCCGCTTTTTTTGTGTCTGAAGGGATACGGGTTGGCTCTTGGGGATAAAGGGTTGGACAGATTACGTATTTCACGACCATAATAGTTCAAATAAAGGTTTGCTTCCGGGAAATAGGGAGAGTCGGCGGGACGCTTATGCAGAAGAAGATAATCAAAATTTTATCCGTAGTCTTTGTTGTTATCTTAATACCAGCACTGGTTGTCGGGGGAGCCTACGGTTTTATCTGGTGGAAGGTGTCCACTGCCGCTGATCAGTTTGCTACAGATATCGCCCCATTCGCGGAGATGAAGTACCAGCAAGTGCATATCAATCTTCCGGATACTGAAGTAGGGCTGAAAGGTGTCAGTTTTACTCCTTCAGGGATGGATGGAGAGATTGGTATCGATGCGGCCATACTGAAAGCACCCTCCTGGGGATTCCTGCTTGATCTGGAAGAGAAGCTGAACAGCGGAGAATTTCCTGAGTCCTTCAACCTTGCAATGACCGGTTTGAGTGTTGATCTTAATAGCGGTTATATGAAGCAGTGGGCGAATATGGCCACCGATATGCAGCACCAGGCAGGTCAGAGCTATGATGCGTTGGGTTGTGGTGAGCGTAAGTACTTCAGTGTTGCCGACCTGCGCAAGATGGGATACAGCACAATCAGCAGTGATATCTCCTTGCAGTACGGATTTGACTCACAAGAGCGGCAACTCTATTTCGATATGCAGAGTAAAACGGGTCAGATTGCTGACATGAGTCTCTCGTTTGTCGTGAAAGTCGCCAGCGATACCCTGAATGCCCAGACAGTTATGTTTGCTCAGCCGGAGCTGCGCAAAGTCGAAACCCGTTTTAAAGACAAAGGTTATAATGTTCGCCGCAACCGTTTCTGTGCGAAAGGAAACGAGGAAACCGTTGAGCAGTACCGGGAGAAGTATAAACTTCTTCTTGCTCAGAAGCTGAAAGGGGATGGCTGGACCATACCTGATTCGATTCTGACTGGGTTTGATGGCCTGAATAAACCGGGTGGGTCGCTCTATCTGAGAGTGGATATTCCTCAGGGTTTTGGAATGCAGTCAATGATGCTAGTTGAAAAACCATCAGATCTTATTGATGCCCTGACTCCCTACGTAGAGTTCAATGGTAAGCCAGTATTTCTGGATGGTATCTCCTGGGAACAACCCGATCCAAATGCTCACACAGAGATAGCTGCGGTACAATCCTCGTCATCAATGGATGCGACAGAGTCCTCTGCGGAGAGCGAAAAAAATCTGGCTGACTCGCAGGAGGAGGTACAGATTCCTGAAGAACAGAAAGCGTTAGGGCGTACCTATTTCCCTAACCCTAAACCCAGACCCGCCCCTAAATCCTTCAAGCCGGTTTCACTCTCTGAGCTCAAGCATCATCTGGGAGAGCCGGTAGTGATACATACCTATTTTGGACGTAAAATTGAGGGTAAATTGATCGGCGCCTCCAGCTCTGTCATTACAGTTGAGCATCGTCTGGTTGATGGTCGCGGTACCGCGACATACCCAATATCTACAAAGAAAATTGAGACCGCTCAACTTTATCGTTGAGCCGTCTTTGATTGCTGCGGAGCGGGACTTTGGCCCGAGATCGTACACGAAAGCCTCTGGATAGCCGCGATCTGCAACTCATTGACACCTACCTTGATGCGGTTTGGATGGAGAAAGGGTTAAGCGACAATACCCTTTCCTCCTATCGGCGCGACTTGACGCAGTTCGCTGGGTGGTTGTGTCAACGTGGAGCTGATCTCAAGGGACTCGAACGAGGATTATTGCAGCAGTATCTTGCCTGGCGAGTGAAAGAGAGGCTGCGCGCCAGCTCAACTTCACGCCTGCTCTCCTGCTTACGAGGTTTCTACCGGTACCTGCTGCGTGAAGAGGTTATCAGTGATGACCCGACTCTTCTGATTGACAGTCCTAAAAAAGGAAGGAGCCTTCCTAAAACGTTGACAGAAGCAGATGTGGAACAATTGCTGGAAGCGCCGGAATTGAGCGATCCGGTCCAGTTCAGGGATCGAGCGATGCTTGAGGTGCTGTACGCAACAGGTCTTCGCGTTACTGAGCTGGTTAGTTTGCAACTGTTTGAGATGAATCTCAATCAGGGTGTCATAAGAGTGATGGGTAAAGGCGGTAAGGAGAGGCTTGTTCCTTTGGGTGAGGAAGCCATCAGTTGGTTGCAGCGTTATCTGGTTGAAGCCCGCTCTGAGCTGTTGTGTGGTTATGTGTCTGATGTGCTTTTTCCCAGTCGAAGGGGACAGCAGATGACGCGGCAGACCTTCTGGCATCGTATAAAAAGGCATGCGCTGGTTGCGGGCATTGATAAACCATTGTCGCCTCATGTGTTGCGCCATGCTTTTGCCACCCATCTGTTAAACCATGGTGCTGATCTTAGGGTCGTGCAGATGCTTTTGGGGCACAGCGATCTTTCTACAACACAAATCTATACGCATGTGGCAAAACAGCGTTTACAAAGCTTGCATCAGGAGCACCATCCGCGAGGATGATCAGATTATCAGGGAACTTTGATCAACACTGCTTGTCATCTTGTATACTGGAGCCATGCCGGGCTGAACTATTCTGAGGATTATGATGAAAAAAATTATGGGTGCTGCTTTGATGATCGCAGCGGGTTTTACGACAGTTGTTCAGGCGGATAATGGCGCTGACATGATCGAGAAAAACCTGAAGAAGATAGATGCGCGTATTCAGGTTAAATCGATCGGAGATGCTCCTATCTCAGGTATGCATGAGGTTGAATTGCAGAGTGGAGAGGTGGTGTATTCAGATAGTAAAGGTGAGTACTTCCTAATCGGTAAGTTATACCAATTCACCGACAAGGATGGTTTCGTCAATCTGACAGAGAAGAAACAGAGTGCGCAAAGGAAAGAGCAGATTGCGGCAATCCCTGAAGAGCAGATGGTGATATATCCCGCTGAGGGCGAGTTGAAAGCGACGGTTAATATCTTTACTGATATCGACTGTCCCTATTGCCGGAAGCTACACGATGAAGTGCCAGCATTAACAAAAATGGGCGTTCAGGTTAACTACCTGGCGTTCCCGCGTAATGGTGCTGGTACCGCAACATACAAAAACATGGTCTCGATCTGGTGTGCTGAGGGTGATGATAAACGCCGTGAGGCGATGGATGTTGCTAAAAGTGGTGGTAACCCAGAAGCTAAAAGCTGTGAAAATCCTGTGATGGATCAGCTGGCACTTGGGCAGGTGATGGGGGTTACGGGGACGCCTGCTATGGTGCTGGAAGATGGTCGCCTGTTGCCAGGCTATGTACCAGCAGCGCAACTTGGGAAAATGCTGGGTATTAAGTAGGTGGATTGAAAGCGTTTATTAAAGGAGCCTGATGGCTCCTTTTTTATTTGTGTAATCTGAACTGCTCAGAGATAGAGCTATGGGAAGGATTTGGCTATAATAGCCGCCTTATTTTTTGTAGATCGCAGCATTTACCCCAAAAAGGGCGCGTTGTGATGTTTCCTACGTTCAACAGCATGAGAGGTGCAGGTTTGAAACCGGTCAAAGTTGGTATCTGCGGACTAGGTACAGTCGGTGGTGGCACATTTAATGTGCTGAAGCGCAATGCCGAAGAGATCGCT
Source organism: uncultured Neptuniibacter sp. (assembly GCF_947498015.1). GTDB lineage: Bacteria > Pseudomonadota > Gammaproteobacteria > Pseudomonadales > Balneatricaceae > Neptuniibacter. The sequence continues at coordinate 167,392 of NZ_CANMIR010000005.1, forward strand.
CGTCGAGCGGGTCGTAAGATTATTGTGGAAGAGGTTGGTGCGCGTCGTACAAATCCTGATTGTGATACCAAAGGAACCCAGATTACCGAAGATATTTTCGAGGTTGCCAAAAACCCGGAAGTAGATGTTGTTGTTGAACTGATCGGTGGTTATGACATTGCTAAAGAGCTTGTGTTGACGGCAATTGAGCATGGTAAACATGTTGTGACCGCTAACAAAGCTTTGATCGCTGTTCACGGAAATGAGATCTTTGAAGCGGCGCAGAAGAAGAATGTAATGGTTGCATTTGAGGCATCTGTTGCGGGTGGTATCCCAATCATCAAGGCGATCCGGGAAGGTCTGTCTGCCAATAAGATTAACTGGCTTGCGGGGATCATCAACGGTACCGGTAACTTCATCATGACAGAGATGCGTGATAAGGGCCGTGACTTTGACGATGTGCTGCAAGAAGCACAGGAATTAGGTTATGCCGAAGCGGACCCGACATTTGATGTTGAGGGGATCGATGCTGCACATAAACTGACTATCCTTGCATCGCTGGCATTTGGTGTACCGCTGCAGTTTGAAAAGGCATTTACTGAAGGGATCAGCAAGATCACTCGTGAAGATGTTCAGTATGCAGAAGAGTTGGGTTACCGGATTAAGCATCTGGGTATCAGCCGTCGCACTGAGAAGGGTGTTGAGTTGCGCGTTCATCCGACACTGATTCCGGAAAGTGCTCTAATTGCTAACGTCAACGGCGTCATGAATGCCGTTTTAGTTGATGGCGATGCGGTTGGACAGACTATGTATTACGGTCCGGGTGCGGGTGCAGAGCCAACGGCATCTTCTGTTGTGGCAGACATTATTGATGTCGTGCGTACGCTGACAGCGGATCGTGATAACCGTGTTCCTCATCTGGCATTCCAGCCTTCTGAGCTATCAGATGCGCCGATCCTTCCGGTCGAAGAGACAGAGTCTGCATACTACCTGCGGATGAATGCTCAGGAAAAACCGGGTGTACTGGCTAAAATTACCAGCATTCTGGGCGAGCAGGGAATCAACATCGAAGCGATCATCCAGAAAGAAACCTCTGAAGAGCAGGTGCCTGTCATCATTCTGACGCAGAGTGTTCTGGAGCAGAAAGTTAACGATGCGATTGAGCAGATCGAAGCGCTGGATGAAATTAACGGCAATGTAACACGTATCCGTGTTGAGCAGTTTGGTAGCTAAGGAGTTAATACCGTGAAATATATCTCGACCCGCGGACAAGCTCCTGCGATGAATTTTGAAGAGGTCCTCTTGGCTGGGCTGGCAAGTGATGGTGGCTTATATGTTCCTGAAACACTGCCAACTTTCAGCAAAGAGGAGATCGCTTCCTGGGCTGGCCTGCCTTATAACGAGCTAGCTTATAACATCATTAAACCATTTGTTGATGATTGCATCGAAGATGCTGATCTGAAGCAGATGATTGATGAAACCTATGCTGGTTTCAATCACATCGCGGTTGCCCCGTTGAAAGAACTGGGCACTAATGAGTGGGTTCTTGAGCTATTCCACGGTCCTACACTGGCGTTTAAAGACTTCGCTCTGCAGTTGCTGGGCCGTCTGATGGATTATGCCTTGGAGAAGCGTGGTGAACATCTGGTGATCATGGGAGCAACCTCTGGTGACACCGGTTCTGCTGCGATTGAAGGTTGCTGCCACAGCAAGCATCTGGATATCTTCATTCTGCATCCACATAACCGAGTTTCTGAAGTGCAGCGTCGTCAGATGACAACCATCATCAAAGACAACGTGTTTAATATCGCGCTTGAGGGTAACTTTGATGATTGCCAGCAGATGGTTAAAGACAGCTTTGCCAATCAGGATTTCCTGAAGGGCATGAAACTGGGTGCAGTAAACTCCATCAACTGGGCACGTATCATGTCCCAGATTGTTTACTACTTCTCAGCGTCTCTGGCGGTAGGTGGTCCCCACCGTGAAGTAAGCTTCTCTGTTCCTACAGGGAACTTTGGGGATATCTTTGCCGGATACCTGGCCAAGCAGATGGGTTTGCCTGTTAAACAGTTGGTTGTCGCTACTAACCGGAACGATATCCTGCACCGTGTTATTTCTGGCAATGATATGTCTAAAGGCGAGCTGGTTCACACACTCTCACCTTCAATGGATATCATGGTCTCTTCTAACTTTGAGCGTATGCTGTTTGATGTCTATGGCCGAAACGGTGAAGAGATCAGCGATCTGATGGCACGTTTCTCGAAGGAATCCGTTGAGCTTGATTCAGCTCGCTGGGAGAAGGTGCGTGAGCTGTTTGATAGCTATGCAGTCGATGATGAAACGACCTGTGAAGTGATTAAGCAGGTGTACGCTGAAACAGAATACCTGCTCGATCCTCATACTGCGATCGGAGTTAAGGCTGCACGTGAGTGTAATCGCGATCGTTCCGTACCGATGATAACCCTATCTACGGCACATCCGGTTAAATTCCCAGAGCCTGTAGTCAAAGCGGGTCTGAAATCACCGCAGCTGCCTGCGCATATGACAGATCTGTTTGAGCGCGATGAAAAGTTGGAAGTGTTGGACAATGATCTGTCCACTGTACAGCAGTACATCGCGAGCCATGTGCACACTGAGTAATTAGCGCGTAGGTATGATAATCTGAAAACCCGACCTTACTTAGTCGGGTTTTTTGTATCTTTAGGACCACTCTGTATCTACACAGGAACATCATAGAATATGACGGATCTGTTCTTTTACCTTTCAAAAATCTTCTGGGTGGTCGTGCAACCTGATCATTTCCTTCTGCTGATGCTCCTGTTGGGGTTGCTGCTATGGAATCGGCTGAGCGGTGTGCTGCTGGTTTGGGGGTCAGTGTTAAGCTTCTTCGTGATTAGTCTGTTCCCTGTCGCTAATTTCCTGCTGGAACCACTGGAGCAACGATTCCCACAACCTGACCTGTCGCAGCTATCAGAGCCCATTGCCGGCGTTATAGTACTTGGGGGAGGTGAGGATGCAGAACGCTCTGCGATTCATCAAAGGGCGGAGTTTAATCAGGGAGCGGAGCGCCTGATGGTTGTCCCTGAACTACTGACTAGATTCCCTGAAGTCAAAGTGCTGTTCACGGGCGGCTCGGGTTCGTTGATCCGGCCTGATTATCGGGGTGGTGATGTGGCGCTGCAATGGCTGTCGCAACAGGGCCTGGAAAAACGTGCTGTGATTGAGCGGGAGTCCCGTAATACCTTTCAGAATGCAATTTATTCCCGAGAGCTGATCAACGAGAGGGCTGACCTGCCTGAAGGGAGATGGATTTTGGTGACATCTGCATTCCATATGCCGCGTTCTGTGGGGGTCTTCCGCCAGGCAGGGATTGATGTGCTGCCATTCCCGGTTGATTTCCGCACGGGAGAGATGCGTTTTCATCCAGATCTGAACTGGAATATGGGGGATCTGAATACCGCAGTCAGAGAGTGGATCGGTATCGCCGTTTACTATCTCACCGATAAAACCTCTGAACTACTTCCTGCACCTGAGCCGGGTGTAAACCGCTTATGAAACAACTCGTGATAACGCAACGTCCGGTTGCTGATCCCCACCTTCCTGTTTTTCTACAAACCAACCCGGTGCTGGCGCGCATCTATGCGTCCCGTGGCATTCATGATCTGAGTGGTTTAGGGCGGAACTTAAGTGAACTGCTTCCCGACAGTGGAATGCTGGGTATCGAGGAGGCCGTTTCCCGCCTGCAGAGAGCGATTGAGCAGCAACAAAGGATTCTGATCGTAGGGGACTTCGATTGTGATGGTGCGACCAGTACTGCAGTTGCTGTTCTGGCACTTAGAATGATGGGTGCAGCAGCGGTTGAGTATCTGGTTCCCAACCGGTTTGAGTATGGATATGGGCTCAGTCCAGAGATTGTTGTTGAGGCGGTTAAGCGCTCGCCGGATCTGCTCATTACCGTTGATAACGGCATCTCGAGTATCGACGGTGTTGCTGCAGCTAATTTGGCTGGATTGGATGTCATTGTGACAGATCACCATCTGGCAGGGCATAGTTTGCCGGATGCTTGTGCGATCGTGAATCCCAATCAGCCTGCGTGTAGCTTTAGTGCGAAATCCACCTGTGGAGTGGGTGTGATCTTCTATGTGATGATTGCTCTAAGGCGTGCACTTCAACAAAGTGGCTGGTTTCAGCAACAGGGGTTAGCAACACCCAATTTGGGTGAACTTCTGGATCTGGTTGCATTGGGTACAGTCGCGGATGTGGTCCCTTTAGAGCAGAACAATCGTGTTCTGGTGTATCAGGGGCTGCAAAGGATCAAAGCCGGACGTTGCCGCCCTGGACTCACGGCTTTGATTGAACTGTCAGGTCGGCAGCAGTACAAGATCAACTCTTCAGACCTGGGTTATGCGCTGGCTCCACGACTGAATGCGGCGGGCCGACTGGAAGATATGTCGATCGGTATCGAATGTCTGTTGACTGATTCTGAGTCTAAAGCCCGGGAGTTGGCAGATACCCTTAATGAGCTGAATCAGGAGCGTAAAGGGATCGAACAGGAGATGCAGCAGCAGGCGCTTGACCTGTTGGCAGGGCTGCAGCTTGAGACAGACCAACTACCTTTTGGGCTCTCTCTGTATGAGCCGGAGTGGCATCAGGGTGTGATTGGTATACTCGCTTCCCGTATTAAAGAGCGTACCCACCGACCCGTGATTGCGTTCGCGCAGGGGGATGAGGGGGAGTTGAAAGGATCTGCGCGCTCTATCCCGGGCTTTCATGTCCGTGATGGATTGGATTCGATCGCCACTCAGTATCCCGATCTGCTACGAAAATTTGGTGGCCATGCGATGGCTGCGGGCCTGACAATTAAAGCCAGCGATCTGTCTGTGTTTAAACAGGCTTTTGATACGGAGGTTCGGCGTCAGCTGTCTGAGGCGGATCTACAGCAGCAAGTTCTGACCGATGGTGCCCTGAACGCGGAAGAGATGACGTTGGAGCTGGCTGAGATGCTTCGTCAGGCGGGGCCCTGGGGACATCAGTTCCCGGAACCTCTGTTTGAAGGTGAGTTTGCTTTATTACAGCAACGTGTGGTCGGTCAGCGTCATCTTAAAATGGTATTGATGGAGCCCGTTTCGGCTCTGGCGATCGATGCGATCCAGTTTAATGCGGATATGGATCAGTGGCCTGATGAGTCGGTGACAACTGTCCGGGCTGTCTATCGGCTGGATATTAATGAGTTTCGTGGTCGGAAAACGGTTCAGTTGCTTGTGGATCATCTGCTGCCTGCGTAAACCAATGTGGTAACGAAAGGATATAACAAATGAATGAATTCTCTTTGGAAGAGCTAAACCTACTACTCGGTGTTTTTGAAAAAGCCGGGATTGCTGAAGAGTCGGGTGGTGAGGAGGGCGAGATGTTTAAACGCCTTAAGCAGGCTCAGGAAAATCGCCAGGAGATTGAAGATATGGCGTTTGATGATTGCCTGGGTGGGGCCTGCAAACTATAGGGGGGTGGTATCGCCCTTCCTTTACGACTAGCCTGAGAGCCAAATGGGCTTGATAGCTATCAAGTAATTCTCCTTCGGCCACTGATACGCTGCCACTCCACACATAAGTCTGGGGAGGTAGCTATGGAGTTGGTCTGTCCTGCAGGAAGCTTTCCTGCACTCAAAGCAGCGGTTGATAATGGCGCAGATGCAGTTTATCTGGGCTTTCGTGATGTCACCAATGCCCGTCATTTCCCCGGGCTGAATTTTGATCGTCGAAAAGCAGAGAAAGGTATTCGCTACGCCCATGAACGGGGTATTAAAGTACTCTGCGCCATCAATACTTATCCACAACCTCAAGGCTGGAAGCATTGGACGCAAGCAGTAGATATGGCTGCTGGCCTTGGCGTTGATGCCCTTATCGCTGCGGATATGGGGGTGTTGGGCTATGCGGCTGACAGCCATCCGAATCTGAATCTGCACCTGTCGGTTCAGGGGTCAGCTACCAACTATGAGGCCCTGAACTATTACCAGGCTCAATTTGGTATTAAGCGCGCTGTTCTTCCCCGGGTGCTATCGCTGGCTCAGGTACAGCACCTGGCTCTGCATAGTCGTGTTGAACTGGAAGTTTTTGCCTTTGGTAGTCTTTGTATCATGTTGGAGGGGCGTTGTTATCTCTCCTCTTTTATCACCGATGAGTCCCCCAATACCTGCGGTGCATGCTCACCTGCCAAGGCGGTACGCTGGGAGGAGAGGGAAAAAACGCTTGAATCTCGTCTGAACGAGGTCCTGATTGACCGTTATACGGAGGAGGAGAAAGCGGGTTATCCCACACTCTGTAAGGGACGGTTTGAGGTGGAGGGAGCTGTCTATCACGCCATGGAGGAGCCCACGAGTCTAAATACGATCGACCTTATCCCGGAACTGCTGGAAGCAGGGATCAAAGCGGTAAAAATCGAGGGAAGGCAGCGAAGTCCAGCCTATGTAGCGACAGTCACTAAAATCTGGCGCGATGCATTAGATCAGGGAGATAAGCCTGATCCGCTCAGTAGCGGGCGTTGGAACCAATCATTGTCCGAGGTATCTGAAGGTTCAGTTACTACCCTCGGTGCTTATCACCGCCGCTGGCAGTAGGAGAGAGAGTATGACGCAACAGATGAATCTGACACTGGGGCCACTGCTCTATTTCTGGCCAAAACAGGATGTGTATAACTTTTACGCTGCGATGGCGGAGACTGATCTGGATCTGATCTATCTGGGGGAAACGGTCTGTTCTAAACGACGGCAGCTTAAACTAGATGACTGGATAGGGTTAGCTCGTGACCTTCGATCCTGTGGTAAAGAGGTGGTGCTATCCACAATGGCACTGCTGGAAGCGGAATCGGAACTTAAAACCCTGCGACGGATCTGCCGTAATGCGGAGTTCCAGGTAGAAGCGAATGATATGGCTGCGGTACAGCTACTGAGTGAAGAGGGCGTGTCATTTTCGACCGGGCCTTCGATCAACATCTATAACCTGCGTGTTCTTCAGCAACTCTATCGAAGTGGAATGCGTCGATGGGTGATGCCTGTTGAGCTTGGGTATCAAACACTCACCGAGCTGCATCAACAGATCCTAGAGTGTGATTCAATACCAGACCTTGAAACTGAAGTCTTTGCCTATGGGGCGTTACCACTGGCTTATGCTGCACGTTGTTTTACTGCGCGCTATCGAAATCTACCGAAGGATAATTGTGAGTTTTGTTGCCTCTCTTATCCCGAAGGCCTACCGGTGAGATCACAAGAGGGTACGCCCCTGTTTACGATCAACGGAATCCAGACCCTATCCGCTGAACACTATAATTTGGAATATGAACTGGAAACAATGAGGCGGATTGGTGTGAGCCATGTGCGCCTTAGTCCACAACAGCAGGGGCTGGAAACCGTAGTGCAGCGTTTTAGTGAGCGTTTGCAAGGCCGGTCGCCCTCACATATCGCGATATTAGAGGGACAGTGTAACGGTTACTGGTTTGGACGGCCCGGTATGGAGCATGTTGAGAGATCTGAGTAGATACCAGAGCGTCACTGCTCAGGTGTACGCTTTCCGAGTAGATTGAGTAACATCTTCACACTCTGTGGTAGTTCTTCCCAGTCGATACTGTCGAGAATATTTTTGATGGTAACACCCAGCTCAGTATCCCCTTCAATCAGTAGCTTACGTTGAAAAAAAAGTGAGTCAGGATCTTCCTTCTGCTGCATTAAACTGTGAAAGCTGAGGAGTTCACCTCGGATCCATGTCTCTGCCTCATAGGTTTCCTCAGCGCAAAGTTTATCTTCGGCATTGAGGCTGATGACTAGCCTGACCTGAATATCGACCAGATCGATCCCGATACGCCGCCCTTTCAAACAGTCAAAGTCACCGTCATTCAGAGGCTGGGAAAACACGAAATTTAATAACTTTGTGATCAGTGTACGCTGTAATCCATGGGGGGTGAGTTGGTGAGTGGTACGCATCGCTGGACGCAGAATTGGTAAAATTGAATCTGCTTTAATACCCGAAAAAATCATAGTTAGCTCCTCATTTCGCTATCGAATAGTAAACAAAAACTTTTTTCCTACCCTTGATATCTGTCAAGGTCACAAAAATGATAGAAAACCCATAATGCACAATATGTAGTGTTTTATTTTAAAAAATTAACCATATATAGTGTTGGTGTCAGTATGGATAACTACCGTTCAGTAGCAGTGAAAAGTACGATTGATGAGTACCTGCAGCGGCAAGACTGGCGCGTTAATGCCAATGCCAATCAGGGCTACTCCCTGGGAGGATTGATCCTTAACGTATCAGGTAAGGTGATTGCGAACTATTGGTTGAATGAGGTGTACCCCGCTGAGATCGGCAGTGCTCATCGTCAGGGGGATCTGCATATTCATGATCTGGATATGCTGTCAGGGTACTGTGCGGGTTGGTCCCTGCGTACACTGCTTCATGAGGGGCTCAATGGAATACCGGGTCGTCTGGAGAGTGGTCCCCCTAAACATCTAAGCAGTGCGGTAGGCCAGATCGTGAACTTTCTGGGGACGTTGCAGAATGAATGGGCTGGGGCGCAGGCGTTTAGCTCCTTTGATACTTATCTGGCCCCTTTTGTGCGTAAAGACAACTTGTCCTATGAGGCGGTGCTGCAGTGTATTCAGGAGCTGATCTACAATCTCAATGTTCCCTCGCGGTGGGGTACGCAAACCCCCTTCACGAATCTGACATTCGATTGGCACTGTCCTGATGATCTGAAAGAGCAGATTCCGGTGATTGCGGGGCAGGAGATGCCATTCAGTTATGGGGATCTTCAGGCAGAGATGGATCTGATTAACCGGGCCTATCTTGAGGTGATGTCACAGGGGGATATCAATGGCCGCGTGTTTACCTTTCCAATCCCCACCTACAACATTACCCCTGATTTTGACTGGGACAATGATAATGCAGAGCGTCTGTTTTCGCTGACTGCAAAATACGGGTTGCCCTATTTTCAGAACTTCATTCGTTCGGATCTTGAACCCAACATGGTCAGGTCAATGTGCTGTCGACTGCAGCTGGACTTGCGCGAACTACTCAAGCGCGGGAATGGACTGTTCGGCTCGGCAGAGCAGACCGGATCGATCGGCGTTGTAACCATTAATTGTGCGCGATTGGGGTTTCAGCACCAGGGGGACTGGAAGGGGTTATATGAGCATCTGGATCAGCTACTCATTATGGCCAGAGACGCTCTGGAGTTGAAGCGTGAACGTATTCAGCTGTTAATGGATGAGGGTCTGTTCCCCTATAGCAAACGCTATCTGGGTACCCTGAGAAATCATTTCTCGACCATCGGCGTTAATGGTATGAACGAGATGCTGCGTAACTTCAGTGATGATTATTTTGATATCAGCACGGCACTGGGTCAGTCTGAAGCGGTCAGGATGCTGGACCATATCAATCAAAGGCTCTCAGAGTTCCAGATAGAGACAGGTCACCTGTATAACCTGGAAGCGACCCCTGCTGAGGGCACAACCTACCGTTTTGCCAAGGAGGACCGAAAACGTTTCCCTGAGATCATACAAGCAGGTACTCAGGAGCAGCCCTACTATACCAATTCAAGTCAGATACCCGTTGGGTTCACGGATGATCCATTTAAGGCGCTGGAGATGCAGGATGAACTTCAGACTCGTTATACCGGTGGAACGGTGTTGCACCTGTATATGCGTGAACGGATTTCGAGTGTACGAGCGTGCAAGCAGATGGTTAAAACAGCCCTGACCCGATTTGCACTGCCCTATCTGACCATCACGCCCACATTCTCGATCTGTCCCGTTCATGGCTACCTTTCGGGTGAGCATGAGTTTTGCCCCCGTTGCGACGAGCAACTGTTACTCGATCAAAACAGTGAATCACACACCCATCATTAAGCAGAGGTTATTACGATGAAAGATATCTCAACTGAGCAGTTAGATGCATTAAAACCTGAGCAGCGTCAGCGTTGTGAAGTCTGGACCCGTGTGATGGGCTACCACCGCCCGGTTGCACAGTTCAATGTCGGGAAAAAAGCGGAACATCGGGAGCGCCGTCATTTCTGTGAAACGGTGTAATCTACCGAGTCAGGATCTGGATTGCTCAATCGGAGGGTTAACTCCGTTGACCACCATTGATTTTCCAGATCACCTGGCCTGTGTTATCTACACGCAGGGATGTCCGTTGCGCTGTGGTTACTGTCAGAATACAGAGCTGATTCCTCTCGTGCCGGGGTTGTCCGTTGATGCTCGCTGGACCTGGACAGATGTGGTCGAATTTCTACGTGCGCGGCAGGGGTTATTGGAGGCGGTCGTGATCAGTGGTGGTGAACCATTGATTCAACCCTACTTGCCCCGCATGGTAAAACAGGTCAAGGCGATGGGCTTCAAAGTGGGTCTGCATACTGCAGGTATCAGTGCCGCAGCCTTATCCAGGGTGATCGATGATCTTGATTGGGTCGGGTTGGATATCAAGGCTCCTGAAGAGGATTATGCCCGTGTCACTGGCAGGCGGAACCTGTGGCCGCAGGTGGAGCAGTGCCTGCAACTGTTGCTGCAGGGTGGAGGGGCGTTCGAATGCAGAACAACGGTGGATTGGCACTATCATACGGTGCCGAAGCTCAGATCCCTGGCACAATATCTGAGTCAGCAGGGGGTAACACACTATGCGGTGCAACAGAATCATGGGACCGGTTGTCTGGATCCTAAACTGTGCCAGCCGCTGTTACAGCCGGTCGATATTATCGCTCAACTGCAGCATCAGCTCGATTCGATGTTTACATGTTTCACATGGCGCACTTAGTTACTTTAACCAGAATGCAATCAGCGTGAAGATGGCGATCATGAACCAGACCAGCGACATGAGCTGCCAGAAGATCAGGGCGTTTGGTGATTTCTGTGCAGCTTCGCGCGGGATCAGGAAGTCCGGGTTTGGTTGAGTCAGGTCCTGCATAAACTGGTCGATACTGTCGTAACGTTGTTGGGGGTCTATCATCATCGCCTTCTCAAGTGCCCGGTCGAACCAGATTGGAATAATCGGGTTGTGCCGGTCAGCCGGTATATATTTGAGTTTCTGAAGCTGGTGGGGTTTTTCACAATTTTCCAGACTATCGCCAAAAGGAAGAGCGCCGGTAAACATTTCGTATGTGATGGCGGCCAGTGAGAACATATCTCCTTTAATACCGGTGTTCTGGCCGAGTCGGAATACCGGGTCGGAATAGTTCATCGTCCCTAGAATCCGGTCACGCTCAAGCGGAACGAAGATCTCATTGATACCGGCAACAAAGACCGATCCGAAATCCACAATCACGGCACTGTTGTCAGGTCGAATCATCACATTGCTGGGCTTAAGATCCTGATGCAGGGTTTCACGTTGATGGAACGCTTTCAGGCCCGCCGCGATATCTTTCACGATCTTGATCGCTAACGCGGGCTTGGGGGTAGGGTTTGATTCGATCCATTCATCAAGTGGAACCCCATCGATCGACTCCATCAGATAATAGAGAAAGGTTTTAGCTCGATTTGGAATGTGAACTTCGACCACATGGGGGCTATCGATACGGCTACCGACCCACTCCTCCATGACAAAGCGTTCGATATAAGCGGTGTCATCATCATAGTTCTGCGAGGGGGTTTTCATCACCCAGCACTCATCGGTCTCCAGATCGCGCACTCTGTAGAGCTGGCTTCGATTACTGGCGTAGAGTTCCTGCTCAATCAGGTAGCTGTCGATCTTCATGCCGGTTTCCAGTTCCGGCGGGAAGGGGAGAGTGGTCAAGCGATCAGTCATATCGCTGATAGAATCATCGTCGATCTGATTAACCCGTAGCAGTTGGCAGCTCAGGTTGTCTGTACTGCCTGCATCATAAGCGGTTTGCACCAAACTCTGGCAACACTGATTCAGATCAGAATCGCCCAGTGCAAGGGCTTTCAGTTGTGAAGGCTCTAAAACATCATGGATACCATCGGTGCTCAGCAGAAACAGATCGCCCTCTTCGATATCGATCACCTTGTAGTCGATCTCCAGATGGGTATCCATCCCCATCGCGCGCGAGAGACAGCTGTTGCTCTCACTCAGACGGGTGATGTGATCCTCTGTCAGGAGTTCGAGGCTATCCCTTCTAATCAGGTAGATACGACTATCACCGATATGAAACAGATGGGCTTTCCGTGATTTGATCACCAGTGTGGAGAGGGTACATACGTGCCCCCGTGTGGTCGAAAGGTACTCATGACTGCGGGCGTAGAGCAGACGGTTGATTGAGGTCAGGACCTTTTGTGCGGATTTGCTGACGGTCCAGATATCAGGGGTATCAAAATAATCACTGAGAAACTCCTGCACACAGTACTGGGCAGCTTCAGCGCCCGCCTCTGCGGTGCTCACACCGTCTGCAATGATCGCAACCGCCCCTTTGGTCGTTAACAGGTTTCCTTCAGGCTGAAAAAAGCCCAGACAATCTTCATTGCGGGCTTTACGGCCTTCTACACTGTGTTGGCCTATGGCGATATCGATCTCATTGCTCAGGTACATAGTTGCTTCCTGTATCTGCACCAGCGGGATTGACTGAGGGTGGAAGACCCACCCTCAAGTTTAGTGCGATAACTTACTCCACATCGATCAGTTGTACTGTGCCATCTGGCAATATCTCTGCCATCTTACCACTGGGTTCATCCATAAATTGAACCATCAGGAAGACCACCGCAGCAGATGCTGCAATCACCAGGAAGAAGGTTGAGTAGTCAACGAAGCTTAGGACTGTCAGGTAGCAAACTGCACCCACGTTGCCATAAGCACCTGCCATCCCCGCGATCTGTCCGGTCATGCGACGCTGAATCAGAGGGACGACTGCGAAAACCGCACCTTCACCCGCCTGTACAAAGAATGAGCAGCACATAGTGGCAATCACTGCCAGAGGGATCCACCAGGATCCATCGATCTGGCTAAGAACGGTATAGCCGATCGCCAGGCCGAGAATCAGAACACTCAGTGTCTTTTTACGTCCAATTTTGTCACTCAGGTGGCCCCCTGTGGGGCGCGCTACCAGATTCATAAAGGCAAAGCCTGATGCCAACAGACCCGCCTTCACCGGATCTAGGCCATCAAAGGTTTCCAGGAAGAACAGTGGCAGCATGGATACAACCGCCAGCTCAGAACCGAAGGTTGCAAAGTAAGCCACATCCAGTACGGCTACCTGCTTGAATTTGTAGCGGTGCAGCTCTGGTACACCATGTTTAAGGTTCTCTTCATTCACATGGTAGATTGCTCGCAGCTGCACGAAAAACAGCAATACCAGCGTGACATAGATCGCGTTTGTAGAAAACTCATCCAGCAATCCGATATTGGGCGGCGACAGCTTCCAGGTCAGGACCGCTAAGGCAGCGTACATCGGTATATTCATAAGAATATAGAAAACGAAATCTTTCTTACTGGTGACCTCCAGTCCACCACTTTTCTTCGGCTTGAAGTAGGTTGAACCTTTAGGCGTGTTGCGTGCCATCTTGTAGTAAAGAAAGCCGTAGCAGATAGCTATCACACCGATCGATGCCAGTGCATATCTCCAGCCATTCTCACCACCGTACATTAAAGCGATTGTTGGCAGGGTCATTGCGCCAGCAGCAGAACCAAAATTACCCCAGCCGCCGTAGATCCCCTCCGCGACACCTACCTGTTTGGCAGGGAACCACTCGCTGACCATACGGATACCGATTACAAAGCCAGCACCGATAAAACCACTGAAGAAGCGCATAATAGCAAGCTGTTCATAGGTCTGCGCCGCGGCAAAACCCAGGCAGATCAAGCCACCAATGACCAATAGTATGCTGTAGATAATTCGGGGGCCGTACTTATCAACAAGGGTACCGATCACAATCCTGGAGGGGATCGTCAACGCAACGTTCAATATGAGGAGTGCTTTCACTTCAGCACTGGTCAGATCAAACACCTCTTTGATATACGCCAACATGGGGGCATGGCTGAACCAGACAACGAATGTCAGGAAGAACGCAAACCAAGTGATATGTAAGGTTTTGATCTTGGGATCACCAAAATCCAACAACCTTATTCTGCTGGTGGACATGAGACTGCTCCTAAAAATTTAACAGCGTTGTGGCAGATGTCCCGACAAAACAGGCACTGACGCACTGTGTCATTTATCTATGCCCCTGCGACTGGGCAGGAGGGTATAAGTTAAATTACTCAGATATTGCTGTGTTTAAACCGTTTTGGCGGTTCGGAAAGTTCTTATCTGACTGCCAAAATAGGCCTTTTCGGCCGGATGATTTTTGATGTAAATCAATAGTTACAGAGCGCCCTTCAAGGGGTGATAGGGGAGATACCACCTTTGTGGTATGTGTGGTTTTCTGTGTTAACTTGTTGAATTTAAATGATAAATGATTGTGCTCTTATCTGTTGTTGAGGGGCTGAGGTTAAGCTGATCTATTTGGGGGTAGGTTCCAGGTTATACAGGCGGGTGACTGATTTTCTACCCCGAGTAGTGCTCCTATACAACTTGCTGGGTAACCAAATTTATACCTACAGAGGTATTGGGAAACATCCCGACAGAGCTTAATCTGATTGACGTTGTTTGGGAGGACTCCTCTTGATTGTGCTACGGAAACCTAAGGCAATTGATCTCCTCTCTGCCTTAAGGGGAGTTCACCCGATAACCTTGACTCTCAGAGGTGCCTTCACCTCGTATCAACTTGCCAATAGCACCGGCGTGTATCCCATATACCGCCGGTTTTTTTGATTTAGACCTCTTGAAGCCTAATAAGTCGAAGCGAGAGGTTTCTATTAGGCGCTAATCTGCTTTAATAGCAGTTACTGTCACGTGGTGGATTGAATCACGTATTTCGTTTGTATCGCATTGTTGTACTGGATGTAACAGGGAAGGTCATACCGGTTCATGTTGTCTGCATCTATCCTCTCCTGAATTATTGATGATGTAAGATACTGAGCGATACGGTTAGAAGGTGTTATATGGGTCGTTCTTTCTTACCGTTAAATCTATTGCGCTGGTTTGTATTTGGGATACTGGCGTTGGGGATCATCTACATTGAGACGCTGATCAGCGAGCGTCACGAAGCTCAATCCCGTGCGGAACTTCAAAACCTCTTAATTGATGCTAGAAACCGAATCGAAAATAATCTCATCAGTGATATCCAGCTATCAAAAGGACTCATTGCTGCTGTAGCCACCAATCCCAAAATCTCCCAGGCTGAATTTACTCAGGCCGCTAAAACCCTGTTTCAACAGAACACGCAACTGATCAATGTAACAGCGGCGCCTGATCTGGTGATCCGTAATCTATATCCTCTGGAGGGTAATGAGTCTGCTCTGGGCTTAGATCTGAGGGGAATACCTTCACAGTTTAAGGCGGTTGAACAGGCCAGAAAGACGCGGAAAATGGTGTTAAATGGTCCTGTAGAGCTGGTACAGGGGGGCAGCGCGTTTATCGCCCGTATGCCCGTTTTTCTGGAGAGTGATGACCCGGAAGGGGGAGAGCAGTTCTGGGGTGTGGTAAGTGCTCTGATTGATGAGCAAAAGTTGTATAAAAATAGTCAGTTACTCACCCATGATCAACCGATTGAGATCGCTATTCGGGGGAGGGATGGGGCTGGTATTAAAGGCGGGGTGTTTTATGGGCGGGAGTCCCTCTTTGAGGAAAATCCTGTTACCACAACGATTCAGCTCCCATCCGGGAGTTGGTATCTGGCGGCAGTCGCAACTCAGCCGCTGCTCTCACAGAATCAAATTCATGGGTTTATCCGACTTGGGTATGGCCTGTTTTTGCTGATCGTCCTGGCAGGTTTTGCCCTGCTTAATCGTACCATTCGAACTCTGGACCAGACGCAAAGTAGCCTGTCAGATTCTTTACTTAAATTAAATGAGCGTGAACAGCTACTCCAGACAGTTCTGGATGAGATCCCTGATATTCTGGTACTTAAAGACCGGCACGGGAAGTTTTTGCTGGGTAATGCCGCGGTGGCGCGACTCTATAACACCACGCCAGAAGCGCTGGTGGGTAAAGATGATCTTGATTTTGGTGTGCCTGAAAACATAGCCGATGCTTTTCGTCAGAGTGTGCTGGATGTTATAGCGTGTGGAAAAACAGAGACGGTATATGAAGAGGGTGTGGATGCGAAGACAGGCAAGGTGCGTCACTTCAGATCGATCAAAAAGCCGTTTAAAGATGCTGAGGGTAATCATCAAATACTGATCATCGCACATGACATCACGGAGATTGTCGAAGTGCAGGAGCAGCTCTCTGAGAGTGAAGCGAGGCTGAGAACCATTTTAGATAATGTCGATGCTTGCATCTATCTCAAAGACCGGTCAGGGAAATATCTATTTGCCAACAAAGCTACCCGACAGTTGTGGGGGCTGGGGATGGAGGAGATTGTTGGCTTTGGCGATGATAAGTTTTTTGCCGCAGAGGATGTTCCCGCCATCATCCAAAATGATCGTATTGTGCTGGATGGGGGCGAACGCATCCATGTTGAGGAGAGTGCGGCGCTTCCTAACGGTGAGCGCTCGATTTATCAGGTCACAAAGCTCCCCATCAAAGGGGATGACGATACCATTTACGCCCTATGTGGCATCTCTGTCGATATTACTGAGCGTATTAAAACTGAACAGGCACTACGTGAGAGCGAACAGCGTTTCAAAATGGCTGGTCGTGCAGCCTACGACCTGATCTACGAGTGGGACGTTAAAACGGATTCATTACTCTGGTTTGGTGATGTGGATAAGATCCTGGGTTATGACGTGGGCGAGGTTTCTCACAACATACAGGCCTGGCTGGCATTGATTCATCCGGAAGATGTTGGCCAGCTCTCCAATGCGGTGGAGCGACACCGCTGCGAAACCGATCCCATTAAGTACGAGTATAGAATTAAGCATCGTGACGGTTACTATCTCTCTTGGAGTGACCATGCCCTGCCTCTGCTGGATGATACGGGCCAACCCTTTAAATGGATCGGCGTGTGTACCGATATTACCCTGCAGAAACAACAACAGAGGGAGCTGGAGTTCAGCGCCTATCATGACAAACTGACCTCTCTGCCTAACCGGGTGCTTTTGGCAGACCGGTTATCTCAGGCGATGTCTCAGGCTAAGCGTCGAGAACAAAAGGTTGCGGTGGTCTATATCGATCTGGATGGGTTCAAAGAGGTCAACGATCAATATGGCCACAACGTTGGGGACAAACTACTGATTGAGGTTAGTCAGCGCTTCAAATCCATGCTTCGGGAGGGGGATACCATTGCCCGGCTCGGCGGTGATGAGTTTGTTGTCGTAATGCTGGATATTGACGAGAGTATCAGCGCCATACCGTTACTACAGCGTATATTGATTGCGGTATCCCAGCCGGTCAAAGTGGGAGAATATGTGGTGCAGGTGTCTGCAAGTTTAGGTGTTTCAGTTTATCCACAAGTGGAAGAGATCGGTGAGGATCAGCTGTTACGCCAGGCGGATCAGGCGATGTATCAAGCCAAGCTACAGGGTAAAAACTGCTACGCCTTCTTCGATATGGATCAGGAAAGAACGATCCGGGATCAACGGGATGAACAGGCACGTGTGGTTCAGGCTCTGGATAAAGACGAGTTTGAGTTGTACTACCAGCCTAAAGTGAATATGCGAACCGGTTCTGTGGTCGGCATGGAGGCGTTGATTCGCTGGCAGCATCCCGAAAAAGGCTTGCTGGTGCCGGGACAGTTCCTACCTAAGTGGGAGGAGCATCCGATCTCGATTCATATAGGAGAGTGGGTGATACGGACAGCGCTTCAACAGATGCAGCTATGGCAAAAAGTGGGGTTAGATCTGCCGGTGAGTATTAATATCGGAGGGCTGCAACTGCAGCAGGATGATTTTGTCCCACGGCTTTCCGAAATGCTGAATCTGCACTCGGATGTGCCAGCAAGGAAACTGGAATTAGAAGTTTTGGAAAGTAGTGCTCTGCAAGATATTTCACGGGTTTCCAAAGTGATGAAGCAGTGCAGTGAGCTCGGTGTGAGTTTTTCACTGGATGATTTTGGTACAGGTTATTCCTCCCTGACCTATCTGAAAAACCTACCTGCATCGACCCTGAAAATAGATCAGAGCTTTGTCCGTGGCATGTTGGAAGCGCCCGAAGATCTGGCGATTCTGGAAGGGGTTATGGGATTGTCACATGCCTTTCGCCGGGATGTGATCGCTGAAGGGGTTGAGGAGCTTGAGCAGGGAATATTGTTGCTGCAGTTGGGGTGTGACTGTGCTCAGGGGTACCTGATCGCAAAACCGATGCCCGCAAAATCGGTACCCGGCTGGCTTGAACAGTGGGTACCTCCGGCCGCCTGGTTGGAGGAGGTCAAGGTCGGGCGCGAAGGCATCCCTCTCTTGTTTGCTGAGATAGAGCATCGGGTCTGGATTAAAAAGATCGATACCTACCTGGCAGGCGAAGCCAGTGACTGGCCCGAGATCGAGACTGACCAATGCCGGTTTGGTATCTGGTTAACACACGAAGGGATGAGCCAGTTTGCGCACCTGCCGACCTACACGCACTTGGATGAGCTACATAGCAAGGTTCATCTATACGGAGAAAAAGCCTGCCAGGCGTATCTGGAAGGGGATGAAGACGAAGCTACAGCCTGCCAAGCGTCGCTGCATCACTACAGTGAACTGTTACTTAGTAAGCTCAACTCACTGCGTGGCTATATTCCAGAGAGATCGTTAGAAGTCATCGATTGATAGAGGGAGGGGTTAATTGAGCCCCTCCTGAACCGCCCAGACCGCAACTTCCACACGGGAGCGAAGATGGAGTTTTTTCAGCAGGTGCTTCACATGCACTTTAACTGTACCCTCTGTGATGCTCAGTTTGCGTGCGATCAGCTTATTCGGCAATCCCGCCGCGATTAGTTTGATAATCTGTCTCTCACGAGGGGTCAGGCTACTGATATCAGGCCCTTTCTTGGTTCGTTTGCTCTGAAGAGCCTGAGCAAGAAGGGCGGTCAGCTTTTCACTGATGACCATTTTTCCCAGGGCTGCCTGATTCAGGTTGCTTAATAGCTCCTCGGGTTCCATATCTTTAAGCAGGTAGCCATCAGCGCCTGCCTTCAGTGCAGCGACCACGTCCTCCTCATTATCTGAAACGGTAAACACGATAACTCTGGACGCTACACCCTCCTCACGAAGCATTTTTAACGTTTCAATACCATTGATCTCAGGCATATTGAGATCGAGCAGAATCAGATCCGGTTCATGTTCCAGCGCTGCTGCAACCCCCTCATGCGCATTACTGGCTTCCGCGATCACCTGTAGCTCAGAATCGAGTTCGATCAACTGCTTGACCCCCTTACGTAGCAAAGGGTGGTCGTCGATCAGCAAGATTGACGCTGGGTTTGAATGTTCACTCTGTTGTTCCGACATAGCTGAGTTCCGATATTGTTATCTTTGTTTTGGGCGGAAGCGCATCATCACCAGTACACCCCCGCTATCACGATTACTGACACTCAGGTCGCCCTGAAGCGTACTGGCCCGGTCGCGCATGATCACTAAGCCATAGTGGTTTGTCAGATCTTTATCCGTCGGTAATCCCACCCCATTATCCTGAATACAGACTTCGATCCACTCGCCTGGGTGGGTGAGCTGGACTGAAACCTCGTCCGCCTTACTGTGTTTTACCACATTCGCCAGGGCTTCACGTACCAGTTGCAGAACATGGATCTCCTCATTCGGGCTTAATGACTGGTGGTGTAAGCCATATTTCAGTTCGATCCCGATCTCAAGACGTTCAGAAAACTCTTTAATTGTAGCTTCCAGAGCGGGTTTCAGCCCCGGTTGATCCAGTGTCAGACGGAAGGTGGTTAATAGCTCCCTCAATTGACGGTAGGCGTTATTAAGCCCCTCTTTCAGCTCATTAGTGACATCATCGATCTGCGATTCTTCCGCGTGCTTGTTACGCAGGATCTGTAGGCGGCTGACCTGCATCTTCAGATAGGAGAGTGATTGCGCAAGTGAGTCATGAAGCTCCCGGGCGATCACGGCGCGCTCCTCCATGAGGGACATCTGCTGCTCTTTTTCCGCTTTCAGCTCAAGTGAGAGTACCGTGCCCAGATTTTCAACCAGAGTGGTTAAGAGTCGAACCTGCTCATTATCAGGAGGATTGCTGGAGGCATAATCGACGACAAACTCGCCGAAATAGGCTTCACGAGTTTGAATAGGAAAACTGAGGTTATCTTTCGACTGGGTGTCGAGCTTATTCACCAAACAGTCATTACAGGTATTGTTAGCACAATCAGCAGGACGCTCAAGCAGCTGTGTTGTTAGGGTGCGATAACTGTTGCGCTGGTTGGGTTCGCAGAGGGTGACACTGACAGGTCCGACCGGGATCACCTCCTCCAGCTTTTTCATCACGGGCATGAGACGGCGGCAGATATCTTCATCTTTATTAAAGCGGCGGTTAGCTTCATAGAGAAGCTGTAGGGATTCATTACTCCGGCGCAGCTGAGCAGTTTTATTCTGTACCCGTTGCTCCAGATCTGCATAGGTCTTGGAGAGTTCCTCGGCCATATGGTTAAAGGTTTTACCGAGTAACCCCAATTCATCATCGCTTTCGAAATAGACTCGGGCGTTCAGTTTGCCCTGTCCCGCTTGTTTAGCCGCGCTGAGAAGTTGTGCCAGTGGCTCTATCACGTTGCTCTTAATGTCATACATGGCGATAAATATAATCAAAATCGTCATGAACAGGCTGATCCCCTGGACCAGACTGAGTAGTTTGATTTTTGATTCTGTGCTCTCTTCAAGTAGCTGCACAAGATGATCGATCTTGGGGACAAACTCTTCGATCTGATGCAGATATTTGGCGCTTTCTTCCGGTTTCTGCTGCAGGGCCAACAGCAGGGCCGGTGCCAGTTCCTTCTCCCATTCTGTGATCAGGCTCTCATAAAACTTTCGCTGTTTGTGCTCACTGTCAGTTGGGATGACATTGGCGAGTTTGGGGCTTTTAATCCGTTCCTCAAACTCCTGAAGTGAGGATTTAACCTGGCTGAGAGTCTCCTCTGATGCGTAGATCTCATGCTGCTGCGTTTCAGCGACAATGCGGTAGGACATCATGCGAAGCGAACCCGCCAGATTGATTCCAGCGGCATCACCCTGAGTGCTTTCGGCCACAATAACTGAACTGATCATACTGATCAGCGCCATCAGACTGATGGCGAACATGGCGGCCCCTAGACGGGTAATGATCGATTGATTCAGGAAGTTCATAGGGAGGCTCCCGGTTTTTTAACAGCGGTACTCATAAAGAACCAGCTGTACGAAAGCGTTTTTTTAAGCCTTCAATTTATCAGTACAAATTACCAGTTAAAACAGCGGGTTACAAAGTTTATAAGAGGTACCACTAAAGAGGTATTTTTGGAAAACTGCCTGAATTTCAGCAGGTTATATGTTGATTTCGATCAATACCTGACCCCTCCCTAAGGGTATAGGTTTTGACTTATCGCAATTTTATCACCGCCGAGAAACGCATGGCTCAGGAAACTCAAAAGCAGATATCAGCACTGATTATGAGCACTTTGATGTTCGCTGCCTGCTTTGCTGCCTGGACGTTGATATCGGTGATCGGAGTACAGATAAAGCATGAACTCCAGCTCAGTGAAACCGAGTTCGGTATTCTGGTAGCAACACCGATTCTGAGTGGTGCGCTGGCGCGTTTGCCGATGGGGATGCTCTCTGAACGTTTAGGGGGGAGAAAACTGATGACCGGATTGATTTTGGTGGTCAGTATTCCGCTCTATGCCTTCTCCTATGCTGAAACATACTGGCAGTATCTCTTGCTTGGCTTCTGTATAGGCCTGGCCGGCAGTAGTTTCGCGATCGGAATTCACTATGTCTCCTCCTGGGCTTCCCGTGAAAATCAGGGGTTAGCGATGGGTGTCTTTGGCGCAGGTAACCTGGGAGCAGCACTGACCAATCTGGTCGCACCGCTGATCATTATCGCTTACGGCTGGCGTATGGCTCCGGTCGCCTATGCGTTTGTACTGGTGCTGCTCGCCGCTTTGTTCTGGTTATTGACCCAGGATGATCCGATCCATCAGCGCCGGGCGGAGCAGAAGCGAGTTCCAAAGCTGCAACAGTTGATGAGCCCCCTGAAAGATCTGAGGGTCTGGCGTTTTGGCTTCTATTATTTCTTTGTATTCGGGGGTTATGTCGCGCTGACATTGTGGCTGCCGGATTACTACGTAACTCAATACGGTCTTGATCTTAAGACCGCATCATTTCTGACGTTGCTGTTTACCGTTCCCGGAGCGCTGACACGGGTTATCGGAGGCTGGTGTGCCGATCAGCTGGGTGCGCGTCGGGTGAACTGGACAGTCTTTTGGGTCTGTCTGGTCTGTCTCTTTTTCCTTTCCTATCCACCTACAACGATGACGATTCATGGCATCGAGCAGAACATGACGTTCATGCTCGAGATGCCGGTCTGGATGTTTACTGTGCTGATCATGGTTGTAGGCGTGGCAATGGGATTTGGCAAAGCCAGCGTCTTTCGCATGGTGTACGACTATTACCCGGATCGAATGGGGACAGTCGGCGGTGCGGTGGGACTGCTGGGAGCGATTGGTGGTTTTGTACTGCCGATCTCATTCGGTCTGGTAACAGACCTGTTTGGGGTTCGTAGCTCCTGTTTCATGTTGCTCTATGGTTTGCTCGCCCTGTGCATGGTCACCATGTACTACGGCATCAGCATCCAGGAACAGCGGCAGCGTTTGCAGGACGCGATCCAGAATAACTTTCTGAAAGAAAACCTGGACGCTTAGGATGGCTGACACCGGTAAATGCCGGCTTGGGGTTAGTTGCTTGGAAGGTGCCATTTGAACGCAATATTAGAGCAGCGCAGAGGCGATTGCTCGGTTAAAGCCTGGAGAATCAGTTATGTCTGATCTACTTAAATGGGATGTCGAGGACACTAAGTTCTGGGAGTCCGAAGGCAAGAAAGTGGCGAACCGGAATCTGTGGATCTCCATCCCCAGTTTACTCTGTGGGTTCGCCGTCTGGTTATACTGGGGCATCATTACGGTTCAGATGTTGAACCTTGGGTTCCCTTTTGCAAAAGCTGAACTGTTCACCCTGGCGGGTATTGCCGGTCTGACCGGTGCAACACTGCGAATTCCCAGCAGTTTCTTTATCCGTATCGCGGGTGGACGGAATACGATCTTCTTCACCACTGCGCTGCTGATGTTACCAGCAGCGGGGGCGGGGTTTGCTCTGCAGGATAAAGATACGCCGCTATGGGTCTTCCAGATTCTGGCATTCCTATCCGGTATCGGTGGTGGTAACTTCGCATCCTCAATGTCCAACATCAGCTTTTTCTTCCCGAAACGTCAGCAGGGCTTGGCGTTGGGATTGAATGCAGGTCTGGGTAATGCAGGTGTAACCACTATGCAGATCCTGGTTCCACTGGTGATGACTTTCGGTATCTTCGGTGGCACACCGATGATTCTGGAAAACACCTCCGGTACGCTGATCGGTAAGATCCCGGCGGGTTCTGAAACCTATATCCACAATGCCGGCTTTATCTGGTTGGTGCTGTTGATCCCGCTGGCGATTGCTGGCTGGTTCGGCATGAACAACATCCGTACCGATGCCGTATCTCCAGATATCGGTTCTGCCGGTGGCGCGATGTCGAAAATTACCGGCATGCTGCTGATCGGTTTCTTTACAGCAGCCTGTGGTCTCTATGTGATCCTACCTGCCCCTCTGGGTATGGGGGCACCGGGTTGGGCAAAATGGCCAGTGATTGCGGGTATCCTCTTCGGTACCGTGATGCTGATGAAGATGATTCCGGGAGATATCAAACCGAATCTGCAGCGTCAGTTTAAGATCTTTGAAAATAAACATACCTGGGTGATGTCCATTATCTACACCATGACCTTCGGTAGCTTTATCGGTTACTCCGCGGGTTTTGCCCTGGCGATCAAAGTGGTCTTTGGTTACCAGCACCTGATGGTGGATGGTGTTCTGACCCATGATACGGTTAACGCGAATGGCCCATCCGCTCTGATGTACGCTTGGATGGGACCTTTTATTGGCGCCCTGATCCGTCCGGTGGGTGGCTGGATTGCGGATAAAGTCGGTGGTGCTAAAGTGACCCAGTATGTCGCGATTGTAATGATCGCCAGTGCATTGGGTGTGGCTTACTTCCTGAAAGCGGCCTATCAGTCAGCAACGCCGGAAGAGTTCTTTGTTCCCTTCCTGATCCTGTTCCTGGTGCTGTTCGCAGCGACGGGTATCGGTAATGGCTCAACCTTCCGTACCATCGCGATGGTGTTCCCGAAAGAGCAGGCGGGTCCTGCGCTGGGGTGGACCTCTGCGGTTGCGGCTTACGGTGCCTTCCTGATTCCTAAGATCTTCGGTGAGCAGATCAAGCTGGCAACACCTGAAGTCGCACTCTATGGCTTTGCAGTGTTCTACGCGGTTTGTTTGTTGCTGAACTGGTGGTACTACCTCAGTCCTAAAGCGGAGTTTAAGAATCCATAACACCCCCTCGTAAGGGTTTGACGGGATCTTCGGATCCCGTTTTTTATGCCTGATACTCAGCTCTCCCACCCTCCATACATAGCTGGATATTCAGGCTACCCATTAAGAATTCCGTACAAAAAATAGACTATCCCCTGTTATACCTCTTTTTCGATTATTCCTTTTTAAATCAGAGAGTTAGACGCTCATATAGATATACCTCTAAAGTGGTAACTTATTGATTTGTAAGGATTTTGCTGGCTTTTAGTATTGATTTGGATCAACGGTCCTCAGGGCAAGTTGACGTACTTTGATGAGCACAGTAAACGCAGATCGGGCTACAGGGATGCAGTGCGATCTGAAACAGACACGCCGTAATCCGGGAACGGTTTCTGCTTCAGAGAGGCTGAAGCAAAAGCGAACCCGGGTAAATTGCCAAGTCCATCGCTGGTGGACTTAGTCCTGACCAAGGGGTTTCAGGAGATATGACATGAGCCATTTGCTTGATCGACTAAAATATTTTAAAAAACAGAAGCCGGAAGACTTTGCCGGCGGTCACGGTCAAACGACATCGGAGAGCCGTGATTGGGAGGATGGTTATCGCCAGCGTTGGCAGCATGATAAAGTTGTGCGTTCCACCCATGGTGTAAACTGTACCGGATCCTGTAGCTGGAAGATCTACGTGAAAAACGGTCTGATTACCTGGGAAACCCAGCAGACCGATTACCCGCGTACCCGACCTGATCTACCTAACCATGAGCCACGTGGTTGCCCGCGTGGTGCGAGTTATTCCTGGTATATCTACAGTGCGAATCGTCTGAAGTACCCGACGATTCGTAAACGCCTTCTGAAGCTGTGGCGTGAAGCTAAATCCAGACATGCAGACCCGGTTGAAGCCTGGGCTTCGATCGTGGAAGACCAGAACAAAGCTAAATCCTATAAATCTGTTCGTGGACAGGGTGGTTTTGTTCGTTCCAGCTGGGATGAGGTTAACGAGATCATCGCAGCTTCAAATACCTATACCATCAAAAGCTATGGCCCGGACCGTGTAATCGGTTTCTCGCCCATTCCTGCGATGTCGATGGTCTCCTATGCCGCAGGTGCACGTTATCTGTCACTGATTGGCGGTGCCTGCCTGAGTTTCTACGATTGGTACTGTGACCTGCCGCCAGCGTCCCCAATGACCTGGGGTGAGCAGACTGACGTGCCAGAATCTGCGGACTGGTATAACTCTAACTACGTGATCGCATGGGGTTCCAACGTCCCTCAGACACGTACACCGGATGCTCACTTCTTCACAGAAGTACGTTACAAGGGTACTAAGACGGTTGCCGTCACTCCGGACTACTCTGAAGTTGCCAAGCTGTGTGACCAGTGGATGAACCCTAAACAGGGTACTGATGCTGCACTGGCAATGGCGATGGGCCATGTCATTCTGAAAGAGTTCCACGTCGACAAGCCAAGCGAATACTTTACCGATTACGCTCGTCGCTACACCGACATGCCACATCTGGTTCAGCTGGATCAGCGTGAAGATGGTAGCTATGTTCCGGGTCGTTTCATCCGTGCTGCCGACTTCGACAAGAACCTGGGTCAGGACAACAACCCGGATTGGAAGACCGTCGCGTTTGATGAAACGAGCAACAGCTTTGTTACGCCAAACGGCTCCATCGGTTTCCGCTGGGGTGAGAAGGGTAAGTGGAATATCGAAGCGAAAGAGGGTGGTGAAGGTAAAGACACCCATCTGGCGCTGACTTTCCTGGAAAACCACGACGAAGTGGTTTCCGTGGGCTTCCCATACTTCGGTGGTGTAGAGAACGAATACTTCACCAACAACAAGTTTGAAGACGTTATCCACCACAACATGCCGGCCAAGAAGATCAAGCTGGCAGACGGTGGTGAATCTCTGCTGGTGACCGTCGGCGACCTGATGCTGGCGAACTACGGTGTAGACCGTGGTCTGGGCGGTGACTTCGTAGCGAAGAGCTTCGACGATAACGCACCATACACTCCGGCATGGCAGGAGCAGATTACCGGTGTGGACCGCAAGGTTGTGATCCAGATCGCACGTGAGTTTGCAGACACTGCAGATAAGACTAAAGGTCGCTCCATGATCATCGTGGGTGCCGGTATGAACCACTGGTACCACATGGATATGAACTACCGTGGTCTGATCAACCTGCTGGTGATGTGTGGCTGTATCGGTCAGACCGGTGGTGGCTGGGCACACTATGTAGGGCAGGAAAAACTGCGTCCACAGTGCGGCTGGTTGCCTCTGGCGTTCGGCCTGGATTGGCAGCGTCCACCACGTCACATGAACGGTACCTCCTTCTTCTACAACCACTCGAACCAGTGGCGCTATGAGAAGCTTGAAGTGGATGAAATTCTGTCACCATTGGCAGACAAGTCCAAGTACAGCGGCAGTTTGATCGATTTCAACGTCCGTTCCGAGCGAATGGGCTGGTTACCATCGGCGCCTCAGCTGAGTACTAACCCTATTGAGCTGACAAAAGCGGCTGAAGCTGCAGGCAAAACACCGCAGGAATATACGGTTGAGCAGCTTAAGTCAGGGGCTTTAGGTTTTGCTGCGGAAGATCCGGATAACCCGCAGAACTTCCCGCGCAATATGTTCATCTGGCGTTCTAACCTGCTGGGTTCCTCCGGTAAAGGTCATGAGTACATGCTGAAGTACCTGTTAGGTACCAATCATGGTCTGCTAGGTAAAGATCTGGGCGCAGAAGGGGGTAAAAAACCGGAAGAGGTTAAATGGCACGATGAGGGTGCAGAGGGCAAAGTGGACCTGTTGGTTACGCTGGACTTCCGTATGTCCACCACCTGTCTCTACTCCGATATCGTACTGCCAACAGCGACCTGGTATGAGAAAGATGATCTGAACACATCGGATATGCATCCGTTTATCCACCCGCTGTCAGCTGCGACTGATCCAGCTTGGGAAGCACGTTCTGACTGGGATATCTACAAAGGCATCGCTGAGAAATTCTCCGAAGTCTGTGTGGGTCATCTGGGTGTTGAGAAAGATCTGGTGACTGTCCCGCTGCAACATGACACACCGGGCGAGCTGTCTCAGCCGTACGATGTTAAAGATTGGAAAAAAGGTGAGTGTGATCCGGTACCCGGCAAAACTCTGCCAAACCTGGCAGTAGTTGAGCGTGACTACCCGAATGTTTACAAACGCTTCACCTCTGTCGGACCTCTGCTTGAATCGCTGGGGAATGGCGGTAAAGGGATCACCTGGGATACTAAGGAAGAGGTCGATTTCCTTAAGAAACTTAACTGGACGCACTCGGAAGAGGGCACGCATGAAGGTCGAGCAAAACTGGAAACAGCGATCGATGCTGCCGAGATGATTCTGAGTCTGGCCCCTGAGACCAATGGTCAGGTGGCGGTGAAAGCCTGGGAAGCCCTGGGTGAAGCAACCGGTCTGGATCATACCCATCTGGCGAAGCCCAAAGAGGAGGAGAAGATCCGCTTCCGCGATGTACAGGCACAGCCGCGTAAGATTATCTCTTCGCCAACCTGGTCGGGTCTGGAAGATGAGCATGTCTCCTACAACGCGGGTTACACCAACGTTCATGAACTGATCCCTTGGCGTACCCTGACCGGTCGTCAGCAGTACTATCAGGATCATCCGTGGATGCGTGACTTCGGTGAGAGCTTGCTGGTCTATCGCCCGCCGATCAATACCAAGTCGGTTAAACCGATCATGGATAAGAAGCCTAATGGTAATCCTGAGATCGCGTTGAACTGGATCACACCGCATCAGAAGTGGGGTATCCACTCGACCTACTCCGATAACCTGATCATGCTGACCCTGTCTCGTGGTGGTCCGATTATCTGGATGTCTGAAGTCGATGCGAAGAAAGTGGGCATCGAAGATAACGACTGGGTCGAGATCTTTAACTCTAACGGTGCGATTGCTGCACGTGTGGTGGTCTCCCAGCGTGTCAACGAAGGTATGACCATGATGTACCACGCACAGGAACGTATTGTGAATGTGCCGGGTGCAGAAACAACCGGTACCCGAGGAGGTATCCATAACTCTGTGACCCGTGCATGTCCTAAGCCGACCCATATGATCGGTGGTTATGCGCAGCAGGCTTATGGATTCAACTACTACGGTACCGTAGGTTCAAACCGAGATGAGTTTGTTGTGGTTCGTAAGATGAAGAACATCGACTGGCTGGATGGTGAGAACAACGATTACATTCAGGAGGCAGCCAAATGAAAATTCGCTCCCAAGTAGGCATGGTGCTGAACCTTGATAAGTGTATCGGTTGTCACACCTGCTCAATCACCTGTAAGAACGTCTGGACCTCTCGTGAAGGTATGGAGTACGGCTGGTTTAACAACGTTGAAACTAAGCCGGGCATCGGTTACCCGAAAGAGTGGGAAAATCAGGATAAGTGGAAAGGTGGCTGGATCCGTAAAGCGGATGGCAGCATAGAGCCGCGTATCGGTGGGAAATGGCGTGTGTTGGCTAATATCTTTGCCAACCCGGACCTGCCAGAGATCGACGACTACTACGAGCCGTTTGATTTCGATTACCAGCATCTGCATAACGCGCCGGAAGGTAAGCATCAGCCGGTTGCACGTCCACGCTCACTGATCACCGGTGATCGTATGGACAAGATCGAATGGGGCCCGAACTGGGAGGAGATTCTGGGTACAGAGTTTTCCAAGCGTTCCAAAGATAAAAACTTTGATAACGTGCAGAAGGATATCTACGGCCAGTTCGAGAACACCTTCATGATGTACCTGCCGCGATTGTGCGAACACTGCCTCAACCCTGCGTGTGTAGCGTCCTGCCCAAGTGGTGCGATCTATAAGCGTGAAGAGGATGGTATCGTTCTGATCGATCAGGATAAGTGCCGCGGCTGGCGTATGTGTGTCAGTGGCTGCCCATACAAAAAGATCTACTACAACTGGAAAACCGGTAAATCTGAGAAGTGTATCTTCTGTTACCCACGTATCGAATCTGGTATGCCAACGGTCTGCTCTGAGACCTGTGTTGGCCGTATCCGTTACCTCGGTGTGATGCTTTACGATGCGGATCGTATCGCAGAAGTGGCCGCGGCGGGTAGTGAACAGGATCTGTACGAGAAACAGCTGGAGATCTTCCTGGATCCGTTTGATCCGGCCGTGATTGAACAGGCGCGCAAAGATGGTGTGGAAGATAACGTCATCAAAGCGGCTCAGCAGTCACCGGTTTACAAACTGGCGATGGATTGGAAGCTGGCACTGCCGCTTCATCCTGAATACCGCACGCTGCCAATGGTTTGGTATGTACCTCCATTGAGCCCGATCCAGTCTGCTGCGGATGCTGGTCAGATCGGTATGAACGGTGCGATCCCGGATGTGGATAGCCTGCGTATACCTGTGAAGTACCTGGCAAACCTGTTGACTGCCGGTGATGAAAAGCCAGTACTGACTGCACTCAAACGTCTGTTGGCAATGCGTGCTTACAAACGTGATGAGCAGGTCGAGGGCAAGATCAACCTGCAGGTGCTGGAAGATGCCGGTCTGACTGAACATCAGGCAAAAGAGATGTACCGCTATCTGGCGATCGCCAACTACGAAGATCGTTTCGTTATTCCAACCAGTCATCGTGAACTGGCGAAGGAAGCGTTCCCGGAACGTAACGGCTGTGGCTTCAGTTTTGGTAACGGCTGTGCCGGAGGTGAAACTGAGTTCAATCTGTTCGGGGCGAAAAAGCAGAATGTGACCATGGTCGAGAAGATCAGTGGCGTGAAGCAGGTAGATCCGAAGGAGTTGACTGATGCGTAATCTAAAAATTATCTCAGCTCTGATGGACTATCCCGAAGCGGAACTGCTGGAAGGCCGTCAGGAGCTGACCACTGAGCTGCGTAATGATCCGTTTCTGGATGATGCACAGAAGTCAGCGCTGATCGAATTTACCGACCAGCTCTGCACCTCTGATCTAATGGATCTTCAGGAGGAGTATGTCGGTCTGTTTGATCGCGGCCGTTCAATCTCACTGCTGTTATTTGAGCACGTTCACGGCGAAAGCCGTGACCGTGGCCAGGCGATGGTGGATCTGATGGCGGTTTACGAAAAACAGGGGTTCATGATCGGCCAGCGGGAGCTGCCTGATTACATTCCACTGTTCCTTGAGTTTCTGTCTATCCGACCTGAACAGGAAGTGCGTCAGTGGTTGGCGGATGTCAGTCATATTCTGGCACTGCTGGAAGCGCGCCTGCATAAGCGTGAAAGCGGCTATGCGGTGCTCTTTGAGGCTCTGTTGAGCCTGACGGGTGTGGTGGTCGAACGTGAGGAGCTGAAAGAGAAAGTAGCATCCGAAGCGCGTGATGATACACCGGATGCATTGGATAAAGTCTGGGAAGAGGAGATGGTTCGTTTCACCGAGGGGAGTGCACAAGAGGGTGCTCAAGCCTGTGGTGACAGCTTCCTGAACCAACGGCGTGAAGAGCTGGGAGCGGTTCAACCGTTACAGATTCAGCCAAGTGCACAACCATCGCCTTCAGGACCAACAGGCTCCTGAGGGGCCCGGGAGACTAATTATGTCATACATTAATGATCTGTTATTTGGGGTCTACCCCTACCTCGCCGGTGCAGTGTTTCTGATCGGCAGCTGGATTCGCTACGACCGGGAGCAATACACCTGGCGGGCGAGTTCCAGTCAGATGTTAAGCTCAAAAGGTTTCCGTCTGGCGAGCAACCTGTTCCATGTGGGCGTGTTGTTCATCTTCTTCGGACATCTGGTGGGTTTACTTACCCCGCATGCGGTTTACGAACCGTTTATCTCCAGCGGTAATAAGCAGCTGTTAGCGATTATTACCGGTGGCGCAGCAGGTATTGCGTGCTGGATCGGTGCCTTCCTTCTGCTGAAGCGCCGTTTAGGTGATCCACGTGTGCGTGCAACCAGCACCAAGGCAGATATCTTTATCCTGATACTGCTGTTTGTGCAGGTGACTTTGGGGCTGCTGACCATCCCATTCTCTATGGGCCATCTTGACGGTAGTGTCATGCTGCTGTTGGCAGGCTGGGCTCAGAGTCTGGTGACTTTACAAGCGGATGCGGCCAGTCATCTGGTGGGTGTTGGCTTTATCTACAAGCTACACATCTTTGTCGGGCTGACTATGTTTGTGGTCTTCCCATTCACTCGAATGGTGCATATCTGGAGCGCGCCGGTGAAATATTTCGCTCGGGGTTACCAGATCGTACGCCAGCGTTAAGCACTGTTCCACACCTGTACCTGGTGCAGGTGTGGAATCCCTCGAATAGCCTAGTGAGGAACCTGCCATGCAGCTTATAGATACCACAACACTCTCTTCGGAAGCCCCGGATTTTCCAGATGTGATCGTCAACGGGACTGTGATCGATCCACACGCCATATTACAGGAGATGCAGTATTATCCGGCGGAATCGATGGAGCTGTCGCGCCAGCAAGCCGCTCAATCGCTCGTGGTCCGCGAGCTGTTATGGCAGCGTGCCCTGCAGTTAGGGCTCGCTACGGAGAAAGATTCAGCCGATGATCAGGATATTGTTACGCGGTTACTGGAGCAGGAGGTGACCCTCTCAAGCGCTGATGAGGAGAGCTGTCTCTGTTACTACACTGCGAATAAAGAGAAATTCAAAACACCGGTGTTGATTGCCGCCAGCCACATCCTGCTGGGTGCAGATCCACAGGATCTGGAACAGCGCGATGAAAAGAGAGCGCTAGCTGACAAAATTTTACAACAGTTAGCGTTACAGCCTGAGAGCTTCACGGTATTAGCTGAACAGTACTCGGATTGCCCCTCAAAAGAGGTCGGTGGTCAGATGGGGCAGCTGGACAAAGGGCAGACTGTACCGGAGTTTGAACGTCAGGTTTTCTCCCTCGATGTCGGGCTTTCTTCGCGCCCGATTGAAACCCGCTATGGCTACCATATTGTTCGCATCGATCAGAAGGTTGAGGGTGAACAGTTACCGTTTGAAACGGTTGAACAGAAGATTCGTCAATATCTGCAGGAGAGTAGTTATCGCCGTTCAGTCAATCAGTATATACAACTGCTTGCGGGTGATGCCGATATTGCCGGAATTGAAATTCAGGGCGCCGATTCCATGTTGGTGCAGTAGGAGGGGGCTATGTTAAACGACCTTCTTGCGAACAATAAAAAGTGGGCAGAGCAGATGGAAGAGCGCCATCCCGGCTTCTTCCAGCAGTTGGCAGAGCAGCAGAAGCCTGAGTATCTCTGGATCGGTTGCTCCGATAGCCGGGTACCTGCGAATGAGATTGTCGGCCTGATGCCGGGGGAGCTGTTTGTTCACAGGAACATCGCGAATCTGGTTCTGCATACGGATCTGAACTGTATCTCGGTACTGCACTTTGCAGTAGAGGTTCTGCAGGTGAAGCATATTATTGTCTGTGGGCACTACGGCTGTGGAGGAGTGCGGGCAGCGCTGGGGAACCAGGACCTGGGCCTGATCGATAACTGGCTGCGCCATATTAAAGATATCGGTTACAGCTATCGTGAAATTCTTGCGGAAGAGCCCAGCAAAGATAGCCGGGTCGATCGCTTGTGTGAGCTTAATGTTAAGCAGCAGGTGGCCAATATCTGTAAAACCAAGGTGGTTCAGCGCGCCTGGCAGCAGGGGCATGAGCTGGCTGTTCATGGCTGGATCTACAGTATTGAGGATGGTGTGATCAAAGACCTTAATGTTGATGTTCATGACCAGAGCGCGATGCCAGAGATCTACAATATTTACTGAAAATCTATCCCCTATGCACCTAAAAATTACCACCTCTTAGGTATACATCTGTCCCGGAGTGATTGGGATAATCAAAGCAGCTTAAGGCTCCTGTATTGCACCCTAACGTCCCCTCGCAACGTTACTAGACCGCAGTACAGGAGCCTTTACTTATCCGGGGGTTATGTATGACAGACGCAGCAGATCAGCTCATCGATGGTTATGGTAGAAAGCTGGATTATATTCGGCTCTCTGTTACAGACCGCTGTGACTTCCGTTGTGTCTATTGTATGGCTGAAGAGATGACCTTCCTTCCTCGCGCCCGCGTGTTATCTCTGGAAGAGCTGGCGACACTGGGTGAGACATTTGTAAATCTAGGTATAAGACGGATTCGCCTGACCGGAGGGGAACCACTGGTACGCCGGGATATCGTCAGCCTGATCTCCAAACTTGCAGCTCTGCCAGGGCTGGATGAGGTTACCCTGACCACCAATGGCTCCCAACTGGGACGCTATGCGCAGGCATTAAAAAAGGCCGGATTAAAGCGGATCAATGTCAGCCTGGACAGCCTCAGAGCTGATCGCTTTGCCCAAATGACCCGACGGGATATGTTGGATCAGGTGCTATTGGGTATCGATAAAGCGGTAGAGGTTGGCTTTGAACGTATCAAGCTGAATGCGGTTGTCATGCGGGGGCACAATGATGATGAGGTACTGGATCTGATCCACTATGCCCAGCAGCGCAACATCGATATCAGTTTTATTGAAGAGATGCCCCTGGGGCAGATCAGTTCTCACAACCGTCAGCAGGCGTACTGCTCCAGTGAAGATCTACGCCAGATCATTGAAAACAAGTACCCACTCATATCCAGTACTGATACGACGGGAGGGCCCTCCCGCTATTACCGGATTCCGGGTAAGCCGGGGCGGATCGGATTTATTTCGCCGCACAGTCACAACTTCTGCGCTAGCTGTAACCGTCTACGGGTGACAGCCGAGGGGCGTTTGCTTCTCTGCCTCGGTCAGGAGAACTCCATTGATCTCCGTGCGATCCTACGCCGGTATCCAGGGGAGTCGGATCGCCTTGAGAGTAGTATTCGTGAGGCGATTAAGCATCGCCCGGAAGGACACCAGTTTTCATTTGACGATCAACCGCAGGTGCTGCGGTTTATGAATATGACCGGGGGATAGTGATGCACTGCACACGTTCAGATAAAGATGCGCGTTTGGCAGAAGCGCAACAGCAGGTACGTAAGCACCTCCTGCTGGCGTCATTGGATGATCAGCAGTTCCAGACATTGATGGCACATGCCCGACTGGTTGATCTTGACTCCGATCAGACCCTGTTTATTCAGGGTGATGATGCTGAGCGCTTCTATATCGTCCTGCATGGGCGGGTCAAACTGTTCCGTCTAACCACAGAGGGGCGTGAGATTGTTATGAATGTGCTGAATCAGGATGCTGCGGTGGGGGAAGCGGCCATGTTTATGGCTGAGCACCACTATCCGGTCAATGCCAGTGCCATAGAGCATAGTAGTGTTCTGGCGCTGAGTAGTCAGGTCTATCAACGCCTGTTACGAGATTCCTCTGAAAGCTGTTTTGGCGTGTTGGCTGCGATGGCTTGCCGCCTTCAGAACAGTATGGCTGAGATCGAAACGCTGACACTGAAAAGTGCTTCACATCGCGTTATCCGGTTTTTGCTGACATTAATTGAGGAGAATGAGGAGCAGGTGGAGTTAAAGCTACCGGTTGCGAAGCAGTTGATCGCTGCCCGTCTGGCGATGCAGCCAGAAACCTTCTCCCGGGTGATGCGTGAACTGAAAAGTCACGGGGTACTGGAGGTCCACGGGTGTCACTTAAAGATCATCAGCGTGCCGCGTCTGAAGGAACTGATGCTATGAATGGCAGGGAAGGGCGTAAAACACTGCCGCTGATCTATGCCTGTTCCGGTTGTTCCAGTGTGGCGCAGCTGGCTAATGATCTTGCTCTCAATTTAGATCATCGGGGGCTTGCTGAGATGTCCTGCATCTCTGGAGTGGGAGGTGAGGTGCCCGCGTTAGTGAAAACCGCCCGCTCTGGACGAAAGGTGATCGCCTTAGACGGTTGTCCTTTTCACTGTACCGAGGCCTGCTTAAACCGAATCGATGTGGCTGTGGATAACCATATCCGGCTCTACGATCTGGGGATTCGAAAGAAACTCGGGGTTAAAGCGTCTGCTGAAGATTTTAGTACTGCGCTCAGGTTTATTGAGCAGCAGATTTAACGATTGAATATCTGGAGTACCTCCATGGGTCATGCAAAGAAAGATGCCGTTTTTCAGCCTTTGAGTATTGCGGTACTGACTGTCTCAGATACCCGAACAGCAGAAACTGATACCTCAGGCGATACTCTGCACTCGGCACTGGAAAGCAGTGGTCACCGACTACATGAGCGGGCTATCAGACCCGATTGTATCTATCAGCTCCGGGCGGAGGTTTCTCGCTGGATCGCTGATCCAGCAGTGCATATCGTGCTGGTGACCGGCGGAACCGGTTTTACCTATCGAGATACCACCCCGGAAGCCCTGACGCCACTGTTTGATAAATCGATTGATGGTTACGGTGAGCTGTTCCGGCAGATCTCCTATACCGAAATTGGAACGTCTACAATTCAGTCCCGAGCTGTTGCAGGGGTGGCCAACAGAACGGTGATCTTCACGATGCCAGGGTCGCCAAAAGCGTGCAGAACCGCTTGGGATAAAGTGATTTCTGAACAGCTGGATGCTCGTCATCGCCCCTGTAATTTTGTTGAAATGGTCATGCCAGAGGTTGATACTGCCTGTGCAAGCCGTTCCTAATTGATAGAGGTCTTTCATGAGTGCATGTGGTTGTGATTCCGGACATTCAAAGTTACGTCCCTTTGCTGAGGC
This sequence comes from uncultured Neptuniibacter sp., assembly GCF_947498015.1. Classification (GTDB taxonomy): domain Bacteria; phylum Pseudomonadota; class Gammaproteobacteria; order Pseudomonadales; family Balneatricaceae; genus Neptuniibacter. Next base: position 203,499 of record NZ_CANMIR010000005.1, read on the forward strand.
GCTAAACCAGTTGATCGATTCCGCGCAGACGGTTTCAGGCGTGGAGAGCATTAAACTGGAAGACGCGTTTGGACGTGTCCTGGCTGAGGATGTGACCTCACCCATCTCCGTACCTCCTGCGGATAACAGTGCGATGGATGGCTATGTGGTGAATACGGCATCTCTACCTGAAGACCTGATGTTGCCAGTGAGTCAGCGCATCGCCGCGGGTGAGCAGGGGGAGGTGTTACAGCCGGGGACGGCGGCACGTATCTTTACCGGATCTGAGATTCCACCGGGTGCAGATGCTGTCATCATGCAGGAACAGTGTCAGTTGGTTGGTGATCAGGTGCAGCTGCAGCTCAGACCGGAACAGGGGGATCATATTCGACCTGCCGGTCAGGATATTCAGCCAGGCCAGTGTGTGGCTGAAAAGGGGAGCTTGCTGGATGGCCGTTATCTGGGGGTGCTCGCAGCGGTGGGGGTCGCCGAGGTTAGCGTTTACCGCAGAGTCAAAGTTGCCATTCTGACAACCGGTGATGAGTTGCAGTCGCCGGGTGAAGCGCCTCGACCGGGCAAAATCTATAATTCAAATTTTTATACGCTGAAAGGTCTGTTAGCGCCGCTGGGTGTGGATATTATCTATCCGGGGATTGTCCCGGATGATCCTGATCTCACAACGCAGGCCATACAGGCCGCAGCCGATGAGGCGGATCTGGTGATCAGTAGCGGTGGTGTCTCCGTCGGTGAAGAGGATCATGTCAAAGCCGCGGTTGAAGCGCTCGGTGAACTGATGCTCTGGCGCCTGGCGATTAAACCGGGCAAACCTTTGGCGTATGGCCGGGTCGGCTCCACGCCATTTATCGGTCTCCCGGGTAACCCTGCCGCAGTGCTGGTGACATTCCTGATGTTAGCCAGACCCTATCTTCTGCGGATGCAGGGGGTGCAGGATGTGATCCCCGCGCGTTATCCGGTGAAAAGTGGATTTAACCGCCATAAGTCAGTCTCTCGTGAAGAGTTTTTACGGGCTGCACTGCTACAGAAAGAGGGTGAATGGGTGGCTGCACCTGCCCACAGCCAGAGCTCCGGGGTGTTGAGTTCGGCTGTTTTATCAGATGGATTGCTGGTAATTCCAGCAGAGACTACGGTGGCAGAGGGAGATATGCTTGAATTCATCCCTTTCCATTCCCTACTGGGTTAATTGGGAGATTGCACTATGACAGGATCTGATCAGTTTTCACTTGCAGCGGTCGTGCTGGCCGGCGGCCAGGGGAGCCGGATGCTGGGTGAGGATAAGGGATTGGTCCTGTTTCGCCAGAAACCGATGGCGCACTGGATCCTGCAGAAACTGGCCCCTGTCGTTGACCAGCTGTTTATCAGTTGCAACCGTAATGAGTTGCGCTATCGCCAGTTTGGCTTCCCAACTTTAGCGGATCAGATACCCGGTTATCCCGGGCCCCTTGCCGGAGTTCAGGCTGCGATGCACTGTTGCGTCGGTAGCTACACACACTTGATGGTGATGCCCTGTGATACGCCTTTGATTGCGAGTGCAGCGCTTGAGATGCTCAGACAGAAGGCTGAAGAGAATCCTGCTTCGATAGTGATCTTGTCAGATGATAATCGCTCGCACTATCTGCACGCTGTTATTCCGGTCGCTTTCCATCAGGATCTTGAAGAGCGATTACGCTCTGGTCAGCGGGCGGTTTATCGATGGTATCGCCAATACCCCGTTATCGAGGTGGATGTGTCTGCATTAGGCCAGGGTCTCATGAATATCAACACGCCACAGCAATTGGCTGTAGGAGCTTAGGTAGCCTCTTTCCTTTATAAAACTGAGCTGTTATTTTCTTGATCTAATTAATTAACAGGTGAAGTAAAATGAGTGCGCAGTTGCCCTATTATGTTGGCGCCCATGTCAGTGCCAGTGGAGGCGTGCAAAATGCTCCCCTCAATGCGAAGCAGATCGGGGCAAACGCATTCGCGTTGTTCACTAAAAATCAGCGTCGCTGGGAAGCAAAACCTCTGGATGCGAAGACCATCGCATCATTTAAAAAAAATTGTGCTGCCCTGAATCTGAAACCCGAACAGATTCTGCCGCATGACTCCTACCTGATTAATCTGGGTCATCCGGAAGAGGAAGCCTTGGAGAAGTCTAGGACTGCTTTTCTGGACGAGATGCAGCGTTGTGAGCAGTTGGGGCTGGTCTATCTCAATTTCCATCCTGGAAGTCACCTGCGTAAGATTTCAGAGGCTGAGTGCTTAGCTAAAATATCGGAGTCACTTAACTGGGCGATAGCGCAGACAGACTCCGTGGTTGCGGTGATTGAGAACACCGCAGGTCAGGGAAGTAATCTGGGGTTTAGCTTTGAACAGCTTGCCACGATTATTGCTGGGGTTGAGGATAAGCGCAGAGTGGGTGTCTGTCTCGATACCTGTCATATGTTTGCGGCGGGTTATGATATTCGTACGCCTGAGAGCTGCGCCGAGGTGTTTGAGCAGTTTGAACAGATCGTCGGCTTCCAATATCTGAAAGGGATGCATCTGAACGATTCAAAAGGTGGCTTAAACTCCCGGTTGGACCGACATCACAGTCTGGGGCAGGGGGAGATCGGACTTGAGGTGTTTAAATTCATCATGAAAGATGATCGTTTCCGTGGCATTCCCATGGTGCTGGAAACCATCGATGAAACGATCTGGGCTGATGAGATTCAACTGCTGCGTCAGTTTTCTCTGCAGGAGGCGTTGGCCTGAAACCTGAATAAACATGTTCACCCAAATGTAATACACAAAAGCTAGCCTTGTGGTTGTAATCACTCAATCTCACAGGTTAGCGTATGTTGTCCCCGTCCATCGAAGTCGGTCGTGAAAACCGCCGAAAGCTGCTGCTTGAAATACTCGAGTCACAGTCACTCTATCCACACTTTCAACCGATTGTAGATATGCGTAAGGGTCAGGTGATAGGGCACGAGGCTTTGATTCGTGGGCCTGCCGGGAGCGCGATGGCTTCTCCTGGCGCACTGTTTCAGACAGCAATTGAGCATAACCTGCTGCATACCCTGGAATTACTATGTCGACGCTGTTCCCTGGAGCGATTTGCCGCGCTTAAACCGGGGGGGAAACTGTTTCTTAATATCAGTGCTTCCCTGTTAGGTACGCCTGAGCATACGGAAGGCTTTACCGCCGAACTGCTTCAGGATTTGGGGATCTCAATCGATGACATCGTGATTGAACTCTCGGAGCAGCACCCTTTTGATCAGCATGGTCTCTCAAATGGTGCAGTGGAATACTATCGCAACATGGGTTTTCAGATCGCAGTGGATGATCTGGGCACGGGGTATTCTGGGCTGAAACTCTGGTCCGAACTGAAACCTGAATATGTCAAAATCGATCGCCATTTTGTGTCTGACATCGATACCGATCCTGTTAAACGTGAGTTTGTACGCTCAATCTTCAACATCAGCAATGCTATGGGGTGTGAGGTGATTGCGGAGGGGATTGAACGGCAGGAAGAGGTGCGGGAGTTACTTGAGCTTGGAATCTTTATCGGACAGGGTTTCTATCTGGGCTATCCCAGTCCTGATCCCCAACCCTCCGCGGCAATACACTCATTTGATGGGGCTGAGCCTATCAATGTGTTGGAGACCAGCGAAACAGCCCTCTCTCTTCTGCGTCAGGCACCCTCGGTTTCACCCAATGATAGTGTGTTGGCGGTGAGTGAACTCTTTCGTGTGAACCCTGACATGGTTTCATTACCCGTCATACAGGAGGGCGCTCCGATCGGTGTGGTAAGAAAGTCAGATCTGTTAGAGCTGTTTTCGACCCAGTATGGCCGTGCACTCTATGAGAAAAAACCTGTAGTTAGGATTCTCTCAGATGATGTATTGCTGGTCGAAAGTGATCTGAGTCTGGTGGAGGTCTCTCGTATGTTGACCGATCAGGAACAGAGTGCGCTGCAGCAGGAGCTGATTATCACACAGGAGGGCTGTTATCTCGGTATGGGCAATCTGCGGGATCTGCTCAGACGCCTGACTGAGCTTAAAATTCAAACGGCGCAATATGCTAATCCACTGACGCTGTTACCGGGTAATGTTCCGATTAACAATGAGGTGGATCGCTTGTTGAAGCAGGCAGCAGAGTTCCATGTAGCCTATTTTGATCTGAATAACTTCAAACCATTCAATGATTGCTATGGCTATTCGAAGGGGGATCAGGTGATCCGTCTGCTGGGTGAGCTACTCACCCGACATGGGGGGCAGGGGAATAATTTTATCGGTCATATTGGCGGGGATGACTTTGTAGTTATCTTCCGGAGCCCCGATTGGAAGCTGATCTGTGAACGGATTCTGCGCGATTTTGATCATGAGGTGCGCTGCTTTTATGCGCCGAAAGATCTTCAGAGTGAAGGGATATGGTCAACTGATCGACAGGGTGGGCAGACGTTTTTCCCGATACTGGGTCTGGCGATCGGTGTTGTGCATCCGGATCCCTATCGTTGCAGTAGTTATCATGAGGTCGCGGAGCTTGCGGCAGTGGCAAAAAAAGAGGCGAAGAAAAGTCTTCAAAGTGCACTGTTTGTGTCACGACGGCGCTTAGTTGGAGTAGCAGAGGATCAGGAGGGGACTCAAATGCAGGCGTAGATCAGACGCCTGCGAGTTCCTGCATCGCCTCATCGGTTGTAAAAAAGATCTTCCCGTTCCCCATCTGCTCAACAAATGGGGTACTGTTTAACTGATCCATAACGGGGCCTTTCACTTCAGAGAGGTGGAGGGTGACCCCAACGTCACGAAGGTTGTGGATAAGCTGTTCCAGCGTTTCCAGAGCGCTGGCATCGATAAAGTTAACCGCTGTACAGATCAGGATAACCTGTCGGATCTCCGGCTTGTCTGCGCACTGTTTTAAAATGAACTCCTCCACAAATCGGGTATTAGCAAAATAGAGACTTTCATCGACTCGCAGGGCCAGTGTGCTCTGCTCTGTGATCACATCGTGACGGTTGATGTTACGAAAATGCTCAGTATCTTTAACGCGCCCGACCACCGCAATATGTGGTTGGCTGGATCGATAGATCAAAAGCACGATTGAGAGGGTGATGCCCGCCAAAATGCCCAACTCGACACCGGCAAAGAGCACCAGTATAAAGGTCGCCGCAAGGGTTAGGGCATCCGCTTTATTGAACCGCCAGCAGTTTTTAAATGCTTTCAGATCGACCAGAGGTAGCACTGCCATGATGATGATAGCCCCGAGTGCAGCCTTAGGCAGGTAATAGAACAGCGGTGTAAAAAATGCGACCGTAATCGCTACCAGTGTTGCGCTGATCAATGAGGCGATTGTGGTTTGAGCCCCTGCGCTATGGTTGACCATTGAGCGACCAAAACCTCCCGCTACGGGATAGGTCCCGCTAAAGGCGGAGCCTAGATTGGCAAGCCCCAGTGCGACTAGCTCTTTGTTAGGATCAATACGCTCTTTGCGCTTACTGGCTAGTGCCGTACCGACTGAGACACTCTCCAGAAAGCCGATCAGTGCAATCAACAGAGCAGGAACAAAGAGTTGCTGCCAGAGGTCCAGATCGATATGGATCCCCTGGATTGTGGGCAGGCCCTGAGGAATCATACCGACCGTATCCACATGATACTGTTGTCCAAGGTTGAAGAACCAGACAGCCACTGACCCGAATAGCACCGCAAACATTGGCCCTGCTTTGCAGATCGGTTGCACCAGCCACTCAGGCATTCCGGCTCTTTGTAGCTGGCAACATAATCTGTTTTTGCTGTACCAGAGTAGGAAAAAAGCGGTCACTGCCAGAAGCAGGGTGGCGGTGTTGCTCTCTGTAATATGGGTGAAGATATCACTCAGGCTTTTATCTACGTGTGATGCTCTGGGAAGGTCGAGTCCAAGAAGATATTTGATCTGACTCACGGCGATAACAATAGCTGCAGCACTGGTAAATCCAGAGAGGACTGAGTGACTGATGAAATTTACAATCGCCCCGAGTCGCAGGCTACGTAGTATCAGGAGTATCACCCCGACTAACAGAGACAGATTGATCGCAGCGTTGAGGTAGCTCTCACTGCCTTGTGCTGCAATCGAGCTGATACTGGAGCTGACCATCAGTGAAGCGATCGCCACAGGCCCGACCGCGAGGGTGCGGCTACTCCCAAAAAGCGAATAGATAAACAGCGGGAGGATGCTTGCATAGAGACCATATTCAGGGGGTAATCCTGCCAGCAGGGCGTACGCCATCGCTTGCGGAATCAGCATGATCGCAACGATGATGCCTGCCATCAGATCGCTGACAAAGGTTTCTCGCTGATAACCTTTGAGCCAGCCTAGCAGCGGTAAATGTTCAATCAGAAGGTGCATCGACACTCACTCACTTGGTAATCTCTCTATATAAGAATAGGATCTAAATTTATATCAAGCAATTATATACGTTCTGCTGTTGCTGAAGCCAGTGATTGCTATAGTGAGTTTTTCGTCTAACGGTGATACGGATCAACAGCAATGTCTGAACATTGGCAGCCGACCTACGGTCAAAAAGATTTCAGTGTCGATAAACAGGACACCCTGTACGATGGTTTTTTTAAGATGCTTAAACTGCACCTGAACCACAAAACCTTTGCAGGCGAGCAGATCAAAATCCAGCGAGAGCTGTTCTGGCGCGATGATGCGGTTTGTGTCCTGCTCTATGATGCGCCAAGACATAGGGTGGTATTGGTAGAACAGTTCCGGGTGGGGGCCTGTGATAATCCGGAGGGTCCCTGGTTACTTGAGTTGGTAGCTGGGATTGTGGAGCCAGGCGAAGGGCCGGAGGATGTTGCCCGTCGTGAGTCGATCGAGGAAGCGGGAGCTGAACTGGGCGAGGTGGTTCATATTTCGCGTTTTATGCCCAGTACCGGAGGAACTCGCGAGTATATCGATCTCCTGTGTGCTCAGGTGGATTCCGACGGTGTAGAAGGGATTCATGGCTTAGCAGAAGAGGGTGAGGATATCCGGGTACACAGATTACCGGCTGAAGAGGCCTTCTCTCTGGTAAGAACGGGAAAAATAAATAACGCCCCTGCGATGATCGCGTTGCAGTGGTTACAGCTTAATCAAGCAGAACTCGATCAGCGTTGGATAGACAGGTCCGTCTGATCGGGGAGAAAAACAGGTAGATGATGAAACGTAAATATATTCCAGATATCAGTCGGCAGATGGCGCAGTGCGAGGCAAATTACCTCCGCATCATGAAACTGTTGCCCGATCTGGATAGTTGTGACGAGCGTGAATTCCAGGTTAGCTGGCCGGAACATCAGGCTTATCTTCGTCTGAAAGTGGACGAGCGTTTCAAATACACATCGACGGTTGTGATTAGCCATAGTTATGAGAAAAGTTCCCCCTGGCTGGAAACGCCGGGGCTGGTGGTGCGTTTGTACCATGATGCGGCGATGGCTGAAGTGATCTGCATGCAGCGTCGTAAACAACTCTCAGGAGCTTACCCCTATCCGAACCGGCAGATGCATCTGCCTGATGAGAAAGTACAGCTCAATGAGTATCTCGGAGAGTGGCTAAGTGAGTGCCTTAACCACGGACATACCATGGAGACGGTTTTTAGTGGCTGAAGCCGATCTCCATCTGTTACAGGTGAGTGATATGCACCTGCAGGCATCACCTGAGAGTCTTCTACATGGAGTGAATGTAGAGCAGCGCTTCCTGCAAGTGCTGGAAAAGATCCGCCATGAGCAGGCTGATCTGTTGCTACTCACCGGTGATCTTTCGCACCATGCCCCCGAAGCTTATTCTCGTTTGTCCGAATACCTCGAACAACTCCCCTTTCCGAGTATCTGGATACCGGGAAATCATGACCTAAGTGGTGAGATGTACCGTTTTGCCGGTTGCGGATATGGTCAGAAAATGGTGGATAAGGGGCGTTGGCGTTTATTGATGTTGGACAGTACCGCTGACCCGGATGGGCACGGTGGTGGCGCGTTGTCGGAGCCTGAGCTTGAGTTTCTCCGTACTGAACTGGAGATGACGGATAAGGATCAGCATGTTCTCATTGTCTTGCATCATCATCCAGTGTCGGTGAACAGTGTCTGGCAGGACCGGATTATGCTCGCAAATGCTCCTCAGTTCTGGAGTGTTGTGGAACGTTATCCACAGGTCAAAGGGGTGGTTTTTGGTCATGTTCATCAGGCCTGGCAGATGCAGCGCGGTCAGGTCAGTCTATTTTCTGTGCCCGCTACAGCACGACAGTTCAAGGTCGGAACGGTTGAGTCTGAACGTGAGAGTGATCCTCGGCTGGATCGGCCCGCATATGCCCGCTATTGTTTGTCCTCCTCGGGCCAGATTGAGCAGAGTCTGATCAGAGTATCCCCTTAATCGGGCTGGCTATTGCACCGGGAGTTTCCCTCCGGTAAGTTCTTTCCCCAGAGGAAAATGATGAAATCACCACTATTTATCTATGTGCACGGATTTAATAGTTCGCCCCAATCAATGAAGGCGCAACTGTTTCTGCGTTATATGCAAAGCCAGGGGTGTGGCGATCAGGTTGAAATTCCTGACCTGTCACATTGGCCTGCTGAGGCGATGGCGCAGCTTAAAAAGCTAGTTGAAATAAACGCGGATCGGCCGGTAATTCTGCTCGGAAGTTCACTGGGAGGGTATTACAGTACCTGGCTGACTGAACACTATTCCAATGTTTCTACCGTATTAATTAATCCGTCTGTTCGACCGTTTGAATTATTGCCGCAATATCTTGGCCGCAATGAGAACTTATACAGTGGTGAATCTTACATGTTAACCGAGACTCATCTGGAACAGTTGTTGGCACTTCACTGTGAGAAGGTTGCACGTCCTGAGGCTTATCTGTTGCTAACACAGACCGGGGATGAAACACTGGATTACCGGGAGGCGGTTGAGAAATTTTCCGAGTCTCCGCAATTTATACAGCCAGGGGGGAGTCATGGGTTCGAACAGTTTGAAACCTTGATCCCATCAATTCTGGCGTTTGCGCAGGGGCAGATTAAGTTGCCACCGGCAACACCGATTTAGCAGGATTACTCCAAACACTCTTTTGTCACTCATAAGCTCTGATGAGTTAAGCGACAGGAAACGCGATTGATGTCAAAGCAATACAATGCTGATTCCATTGAAGTATTAAGTGGTCTGGAACCGGTAAAACGCCGTCCCGGGATGTACACCGAAACAGATCGCCCCAATCATCTGGCGCAGGAAGTTATTGATAACTCTGTTGATGAAGCGTTGGCGGGGCACGCCAAGCAGATCGATGTGGTTCTGAATAAGGACAATTCACTGAGCGTGACGGATGATGGTCGTGGTATGCCGGTGGATATCCACCCGGAGCAGGGGGTCAGCGGGGTTGAACTGATCCTGTGTAAACTCCATGCCGGAGGTAAGTTTAATAACGACAACTATAACTATTCCGGAGGGCTTCACGGAGTTGGGGTATCGGTTGTTAATGCGCTATCCAAACTACTGGAGGTGCAGGTTCGGCGTGACAGTCAGGTTTACAGAATTGGTTTTGCAGATGGTGAGAAGGTCTCTGATCTTGAAGTGATTGATACCTGTGGTAAGCGCAATACGGGTACAACTGTTCGTTTCCTGCCGGATCCGAGCTATTTTGATTCACCCAAGTTCAGTGTCTCCCGACTTAAGCATAACCTGCGGGCTAAAGCGGTATTGTGCCCGGGTCTGAAAATGACCTTTACTGATCTGACAGGTGCTAAAAGGGAGAAGGAGGAGTGGTACTACGAGGATGGTCTGGTGGACTACCTCAAAGGTACCACTCAGGTTTTCGAAGTCCTGCCAGCTGAACCGTTTTCCGGTTCCCTGCAGGGTGAGGAAGATGCCGTCGAGTGGGCTGTGCAGTGGCTCCCTGAAGGGGGAGAGATGACCTGCGAAAGCTACGTTAACCTGATTCCGACAGCGCAGGGTGGAACGCATGTGAATGGCTTGCGTACTGGACTGTTGGAGGCGATGCGGGAGTTTTGTGAGTTCCGGAATCTGCTACCGCGTGGAGTCAAACTGACCGGTGACGACGTTTGGGATAAATGCTGTTATGTCCTCTCGGCCAAGATGCAGGATCCTCAATTCGCGGGGCAGACCAAAGAGCGACTCTCCTCCCGTCAGATTGCTGCCTTTATCTCCGGAACGATCAAAGATGCCTTCTCTCTATGGTTAAACCGACACGTGGAAGAGGGAGAGCAACTGGCGGAGCTGGTGATCTCTACGGCTCAGAAACGGATGCGTTCCAATAAGAAAGTGGTGCGCAAAAAAGTTACGCAAGGGCCTGCGCTCCCAGGAAAACTGGCAGACTGTTCAGGCGGTGATGCGATGCAGTCGGAACTCTTTCTGGTGGAGGGGGATTCGGCAGGAGGCTCGGCTAAACAGGCCCGTGAACGTGAATTTCAGGCGATTATGCCGTTGCGCGGTAAGATCCTGAATACATGGGAGGTTGATTCCTCCGAAGTGCTTGGCTCACAAGAGATCCATGATATCTCAGTAGCGATAGGAGTGGAGCCCGCCTCAGATAATCTGGATGGGTTACGTTACGGTAAGATCTGTATTCTGGCGGATGCCGACTCGGATGGATTGCATATCGCCACGCTGTTATGTGCGCTTTTTGTCCGCCACTTTAAACCGCTGGTGTCTGCCGGCCATGTCTATGTTGCCATGCCCCCGCTCTATCGTATCGATGTGGCTAAAGAGGTTTACTATGCCCTGGATGATGCGGAGCGTGATGGCATTCTTGAGCGGATCAAAGCCGAACGTAAAAATGCCAAGGTGGGGGTGCAGCGATTTAAAGGCTTGGGTGAGATGAACCCGCTGCAACTACGCGAAACCACCATGTCGCCCGATACCCGGCGTTTGGTTCAGTTGATGGTTGAGCCGGGTGATGGCACCAATGAAGTGATGGATATGCTGCTGGCGAAAAAACGCTCGGCTGATCGTAAGCAATGGCTGGAAAGTAAAGGTAATCTGGCAGAGATCTAGCCAGCTAAGCCCAGCTCCGAAACAGATCAATAGATTGAGTGGTATAACGGAAATATGACGGTACAAACCACCTTTGAAGACGGCAATGAAAGGCTGTCACTAAAAGATTTTACTGAAAAAGCGTACCTGGATTACTCCATGTACGTCATTCTTGACCGTGCGCTACCCCATGTGGGGGACGGAATGAAGCCGGTTCAACGCCGTATTATCTATGCGATGTCTGAACTGGGATTAAAAGCGACGGCTAAGCACAAAAAATCAGCCCGTACAGTGGGTGATGTACTGGGTAAGTTCCATCCTCATGGAGACTCTGCCTGCTATGAAGCGATGGTGCTGATGGCGCAGCCCTTCAGTTATCGCTACCCATTGGTTGATGGGCAGGGAAACTGGGGTTCACCCGATGATCCTAAGTCGTTTGCCGCGATGCGTTACACTGAGTCTCGTCTGGCGCCTTATGCTGAGGTGTTACTCGCTGAGATCGCTCAGGGCACTGTTGACTGGGTTCCGAACTTTGACGGCACTATGCGGGAACCCTCTATCCTGCCGGCTCGTTTACCCAATGTGTTGTTGAACGGTACCACCGGTATCGCGGTGGGGATGGCGACAGATATCCTGCCACACAATCTCCGGGAGGTGGCTCAGGCTTGTGTTCACCTGTTAGATAACCCCCGAGCTGATCTGGATGAGCTGTGTGATATTGTTCCAGGTCCGGATATGCCGACGGATGCTGAGATTATTACCTCCCGTCGGGAGCTTAAAAAGATCTATGAAAGCGGTCGTGGCTCAGTTCGTATGCGTGCCGTCTATGTGAAAGAGCAGGGTGAAATCGTGATCACTGCGCTTCCGCATCAGGTTTCTGGCGCTAAAATTCTGGAGCAGATTGCGGCACAGATGCAGCAGAAGAAGTTGCCGATGGTGAGTGATCTGCGAGATGAATCGGATCATGAAAATCCTACGCGGCTGGTCATTATTCCGCGTTCTAACCGGGTGGATATCGAACAGCTGATGGCGCACCTGTTTGCCTCTACCGACCTTGAACGTACCTATCGCGTCAATATGAATATGATTGGCGTTGATGGTAAGCCACAGGTTAAAAATCTGCGCCAGATACTGGTTGAGTGGCTTGGCTGGCGAACCGGTGTTGTCCGTAAGCGCCTGCAGCATCGTTTAGAGAAAGTGCTGGATCGATTACACATCCTTGAAGGCTTGATGGTGGCCTACCTCAATATTGATGAGGTGATTGCTATTATCCGCCACGAGGAAGATCCAAAAGCGGAGCTGGTTAAGCGCTTTGGGCTGACGGAGGTTCAGGCAGACGCCATACTGGATCTGAAACTGCGCCATCTGGCAAAGCTGGAAGAGTTTAAGATCCAGTCGGAGCAGAACGAACTGGATGAAGAGCGTAAAAAACTGGAAGGGATTTTGGGCTCTGACGCGAAGATGCGTAAGCTGATTAAACAGGAGATCAAGGATGCCGCTGAAAAGTATGGAGATGAGCGACGCTCACCCATCGTTGAGCGTGAGGAAGCCCAGGCCTTTAGTGAGAAGGACCTGCTCTCCTCTGATCCTGTGACGGTAGTGATCTCCAAGCAGGGATGGATCCGTGCTGCGAAAGGGCACGATATCGATGCGGCCGGATTAAACTACAAATCCGGTGATGCCTTCAAGCTCGCCTGCAAAGGGCGCACGAATCAGCCGACAATCCTGCTGGATACGACCGGACGAAGTTTTACTCTGGATACACATAATCTGCCTTCTGCCCGTGGTCAGGGTGAACCTGTCACGGGGCGTATTACGTTGCCAAAGGGATCTACAATCGATGCTGCAGTGGCTGGCAAAGAGAGTGATCGGGTACTGATGGCGTCAGATGCTGGCTATGGTTTTGTGACTAAACTGAGTGATCTGACCAGTAAAACGAAAAACGGCAAGGCAGCATTAACTCTGCCAAAAAATGCCCGTATCCTGCCTCCTCTACTGATTCAGTCCATGGAAACCGACCTGCTGGCGGCGGTTACCAATGAGGGGCGCCTGTTGGTGTTCCCGGTGGCTGACCTGCCGGAGCTGGCACGGGGTAAAGGGAATAAAATCATCAATATTCCTTCAGCTAGGGCTGCTTCCCGAGATGAGCTGGTGATCGCTATTGCAACATTGAGTGCTAACGATACCTTGATGGTGCATGCTGGGCGTCAGCATTTGAAATTGAAGCCGGCTGATATTGAGCACTATCGAGGGGAGCGCGGAAGGCGAGGGAATAAACTACCTCGCGGATATCAGCGAGTTGATGCTCTTGAGGTGAGTACTAAGCCGACTTCCGAAGAGGTAACGTCGATCGAGAGTTAATCGTTCTCACAGGGGCTTTCGTTCCGGAGGCCCCTTTTTTTGATGTTCGCCCACCCCTATCCACTGATTATTCCTGCCAAACTTATAGATTTAAACAGAATTGGCTTTTGTGATTGCCCAGTGGATGTTTGTTTTTTAATATTTTTCAAAAATTAACTCATTGTTTCTAAAGCTGTTTTTTTATGAATATTGCTGTGTATCAGTTAACCGTAAGAAAGTTGTGGCTACTCGATTGAATGCGACTTCAAACAGACGGTATGATCTTGTGCACTTTTTATACATTCACTTATTGAGGTTGTCAGCGTCATGGATGGACGTTTGGTTCGCAAACGGTATGGACGACGAATTGCGTTTTTAGCGACTACTCTATTGGCTGGTATCCTGTTGATGGGGTGCTTTCTGCTCTACCTTTCGATGGAAACACGCCAGACCTGGAATGATTACAGTATTCATTCTGAAGGAAGAACCACGGCGCTCTCAGAGCTACATCGCGCGGTGGGTTACGGTGGTTTCATCCATAATTTCAAGAACTACGTCCTTCGTAAAGATAGCGAACTACTGTCACGTTTGAGTCAGGATATTGAGAGAATCGATGCCGCACTGTTGCGTTACTCAAAACTGCCTCTGTCATCGGTTGAGAAGCGATCACTGGCGATCATCTCGGATGGTCTGGATCAGTATCGGGCCAATCTGACGATCGCTGAAAAGGCGATCAGGGTAGGTCTAAGTAGCGGGGAGATCGATCGCCAAGTCAGGGTGAATGATGAAGCTGCGCTTCAGGCATTCCGGGCCTTGCAACAGGAAGCTTATCGATATAACTACAGCATTAGTAGTGAGATGAACCAGCGGATCGCAGGGCTGATTAATGCGCTACTTTTAGGTTTGCTGTCGATGCCCTTTGTGATCATGGCTGCTTATCATTATCACAGTGTTATTGGACGCTTTATCTCCCTAAGGCAGGAGAAGCATGAGGTTGAGCAGGCGCTGGAGAGTAAGTCTGCTCAGGTTGCATTGGCTGAAGAAAATCACCTGCGTATGGCATATGAGGCGCACCATTGTGAACTGACTCAGGTGGCTAATCGAAAAGCCTTTATGAAAAATGGTCAGCGACTCTTAGATGAAGCGGTACAGGAGGGGCGATCCCTGTCAGTGCTGTTTGTTGATGTCGATGATTTTAAAGCGATCAATGATAATTATGGTCATGAGGTGGGTGATCGGGTACTTGTGGAGGTCGCCAAGCGTCTGACCGTCGTGCTTCGTGAGGGTGATTTTGTGGCTCGTATTGGCGGTGATGAGTTCGCTGTGATGATCAGGTGCGGTGAGAGTTGGCCAGATGCTCAACGCTTAGCTGAACGGCTGCTGGAAGAGTTGAACGAAGATTATAATCATATCGTCGATGGTTTAAGTGTGAGCTGCTCAGTAGGCGGTGCTTACTGCCCCGATGAGGGTATTGAAATTGATCAGTTAATCCGGGTGGCGGATGAGCGTATGTACTGTGTGAAAAAAAGCGGTAAGAACGGAGTTTTCCTGCAGGAGGCCTGAATTCAGGCTGCTATTTTTTAAAGATCTTAGTCAGCAGGTGGTTAGCTTGTTTTTGCAGCAGTGTTTGATGCTTGGGAGTCACTTTTAGCAGCAGCACTTTATCTTCATCTTCACGCCGGATGTCGGCACCCTTCAGCATCGCTTCTTTCAATAGGGGAGCTTCTGTCAGGGCAGTATGACTGATCAGTTCATTACTATGTGTGGTTCGGGTCAGGAAATGAGCCTCCTCTTTAACCAGGTCGTACTTGTTATGATGTCCTCTCGCGAGGGACATCTGCAAACTCAGGACCGGCTGAAATCCTTTGATGCGGGAGTGGTTAAAGCCTTTGTAGAGCAGTGAGAACAGCATCGCTGCACATAGCGCATTGGTTCCATGAGAGTCATGATCATCATGCAGCTCAAAGCGGAGCAAAATATCATGATTATCCAGCTGTTCGGCTTCCCCGTTATAGATTCTTGCCACCTGCTTGGCCAGATAGTGATACACGTTCAGCAGAGTGGCCTTGTCATCGGCAGACATATTGTCCGAGCTGGCCGTGGTACTGTCGATATAAAACAGATAGATCGCTTCTTGAGGAGGCAGAATCAGTTCAAGTTCATGCTCAAATGAGTACAGGTCCAGTTGTACCTCCTCTCTTTCGGCCTGCTCCCTGAACAGTGGGTTCTCGGTTTTGGGTGCGTAGGGTGCTTCTTTTGGAGCCCTGGTCGACTCTGTATCCGTAAAAACTAGGGTTTCGGCGTTGAGTTCAGCGGATGGTTCCAGATCCTCAGGGTGATGTTCGAATTTAGGCATCTGGGGGCTTGTATCATGTGCAGGCTTGAGCAGATCAACCAGCTCTTCTGTGTGGTATTGATCTTCAGCTTTCCCTTTCTGCTGCTTATCGACGCTCTCTGGTTGAGGTGATGCCTGGCGCTCCTGAAGTGTTTGTGCACAGGGAGCTTGGTCAGGTGGTGTTGCTTCTGTTGTGCCCTCAGCGAGGGGCTCAGCATGCACAGGTCTTTCTTGCAGCGTTGATGGAGTAGATTGCTGTGCGGACTGAAACGCAAGAGTCTCTTCAAAATTCAGTTCATAGCCCGACTCCTGTTCATCTTCTTTAGACCCAGAGGTTGTTTGCTCTTCTGGCATTCGGTTTAAGAGCCAGTAGAGCAGGGTCAGAGCAAACGTGATGGTTGCCAGAAAAATGATGGTGAGAGGCCATAACTGTTGTGTGAGCATCTGATGAATCGGGACAGTGTTGAGCCATAAAGTGACACTGCCGATCGCTCTGTCCTGTTGGAACAGCTGCTGTTCTATCTTCAGGGGTGTGGAACTGCCTGCCCGGGCAATCACAATCCTGTTGTCATCCTGAACCTGTAGCCCTTTGATGTAGCTGATACCTTCCAGCTCATTCAGCAGGTAATTCAGACTGACCCGATCCTCTGACAGCAGCAGTGGGCGGATCAGTAGTGTACTTTGGCTGCTGAGGCTTTCACCCAGTTTGAGGGTCTCATTCTCTGCCTGACGTGAACTGGCAAAAAACAGATACAGTGCGCTGATCATAAAGCCTGAAAGCAGGATAACCCCAAGGATAAATACCAGGTTATGTCTACGGTAGAGGCGATTGTTGGAAGAGTCAGTCACGGATGTTTATCAGCTCAATTTGGGATGCAGGTGCAGATAATAACAGCTCATCCCATCTAGGGTGAATATCAATTACATTAGAGGTATGACCGGACTGCTGCTGACGTTATAATAAGCGGCTTATCGATAGGAAGGACGGCTATGAACGTACAAGAATATATGATCGAACTGGGTGAGCAGGCGCGAGACGCTGCACGTTTAGTCGCAAAAGCAGATACTAACCTGAAAAATCAGGCGTTGCTGGCAATGGCTGATGCTATCGATAGCAGCCGACCGGCATTGAAGGATGCAAACGCTAAAGATCTTGAAAATGGCCGTCAGAATGGATTGGACGATGCAATGCTGGATCGCCTGGAGCTGACAGATGAGCGTATCGATACCATGATTGAAGGCTTACGTCAGGTGGCGTCACTGCCAGATCCTGTGGGTGCCATTAATGACCTGAAATACCTGCCAAGTGGGATTCAGGTGGGTAAGATGCGTGTGCCGCTAGGTGTCATTGGCATCATCTATGAGTCACGTCCAAATGTTACCGTAGAGGCTGCTAGTCTCTGCCTGAAGTCAGGTAATGCCACAATCCTGCGTGGTGGTTCTGAAGCGATTAACTCCAATCAGGCAGTTGCTGCATGCATTAAACAGGGGCTGGCTGCGGCTGGATTACCTGAAACTGCTGTGCAGGTGGTAGAGACAACCGATCGCGAGGCTGTAGGCCAGTTGATCACCATGCCTGAATACGTCGATGTTATTGTCCCTCGTGGCGGCAAAGGGTTGATTGAACGAATCAGCCGTGATGCCAAAGTGACGGTGATTAAGCACCTTGATGGGATCTGTCATGTGTATATTGACGATCAGGCTGATAAAGGTAAGGCTGTCAATGTCTCTCTGAATGCTAAAACGCATCGTTACGGTACCTGTAATACGATGGAAACGTTGTTGGTTCATTCCAATATCGCAGCAGAAGTCCTACCTGAACTGGCGGAACGTTATCAGGCCGTTGGCGTTGAACTGCGCGGTTGTGAACGAACGCTGGCGTTGCTGCCTTTCATTAATGCAGCGACAGAAGAGGATTGGGCAACTGAATATCTGGCACCGATTTTGTCTGTGAAACTGGTGGATAGTATGGATGAAGCGATTCGTCATATTAACCGCTATGGATCACATCACACAGATTCAATCATCACTGAGAATTACACCAAATCACGTTCATTCCTGAGGGAGGTGGATTCCAGCTCTGTGATGGTCAATGCATCTACCCGTTTCGCTGATGGCTTTGAATATGGATTAGGTGCTGAGATCGGGATCTCAACCGATAAAATCCATGCGCGCGGCCCAGTGGGACTGGATGGACTGACCTCAGAGAAATATGTTGTGCTGGGTGACGGTCATATCCGCCAATAAGGCTGAACGATAGATGCAGTCTGATGCGTTTGTGTTTATGGGGGGGACATTTGATCCCATCCATAACGGTCACCTGAGAACAGCACTGGAAATTCGTCAGTGGATGGGCGTTGAGCAGGTCTGCCTGATTCCATCAAAAACACCTGTGCACCGGGCGGAGCCCGGGCGCACGTCTGAACAGCGTTTTGAGATGGTCCGGCTCGCAGTGGCTGGTGAAAACGAGCTCTGCGCGGATGACCGGGAGATCAGCTCAGTAAAAGCGTCATATTCCCTTTACACCCTGCAATCGCTCCGTCAGGAGATGGGAGCAGACAGGCCGATCTGTATGGTGATGGGGATGGATTCATATCAGACGTTAACACAGTGGTATGAGTGGGAGCGATTTACCGATTACGCCCATCTGATTGTTGTGAAGCGTCCAGGTTATGAACAGCCAAAAGATCAACTGTTAACCCAATTTACCAACCAGCATAAGGTGGAATGCCTGGCAGAGGTATTATCACAACCTGCTGGAAAGGTACTGTTCCACGAGCTAACGCCTCTGGGAATCTCTGCAACCCAGATCAGGGAGACGATTGCTCGGGGAGAATCACCCCGATATCTGTTTCCTGATGCGGTATGGCAATATATACAAGATAACCGTTTATACGGTTTAACTAACTGAAGCGAACACATGCAAACTGAAAAAGTATTAGAACTGGTGCACACCGCACTGGAAGATATGAAGGCTAAAGAGATCGTCGACCTGGATGTTAAAGGTCGTTCAACAGTCACTGACTATATGGTCATCGCCAGCGGTACATCAAAACGCCATGTTGCTGCGGTGGCTGAAGAGGTGATTGTTAAGGTGAAGGAAGCTGGTTTAATGCCTTTAGGGGCTGAAGGGCAGGCTGCTAATGATTGGGTTTTGGTCGATCTGGGGGATGTGGTAGTGCATGTCATGATGCCAGATGCCCGCTCTTTCTATGACCTTGAGCGCCTCTGGGGCGTTGAAGCGGATGCCTGATCTGGTATGAAGATCAGAATTATTGCCGTCGGCGGTAAAATGCCCTCATGGGTCAATGAGGGCTACAACGAATACGTCAAACGCCTGCCGGCTGATTTCCAGATTGAGATGGTTGAAATTCCTCTGGGGCATCGTGGCAAAAGTAGCGATCTCGCACGGGCTAAAAAACAGGAAGGTGACCAGATGTTGGCTGCCATCCCTAAGGGCGATCGGATTATCGCCCTGGAAGTGCTAGGCAAAAACTGGTCGACTGAAAAACTCGCCGCTCAGGTTGAAGATTGGCGGATGGATGGTCGTAATATCAGTCTGCTGATCGGCGGGCCCGACGGTTTGGATCCGCGTTGCTCCTCGCAGGCGGATCAGAAATGGTCACTTTCTGCACTCACTCTCCCGCACCCACTGGTACGAGTACTGCTGGCTGAGCAACTTTATCGAGCCTGGACTGTCATTCAGGGACACCCTTACCACAAGTAGAAGAACCAGTTTGCTATGGCTGCTGAACGGTTAAAAGATCATTCGAGAGAGAGTCGCACCTTTACTGCACGTGCGCTACTTGCGTTTGTAATTGTCGTGGTGCTGTTGGGAGTCCTGTTGGGGCGTCTCTATTACCTACAGGTAGTGGAATATGACCGCTATGTAGCGATGTCAGAAGATAACCGTGTACAGCTGCAGCCGGTCCCGCCCACGCGTGGGCTGATCTACGACCGTAATGGTGTTCTGCTCGCCGATAACCGCCCCAGCTACAGTGTGACCATCCTTAAAGAGGAAGTTAAGGATCTGGATAAGACCCTTGCTGATCTGAGAAAGCTGATCCCTATTAGTGATCGTGAGATCGAGCGCTTTGAGAAGCGTTTGCGTCAGCGTCGCCGCTCTTTCGAATCTGTCCCGGTTCGGTTCCGCCTGTCGGAGGAGGAGATTGCCAAAATATCGGTAAATTATCACCGCCTTCCGGGGGTCAGAGTTGAGGCTGAGCTGATTCGTTACTACCCCTATGGGGAATCATTGGTACATGCGATGGGGTATGTGGGTCGAATCAATGAGAAGGAGTTGAAAGCGGTTGATGAAACCAACTATGCGGCGACTCACTACATCGGCAAGCTCGGTATCGAGAAATTTTATGAGGATCAGTTGCACGGCGAAGTTGGCTTTCAGAAAGTTGAGACCAATGCCCGGGGCCGAGTCATGAGGGTACTGGAGCGCACTGATCCAAAACCCGGAAGTGATCTGATGCTTCATCTGGATCTTCGCCTGCAGCAGATAACTGAAAAACTGCTGGAGGGTCGTAGGGCCTCAGTGGTTGCGATTGATCCCAAATCAGGCGGGATCCTGACGATGGTTTCTACACCTGCCTATGATCCCAATATGTTTGTAACGGGTATCTCATCGAAAAATTATAATGCACTACGAGAATCCAGTGATCTGCCGCTGTTTAACCGTGCGATACGCGGGCGTTACCCACCCGGATCGACGGTAAAACCGATCATCGCACTCTCTGCGATCGATTCCGGAGCGGTCACTCCTGGCTATACCATCTTTGATCCGGGCTTCTATACCCTGACGCATGGAGGCAGGAAATATCGAGATTGGAAACGGGGAGGTCATGGGAAGGTTGATATGTACGATTCCCTGGCTCAATCTTGTGACGTTTGGTACTACAGTGTGGCCCATAAGATGGGGGTGGATCCGATGTCGGATTACCTGGGGCGTTTCGGCTTTGGATCGGTAACCAGTCTTGATCTACCGGAAGCTCTGGGCGCTATTTTGCCCTCTAAAGAGTGGAAAAAGCAGGCCCGCAAAGCATCATGGTATACCGGTGACTCTCTGAACCTGAGTATCGGACAGGGATTTCTGGTGGCGACCCCGTTGCAACTGGCGACAGCCACGGCTGTGATTGCCAATCGGGGAAAATGGGCGGTCCCAAGAATGTTAAAAGGGGTTCAGACTGTTGATGAGATGGGCGAAATCTCAATTGATATGCCCGACATCTCAGGTATCAAGCTGCCTCCTGAAGATGTTGCACTCAATAATGAAAAACATTGGGATGACATCATTCATGGAATGCGTGAGGTGATGCACGGGGAGAGAGGTACCGCACGACGCGCTGGGGCTAACTCAGCTTATGAGATCGCTGGGAAAACCGGAACCGCTCAGGTTGTCGGGATTAAACAGGATGAGAAGTATGATGCTGAAAAGCTGGCTGAGATCCATCGTGACCACGCCCTCTTTGTTGCATTTGCTCCCATTGACGATCCGCAGATCGCTATAGCGGTTATTGTTGAAAATGGTGGCGGTGGATCATCGACCGCCGCACCTATTGCCCGGAAGGTGATGGATGCTTACCTTTTAGGGATTGATCCGATACAGGAGAGTGAGGGCAGTGCCGAATGATGGGGCGTGAATTTCAACGTTATATGCCAGAAGCGCATGATCACCTGCGCCAGCGCCCCAGCTTGTGGAGTTATACTCACCTTGATGGTTGGCTACTGTTCCTTCTGATTCTGCTTTGCGGGTTTGGCTTGTTTGTCCTTTACAGTGCATCCGGACAGGATATGGGCTATGTGACCCGACAAGCGATCCGTATGGGTGCGGGTTTTGTCGTCATGATATTTCTTGCACAGCTGACGCCGCGCTTTTTAGGTCGCTGGGCTCCCTGGCTCTATGTGATAGGGGTGGGGTTGCTGGTCGGGGTGCTGCTATTTGGCGTTGGGGCAAAAGGGGCACAGCGATGGATCGCTTTACCGGGATTCCGCTTTCAGCCATCTGAAATTATGAAGCTCGTCCTCCCTTTGACGGTGGCATTCTATCTGGCTCATCGCCCTCTGCCGCCGGGCTTTAAGCATATTATTATCAGTTTGGTTTTGATCGGTATGCCGACGGTCATGATCATGAAACAGCCAGACCTGGGCACCTCGCTGTTAATCGCTGCATCAGGGGTGTTTGTGCTGCTGTTATCAGGCATCTTGTGGCGTTATATCCTGACAGCATTTGGCTTGGCTGCTGCTGCACTGCCCGGGCTTTGGGCGGTGATGAAAGACTATCAGAAGCAGCGGGTGTTAACCTTTCTTGATCCCGAAAGTGATCCGCTGGGTTCCGGTTGGAACATTATCCAGTCAAAAACAGCGATCGGTTCCGGGGGCGTTTCCGGTAAAGGCTGGCTGAGTGGCACTCAATCTCAGCTGGATTTTCTTCCGGAATCCCATACCGATTTTATTATTGCAGTCGTCGCTGAAGAACTTGGTCTGATCGGTGTGATGTTCCTTCTGACAATCTATCTGCTGATTATTGCCCGGGGCTTGGTGATCGCAGCGCGTGCACCCGATAGTTTTGGTCGTTTGTTGGCGGGTAGTCTGATCTTAACGTTCTTTGTCTATGTATTTGTTAATATCGGTATGGTGAGTGGACTTTTACCGGTAGTGGGTGTGCCTCTGCCTCTGGTGAGTTATGGCGGTACATCGATTGTGACACTGATGGCTGGGTTTGGCATGATCATGTCGGTCCACAGCTATCGAACGATGTTGTTAAAGTAGTTTTTGACTCAATTATTCCGGTGTTATGCGAGTATTTGCCGGTTATTAGGGAATTGTTATGGCTAGAGTGATGAGCAGGAAATTAGGGATAGATAGAACGAGCGGTAAACGGTTACTGGTGCCGCTGTTGGTTACAGCGGGTTTATTGCTAACCGGTTGTAGTGCGATAGCGGATAAAAATAGTGATCAGGCAAAATCTTCTGCGTCTGTGAGTAAGTCGAAACGTATGTCTCAGGAGGAGCTTTTGGCCTCGGTGCGTGGAGGGTCCTATCTGGATTACCCTCAAGCGGCTCAGTTTATCGCTGAGATGAAAGCTGAAGGCTTCGATGAGAGCTATCTGCGCAAGGTGTTAGGAGAGGCAAAACGTCAGACCTCAATTCTAAAGGCTATCTCAAGGCCGGCGGAGCGCAGCCTGAACTGGGGTGAATATCGTAATATCTTTATTGAGCCCAAGCGGATCAGTCAGGGTGTTAAATTCTGGAAAGAGAACCGGGATAGCTTACTCAATGCCGAGGCTAAGTACGGCGTTCCTGCTGAAATTATTGTAGCGATCATCGGTGTTGAGACTCGCTATGGACGTATTACCGGGAGTTACCGTGTTGTAGATGCGTTGGCGACACTGGGGTTTGACTATCCGCGTCGTAGTGCTTTCTTTTTGGGTCAGTTAAAAGAGTATCTGCATCTGGTACAGGAAGAGAAACTGGATTTTACTGCTTTGAAGGGTTCCTACGCGGGTGCTATGGGGTATGGGCAGTTTATTCCATCCAGTTACCGTAACTTTGCTGTCGATTTTGATCTGGATGGCCAGCGGGATATCTGGAGTAATAAAACGGATGCTATTGGCAGTGTTGCGAACTACTTTGCGGAGCATCACTGGAAGAGTGGAGAGCCGGTCATCAGCCCTGTGAACTTTGCAAAGGAAGCTGATGACAGCTGGTTTAGTGTGGGACGTAAAGGGCTAATTCCGAAAGTAACATTGGCTGAATGGCGGGAACGTGGTGTGACGCCAGAACTGACACTGTCCGATGAGGGAAAAGCGATTCTGATGCGTCTTACAATCGGGGAAGATCAGCAATACTGGCTGGGTTTGCATAACTTCTATGTTATTACCCGTTATAACCATAGTAAGCTCTATGCGATGGCGGTTTACCGGTTAAGTGAGCAGATTAAGTCAGCGTACGAACAGAGCCTCGTTAAAACAGACGTAACTCATTAACTTAAGAAACAGGACATACCGAAACATGTTCCGATATCTGATAGTTATTCTTATCTCTGTGCTTGTGGTGGGTTGCTCTTCTACAGGGAGTAATAGTGGACGCTATTCGATGCGTCATGATAAGGCGCCTGACCAGCCGGTGGATGTTTCCCATGTTAAAGATGCTGTACCACGGGTAGAGCCTAAGAGCAGAGGTGGGAATAAAAGTCCCTACACGGTTTTGGGTAAACAGTACTATGTGATGCCCCACGCATTGGGGTATACAGAAACGGGAACCGCATCCTGGTATGGTCGTAAATTTCATGGGCACAAAACCTCTAATGGTGAAGTCTATGATATGTATAAGATGTCGGCGGCCCATAAAGCATTGCCTTTACCCACCTACTTAAAAGTCACTAATCTGGCGAACAATCGCCAAGTGATTGTCCGGGTGAATGATCGCGGGCCATTTCATGGAAACCGATTGATCGATCTCTCTTATGCGGCCGCTTCAAAACTCGGCATGCTTAAAAAAGGCACAGCCCACGTGCGGTTGGAGGCGATAGATCCGCGTGCTTGGCAGCGTTCCGATCAGGTAGTAGCCGTCAAGCCGGCAGGTACACCAACGGTGAGTGTTGAGGGCCGGTATCTTCAGGTGGGAGCCTACTCAAGCAGAGCTTCAGCTGAAAGGGTAGAGGGAAAGTTACGTCAGCAGCTAACTGATTTAGCCGTTATAATTCGCCCTTTGACAACAAATAGTGGTGTTTTGCACCGGGTACAGGTTGGTCCGCTTCTCAGCTCAACGTCATTGTCTGATCTGGTAACCCAGATTGAACAGCTAGGCTTTGTAACTCCTCGGGTTGTGGACTTCCCCTAAGTGCTTAAGTAGAGTTGTTGGCGGCGCTAAGTGGATTTAATGAAACTCATTAACTGAATATGGAAAACAATGTTGAATAAGGCTTCAAAGTTATTATCAGTTCTTTTTTTGATGCTATTTACTCTGCAGTCGCAGGCGGTAACCCGTTTGATTCCGGCTGAGCCACAGATAGCAGCGACTGCGTATCTGGTCATGGATGCAGATACCGGTAAGATCATTGCAGCAAAAAATGAAAATGAGCAGTTTGCGCCCGCCAGTCTGACGAAAATGATGACGGCTTACATTCTCGAGTATGAGCTGAATAAAGGGAATGTTGGTGAAGATGATCTGGTTCTGGTCAGCGAAAAAGCATGGAGAACACAAGGTTCCCGCATGTTTATTCGCGAAGGTACGCAGGTGCGTCTGGGCGATCTGATGAAGGGGATCATCATTCAGTCAGGCAATGATGCATCTGTCGCAGCTGCGGAGCATATTGCCGGCAGTGAAGCGGCTTTTGCGGATCTGATGAATCAGCATTCCCGTCTGTTGGGGATGAAAAATACCCACTTTATGAACGCAACCGGATTGCCAGCCAAGGAGCATTACTCCTCAGCATATGATCTGGCTATTCTGGCAAAAGCGATTATTCAGGACTTTCCTCAGAACTATCCGATCTATTCGGAGAAGTACTTTACCTACAACAAGATCCGTCAGCCAAACCGTAACAAGTTGCTCTGGCGTGATAAGACCGTAGATGGTCTGAAAACAGGCTACACCGAAGCGGCAGGTTACTGTCTGGTAGCCTCCGCTAAACGTGATGGTATGCGCCTGATCACGGTTGTGCTTGGAACTAAAAATGTCGAGGCGCGCGCGCGTGAAAGCCAGAAGTTGCTCTCATATGCATTCCGCTACTATCGTACGCATAAACTGTATGAGCGGAATGTTGTTCTGAATACAACTAAAGTCTGGTCAGGTATGAGTGATCAGCTACGTCTGGGTATCGATGAAACGCTATCAGTAACGATCCCTCGCGGTCAGGCGGATAAACTTCAGGCTATAATGGACGTAAACCGGGTGATCAAAGCGCCTATCGAGAAAGGTGATACGCTGGGTCAGGTTCGAGTGTCTCTGGATGGTGATGTTGTTAAAGAGATTCCGCTGGTTGCACTTGATGCGATCCCAGAAGCTGGATTTATCAAGCGTATCTGGCATGCCATTCTACTGTTTTTTACCAGTTTGATCGGTTAATCGTCTGTTTCACAGACTTTAAATTCGCAGGGATGCCCACATCTAAAGCATTAGA
Organism: uncultured Neptuniibacter sp.; assembly: GCF_947498015.1. Lineage (GTDB taxonomy): Bacteria > Pseudomonadota > Gammaproteobacteria > Pseudomonadales > Balneatricaceae > Neptuniibacter. The sequence continues at coordinate 229,261 of NZ_CANMIR010000005.1, forward strand.
TGTGGGCATTTACGTTTTGGTGTTATGAACATAGTCTATCTTAACGGTCAGTTTATACCTGAAGAGGAAGCCAAAATCTCTGTCTTTGACAGAGGCTTTCTGTTTGGGGATAGCGTCTATGAAGTGATTCCATATTACCGTGGTGTTGGCTTTCGGTTGGAGGAGCATATAGAGCGACTGGGTCATAGTCTGCGTGCGGTTAGAATAAAGAATGAGTGTAACTGGCACGCAATCATGGATCAGCTTGTTGAGCAGAACGGAGGGGGAAATCTGTCCGTCTATCTACAGGTGACCAGAGGAAGTGCAGGTAAGCGCAGCCATGCGTATGATAATAGCCTTGAACCTACAGTATTTGCCTGTTGCTCTCCCATAAAGGATATCTGGCAAGCGGGTGCAGATGAGATTACTCCCCTAAGGGCGATAGTGACTGAGGATCTCCGTTGGCACCGTTGTGATATCAAATCGACCTGCTTGCTACCGAATATACTGGTACTGCAGCAGGCTAAAGATGAAGGGGTTGAGGAAGCTCTATTCTCTCGTGATGACAAACTTACAGAGGGTTCTGCCTGTAATCTGTTTCTGGTTAAAAGAGGGGTTTTATTTACCCCGAAACGGAGCTCAGAGATTCTGGGTGGTATCACCCGTGAGTTGATATTGGAATTGGCTGATGAGCACGCGATCCAGTATCAGGAGATCGACATCGATTATGAACGGATGCTGGCAGCTGATGAGGTCTGGGTGTCGAGTTCGACACGTGGCATTATTCCGGTAGTCGAAGTCGATGGCCACCCGATTGGAGATGGCAATAAAGGGCCTGTATGGCAGAAAATGTTTGAGCTCTTTACGGAATTTCAACGTAAATTGATGACAGGTCAGTAACCACTTACTTTTGTTAAAGCTTATGACTGATAAACAGCAACAAGAACCACCTAAAATTGAATTTCCCTGTCCGAATTACCCGATCAAAGCGGTTGGAGTAAACAGTGATGATTTTTGCAGTCATGTTATAGAGATCGTGAAGATTCATGTGCCTGACTTTGATCTCACGACTGTGAGTATTCAGGATAGCCGCAAGGGCAGTTTCCAATCTGTTCGCTTTAAGATTACAGCGCAGGGTGTGGATCATCTTAAAGCGCTTCACGAAGCCCTTATCGCATCTGATCGCGTCAAGATGGTGATCTGATGCTTGCTGACCAGCTAATCGTCAGAGACTTGGGACTGTTACCTTACGAGCCCACCTGGCAGCAGATGCAACAATTTACCAATGAAAGAGATGATCAGGCGATTGATGAGATCTGGTCTTTACAGCATGAACCTGTATTTACACAGGGGCAGGCGGGTAAAGAGGAACACCTGCTCGGAACGGGCGATATCCCGGTGGTGCAGGTTGATCGCGGTGGGCAGGTGACCTACCACGGACCGGGTCAGGCTATTGTGTACTTGTTGTTAAACCTGAAACGTAAAAAAATGGGTGTACGCGAGCTGGTCTCCATTATGGAGGATGCCGTAGTCGATACCCTGAAAGTCTATCAGATTGACGCATATGCTAAACCTGATGCGCCAGGCGTTTATGTCGATGATAGTAAAATTGCCTCATTGGGTCTCAGAGTGAGGCGTGGTTGCTCCTTCCATGGCCTGGCTTTGAATCTGGCGATGGACCTGGAGCCATTCTTAAGAATCAACCCATGCGGCTATGCGGGCATGGCGATGACACAATTAGAAGCACTGGTTGAAGATCTGGACCAGTCTGAAGTAACACAAATGCTTCTAACCCAATTGATTACCAAACTCGGGTATTCAGAAGTCACCCGACTCAACACTCTGGATTGATCTTAGATGTCAGAAGATAACAATAAAGTTACAGCGAAGAAGCGAGTAGAGCAGGGCGTGAAATTGCGCGGTGCTGATAAAGTTGATCGCATTCCGGTTAAAGTCATCCCTACCGCCAAAGAAGATATGCCACGTAAACCAGACTGGCTGCGTGTGCGAATGGGATCGAATGCGGAAGTTCAGCGGATTAAGGGCAAACTGCGCAAGCATAAACTGGCATCCGTGTGTGAAGAGGCAAGCTGTCCAAACCTGGGCGAGTGCTTTAGTCATGGAACGGCAACCTTCATGATTATGGGGGATATCTGCACCCGTCGTTGCCCATTCTGTGATGTTGCTCATGGTCGGCCTAATGCACTTGATGAAAATGAGCCGAAAGAGATGGCTGATGCGATCGCAGATATGGGGCTTCGTTACGTAGTCGTGACCTCTGTAGATCGTGACGACCTGCGCGATGGTGGTGCTCAGCATTTTGCTAATTGTGTCAGCGAAACCCGTAAACAGGTACCCAGTATCGAGATGGAGATCCTGGTTCCGGACTTCCGTGGACGTATGGATATTGCGATCGATATTCTGACGGATACACCGCCTGATGTGTTTAACCACAATATGGAAACCGTTCCTCGCTTGTACAAAGCGGTGCGTCCGGGATCTGATTATGAGTGGTCACTGCGCTTACTGAAAAAGTACAAGGCGAAGAATCCGGGTGTGCGCACTAAATCAGGTTTAATGGTGGGTATTGGTGAAACCAATGATGAGATCATTCAGGTGATGAAAGATCTGCGTGCACATGATGTCGATATGCTGACAATCGGGCAGTACCTGCAGCCAAGTCGAAGCCACCTGAAAGTGGAGCGGTTTGTTACACCTGAGGAGTTTGACGAGTTTAGTCGTATAGCTAAAGAGTTGGGCTTTAAACACGCAGCATGTGGTCCACTTGTACGCTCATCCTATCATGCAGACCTGCAGGCGAAGGGTGAGAAAGTCGGTTAGACCTCTGGCCGATTCAAACTAAGGCTGCCCCTGAACCGGCAGCCTTTTTTATGCTAGCTGCCTTGTGTTTGTGCATAGAATCCAATAAATTAGTTTGATCTAATTTATGATCTTCTAACGTGGGGGAAGCATGGCCGCTAAAACAATCAAAGTTACCGCTAATATGGGTTCAGGATGTGCCATTCGTGCAGATATTCGTGACCATAAAGTTGTTATAGACCAGCCTCAAGCTGGTGGCGGTACCAATGAAGGTCCAACGCCGCTGGAATACTTCCTATTTTCGCTGGCGGGCTGTATCGGCAGCATCGGCCGAATTGCTGCCAGTCAGAAGAAAATTGACCTTCGCGGCATGGAGATCCGGGTAGAAGCTGATCTGAATCCGATGGGGCTACTTGGCAAGGAAACGGATGATCGTGTTGGTTTTCAGGAGATTCGCGTAGAAGCGGAGATCGATGCTGACATGAGTGATGCGGAAAAGAGTGCATTTCTGGATCTGGTCTGTGATCGCTGCCCGCTGCATGACAATATCAAGCTGGCGACGACTGTTGGACATCAACTCGTCTGATAACCCCTGAAAAGTATAGGGGAGTGCCATTCAGCTCCCCTTATTAACGCTTCTATATCAATACTTAACCCTTTCCGCTGTTGTCACTATACTGGGTGTATGATGACGCGAATTTTATTTTACCTCCTCCTCTTTTCCGCCCTATATGGGTGTATGGCTTCGCCCTCTGTAGTGTCTAGCCGTTCACTTATCCACTCTATAGAGGTTGTGAATGACTCAGGTGATACGCTCGATAGCCTAACGATCGTTGTACCTAAAACCCACAGTCAGGTGGTATGTAAGCAGGTGGCTCCCGGAGGCTTCTGCTCAAATTCATTTCCGCCCCGCCCATTCAGGAATAATGTAGCTACAATCGTTTGGCGAGTCGCTGGCCAGGAGTGGCAGCAGACATTTGGAGCGGATCAACTGGATCTCTCATCATCGCCAACAGTCTTTGGGGTTAGGGTCGACGTTGGTAAGGGTGGACACTTGTCAGTGCAGGTTGCACCCTGATGGTAGGGTTATATCTAAAAGACTTTTCAGGGGTTAACCTTTGTTGACAACAACACTATTTAATACCCCGATGGTGACCCCTTTGCTGCGCAGCTTGTCGAATCTGATACTGAAGCTGCTGGGTTGGCGTATAGAGGGAGAGATACCTGAGGGTCTGGATAAATGCGTGATCATTGCGGCGCCACATACAACGAACTGGGACCTGCCTTTTAGCTTAATGGTCGCTTTCTCTCTGGATATGCAGATCCACTGGATGGGGAAAGCCAGTCTTTTCCGGTTTCCATGTTCGACGTTGATGCATTGGTTAGGTGGAATTCCGGTTGACAGGAGTCAGAGGGGACAACTGGTGGATACGATGGTTGAAACGTTTGGTCGATCGGAAAAATTACGAATCCTGCTCTCTCCAGAGGGGACGCGAGGAGAGGTTACACAGTGGAAATCAGGGTTTTATCACATCGCGAATGGTGCTGGAGTACCTATCGTGATGGCATTTATTGACTACCGGAATAAGCGGGCCGGTGTGCTCGATATCCATATCCCTCAGGGCGATTATGATCGGGAGCTGATAGCGATACAGGAACGCTATAACACGATTAATTCTGCCTGATTACCTGTTTATGTGTTCCATCTGGAGTGATACCACATAACGGGCAACCGCATCGGCTTGTTCCTCGCTCAATTGGTCAAACAGGGGCATGCTGTGGCTATCCTGATTAAACCCATATTTTATCATCAGGATGATCTTATAAGGTTTCATCGGCTGTTTGCCTGCAAAGCGCTCCATGTTAGCGCCGGGGCCCTTATTTTCATGGCAGTTTTTGCAGTAATAGCCATAGATATCTTCACCTGCGGTCATCTTCTCGGGAGGAGTCTCCCTGTCACAGCCGGCTAGTATCAGTGAACAGAAAAGCAGAACAAAGTAAGCTGAAATACGCATAAGATTCTATCTGTCTGATTTTAAAAGCATCATAGCGGATTGAGCAGAATTGAACCAGTGTACGGAAAAGGTAGAGCAGCGGGTAGAGCCGTTGTTGATAAGTCTACCCGCTGGGAAATCAGATATAGTTTGGAATACTTACAGTGGAGTGGCGCATGTGGAGTGATAAACCCAGTGAAGAGAGTCCTTTGTCGCCCAGCAGTTTTGCTGAAAGGGGTAAAAAATCCTGCTCTTCAAAGTTTGCATGTTGCAGATACTCATGGGCGAGCTTGGCTGCAGCAGCCTGATCTAACACACAATATTTTCCCTTTGATAGCTGTTTAATATCCTTTTCCAGCGCTTGCCACTGCGATTCGAGAGAGCGATGTTCCTGAGTCAACTGCTCAATCATTTCAAGTGCTCTGGATGAATCAGCGCCTGGGCTTCGGGCAGAATCAGCTACTTCAGCAAACAGTTCCTGCTCCTCTTCAGCATGGTGTTCGAGGACAACATCGCGAAAAAAATTGTACAGCTTCTTAGCGGTATCTCTAATCTCTCTCTGGACCGGGTTATCAATATTGGTACGGGACAGCTCCAGCAAACTGTTAAAGTTATTGATGATTCCAACATGGCAGTTGGAGAAGTCCATCAGTGGATCGTCACTGCTCCCTGCATTGGCGTTATCTATCTCGGTGCTCATGGGGAGGTACCCTCAGTTTATGTTATCTCCTATTAATAATAGGCAACGACCATGAGAGATTTAATGATTAATATCAAAAATGATACTATTTGTTAGGCTTTGTTATTCTTTTTTGTATCGCTTTGGTGGTTAAGGGTTATTAAAGGGCGAGAGGGCGGCCAGAGAGGATCAGCGCGATAGAGGTCAGGAGCAACCAGGAATCACCTGTCGCCATCCCTTTAACGATCTTATCGACCTCAGCGCAATGTTGAAGAGCTTGGTTAAGCTGCTTACCAGAGAGGCGCTGTGCCGCCTGACGTGCGAGTGGTTTACGTTTTCCCCAGATCCGCTCTCTCTGACAAACGGCATCAAACGACTGGCTGCTGTTTTGAGCTTGCTGGATAGCTGCGAGGGAGCGTAGTTCTTTAGATAAAGCCCAGAGAACCACAGGTGGCTCTGTTCCATCCTGTCTGAGAACCTGAAGGATTTTACAGCAGCGAGCGGGTTGTCCCTGCAGAGCTGCGTCGGCTAAACCGTAGATATCATATCGAGAGCTATCAGAGACGGCGTCGACAATATCATCAGCGGTAACGACTTGATGAGGAAACAGCAGGCTCAGTTTACTCAGCTCCTGCTTGGCAGCTAATAAGTTTCCTTCGATACGGTCACAGAGGAGCTGGATCGCCTCCTCATTTAGCTGCAGTTCAATCTGTGCGGCACGTTGTCGAATCCAGTTCGGCAACTGCGCGGTTTCTACCGGCCATATTTCAACAATTACACCGCTTTTATCAACCGCTTTGAACCAGGCACTTTTTTTTGCGCCACCATCCAGTTTGTCGGCAATGATCAGGAGGATATTATCCGGGGAGGGATTGCTTAAATACTGTTGTAGGATCTCGCTGGAGCGTTTGTTGAGTTTAGAACTGCCCAGACGGAGCTCAATAATCTTCTTCTCTGCAAACAGAGAGAGTGCGTTCGCGCACTCGAGCAGATACTCCCAGCTAAAGCTACCATCAACGTGTAGGACCTCCCTTTCGGAAAAGCCCTGCTGTTGAAGGTGGGAACGAAGCAGATCACAGCTCTCTTCTGATAAGAGCGGTTCGTCACCGGTGACCAGATAGACCGGAGCAAGGTCTTTACCTATCTGGCCGCTGAGTTGTTCGGGACGAAGTTTCATATGAGAAGCGGCTATAAGCTACTTGTTGGCCAGATAGCGTCGCAGAATTGATTGCGCAACGGACTCATACAGTTCGCGTTTTAACTGCGATTCCTGCTCAGAGCTGGCTGTTGCTGCATCTTTATCATAGGTATAGCTACGCTCACGCTGCAGTCTGATATCACTGCTGAGAGGTTTGCCTTCTGAATCAGCAATCAGGTAGGTGACCTCAACAGAAAGCTCGTACTCATCGACATCAGAATCGCTGTTCAGTGTTACCGTTCTGCGTTTGTAGCGGTGGTCCAGAATATGAAGCTGGTAAGGGGCATCCTGAGTTTCAATAATGCCATTAAACTTCATATTCTGGCGCAGGCTTTGGAGCAGATTATTACTGGCGTTGTTGGCAATCAGTGTCACTCTGCTTTTTTCAGCAGAAACGTCCTGAACACCCCGCAAGTGGAATCCACATGCAGTCAGTAAACTGAATGTGAGGCTGATCAGAATGAATTTTATCGTGATCGCTTTCCAGTGCTGCAACATCTCTGCTCCTTTTAAATATCCACTTAGCCTACAACGATATTGACCAGTCGACCTGGTACAACAATCTTCTTACGAATGGTTTTATCAGCCATATGCTTCTGCACATTTTCGTCGGCCAGCGCTGTATGCAGAACAACATCTTCATCGGCATCAGCCGCGACATTGATCTTCGCACGGACTTTACCATTAACCTGGACAACCAACTGGATAGTGTCCTGCACCAGTGCGGATTCATCTACTTGTGGCCATGGTGCGGTAAGTGCTTCGTCGCTGTTGCCAAGCTCCTGCCATAGCTGATGGCTGATATGCGGGACGATGGGTGCTAGCAGAAGAACCGCAGCTTCCAGCGCTTCCTGCATAACGGCACGGCCCTGCTCGCTGATATCGACAAACTTGGCGATCGTATTAGACAGTTCCATCACTGCAGCAATTGCAGTATTGAAGGTCTGGCGACGCTCAATGTCATCAGACACTTTCTGGATTGTTGCATGTACCTTAAGGCGCAGCTCTTTCTGTACGTCTGTCAGCTGCTCTTTGTCGATTGCGATCTCAGAACCACCGACATTCAGGTGATCGTGAACCTGTTTCCACAGGCGTTTCAGGAAGCGATGAGCCCCCTCTACACCCGTGTCTGACCATTCCAGAGACTGTTCTGGTGGTGCAGCAAACATCATAAACAGACGAACTGTATCAGCACCGTAACGATCGATCATCACCTGAGGGTCGATGCCGTTATTCTTCGATTTAGACATCTTAGACATGCCATCGTGCTGCAATACCTGACCGCTGCTGCGGTGAGTAGCAGAGATAACCCGGCCTTTATCATCTGTTTTGACATCGACATCGGTTGGAGCAACCCAGACCTGCCCGCCTTTTTCATCTTCATGGTAGTAACTGTCAGCCAGTACCATCCCCTGACACAGCAGACGCTTGAATGGCTCATCGCTATCGACAAGACCTTCGTCACGCATCAGCTTATGGAAGAAACGGGAGTAAAGCAGGTGGAGAATAGCGTGCTCGATACCGCCGATATACTGATCGACAGGTAGCCAGTAATTAGCTTTTTCTGGTTCCAGCATAGCATTATCACTGCTGCGTGATGCATAGCGTGCGTAGTACCAGGAGGACTCCATAAAGGTGTCGAATGTATCCGTTTCACGCTCTGCCGCACCACCACACTTAGGGCAGGTGGTGTTGATGAAACTCTCCATCTTTTTAATCGGAGAACCGCTGCCATCAAATTCCACATCTGTCGGCAGTACAACGGGCAGTTGATCTTCCGGAACGGGTACTGAACCACAGCTGGCGCAGTTGATTACCGGAATTGGCGCGCCCCAGTAACGCTGACGGGATACACCCCAGTCACGTAAACGATAGTTGACGGTAACTTTGCCCTTACCTTTGGCTTCCAGATCCGATGCGATCGCTTTGAACGCCATATCGAATTCCAGGTCATCGTAAGCACCTGAATTTACCAGAGCACCTTTCTCGGTATAGGCTTCCACTTCCAGATCAACCACTTCGTCATCCAGTGGACGGATAACCTGTTTGATCGGTAGTCCGTATTTGGTAGCAAACTCCCAATCACGCTGGTCATGCCCAGGTACCGACATCACAGCACCGGAACCGTAATCCATCAGGACGAAGTTTGCAGTCCAGACAGGCACCTCTTCACCGGTCAGCGGGTGCGTGGCGGTGACGCCCAGCGCCATCCCCTTCTTCTCCATCGTCGCCATATCAGCTTCGGCAACTTTGATGTTCTTACACTCTTCAACGAATGCAGCCAGCTCAGGGTTATTTGCTGCAGCCTGAATCGCCAGCGGGTGTTGGGCAGCGACGGCAACATAGGTCACCCCCATCAATGTATCAGGGCGTGTGGTGAACACATCCAGTTCACCATAGTTGGCAACATCAAAGGTGAGTTCAACACCTTCGGAGCGACCGATCCAGTTTTTCTGCATGGTCCGAACTTGTTCGGGCCACTGATCAAGCTTATCCAGATCATCCAGTAGCTGATCGGCGTAATCCGTGATTTTAAGGAACCACTGAGGGATTTTCTTACGCTCGACAAGAGCACCGGAGCGCCAGCCTCGACCATCGATAACCTGCTCATTTGCCAGAACGGTCTGATCTACAGGATCCCAGTTAACCTCGGCCTCTTTTTTGTACACCAGGCCTTTATCCATTAGCTGGGTAAAGAACCACTGCTCCCAGCGATAATACTCAGGATGGCAGGTTGCCAGCTCACGGTTCCAGTCATAACCGAATCCCATCTGCTGGAGCTGGTTACGCATGTAATCGATGTTTTCATAGGTCCACTTGGCTGGAGCAACATTGTTTTTCATCGCTGCATTTTCAGCAGGCAGGCCGAAAGCATCCCAGCCCATTGGCTGAAGAACATTCTTACCCTGCATGCGTTGATAGCGAGAAACTACATCACCGATGGTGTAGTTACGAACATGACCCATATGAAGTCGCCCACTTGGGTACGGGAACATAGACAGGCAGTAGAATTTTTCCTTCTGCAGGTCCTCTTCACATTTAAAACTGTCGTTGTCCTGCCAGTGCTTCTGGACTTGTGGTTCTATCTTTTGTGGGCGGTATTGTTCGTTCATGTTCGTGAATCGTAATGCCTATGATGAAAAACCGGTATCGACAAGCCAGTACTTGAAAAAGCACAGAACTCTTTTGACACCGGTTAATAAATGTTTGCGAATTGCGGTATAGCATACAATATATACAAGGGAGCAAACAGAGTTTCCGCTAAAAACGAGGTGGTTTTATGGACGCAAATGGCAATAACAAATCTAAACTGGCCTCTGCTGACTATGATCGGGTGTTGTTGCGCCTGACTAAGGACTTGCAGAGCTCTGAAGCTCGCTCCTGGGATCTGTTGCAGGAGAAAATACATGATGCTGTAGAGCTGGAGTTGGCGGCAGCGGATATGACCCGAGATGAACTCGACCTGATGAAGGCGTATCTGGCTCGTGATCTGAAAAAACTGGGGTTCTACGCCCATGAAACCGGCGAAGGGATTGCTGCCTGGTTGCATTTTGATCTGAATGCTCTGGAGAAAGCTTTTGTCGATCAACTCAAATTGATTGCAGATCAGACCCGTATTGGTCAGGAAACACTTCGCGAGCAGCTGGATCATGATGAAGAGCAGTATCTTGCGGGTGAGCTGGCGACCGTCGGTACACTGGAGTGCCTGAGCTGTGAAGCGCAGTTTCAGCTGGAGAAAACAGCGAAGCTGGAACCCTGTCATAACTGCGGGAAAACGTACTTTAAACGGGTTTCAAAGCCCTGGCCCGGCGAAGCCGATTAGGCCATTTAATCCTCTTATACCGGATCGGATTGAGTGATCTCTCCGCTCCGGCCCCGCCTTCTACCAGCCCCGGATAATGCTGCAAACAGTGCGATAGCCAGAACTGGCCAGGAGCCAAACTGCTGGAAGGGAGTTTCCCCTACGGAGGCATAGACCTGTCCTCGCAGGACCCCTTTCTGGAAGGGGGGGAGTTGTTTAACGATCTCACCCTGTGGCGAAATAAGCCCCGTCAGGCCGTTGTTGGTGCCGCGAATAAGCCAGCGACTATTCTCAAGCGCACGTGCACGGGCGATCTGCATATGCTGGGCTGGCGCTATGGAGTGCCCAAACCAGGTATCGTTAGAGACGGTAAGCAGCAGTGCAGATTCTTTGGCACTTTTGCGTACCAGCTCAGGGTAGGCGATCTCGTAGCAGATCGCAGCGCTGATGCGGTGGTTCCTGATAGTTAGCAGGGGTTGTTTGCCTTCAGGTAGGGAGAAACTCGACATGGGGAGGTTAAAGAAGTCCAGTACGCCTCTTAGGTGCTGCTCGAAAGGGAGATATTCGCCAAAGGGAACCAAACGCTGTTTATGATAAACACCACTGCCGGTGGTGAGCGTCGCAAGGCTGTTGTGAATACGGTACCCCTTCGGGTGTGATGCATCAGGCTCAAGGCTGGGCAGGCCGCTGATCAGGGTGACTCCGTTGCTATCTAAGTCATTAAGCAACGTAGCTAGTGGGGTGGCAACATTTCTGAACAGGGCGGGGATCGCAGTCTCAGGCCAGAGCATCAGCTCGGTGTCCTGATGTGGGCGCGATAGACGTGCATATTTATCCAGAATCTCAGTACGAAAGCTGGGATTCCACTTGATCTGCTGGGGAATATTGGGCTGTACTAACGCCACCTCGATCGGTTCTTCCAGCTGTGTTGTCCAGTTGTGCTCGGAAAGCGAACCCAGCAGAAAGGGGAGCGGCAGAAACACTAGGGCAAGCAATTTTCGATGTAAGAGTACCCCTGTCAGTGCCATTGCGGTGATCAGTATCGCCAGGCTGCCGAGCCAGACGCCACCCACAGGCAAAAGGTGCTGGAAAGGAGTATCCAGTGCGGCGTTACCCAGATAGAGCCAGGGAAACCCGGTAAACAACCAGCTGCGGCCCCACTCAAACAGTAGCCAGAGGCCAGCAAAGCTAACTGCGATCAGGCGGGCTGAGAAGAAGCGGCGCCAGAGATAAAGTTGCAGGCTGAAGAGCAGTGCAAGTGCTGCGACAAACAGTGTGGTCAGGACGACGGCAATGGCAAGGGGTGTCTGGCTGTGCTCATAGATACTGACAAAAACCCAGGAAACGCCGCTGCCAAAGAAACCCAGACCAAAGCACCATCCGATCCAGGCCGCGCGGCGACCTGAAAGATTGTGGCTTACGATATAGAGCAGAGCAGGGGGGGCGATTACCAGCAGGGGGATGCTGAAGGGTGCCAGCGACGGTGCGATCAGCGCGCCGGCAATCAAAGCTAACAGTGTTCGCATCAGCATGAAGGCTTATCCGTTACGGCTTACCTGTAGCAGGCGGATACGACGGGTATCAGCAGAGAGCACTTTGAACTGGAAGTTATCGATCTCAACACTCTCATCCTTTTTCGGTAAACGTCCGAACTGCTGCGTCACGATACCACCGATGGTATCAAACTCCTCTTCAGGAAAGTCTACCGAGAAATATTCGTTGAAATCTTCAATGGGGGTCAGCGCTTTAACGATAAAGCCATTCTCATCGAACGGTTTGATATTACCGTCATCCTCTTCGCTGTCATGCTCATCCTCAATTTCGCCCACAATCTGCTCAAGGACATCCTCGATGGTGATCAGGCCAGAGACGCCGCCGTACTCATCCATGACAATCGCCATATGATTACGGGTTACCTGAAACTCCTTCAAGAGGACGTTCAGACGTTTCGATTCAGGGATAAAGGTTGCAGAGCGCAGTTTGCTCGGAAGGTCGAACTGATCGAGATTGCCTTCCAGAATAAGAGGTAGCAGATCTTTAGCGAGCAGTATGCCGAGAATCTCATCGGGGGTTTCACCGATCACTGGGAAACGGGAGTGGGCACTGGAGATGATGACCGGTAGAAACTCTTTAGGGGTTTGGTCAGCTTCCACCACAACCATCTGAGAGCGTGGCACCATCACATCTCGAACCTGCATGTCAGACACCTGCATGGCGCCTTCCATAATATTCAGTGCTTCATTGTCGAGCAGGTTTTCATCGGTAGCCTGCCGTAGATCGGTCAACAGGTCTTCACGGCTGCGAGGCTCATCACTGAATGCCTGGGTTAATTTTCCAAGCCAGCTTTTTGATTGCCCCGATCGGTCTTCGCTCATGGTTTTGTAGTGTTCCTGAATTAGTTGTTATCCCGATAGGGATCAGCAATGTCCATCATTGCCAGGATTTCCCGTTCCAGATTTTCCATCTCCTCGGCATCTTCATCATTTATATGATCGAAACCGATAAGATGCAAGCAGCCATGTACGACCATATGTGCCCAGTGGTCGAATAAGGGCTTGTTCTGTTCCTCTGCTTCTTTGGCTACGACATCCGCACAGATCACCAGATCACCGAGCAGTAGCAGAGGGATCCCCTCAGGGACTTCAAACGGAAATGAGAGTACATTGGTGGGCTTGTCTTTGCCACGGTAGGTGTGATTTAACGTTTGGCTCTCTTCAGGAGATACAATGCGTATGCAGACCTCTCCCTCATCCAGTTGTTTGCAGAGTGCGGTATTAACCCATGTTTCAAATTGGGCCGGTTCCGGCAGCTCGCCTTCAACCTCGAACTGTACGTCGCAATCAAAACTCATGATTTAGATTCCTGAGTATCGTTTTGTTTTTCAAAACGCTCATACGCACGAACAATATGCTGTACCAACGGGTGTCGTACGACATCTTTAGCTGTGAACTGGGTGAAGCCGATATCCTTCACCCCATCCAGCACCTGCATCGCATGGATCAAGCCGGAGCGAGTGCCTTTGGGTAGATCCACCTGAGTGATATCGCCGGTAATAACCGCTGTGGAGCCAAAGCCGATACGTGTCAGAAACATTTTCATCTGTTCACGCGTGGTGTTCTGGCTCTCATCGAGAATGACAAAGGAGTTATTCAGGGTGCGTCCACGCATATAAGCCAGCGGCGCGACCTCGATAACATTCCTCTCGATCAATTTGCCAACCCGCTCGAAACCGAGCATCTCATAGAGTGCGTCATACAGCGGGCGCAGATAGGGATCGACTTTCTGGCTGAGATCACCAGGAAGGAAGCCCAGCTTTTCACCGGCTTCAACTGCTGGACGTACCAGCAGGATACGATCAACTTCTTCACGCTCCAGCGCGTCGACTGCACAGGCTACCGCCAGGTAGGTTTTACCGGTACCCGCAGGGCCGATGCCGAAATTGATATCGTGTTGAAGGATCGAGCGAACATAGCCTTGCTGATTTTCACCCCGAGGGCGGATCAGTGCTTTTTTGGTACGGATGCTGATATCAGTATCCTTCACCTTCTGGTGGCTGTTGATCTGCTCCAGCCCGCTCTGCTGAATCAGCAGATGAATCTGATCAGGGGTCAGGCGTTTATCCTGACGCGCATCCGCATACAGGGATTCCAGCATCTCTGACACCAGACGGATAACATCTACATCACCGAGCAGCTGGAAATGGTTTCCATGGCTTCGGATCTCAACGCCCAGACGTTTTTCCAGCAGCTTAATGTGTTCATTAAACGGGCCGCATAGATTCGCCAGAAACTCAGCGTTTTCCGGTTCCAGTGTCAGTTTGATCGATTGTGCAGTGCTCAATAGGTTAGCCCGCTTTCTGTGTAAAGTTGTCATCCAGTTCGGAACAGATTAGTTCACCAACCAGAGAGTTTGCATAGGCCTGTGCGATGTTTACATCCGCAAAGTGACCGATCAGGTCCGGGTTATCGCAACGGAAGTTAACCACGCGGTTGTTTTCCGTCCGCCCTGAGAGCAGGCCCGGATCTTTCTTGGAGTAGCCGTTAACCAGAATGCGCTGTGTTGTCCCGACCATACGGCGACTGATCTGCTGCGCGTTCTGAATAATCCGGCTCTGTAAGATCTGCAGGCGCTTTTTCTTGGTCTCTTCATCGATGTTATCCGGTAGATCTGAGGCAGGTGTACCCGGACGGCGGCTGTAGATAAAGCTGTAACTGTTATCGAACCCGATATCTTCGATCAGTTTCATGGTCGCTTCGAAGTCCGCATCACTCTCGTTAGGGAAGCCGATGATAAAGTCAGAGGAGATCTCAATATCAGGACGAGCCTTACGGATGCGACGGATCTTGGATTTATACTCCAGTGCGGTGTGCCCACGCTTCATCGCCATCAGAATCTTGTCGGAGCCGCTCTGTACCGGCAGATGCAGGAAGCTAACCAGCTCCGGTACCTCTTCATAGGCTTCGATCAGGCTGTCAGTAAACTCAACCGGATGGCTGGTGGTGAAGCGGATACGGTCAATCCCCTCAATGGTTGCCACGCTGCGGATCAGCTCTGCCAGATCAGCCGTGTCGCCATCATGTGTATCCCCACGGTAAGCGTTTACATTCTGCCCAAGCAGATTGACTTCGCGAACACCCTGTTCAGCCAGCTCAACACACTCGGTGATAACATCATCCAGTGGGCGGCTAACCTCTTCACCGCGCGTATAGGGAACCACACAGAAGGTACAGTATTTAGAGCACCCCTCCATGACCGAAACAAAGGCTTCGGCACCCTCTACTTTAGGGGCGGGCAGGTGATCAAATTTCTCAATCTCCGGGAACGAGATATCAACAATACCAACGCCGCCGTCATTTGATTCGGTGATCATCTCAGGCAGGCGATGCAGTGTTTGCGGGCCGAAGATCATATCAACGTAGGGCGCGCGTTTGAGGATGTTGTCCCCCTCCTGACTGGCAACACAGCCGCCGATGCCGATTTTCAGCTCGGGGTTCTGCTCTTTCAGCTTGCGCCAGCGACCCAGTTGATGAAACACCTTCTCCTGTGCTTTTTCACGAATCGAACAGGTGTTAAGCAACAGCACATCTGCCTCAGCAGCATCCTCTGTCAGCTCTAAATCATGACTTTCGCCCAGTAGGTCAGCCATACGCGCGGAGTCGTATTCATTCATCTGACAACCATGGGTTTTTATAAACAGCTTTTTCGCCATTGTTCACCTGTATCTTGCGTGGGTCATAAACCGGGTTCCGTTTCTGCGAACCGGGGGTCGTAAAGGACCGGGCATTATACTGAAGCGTCCAGATAATGAACAGTTGGCTTGAGCTGAAATCGATTCATTTTATGCCGCGGGCTAACTCGATAGCGCTTGCGTTTTAAAGAGGGAGTATCGCGAGAGGGGCTGTCGTCAGGGGTTACTGGCAGGGTGATAGCTGATTGAGCCTTTCAGGCGAGTATTGCAGAGGTTGTTTGGCTCCTCTCTGTGGCTTGAACTGGGGTGCTGTCCGTTGGATATCAACACGGAGATATTCTGGTGCGTAAATTGTGCGCCTGCACAATTATCTTGCCTGATCGTGATCTGTTTAAATCACATGCTTATGTTTAGTTGTTGATTTGTAAGGGGTTTGTCAGGATTTTTTGTGTTTTGGCACAGCTTCTGCATTAGCTAACGTAAATTGATCAATGGCGATCAAAGGATAAAAAAGACTCTACGGGACAACGGCGTCCACGCTGCTCTTGCTGATGCGAGAGGAGGGTGGCGCTTTTTTTTCGCTACTGCTCAGCAGTGCATCGCTTAACCAAAAAATAGAGGGGCCCTATTATGGCGTACTTAGAACCCAGTGAATTTGCGACCAAAATGGTCGATGCAGGTGAACAGAAGATCTTCATGTCCACCAAGGACACCTATATTCGTGCTTTTATGGCGGGTGCGATCCTGGCGTTGGCGGCATTCTTTGCGATTACCGTCATCACTAAAACCGGCAACCCGTTATTAGGTGCATTACTCTTCCCTGTCGGTTTCATCATGCTCTATCTGATGAAATTTGACCTGCTCACCGGGGTGTTCACTCTGGTGCCGCTGGCTGTGATTGATAAACGTCCGGGATGCACCATGAATCAGCTGTGGCGTAACTGGGGACTGGTGTTTCTCGGTAACCTGTCAGGCGCTTTGATGGTGGCTTTCTTTGCCTCCTTTATTCTGACCTATGGTTATCAGGTGGAAGGCGGTGCAGTGGCCGATAAGGTCAGTGCGATCGGGGAATCGAGGACCCTGGGTTACAAAGAGCAGGGTGTTCTGGGTTGGTTCACCATCTTTATCCGCGGCATGCTGTGTAACTGGATGGTCTCTATGGGTGTGGTAGGTGCCATGATCTCGACCTCTGCTGGTAGCAAAATGGCAGCGATGTGGATGCCGATCATGCTCTTCTTCTACATGGCTTTCGAGCACTCAATCGTAAATATGTTCCTGTTCCCATTCTCTATGATCATGGGAGGTGATTTCACCATTATGGAATACCTGATCTGGAATGAGATTCCAACGGCTCTGGGTAACCTGTTCGGTGGCTTCCTGCTGGTAGGTCTGCCACTTTACCTGACGCATGTTAAAGAGAGTAAAGCGCGCAAAGCGGCGGATTCAATGAAACCCGTTGCAGCCCTTTAACCGCTAACACTTCAGATATGTATCTGATCAACAGATCCGGCAACCACTCGGGTTGTCGGATTTTCCCTTCTGAACACAGTGGGTCTCTATCCCGATATCGATGTGAGCTGCCCCTATGAGCAAGCAACTTAAGATAAGTACAGGGCACTGTTCAGATAAAGGTGTTAAGCCTCTGAATCAGGACTTTCACGGTGCGGTCGTACCTAAAGAGCCGCAGCTCAGCCTGAAAGGTGTGGCCTTAGCGTTGGCAGATGGCATCAGCAGCAGTGATGTCAGTCAGATCGCCAGTGAAACGGCGGTAAAAAGCTTTCTGGAGGACTTCTATAGCACCTCCGATGCCTGGACGGTTCGACGCTCCGGGGAGCGCGTGCTGGAGTCGATCAATGGCTGGCTGTTCTCACAGACTCAGCGTAGTGAGCACCGTTTTAATAAAGACAAAGGCTATGTGTGTACCTTGAGTGCACTGGTGTTCAAGGCGCAGATCGCTCATCTGTTCCATATCGGTGATAGCCGTATCTATCGACTGCGTGGTGGCGGTATCGAGCAGCTCACCAAAGATCACCGGGTTTGGAAATCCAAAAATGAGAGCTATCTGAGCCGGGCGTTAGGGGTGACGTTGAACTTAGAGTTGGATTATCAGCAACAACCCTTGAAGGAGGGCGATATCTATCTGCTCTGTACCGATGGTGTCTATGAGTTCAGTGAAGCACAGGAGCTGCTCGATACGCTGGATCAACATAGCGCTGATCTGGATAAAGCTGCGCAGGTCATCGTGGAGAGGGCGCTTGAGAATGGCAGTAGCGATAACCTGACCCTGCAGATTGCACGGGTTGATCAACTGCCGCAGGTGGCTAGTTCTCTGCAGCAGCAGGTTGAACAGCTTGCCCTGCCGCCACTTCTGCAAGCGCGTGATCAGTTCGATGGCTACCGCATCCTGCGGGAGATGCATGCCAACAGTCGCAGTCGGGTCTATCTGGCCGAGGATCTGGAATCGAAAACACAGGTCGTTCTGAAAACCCCCTCGGTTGATCTCAGTGGGGATCCTGCTTATCTGGAAAGTTTTCTGATGGAGGAGTGGGTCGCCCGCCGTATCAACAGTGCCCATGTGATGAAAGCTGGGTTGCAGAGCCGTGAGCGAAACTATCTCTACACCGTGATGGAGTATATCGAGGGGCAAACCCTCGCCCAGTGGCTGAGGGATCACCCCTCTCCGGATCTGGAGAGTTCACGCAATATCATTGAGCAGATCGGCAAGGGGCTGCTCGCGATGCACCGTAAGGAGATTCTGCATCAGGATCTGCGTCCGGAAAATATCATGATCGATAGCAGTGGCACGGTGAAAATCATCGACTTCGGCGCTGTCCGCGTCGCCGGTATTGTTGAAGCTGAGAACACCTTGGCACAGCCCGAATGGCAAGGCACAGCGATGTATATGGCGCCTGAGTATTTTGTTGGTGAGGTGATCTCGAACCGATCCGATCTCTACTCGTTGGCGACGATCGCCTACCACCTGCTCTCCGGCCGATTTCCTTACGGTACCGGTATGGCTAAAGCGAAAAGTGCAGCGGCGCAACACCGGCTGAAGTACTGCTCCGTACTGGATGATGAGAGGGAACTGCCGGTTTGGCTGGATGAAACCCTGCGTAAAGCGTTACAGCCGAGTCCGTACAAACGCTACTCAGAGCTGTCTGAGTTCCTTTACGACCTGCGTCATCCCAACCCGGCATACCTGAGTAAAACGCGTCCACCGTTGTTGGAAAGAAACCCCCTGCTTTTCTGGAAAAGCCTCTCTTTTGGGCTGGCAGCGACGACTGCTGGCTTACTGGCTTATATCCATACCTATCTATAAATTGAAAATGAGGAACTGAGCATGATCAGTAATCGTGAAGAAGTCACCGCATTAATACTCGCTAAGAAAGTTGCCAAAGGGGTTCAGTGGAAGGAGGTCGCGGATGCGATCGGCCTATCAAAAGAGTGGACCACAGCCGCTTGTCTGGGCCAGATGACTTTCAATAAAGAGCAGGCCACGATTGTGGGTGAGATCTTTGATCTGCCTGATGAAGCCGTTGCCTGGTTGCAGATCGTGCCTTACAAAGGCTCACTGCCGACAGAGGTCCCGACTGATCCATTGATCTACCGCTGGTATGAGGTGGTGAATGTCTATGGCAGCACCATCAAAGAGCTGATCCATGAGGAGTTTGGAGATGGCATCATGAGCGCGATCGACTTCTCCATGGATATCCAGCGCGAAGAGAACCCCAACGGTGATCGCGTAAACGTTGTGCTCTCCGGGAAATTCCTCCCCTATAGAAGCTATTAAGCGGAAGCAGGGGAGCGGCTCTGCCCCACGCTCTGCCCCACGCTCTGCCCTGCATCACTCCAAAGAGAGCGGCTATGGCTTGAAATTAAGCGCCGCTCCCCCATATAGCCAGTCAACTGACAGTTTGGAAATAGTGGGTAATCATGGCTAAAGAAGACCGTATCTACCGTGTGATCTTTGTGAATCAGGATCAGGTGTTCGAAATCTATGCAAAGCATGTCTATCAGAGTGATATGTGGGGCTTCCTCGAGGTGGAGGAGTTTGTCTTTGGCAACCGCTCAGAACTGGTGATCGATCCCGGTGAGGAGAAACTGAAGAATCAGTTTAGCGGCGTGAAGCGCTCCTATATCCCGAACCATGCGGTGATCCGTATCGATGAGGTGGAGCATGAGGGCACCCCCAAAATCACGGAAGCCAAAGGTACGATTACCGCATTCCCGATGGCGCCTGCGCCCAAAAAATAGGCTCGGTTGCGCACGGGTTCCCAATAACGGTGCGCAAATCTCCCCCGATAGCCGGACTCACAGCCGAGGCCATAGCCTCTCCCTGTGCTGTACTAATCTACAGTTTTCATCCTGTCACGGCCTGTGCGAGGATAGAGGGACAATTTTGTACTTTTCTCCATGGAGGAGAAAACCTCAGGCAGGGAAAGGCCATGCAGTTCAAACAGATACACCCTATCCCTGATTTTTATTCAAGAAGATATACGTCAAATTGTCGCAATTAAACACGACACTCTGACGTATATTTAGCTGTTATACGTACGCTGATTCGAACCTATGAAGCTAAATTCCAAGATTAACAATGTTATTTTGGTCTTCTTTGTACTTTTTGGCCTAAGCCACTTGGTGCGTGAATTCCTCATAGACTTCTCCATTTCGGACATGTCTTCTTCTGAAGCCTATTTGGAATGGGGAATTCGGGTCGTACGAGATATTGGCTGGTATGGCGCTTTTATAACTGCATTTTCCTACGGGGTTTTCAAATTCCGCCGAAACGGGTTCGAGGCGTCCTTCAAATACCTCCTTTGTGGCTTATGTGGGTTTGTAATCTCCATAGTGATGGCTGCGTACTCTCTGCACATCGCTGAAAGCAACTTATCTGCAACCAAGCTCCCGGAGAAAATCGCCGAAGTCGTGAACCAGGCATACAATGACTCCTCCCTTCCATTAGAGAGGCGTCACCAAGTCACTTTGCTTCACGCTCAGAGTGCTTACGTTATGGGAGAAGAACTCCAAAAGTATCTTGGCTTAGACGGTAGCTTAAAAGACTACGAACCAACCCCTGAGGAAAGGGCCGACAGGAAAAATGCCCTACACCACAAGGAAATCATGGCGTGGCTCATTGATAGCTTGCGCAGTTCTTTTTGGGTGACATCCGGTGCCTTTTTTTTCGCATGCATAGCCGGGTTGGTCGCATCGAGCGTATATGGAAGAAATCACGTATAACAAACAGGTCAAGTTTGCCCTACGGGCGGGACACTTCGCGGCAATGCCGCTTCGTGCCCCTTACCTGGGGCGTTAGGTGCACACAGATGACCGACACTATCGAGAATTACAATGAGATCGCCTGGAGGCTTCATCAAGAAGTAGAGATGGTCAAATTTCTTATAGGGCAACAAAGTGATGCAAAAAACATTGAACGATTACGACGAGTTTATGTACGTTCGGTATTTTCCTTCATTGAAGGTATAACGTTTCAACTCAAGCAAATTGCCCTTGAGAGAGCCGTAGCTAACAGAGTCACATTTTCTGCTGCCGAACTTGCTTTACTCAATGAAGAAAAGTACAAGCTTAAGGACTCCGGCGAAGCTGACTTAACCTTTGAAATGCTAGAACTCCAATCAAATATAAAATTCGCGGCAAAGTCATTCATAAAAGCTTTAGATTCAACGTATACCGCCACATACTCCGATAGCGGTTGGGGTTCCCTAAAGAGTGCTAAAGGAATTCGTAATCGGCTAACACACCCTAAGACGCCTCACAGCATAGAAATTACAGACAGCGATTTTATTACTATAGAAGATGCTTTTGAGTGGTACTGGGAATGGTTCATAAAACTGCTGGATGAAACGGGATTTCATTCTCAGGTGAACGGCACCTAACAAACAAATCAATCAAGGACTCAGCACTGCGTGCTGAGCCCATTATTCAGGGCGTTAGGTGTCATAACAGAGACGAGGATAAATGAGTGGAAAGTCGAATTCCTTTACCAACGGACAATATCTATAAATTCTATGCTTTATTTGGTCTTTTGCTAGCTGTGTTTGGTTCTGGTGGATTAATTTACGTTAACCAATCGACTAATAATTTAATCTACGATACTACTGTTGAATATCAGACACTTAAGCATAAGCCAGAAACTGTTCGTTCATTGGCTGAGGAGGCTCGTTACCACGTATTGGATAGCAAGCTCAAAATAGCAACTCAGAATAAGAAATTTTACTTAATTTGTATTGGCGTAATCATATTTGTCGGTGTCTTTATGATTGGGTATGGCTTCAGAGTTTGGCACACTGTCATTCAACCTATGCAAGATGAAATAACTAGATTAAATATTAAAAAGCTAAAGCAAGAAGTGGGTGAAGAAGAAAACACCTAACAAGGAAAGGCATCCGACGCATACTGCGCGGCTGCTTTAAGCGTTATAAGGCTAAATGGAATCATCTATGACCGATAAGAAAACCAATAATTTTGTAAGAGCCTTAATAGTGGCATTGACCGGTTTTATAGTATGGATCGTAGCCTATAGCTTTTTGTCACTTGAACCAAAGGGAACTATATCTACTGGAATTATTACGTTAATAGTTCTATTGGTTGTTATTGTTCTAAGTGAAAGCTTTGATAACTTTAGCGTTGGGAAAATGTTAACCATGTCCAGAGAAATCAAAGCTAAAGATACCTCTATCAGCAAACTGAACTCTGAGAACACAGAGCTTCGAAAAGAACTAGTAAATGTTGTAACGTCAATCTCACAGAATCAATCCAGCACCAACATCATTGGCTTTCCTGACGATCTAGCTAAAAAGATGGGTGTTGAAAAAGCAACTGACGAAGAAATAACAAAGAAGAGAACAGAAGAAAATGAAGAATCTACAGAAAGAGCCAGACCAGTAAGAAGGCGCGTAAACCACCAGAGATTGGAAGAGTTTGCATTTTCTCACTTCCTTCAAAAACGTAATTTAACAGATTACGATCTTATCCAAGAAGCAAAGCTGGTAACTCAATTCAGCGGCATAGATGCGGTGAGCAATATGCACCCCATATATGATGGGTATATTAATACAGGTGAAAGTGAAATATTTGTTGAGGTAAAGGTTGCTAGAGCTTCATCTATCATGATGCGCGAAAGAGTTTACTTAATGCTCAACAAAATCTATTTATACAACAAAGTCAAAAAAGCAAATGCACACTTAAATTTATTACTTGTAGATATTGAAGGTGAAGAGTCCGATTCGCTTAGAATTACAAGAAACACCGATAGATTAAAAGAGTACTTCGAGCCATCAATAGTAAATGGGCTTCTGCGAATTGTGCCGATTGAGCTAACAGCAGAAGAAATAGCACAGGTTTTTAGTGAAGAGTAGGCGCCTTATAACAAGCGCGTCAATTGGGACTAGTTTTCCGCTGGCGCTACAAACTAGCCCATTACGCGGGCGTTATTTCTAAGTGATGATTAAGCTAAGCCCCGATGAGCATATAACAATTAAAACGCTGCTTTCGCTCGAAGTGCAGGGTATTAGGAGATTTGCCCCCTGCGGTCGACCAGTGCACTAGAATGACCTAAGTTCTATTTTGTAAACCCTCTGGCAGTTTTGCTGCCCCACTCAAAAAGGATCTGTTTGCCATGGATAAAGGCGCATCGGAGTACTACCAGTTTCCTGACAACCATCAGCATGAGCTGCGCAATTTTATGCGTTTTCTTCTATTCGGGCTGTTGGGAATTGTTCTGCTGCTGGGTTCGGTGATCTGGTTTGCGGATCGCTTACTGACTCAGATCCCTTTTTCGCTCGAAAAGCGCTTTGTTACCCCCTATATCACCCTGTTTAAACAGCATCGGGAACTCACGCCTGAACAGTTGCAGGTGGAGGAATCTCTACAGACGCTGGTGGCTGAGCTGGGTAGCGCGATGCAGCTGGAGGAGGGGATGGATATCACGGTTTATCTGCTTCCGGCCGCAGAGCAGAATGCATTTGCAACCCTGGGAGGGCATATCTTTGTGTTTGAGGGCCTTGTGGAGGCGATGCCGGATGAAAATTCGCTGTCGATGGTGCTGGCCCATGAACTTGCGCATATTAAACAGAGGGATCCTATTGTCAGTATCAGCCGGGGAGCTTTGGTACAGATCTTCTACGGCTTTGTCACGGGGGATGCCGGTGGCGTGTTTAGTACCGGTTCTGAGATCGGTATGCTCTTCTTTAGCCGGGAGCAGGAGACGGAAGCGGATCTGATCGCGGTGGAGACTCTGCAGAGAAACTACGGTCATGTGGCAGGCGCAACAACGTTTTTTGAGCGGTTAGCCCAGAGCCAGCCGGAGGAGGATTCTTTTCACATGGAATGGTTATCCACCCATCCTGACCTGCTGAAGCGAATCGATCAGATCGAAGCTTATATTAAGGAGCGGGGGTTTAAACGTGAAGCGGTGAGGCGTTTGGATCTATAGGGTGATAGTAAGCACCCACAAACTGTGTGCGGGTGCTTGGCAGGGCTATTGCGCTTTGATGATGCGGCCGTCTTTGTCTTTAAACGATCCAACCGCAATGATAATAAAATCGACCAGCGCCCAGATACCCAATCCACCCAGGGTGAGCAGCATCAGAATACCGGTTCCAATTTTTCCTACATAGAAGCGATGAACGCCAAAGGCGCCGAGGAAAAAGCAGAGCAGTAGCGTAGGTACAAAACCCTTCTCGCTCAGTTGAACCTCTTCTACCGGGGTGATTTCAGTTGTTGTGTCATTCATTGAATTATCCTTAATTTACAGATTTCAGTTTTTGTCCGGGGTAGCAAACATATCGTCCATGACCATCTTTGAATGATCCGGTGAGGAGCATGATGGTGATGATAAAGGTATGGATTCCATCGATGGCAAAAAAGAGCAGGGCCCAGAGTATTTCGCCGTTGATATAGAAATAGAGGGTGATGATTAGAAGGCTAAAATCGATGATGCCTTCTAGGTATCGACCGAGGTAAAAATGGTGGATGCCCATAACACCAAAAATTGCCGAGAGAGATACTGCCACCGCATAACTTTTGGGTGAGGGCTGCTGTTGCGAGTCCATGCTGATTCCTTAGCGTCCAATTGCTGATCCAACCGTTCGATCTTAGCACACCGCTCATTGCTGTGGTCAAGCGTATTAACAGCCGATTTTGACAGGCGTTATACGACCAGATCGATCTGCTGTAACGTCCCCGCCTGACCTGATTCATCCAGAAATAACCCGGTGGCTCTGACTTTACCCGCGATCTCATCGCTGTTATCGCCTGCGGTTAACTCCCAATCGGTGGAGGTGTAGCCCAGGTAGAGGGCGCCGATGTTTTTATCTGCCAGCGTAAACAGACTGCTACTGCCATCGGAGTGCTGTACCCAGATCTTCAGTGAACCCCAGATATCATCAGCTTCATCAATGAAGCCGTTGTTGTCATTATCATATTGAGCGAGCTCGTCGAAACCGTTCCCGGTGATGGCACCAAACAGTTCACCTCCATGGTCGATCTCGCCGTTGTTATCTTTATCCAGCGCCAGATAGCCACTCGATTCAGCCAGACGGTGTATCTGTTCCTGATCACCGTCCATATCGATATCAAAGGTGAGGGTGTCGCTACTCAATTCGGCGGCTGTGCCGTTGAAATTGATCACCAGAGGATCTTTCAATGCCGCCCCCAGCCGTATAAAAAGGCTGCTGTGTTCCCGTGATGAGCGACTCAGATTGAGTTGCAGGTTTAGGTCTATCACTTTGCCGTCGGTGGTTCTGACCTGACCGCTTGCCTGGAAACCGGACTGCTCCTGATGCACCACCGTTTCCTCAAAACTGTACTCCAAACCGTATTCAAGCGCGCCTTCGCCGGAGCTGAGGGTGAGCGCACTGCTGTCAGATAGAGTGGCTGGATCTGTGCCTGTGGAGGCATTGATTCCCACATCCGGGGTGTTCATCATGCCAACATTGAAGCGTTTGCCGGTCAGGCTTTCGAAGATACGGATCAGCATCTCGATCTTAAGCTTATCCTCAGGGCTGAGTTCAAACAGGCTGTGGCTGCTACCGGTAGCTTTTGTCATCAACTGATCGAGGGTGTACTTTCCTGCGTCCTGTTTGGCGATCAGCTGGCGAATATCGCTGTAGGTCGTTTTCTCCTCTTTAACGACAGTGATCGCTTCTCTCTCCACTCGCTCTCTGTGACTGCCAGCGACGAGGTTTTCCTTATTGAAGGCTTCGCCAGCGCGAACGTAACCTTCGGTCAGCTCTTCACGCACCTCTTTGTATGAGCTGTTCTGCGAGGCACTTTCCAGTGCGATGTCGGCTGCGGCTATACGCATAGCTCACCTATCTGTGATATCTCAAGGGGGACTTATAGATATCGGCAGAGGTTTCAGGAACCGAAGGGGAGGGGGCAGTGTATGAAAAAGTTTCAACTCATCCCCGTTCCGCGTATCAGGCTAACAGGGTTTTAGAGGGCCTGTCCGGGATCTCTCTGGCCAGCTTTGGCACCAGATAGCCCGGCAGTTTTGCCTGAAGTTGTTGATGCAGCTGGATGGCAGCTTCATCAGGCAGATCAAAGTGGGCTGCACCTTTGACCGGATCAAGGGTGAACAGATAATAGGGCAGAATACCGTACTGAAAGAGGGATTCGCTCAGTGCTACCAGTGTGTTCAGGTCATCGTTGATCCCTTTGAGCAGCACCGCCTGATTCAGAACCGTTATACCCTGCTGTTTCAATCGGTTTACCGCGTCGCCCAGTAATCCATCAATCTCATTGGGGTGGTTGGCGTGTAGCACCATAGCCGTTTGGAAGCGGGTACCGCCTAAAATACTGGCCAGTTCAGTGGTGATACGTTGCGGGATCACCACCGGCAGGCGCGTGTGGATGCGTAATCGGCGCAGATGCGGGATCGCTTCAAGATCGCTAAGCATCCGTTGCAGACGTGTATCGGAGGTGGCGAGTGGATCACCGCCGGAGAAGATCACTTCGTGAATACTATGATCGGCTTTGAGGTAGTTGAGGATAGCGTCCCACTGTTCGCTGCCTAAGCGGTTGCTGCTGTAGGGGAATTCGCGGCGGAAGCAGTATCGACAGTTAACCGCGCAGGCGCCACTTAGAATCAGCAGTACCCGACCGTTGTATTTGTGGATCAGGCCATCCAGAGGGTTGGACTCTGACTCATTCAGGGGGTCACTGACAAATCCCGGCACTGTCGCCGCTTCTGCGGCGAGTGGCAACACCTGTTTCAGCAGCGGATCATCCGGATTACCTTTCTCCATCTTATCGATAAAGGGCTGCGGGACTTTCAGCGGAAATAGCTGTGAGCCCGTTTCGGCACCTTCCAGCAGGGAATTGGGCAGATCTAGGCATTCCAGCAACGCCTGTGGGGTATCAACGGTATGACTCAACAGCTGCTGCCAGCTGCGCTCCTCCATCAATGGAATCGGTTTTGGAAAAGAATTCATCATAATTTGTTGGGAATAGCCGCTGAAAGTTGCTCGCATTCTCCTTTCAAGTAGAATGTGTGTCAATTTTACAGCTGGCGCTGGTTGCCGGTTGAGGAATCTAATTACAAGAGATACAGAACATTATGGCTAGCTTTTCTACTAACCAGTTTAAAAATGGTATGAAGGTAATGATCGACGGCGATCCATGCTCCATGGTTGACGTTGAATTTGTTAAACCGGGTAAAGGACAGGCATTCACACGAGTGAAACTGCGTAACCTGATGTCTGGGCGTATTTGGGAGCGTACTTTTAAATCTGGTGAAAGTGTAGAAGCAGCTGACGTAATGGATACCAGCATGGAGTACTCCTACTACGATGGTGAGCTGTGGTACTTCATGGATCCAAACACCTTTGAACAGGTGGGTGCGGATGAAAACGCTGTCGGTGATACCAAAATGTGGCTGAAAGAGCAGGATACTGTGACGGTTACCCTGTTCAATGACAACCCAATTGCGGTTGTACCGGCTAACTTTGTTGAGCTGGAAGTGACACAGACTGACCCAGGCCTGAAAGGTGATACTGCGCAGGGTGGTTCTAAGCCAGCAACCCTAAGCACAGGTGCTGTTGTACGTGTACCTCTGTTCATCAACGAGGGTGAAGTGCTGAAGATCGATACCCGTACGGGTGAGTACGTATCGCGCGCATAAGACTCGCTGATTGATATCTAACGGCAGCTTCGGCTGCCGTTTTTGGTTTAGACCTGGACAATCCCTATGACCGACTGGCAGCCATCCGCCTCCCTGAATAATCTGCAGAAGCGTGCAGAGCTACTGCGTTACATCCGTGAATTCTTCCATCAGCATAATGTCCTTGAAGTGGATACGCCGGTGATGTCGAACTGTGCGGTCAGTGACCCCTTTATCGATACGCTTGAGGTGAATTACCAGAGTGCCGTGGGTCTGCCGGTGGATACCCTCTACCTGCAAACCTCCCCAGAGTATGCGATGAAGCGCCTGCTGGCAGCGGGCAGTGGTGCGATCTATCAGATGGGCAAGGTGTTTCGTAACGGCGAGTACGGCGGCCGCCACAATCCAGAATTTACCATGCTGGAGTGGTATCGACCGGGATTTACTGACAGTGATCTTATGGATGAAGTGGAGGCTTTAGTGCGCCCTCTGCTGCAATGTCAGCCGATTGAGCGTATCACCTATTCAGATCTGTTTAAGCGCTATCTGGGGTTTCGTCCGGAGGCGGTCACTCTGAATGAGCTGGTGGCTGAAACGCAGAAACATATCGATATTGAGCTGGAAGACAGTGATCCCAATACCTGGTTGAATCTGCTGATGTCACACGTGATTGAGCCTGAATTGGTATCGGTCGATGCACTGTTTGTAACCGATTATCCTGCATCACAGGCTGCGCTGGCCAAGGTGAGAAAAAATCCGCAGGGGCAATCGGTCGCCGCACGGTTTGAGCTGTTTGTGAAGGGGGTTGAACTGGCGAACGGTTATCATGAACTGACCGATTGGGAGGAGCAGAAAATGCGTTTGGAGTCGGATCAGGCGCTGCGTCAGCAGCTTGGTTTGCCTGAACGTCCTCTGGATTACCGACTGGTTGATGCGTTGAAATCTGGAATGCCTGAGTGCGCCGGAGTCGCCCTGGGTGTCGATCGGTTGTTGATGCTGATCTTATCCACAGGCCAGATCAGCGACGTACTGCCCTTTGATCTACCTAAGGCATAACCGCATTCACTGGTTGGGGAAGGCCAGGCGCCTCTCCAGCCAGCGCACCCCTTGAGAGACACAGAGGATCAGCACCAGATATTCAAGCACCAAAAAGGTGTATATCTCCAGTGGCAGGTACTCATTCACCACCAACTCATTAGCTCTGCGGGTCAGGTCGCTCAGACCGATAACACTCACCAGAGATGACATCTTCAGAATATAGACGAACTGATTGCCGAGAGGGGGCAGAATCTGGCGGATCGCCTGGGGGAAGATCACCAGTCTCATCTTCTGCCAGTAACTGAGCCCAAGGGCATCTGAGGCTTCATGCTGGCCCCTGCCGACACTCTGGATCCCGCCGCGAAAGACCTCTGCCATGAAGGCACTCTCTGCCAGCGTCAGTGTGATGACACCCGCCCAGAAATGATTCAGTGAGATCTCGAAAAGCGTCGGTAGCCCGTAATACACCCAAAGCAGAAGGACCAGTACCGGTACAGAGCGGACAACCTCTACATAAACCCGGTTTAAGCGGTTAAGGGCGCGCTTATCAGAAAACGCAGGCAGTGCCACCACCAGACCAAGCAGCATGGCAAAGAGCATACTGAGCAGCGAGACAGCGATGGTGTCACCAAAACCGTTCAGGAGAAACCAAAGGTTCGTTCGCCCCTGCTCGGTACTTGGGTCCAGAACATACCATCCCCAGTGATATTCGCTGCATCCACTCAAAAACGGGAGGCAGATCAGTACCAGCAGATAACCAGGTTTCACAAATAAGCCTTTATATCGACTAAAAAAAAGAGAGCGTTGTTGCTATGTTATCAATGGTGGTCACAAAGTTGTTAATACTTTTAAGGAATCTGAGATGAAGAAGCTTATTTTGGCGATAGGGATTATGTTCGTTTCAATGGTGAGTTATGCCGCAGAGACGAGCCGGTTACATGAGATTCTCGACAGTGGTGTTCTCAAGGTCGGTACCACAGGGGATTGGAACCCGATGACGATCAAAGACCCGGCCAGTAACAGTTATCGTGGTTTTGATATCGATATTACGACCGAACTGGCTAAGGATCTGGGGGTGAAAGTGGAATATGTTGCGACCGACTGGAAGACTCTGGTCAACGGCATCACTGCAAACAAATACCACATCACCGGCAGTGCCTCCCTGAATATGTCGCGGGCGAAGGTCGCCGGTTACAGTCAGCCATACTTCTACCTCTCATTTGTTCCGGTTGTGCAGGAAAAGGATCTGTCACGTTTTAGGGATTGGTCCGATTTTAATAAGCCAGAGGTGAAAGTGGCAGCGACGCTGGGCACGGTGCAGGAGAAGATGGTCAAAGACTTTTTCCCCGCTGCCGAACATGTAGTCATTGAAGCGCCAGCGCGGGATTTTCAGGAGTTGCTAGCCCGCCGGGCTGATGTTTCTGTAACCTCCAATGTCGAAGCTGCGACGCTGGTGAGAAAGTTTAAACAGCTAGCGATTGTGCCGGTATCGGAGGCGCGTAAGCCAACGCCGATCTCCATGTTGATGCCGCAGGATGATCAGGTATGGATCAACTATGTGAATCACTGGATTGAACTGAAGCGCACGCAGGGTTTTTTCAAAAAGACGATGGAGAAATGGGGTTTAAAAAGCCTCTGATTAGTTAAGGGAGCCGTGAGGCTCCCTTTGCATTCAGGCGGGCAGTTCGTTGGCCAGTGCGACCTTGATGCGGCGGACCGCTTCTTCCAGCGTGCTGCGGGTGCAGCCAAAGTTAAGGCGCATAAAGTTACCATCACCAAAGTCCCTTCCCGGCGACATACCCACGCCGGCCTGTTCAAAGAAGTGGGCAGGATTGGCGAGCTTAGCACCGGATACATCGATCCATGCGAGGTAGGTGGCTTCAATCGGTAACAGCTTTAATCCAGGAATCTGGTTGATCTCCCGATAGAGATAATCCCGGTTCTCCCTAAGATAGTTAAGTTGTTCCTGATTCCAGCTATCGCCATCTTTGTATGCGGCGATGGCTGCGGTGTAACCCAGCAGATTGACGTCTGGTACGATCCCTTTTTTCGTATTTATAAACTGCTTACGTAGTTCAGGGTTTTGGATAATGGCAAATGAGCACCCCAGACCGGCGATATTGTAGGTTTTACTGGGTGCCATCAGTGTGATGGTGCGCGTAGCAATCTCCGGATTGAGCGATGCCAGTGGGATATGTTTTAGTCCCGGCTCCAGAATCAGGTCACAGTGGATCTCATCAGAGCAGATAATCAGATCATGTTTGATCACCAGATCTGCGAGAGCCTCCAACTCATGTTGGCGGTAGACCGCTCCTCCGGGGTTATGAGGGTTGCAGAACAGGATCAGACGGGTGCGCTCACAGAGACTCTCTTCCAGTGCTTCCAGATCGAGAATGAAATGCCCCTCTGTTTCCTTCATTGGAACGGTGCAGACCGCCCGATCAGAAAGACGAGGTGACGACATAAAGGGCGGGTAGATCGGTTTTGGTGAGATAACCGTGTCACCACTCTCTCCAACGGCGCGACACGCCAGATTTAAGCCGCAAACCAGTCCGGGCAACCAGACGATCTCATCTTGTGAGACCGACCAGTGATAGCTGTTCTGCATTCTTTCGATGGCGAGCGCATTGAGTTCGCCGGGAACATTGGTGTAACCGAATACCCCGTGTTCGATCCGATCATGCAGAGCCTGAATCACCGCGGGGGGTGACATAAAGTCGGTATCGGCTACCCACATCGGCAGGATGTCGCTGTCGCGGTATTTTTCCCACTTCTGACTGGCGGTATCTTTTCGGTTTATCGGGCGATCAAATTCTTTATCCATCAGCTCTGATTCTTTTGTTGTATTCGGTTGCAAAACGCGGCTCCGGCGCTATAGTGGTGGGTCACTGGATAACCGCGCTAATCCCTATAGCGCCACGCTTTCCAGAGGGTATTACAACGCTGCAGGCAATGACCAGATGCGACTGGTGAAAGAGCCGTCAAGATGTAAAAAAATCCTCTGATGAAGATCAGTATAGTTCTCTTGTACCCTCATTTGAGTCAAGTTTTTTGTAAAGAATTTAGTGTGCAACGATAATATAAAGAAGATCGTTGGCGAGTTGGTTTGGAGCACTTCGTATGAGCACAGATAATCGTGTAATTATTTTTGATACAACCCTGCGTGATGGTGAGCAAAGTCCTGGTGCATCGATGACGCGGGATGAAAAGTTGCGTATTGCCAAACAGCTCGAAAAGATGCGTGTAGACGTGATCGAGGCGGGCTTTGCTATCGCCAGCCCGGGAGACTTTGAGTCTGTTAAAACGATCGCTGAAGCGGTTACAGAGAGCCGGGTGTGCTCGCTTTCCCGAGCACTGGATGCCGATATCGATCGTGCAGGTGAAGCGCTGAAAAATGCAGCGATGGGACGTATTCATACCTTTATTGCTACCTCTCCGATCCATATGAAATACAAGCTCCAGATGGAGCCTGATCAGGTGGTCGAGCAGGCTGTGAAAGCGGTAACACGTGCGCGTAATCTGATTGAAGATGTTGAGTTCTCTCTGGAAGATGCCAGCCGTTCTGAGCTGGATTTCATGTGCCGTATTATCGAAAAGGTTATTGATGCCGGTGCACGCACGATCAATATTCCGGATACCGTGGGTTATGCCGTTCCCGGTGAATTTGCACACACGATTGGTCAGCTGATTCAGCGTATACCTAATGCTGATAAAGCGATCTTCTCTGTACATTGTCACAATGATCTGGGTCTGGCTGTGGCTAACTCTCTTGCCGCTGTTGGTGCGGGTGCGCGTCAGGTGGAATGTACAATCAATGGTTTGGGTGAGCGTGCAGGTAATGCCTCGCTGGAAGAGATCGTGATGGCGATCCGTACCCGAAAAGATACGCTGGGTGTGGAAACCAACATCGATACAACTCAGATCGTACCGGCTTCGCGTCTGGTATCCAGTGTAACCGGTTTCCCTGTTCAGCCTAACAAAGCGATTGTCGGAGCAAATGCCTTTGCTCATGAGTCCGGTATCCATCAGGATGGTGTATTAAAGCACCGTGAAACGTACGAGATCATGACCGCTCAGGATGTGGGCTGGAATACCAATCGCATGGTATTGGGTAAGCACTCTGGTCGTGCAGCCTTCCGCAGTCGTCTGGAAGAGTTGGGAACGACGTTTGCGACTGACGCTGAGCTGAATAATGCATTTTCACGCTTTAAAGAGCTGGCAGACAAAAAGCATGAGATCTTTGATGAAGATCTGGTAGCACTGGTGAGTGATACCCGGGCTACAGCCAGCAGTGAACAGTTCAAGCTGAGCAGCTTATCGGTGACTTCACAAACCGGTGAAACACCAGTGGCGAAGATTGTCATGAAAGTCGGTGAGCAGGAAAAATCAGCTGAAGCGACGGGAAGCGGACCGGTGGATGCTGCATTTAAAGCGATCGAAGCGATTGCGGCTTCAGGTGCAAGCCTGCAGATCTACTCTGTTAATGCGGTGACTGAGGGAACTGATTCTCAGGGTGAAGTCACCGTGCGTCTGGAAAATGGCGGTCGAATTGTCAATGGCCTGGGTGCAGATACGGATATTATCATCGCGTCTGCGAAAGCATATATCCATGCTTTGAATATGCTGGATGCCAATGTTCAGAAAGCTCATCCACAGGTTTAAGTCAGACTTAATCTAAAAAGGTAGCCAGTATGCAGCAGGAACAGCTACGCCACCAATATCTGGAGGCGCTGGGAATTTCCAGCTGGTTGCCTTGTACCCAGCTGCCGGGGGCAGCGAAGTCACCTGCATGGGTTGACGATTTCCGTTATCCCGCGCCTGACATCCCCTTCCAGTCTGAGCGTGCAAGTGATGCACGGGCTGAGCTGGGCCTCGCTACTCCAAATGTTCCAAGTACCCCAGGCACACCTAAAGCTGCTGTAGCCTCACCTTCCTCTGCAGCAACTCAGCAGCAGGGGATGTCTCAGGCTCGGGCTGCGTTGGGTTTATCTGAGGATCCGCCGACTAAAACAGCGCCAGTCAGTGATGCGGGGTCTGAACCCGTAGCCGAACAGAGTGCTGAAACTGTTGAGAATGAATCCCCGCCGGTCTTTAAACTGGCATTTCAGCGTATTGGAAAAACATTGGTTGTGGATAGTTTGCCTCCTCAGGGGGGGGGATTTTCTGAGCACTACCAGCAGCTTGCGAAGGCGATTACCTCATCTTTAGGTGAAACCGGAGAAGCGGGGGCAGCGTTTATGTTGCCCTGGCCTATGTTTGCCAGTAAAACCCTGGACCAGGGATATGCACAGGCACTGGTGGCGGTTCAGCATAAACTGAACAAAGAGATCCAGGCGAATCCGACTGAGAAGGTTTTGCTGTTTGGGGCATCAGCTGCTCAGTTTGTGATGGAGCGAAAAGAGTCGCTTGAAGAGATTAAAGGGATCGCTTTTACCGTGAGGAACGGAGTTAAGGCGGTCGCCAGCTATAGCTTAACCGAGGCGATGCAGCTGCCCGGTATCAAAAAACAGATCTGGTGTGATCTGCAACCACTGGTTCAGCAGTCATCTGGCTGATGTCATCTGAAGTAAAGAACCTGAATCCTGATACTGATCTGTCGGCGCTTCTGCAGATCGAACAGTCCTGTTTCTCCACCCCTCTCTCTGAACTACAGCTGCTGAAACAACTGGAAAGTCCTCGTATCGTCGCGTTGGGGTTGTTTGCTCCTGAGCTGGTCGGGTTCGCGATCTATAGTGTCGTGCTGGATGAAGCGGAACTGTTGCAGATTGGAGTTTTTCCCACCGAGCGAGGTAGGGGGTATGCAGGCTTATTAATGCAGGCAGGTATGGGGGCTTTGCGGGAGCAGGGGGTTGTTCGGCTGATGCTTGAAGTAAGGGCGTCCAATATCGCAGCCTGTACGCTCTATGAGCGGTGCGGATTTATCGTTGATGGTCGTCGCAACAGCTACTACCCTGCAGAGGCTGAAGGTCAGGAGCGTGAAGATGCTCTTCTGATGAGTGTCACTCTTTAGGGGAGTAACCGGTTAAGGATGAATGTTCCGCCAGGCAACCAGATGCCTCTGATCTGGATCAAGGGACCTGGGTATTCCCTGCTATTGCAACCGCCAAGAATCGTGTACCGTCGTATATCTCAAAGTGATCAATTTATAGTGTCTGGTTATGAGCTTCACTGAAGGATTATTGCAGGGTGTATGGGCCGTGATTGCTGCACCTATCTATCTTATAGCCCTCTTTTTTGCACTAAGAGCTACGCCTTGGCGGGTGTTGGGGAGTAATCGCATTCTCCAGCATATGCTGTTTGGGGCCACTGTGATCCTGATGATTCTCTGGTCGATGCGTGCGGGTATCTCCCCGGGGTTGGGTATCCATTTTCTGGGTATCACTGTGATGGCTTTGGTCTTTGGCTGGGATCTCGCGGTGCTTGCTGCTACGGTCGCATTGATTGGCATGGTGGTGATTGGTAAGGAGAGCCTGGATGGTCTGTTTATCAACGGTATCTGTTCGGTGCTTCTGCCCATAGCCGCGACTTATGCGATCTATTGGTTTGTTGAAAAACGGCTGCTGAAGAACTTCTTTGTCTATCTGTTTGTCTGTGGCTTTATTGGGGCGGCGGTGTCGACGGCTGTTGCAGGTCTTGCGACCAGTGCTGTGCTAGTGGTCGATGGCGTTTATACCTTTGAGAAGGTTTACCTTGAATATATCCGTTATCTGCCACTGATTATGTTCCCGGAGGGGCTGTTAAACGGCATATTCCTGACGGGTATGTTGGTGTTTTATCCTGACTGGGTACGAACCTTTGATGCTAAAGGGTATATTGATGATCAGTAACAGAGATCATCTTTTTACCGGTCTTTTTGCCAGTTTGCGCTGTAGTGTTCTGCGGTGCATACCCAGGGCTCGGGCCGTTGCTGAGATGTTGCCCTCATGTTCAGTCAGGACCTTCTGAATATGTTCCCACTCCAGCCGGTTAACTGACATAGGTTGTTCTGTAACCTCCATCTCTGCATCCGCCTCAACCCGGTTCAGCGCAGCCAGGATCTGATCAGCATCTGCGGGTTTGGGCAGGTATTGCGTTGCGCCTAACTTGATCGCTTCCACGGCGGTTGCAATGCTGGCGTAGCCTGTCAGCATCAGAATGCGCATCTCAGGATTAGCCTGACAAAGCAATGGGATAAGGCTTAGCCCTGAATTGCCCTCCATTTTCAGATCGACAGTGGCCAGATCAGGTATCCATGTTTGTACTAAAGCTTCTGCATCTTCCGCACTACGGGCTACCTGAACTTCAAAGTCGCGCCGAGTCATTGCCCGGGATAAAACTCGGGTGAAGGTTGAATCATCATCTACTATGAGAAAGCGTTCAGTCATTATTGGGCCTAATCGGTAGAGTTACTTCAGTTAAAGTCCCGCCATCCGGATGATTGTACAGCCGGACATCCCCTTCATATCTCGCCAGCGTGGTTGCTGTGAGAAATAAGCCTATGCCAAGTCCCTTGCCTTTGGTGGTGACAAACGGTTTGCCCAGATTATCACTCTGCTCAAGACTGATGCCTGCCCCCTGATCATGTATACGGAAAAAAACCTGCTGCTGGTCCCAGTCGAGTTCTATTTCTATCCCTTTGGGTTCGGCGTCAGCGGCATTGTTGAGCAGGTTTAGCAGGGACTGTTTAAGTGAGGTTGAGCAGCTTAGGCTGGGAGCTGGCCCCTCTCCTGTTATCTGGAACTGCTGAGTGACATCAGGCCGTTGCACCATGAACTGTTCGAGGGTGTCTCTGATGAGCTGCTCAGCGGATAGCCATTGTGTCGTTGCATGCTCCTGCTGCACGGTTTGAGACATCTGCTTCAAGCGTTCAGAGCATATTTCAGTCTGCTGGCGAAGTAGTTTCAGATCTTCAAGCAGTAAAGAGTCATCTGCGTATTCATGCTCAAGTTCTTTCAGCAGTACCTGCATAGTGCTGAGGGGGGTGCCTAACTCATGTGCAGTGCCGGCTGCCATTGTGGCCAGTGATAAGAGTTGCTGATCCTGGATGCGTTTCTCGCGTTCCTGTTCAAGCCTCTCCTGTTGGCGCTGCATCGACTGTCGCATCCGCACTATAAAGTAGGTGACCACCAGAACGGTCAGTAGGAAATTGATCCACATACCCACAATGTGGATATCGAACAGCTCCACAATTCTGTGCTGGTGGTTATCCTGCAACTGGATTAAGGGTTCATAGTAGAAGAGCAGAGAGCTGTAGATAGCAACAACCATCGCCGCAATCAGCCATACATAGCGTTTTGATAGTGTGGCTGAAGCGATAATCAGCGGCACAAGGAGTAGAAAAATAAAGGGATTGGTTGCGCCACCCATATGAAACAGCAGTGCGCCGTAGAGCGACATGTCAGCGATCAGTTGTGTGAAAAACTCAGGCTCGGTGACTGGCCAGGGTGAGAACAGTCGGGCATAGGTAATAACATTTAAGAGAGCTAAAACAGCTAGAGTAGAGCCGATTAGCCATACATCAAGATCAGCATTCAGACCGTAAATTGCAAAGATGATGGCCAGACTTTGCCCAAACAGGGTGACTGTCCTGATATAGGAGAGCTGGAGTAAGTTATCGCGATGATTTGCCATGGCGGGATTATACCCTACACGCCGTCAGTCGGGGCGAGACAAAATGTCGCACTTTTGTCTAGAAGAATGAGTGATCAGTGTTTATTTGGTCAAAAAAATGCCGTTATATTCCGAGGTATTAATTGGCGCCATTAATTTGACAATTGCCTGCCTCCCGTCCACTATTGCTGCATCAGGTTTTATGAGAGAAAAGCGGCATGAGTGCGCTACCCCAAGTGTTAATAATTGATGATGAGGTCAGTCAGAGGGAGTTTCTCCAGTCTGCGCTGTCATTTATGGATCAGCCCTGTGAGTTTTTTGGTTTTGTAGATTGGCTGCAGTCCGTCAATGAACCGTCAGAAACAACCGGGATTAGTTTGGTCCTTCTGGGGCAGAGCCAGTTGCCGATCTCACTTGAAAAGCTCATAAAAGATCTACAGATAAAGATGCCAGCTGCGGCGGTAGTGACATTAGGGGAGTGGGCAGAGGCGTCTGAACTGCCTGAAGAGATCAAGCATTGCCTGATAGGTCAGTTGGTTATGCCCTTTACCTATCAGCAGTTAGTGGATCTTTTGCATAAGGCGCAACTTTATACACAACATAAACTCGCTGGGGTTGGAGATGACTCCTCACAGCTGTTTCCCAACCTGGTTGGCAGTAGCGCGCCGATGCTTAAAGTACGTCAGGCGATGGCGCAGGTAGCTGAACGTGAAGTCAACGTACTGATTACGGGAGAATCCGGCACCGGCAAAGAGGTGGTGGCTCGTAACCTGCACGATCACTCAGTACGTAAGGGCGGCCCATTTGTTCCAATTAACTGCGGTGCCATTCCGGCTGATCTGCTTGAAAGTGAGCTTTTTGGTCATGAGAAAGGTGCATTCACCGGTGCAGTGTCGAGTCGGGCGGGACGTTTTGAACTCGCGAAGGGGGGCACGTTATTTCTGGATGAGATCGGAGATATGCCTCTGCCGATGCAGGTTAAGCTCTTAAGGGTTCTGCAGGAGAGAAAGTTTGAACGGATCGGCGGAACTAAGACCCTCGAGGCCGATATTCGCGTTATAGCGGCTACCCACAAAGATCTTGAACAGATGATAGCGGAGGAGCAGTTCCGCGAAGATCTCTACTATCGTCTGAATGTTTTCCCTATCGAGATGCCACCATTGCGGGAACGAGTCTCGGATCTGCCCTGCCTGTTGGATGAATTGTTAGGGCGCCTTCAGGCTCAGGGGTTAGATTCTGTTCGATTCCATCAGACGGCGATTGACTCGTTGAGAGGTCATCCGTGGCAAGGAAATGTCAGAGAGCTGTCGAACCTGATTGAGCGTCTTGCGATCCTCTATCCAAATGGTGTTGTTGGGGTCTCGGAACTGCCAGAGCGTTTTCGGCATGTAGATGAGCCCGATCCCGATCGATATATACAGGATGAGGTGGATGAAACTGTTGTACCTCAGGCAGTCGCGGCCAACTCTACGGCACTTGATCTCCTGCCTGAAGAGGGGGTCGATCTGAAATCCCATCTCGAATCGATTGAGCGCTCACTGATTGAGCAGGCTTTGGCTGTTAATGATGGTGTCGTTGCGCGTGCAGCAGAGCTGTTAACCATTCGTCGTACCACACTGGTAGAAAAGATGCGTAAATATGGAGTGCAGCGTAAGTAGATGAGCAATCCACAACAATATCATGAGCGCATCGCTCAGCTTGAAGCGGAGCTGGCTGCAGTCAAACTGAAGCTGAAGGAAAAGCCGTCTTCGAGCGAATCTGAAAAGCATGCCCAGTTAAGTGATCGTTACGAACATCTGTTGGGTGTACTGCCTGCCGGTGTCGTATTGATCGATGGCTCTGGCGTTGTGACTGAGGCAAATCCAGCAGCGGTCAACTTCCTGGGCGAACCGCTCAAAGGGGAGTTCTGGTATCAGATTGTTGAAAGGAGCTTTGCTCCCAGAAGCGATGATGGTCATGAAGTTTCTCTAAAAGATGGCCGTAAGGTCAGCCTTATGACCCGGGCGATGGATCACGAACCCGGGCAGTTAGTGTTGGTCACGGACCAGACGGAGACGCGGCTTCTGCAGGGGCGGGTCTCTCACTATCAGCGGCTATCCGAAATGGGGAGGATGATGGCATCTCTTGCGCATCAGATCAGAACCCCACTTTCAGCGGCGTTACTCTATGTCGATCACCTGACCCGTCCGGATCTGCTACCTGATCAACGCCAGAAATTTGCTGGTAAGGCTAAATCCCGTCTGACCAATTTGGAACAGCAGGTGCGGGATATGTTGATCTTTGCCCGCGGTGAGATGCGCCTGGATGATCAACTGACAACAGTAGAGTTGATGTCTGAATTTGAGGATCTGTTAGATCTCCCGTTGGTGAATTTTGATGCGGATTGTGACTGTATTAATGCGGCGCCAAATCTGTCCGTGAACTGTAATAAAGAGGCTTTGCTGGGTGTTTGTATGAACCTGGTAGAGAATTCGCTTCAGGCCTGCGGGAAGGGCACTGAGCTGATGGTTCGGTTCTCTGAGCATGAGGGTGGGTTGCGTATCGATATCATTGATCAGGGGCCTGGTATGGATGCTGACACTGTTGCTAAGGCGATGGAGCCCTTTTATACCACTAAATCCCATGGCACTGGGTTAGGGCTGGCGGTTGCCCAGGTTGTGGCGCATGCGCATCATGGCCAGTTTTTGCTTCACTCTTTGCCCGGTCAGGGGACTGTTGCAAGTCTGTTACTGCCAGCGTTGCCATCCGATAATCTCGATAACTAACGGAATAAGTAGATGTCCAATCGAATTTTGATCGTAGAAGACGATAACGAGTTGCGTGAGGCTCTATGTGACACTCTGGAGCTGGCTGGCTTTGAGTATCTTGAAGCAGAGCATGCGGAAAGAGCATTGGAGTTGTTATCGGACAACCAGGTTGCGATGGTCGTTACAGATGTGAATATGCCGGGGATGGACGGTCACGCATTGCTGGAAGAGATTCGTCAGCATTATCCCGGTTTGCCTGTAATGCTGATAACCGCTTTTGGTCAGGTCAGCAAGGCGGTGGAGGCGATTAAGGCCGGAGCGGTAGATTATTTGATGAAGCCGTTTGACTCGGCTGCACTGATATCTTCGGTCAGGCGTTTCGCTGTCGGGGAGACTGCTGCTTCCGATTTTGAACAGCCGATCGCGGAGGAACCCAGTAGTCAGCAGTTGCTTCAGTTAGCTCGTCGGGTGGCGGCATCTGATTCTACTGTTTTGATCTCCGGTGAATCTGGTACAGGTAAGGAGGTGCTGGCGCAGTATATCCACAGTCATTCTAGCCGTGCTGACAAGCCTTTCATCGCGATTAACTGCGCGGCCATTCCCGAGAATATGCTGGAAGCAACGCTGTTTGGTCATGAAAAAGGTGCGTTTACCGGCGCCTACAACAGCTCGCCGGGTAAATTTGAGCAGGCGGACGGAGGGACGTTGCTGCTTGATGAGGTCTCTGAGATGGATCTGGGCCTACAGGCGAAACTGCTACGTGTGCTTCAGGAGCAGGAGGTGGAGCGCATCGGAGGGCGTAAGGTGATTTCACTGAATGTTCGGGTTCTGGCAACCACAAACCGCAAGCTGGAGTCTTACGTTGCTGAGGGTAAATTCAGAGAGGATCTCTATTATCGCCTTAATGTTTTTCCGCTGCAGTGGTTGCCGTTGAGAGAGCGCCCAGCAGATGTTGTCCCGTTAGCCGAACGACTGTTTAGAAAATATTGTCAGAAGATGCACCGTGCTCCTGTGACGCTGGCAGATGAGGTGAAAGGGGCTTTGGCGGCACACAACTGGCCTGGAAATGTTCGTGAGCTGGATAATGTTGTGCAGCGAGCTCTGATTCTACAAACAGGGCCTCAGATTGGTGCTGCTGATCTGATGTTGAATCCAACGGATATTGCCACGGCTCAGATGAGTGAACCGGTGGTAGCTGAAGAGGATGATCCGGCGAGCCAGTTGGGCGAGGGGATGCGTCAGCACGAGTTTCAGTTGATCATTGATGCACTGAAAGCGACCAGTGGTAGTCGTAAAGATGCGGCAGAAAATTTGGGGATCAGTCCAAGAACGTTACGTTATAAATTAGCTAAAATGCGTGAAATGGGTCTGGATCTGGATAAACTGCTGGGCCGCTAAAACCCTTTAATACCGGCTGAAAGTAGTAGTTTAAATACTTGTAGAGACTAAGGTCTTACCCCGGATATACCAATGTCTAATTCAGAGGTCTGCTGCCCCTTCTGTATAAATCTAAGTCCTGAAAAATAAAACCCCTGACTTGTCTGATAATAATAAAACGCAGTAAGGCAGACCTGAGGGTTTCAAAGAATAACTAATCAAGCTAAGGGCATCACGATGAGTGAAAAGGTATATCCAGTAAGTCCGGAGATTGCGGCTAACGCGCACATCGATAACGAAAAGTATATGGCGATGTATGAGCAGTCTGTTAATGATCCGGATACGTTCTGGGGAGAAGCAGGTAAGCGCCTGGATTGGTTCAAACCCTATACAAAAGTTAAAAATACATCCTTCGATCCACACAATGTAGATATCCGCTGGTACGAAGATGGCACTCTGAACGCATCTTATAACTGTCTTGACCGTCATCTGGAAACGCGCGGTGACCAGGTTGCAATTATCTGGGAAGGTGACGACCCAAGCGAATCTGAAAATATCACTTACCGTGATCTGCATGAGCGTGTTTGTAAATTCGCCAATGCATTGAAAGCTCAGGGCGTGGAAAAGGGCGATGTGGTTACACTGTACATGC
Organism: uncultured Neptuniibacter sp.; assembly: GCF_947498015.1. Classification (GTDB taxonomy): domain Bacteria; phylum Pseudomonadota; class Gammaproteobacteria; order Pseudomonadales; family Balneatricaceae; genus Neptuniibacter. Next base: position 271,445 of record NZ_CANMIR010000005.1, read on the forward strand.
CTATGATCCCTGAAGCGGCTGTTGCGATGCTGGCATGTACTCGTATCGGTGCGGTTCACTCCATCGTATTTGGTGGTTTCTCTCCTGAAGCGCTGGCTGCACGTATTGAAGGTGCAAAATCTAAAGTTGTTGTTACCTCCAACTACTCCCTGCGAGCAGGTAAATCTGTACCCCTGAAAGCGAACGTAGATAAAGCGCTTGAGCACGGTGCAGCGAAAGAGTGTGTTGATAGCGTGATCGTTGTTAAACGTGTAGCTGATGATGTTGCATGGAACGATGATGTTGATGTTTGGTACGAAGATATTGTGGCTGCTGCTTCTGCTGATTGTGAGCCAGAAGAGATGGAAGCTGAAGCGCCAATGTTTATCCTGTACACCTCCGGTTCTACAGGTGCGCCAAAAGGTCTGAAGCATACAACGGGTGGTTACATGGTCTATGCGTCCATGACTCAGGAGTATGCGTTTGACTACAAAGAGGGTGATATCTACTGGTGTACCGCTGACGTAGGTTGGGTAACGGGTCACAGTTATATCGTTTATGGACCTCTGGCAAACGGTGCAACATCTCTGATGTTTGAGGGTGTGCCAAGCTATCCGGATAACAGCCGTTTTGGTCGTGTTATCGAAAAACACAAAGTAAACCAGTTCTACACTGCACCGACTGCTATTCGTGCACTGATGCAGCAGGGTGAAGATGTACTGGGTGATTCCGACCTGTCATCTCTGCGTATCCTGGGTTCTGTAGGCGAGCCGATCAACCCTGAAGCGTGGGAATGGTACCACCGTATTATCGGTCAGGGTCGTTGCCCGATTGTTGATACGTGGTGGCAGACAGAGACGGGCGGCATGATGATTCTGCCTCTTCCAGGTGCGACTGATGCTAAACCGGGTGCGGCTTCCCGTCCGTTCTTCGGTGTACAGCCTGCGCTGCTGGATGCTGATGGTAAAGAGCTGGAAGGTGCAACTGACGGCAATCTGGTCATTAAAGATTCCTGGCCTGGTCAGAGTCGCTCTATCTGGGGCGATCATGAGCGCTTCATCCAGACTTACTTCTCAACTTACAAAGGTGTCTACACTACGGGTGATGGCGCTCGTCGTGATGAAGATGGTTACTACTGGATCACCGGCCGTGTTGATGACGTAATCAACGTATCGGGTCACCGTATGGGTACTGCAGAAGTTGAATCTGCACTGGTAGCTCACGAAGCGGTTGCTGAAGCTGCTGTGGTTGGCTATCCGCATGAAGTTAAAGGCCAGGGTATCTACGTTTATGTAACTCTGCAGGCTGGATTTGAACAGTCTGATGAGCTGCTGAAAGAACTGCGTACTCATGTCCGTGCTGAGATCGGCCCAATTGCATCTCCTGACCTGATTCAGTTCGCACCAGGTATGCCGAAAACACGTTCAGGTAAGATTATGCGCCGTATCCTGCGTAAGATCGCTGAAGATGATTTTGCTGCTCTGGGTGATACTTCAACGCTGGCAGATCCATCAGTCGTTGATGACCTGATCGAAAACCGTATGAACCGCCAAGACTAATCATTGTTATAAATTAGTCTGAAAAAACTCCCGCAAGGCTCGTAATTATCGAGACTCGCGGGAGTTTTTTAGTTTATAGTGGTATGCTCACCACAGGATAACCGTTCCTTGACGGTCGGCGTTCGTACTAGGATTTCTTAAGGGGGAATTGAACGCATGCAGTTAGCACAAAAGATTATTATCGCGGATGACCATCCACTATTCCGTGCTGCGTTAAAGCAAGCTGTTTCACAAGCTATGCCCGGTGTCGAAACCATAGAGGCGGACTCTTTGGCTGCTGTGCAGGAGGCTGTTGAGCAGCATTCTGATGCAGATCTTGTATTGCTTGATATTCATATGCCAGGGACCAATGGATTTTCCGGTCTGGTTTTTCTTCGTGGACAGAATCCAGGTATACCTGTGGTTGTTGTTTCGGGAAGTGAACAGCCTCATGTTATGAAGCGTGCCATTGATTATGGTGCGTCAGGCTTTATCCCTAAATCAGCTCCTCTTGAAACCATAGGTGAAGCGATTGTTGCTGTGCTTGAAGGTGAAGAGTGGTTACCGCAGGAAGTTGCGGATAATTTAGGTGATGTCAGTGAAGACGACCAGAAGTTTGCGGCTGCACTGGCTGCATTAACCCCTCAGCAGTTCCGAGTGTTAACCATGTTGACGGAAGGTTTGTTGAATAAGCAGATCGCGTATGAGTTAAACGTTTCTGAGGCGACGATCAAAGCACATGTAACAGCTATTTTGCGTAAGCTTGGCGTTCACAGTCGTACACAGGCGGTCATCGCCGCTCAGCGTTTGGGTGTTGAGCCACCTAAAACAGAGCTAGAGTAAAAACACGTATTATAAAAAAGGCGCTTAATGCGCCTTTTTTTATGCCTGCTTTCTCTGCTTATTAAAAGCGGTTAATCATTTTCTGCTTCATTGGCCCGTGCGGTAGCAATTGTTTTGTTGATCATTGCCCTCAGTGCCGCTGGACGGATCGGTTTAGTCAGTAGCTGTGCTCCTGAAGCGTCAATCTCAGCTTTAACTTCATCGGTACGGTCCGCTGTGATTACAATCGCGGGTACCTCTTTCTCCAGTAAAGGTTGGAGGTCAGAGAGGGCCATAATGCCGGTGAGGGTTTCTGACAGGTGGTAGTCGGCCAGAATAATCTCCGGCTGGAATCCGCTATCGCTGACAATAGTTACCGCTTCTTGTGATGATAGCGCGGTTTGAACTTCACAGCCCCAGCCATTTAGTAGAGCTGACATACCTTCCAGAATAGTGGGCTCGTTATCAATAACCATTGCTCTGATACCATTAAGGCCTTTGCTGCGTATCCAGCCTCGTTTTTCCGGTTTCGGTTTGACTGCCTTAGCTGCGTCTCCCAGAGGGATCTCAACACTGAAGACCGTCCCTTGTGTTGGCCATGAGCGGACATTGAGGGTGTGGTTCAGCATGCGAGCAATACGCTCCGTAATCGCTAGTCCCAATCCCAGGCCCTGGACCTGAGAGTGTTTAGGGTTATCGATACGGCGAAACTCTTCAAAAACTTCACTGATCTTATCTTCTGCGATACCAACGCCAGTATCCCAGACCTCAATGCGGAGCATCTGCTTATAGTGACGGCAGCCCAGAAGTATTTTGCCGGATTGCGTATACCGTATCGCATTGGAGAGGAAATTCTGAATAATGCGGCGCAATAGCTGTTGGTCAGATCGGACCACTTTTTTACAGGGTACGAAATGGAAAGCGAGCCCTTTTTTAGCGGCTACGGCGGTAAACTCAGTGTTGAGCGCTGTGAACATATCATTGAGTTCAAAATCTGTAACAGAGGGTTCCAGAGCGCCGGCATCTAGTTTGGAGATATCCAAAATTGCGGTGATCAACTCCTCTGCAGCAGTCAATGAGCCGTTGAGGTTTTCCACAAGCTGGCTGGTCTCCTTGCTATGGCTTTGTTGGGCCAGGGCAGAAGTAAAAAGCCGGGCTGCATTCAAAGGTTGTAGCAGGTCGTGACTTGCTGAGGCGAGGAAGCGCGTTTTACCCAGGTTTGCATCTTCTGCATCCGATGTGGCCTGACGCAGTTCATCCTCCATCAGTGAGCGAATGGTGTTCTCTTTACGTAACTCCTTGTTAACGACGGATAGTGCATGGGTACGCTCGCGTACACGTTGTTCAAGGGTCTCATTAGTTTCCTGAAGTGCGCGCTCAGCTTTTCGGCGTTCAGTAATATCCTGGTAGAGCGTGAAATAACCCAGTACATCGCCGTACTCGCCGATATGAGGAATATACTTAACTTCTGCGTACCGGGTGCTGCCATCTTTGCTGGGAAGGGTGGTTTCAAAGCGTTGCCGTTTCCCTTCAAGCGCCGCTGTAATGTAGGGGCTGCGAAGTTCATACTCCTCTTCCGGCATGATTTTGTAACAAGCTTGCCCTGAAATGACATTACGATCGAGACTAAAGGTGTCAGCGTAGGCTTTGTTAACGAACAGATAGCGCCGTTCAGGATCGAGGTAGGCGATCAGAACAGGTACGTTATCGGTGTATATACGGATATTCTGCTCACTCTCCCTAAGCGCCTCCTCGACATGTTTATGCTCAGTGATATCCATGTATGTGTTTACGTAGCCGCCATTAGGCATTGGGTTGCCACGGACCTCCAGTACCGTGCCATCAGGACGGAAGCGTTCATAGCTATGGCGTTTGCCTGAACGAAGTACTTTAAGACGTTTCTTGACCTGCTCATCATTATTTCCGGGGCCGTATTCTCCCTTCATCGCGTTGTAGCGGAATACCTCCTGAATCGGTCGACCGACACAGATCAGTCCTTCCGGATAATCAAACATCTCAACATACACCCGGTTCCAGGCCACCAAACGCATCTGCTGATCGACTACGCTTATCCCGAGACTAATGTTTTCGATGGTTGATTGGAGAAGTGAGCGGTTAAAGCGCAGGGCCTGTGAGGCTTCATCGACGATAGTTACAACATCCCCGATATGCATATCTTTACCGCGAAGTGTGGATGCGAGAATGATGCGCGCAGAGGAGGCACCAATAACACCGGCCAGAAGACGTTCAGTAAATTGAATCAGTTCCGGTGTCGCTTTATCACCCGATAGAGGGGGTTCCTCGCCCCGTTGTAGCGCAAAACCGGTAAAGGAGTGCTGGGTGCGGCTAATACCCAGAAAACGCTCAGTAAGAAGTTGTAGATCGCCTACTGTAACCTGCCCATACTGTCGTGCTGATTCGGTCAGGTCTTTATTGTAAACATCGACGAAGGCGCTGGCCTGGATTCGATCAACCAGCCGTAGACTGGTGTAGCGTGAAACCAGAATATAAAGACCGGTATTAACCAGCAGAGTCCAGAATACACCATGGGTTAAGGCATCGAAGCCCTCTATCCCGAAGAGCGCAGTCGGTTTGAGCCAGTCTATCCCCATAATGCCGCTTTGTAGATATTCCGGGCCAAGCAGTCCTGCGTCACTGAATGATGGCAATACCAATGTGTAGAGCCACAGCAGAAATCCACCTATCAAACCGGCAAGCACGCCGTGTCGGGAACCTGCCTTCCAGTAGATCCCTCCGAGGATAGCGGGAAGGAATTGAGCCGCTGCAACAAAGGCAAGCAGGCCGAAAGAGGCAAGAGGGGATTGCTCACCCAAAATTCGATAGTAAAAGTAAGCCAGAATCATCAGGCACATGATTGTGATGCGCCGTACCCTCAGCAGGAGTGCCCCGAGGTCCTTGTTTTCCGATAGGCGTAACCATGAGATCCTGAACAGCATCGGCATGACAATGTCATTACATACCATCGTTGCCAGTGTGATGCTGGCAACAATTACCATACTGGTGGATGCTGAAAGGCCACCGATAAAAGCAAAAGTAGCCAACTGTTTGTAATCTGCAGCGAGCGGCAGCATCAGAACAAAGGTGTCTGAGTCCACGCTGGTGTTTTCAAAATAGAGTACGCCCGCGGTTGATATGGGCAGTACGAATATTGCCAGTAGTAGGAGGTAGATAGGGAACAACCAGCGAGCAAGTTTCAGGTGACCTGAATTGGTATTCTCAACAATAGTGACATGAAATTGACGCGGGAGGCAGATGATTGCTGCGCAGGCTAATAATGTTTCCGTCAAAAAACTGTCTTGGAAAAGCGATGAGTAGTTACGATTATGATTCAGCTGTAACGCGACGTTGTACGCCAGATCATCAAAGCCGTTGAAAACCTCCATCATCACAAAGATACCTACAGCGATAAATGCGGTCAACTTTACGATAGATTCGAAGGCAACGGCGAGCACGAGTCCTTCATGATGTTCAGTGGCATCGATGTGACGAGTACCGAACAGAATCGCAAAAATAGCCATGACAATTGCAACGAAGAGGGCGGTATCACTCCCTTTGCTGATGACCTCTTCACTGCCCGGTGTGAGGGCGTTGTAGCTGATTGCGACAGCTTTTAGCTGCATCGCGATATAAGGCATCGTGCCGGTGACAGCGATGATCGTGACCAGTACGGCAAGCGCCTGGCTTTTACCATAACGGGAGGAGATAAAATCAGAGATGGTGGTGATGTTCTGCTGCTTACTAATCAGAATCATCTTCTCGATCAGTCGCCAGCCGAAGATGAAGACCAGGCAGGGGCCAAGGTAGGTTGCTAAAAACTCCCAGCCACTTGAACTGGCTCGTCCAACAGCTCCATAGAATGTCCACGAAGAACAATAAACCGCTAAAGATAGCGCATAGATGATCGGGCGGCTGACAATGCGTTTGCTGTTTTGGGCGCTTTTATCTCCATAGTAGGCGATGGCGAACAGCAGTCCTAGGTACGCCAGGGAGATTAAAATGATCGACCAACCTGAAAGCATTGTGTGTTCCTTGTCTGGGGAAACTGGGTAGTTGTTTGATAGTTTACCGGTTTTTTATATTAACCCAATATTGTCGATATGAATTCGTTTATGGGCTACTGCTTGGTTGCTGCTAATACCTTTGTATAGCTTGTTGTGTTTATTAGGTTTTTTTATTTTAGGCGCCATCAGCTGCTATCTGGCTGATCTGGTGGTGATAGTCTGGGTAATTAGATCAGTTGAGTCGACTAAAGTTGAGCTTTGTTTGGCTTAACTGTTTGATAACCTTTAGCTGTCTTAAATTTTCACCAATTTTTTAAATAACAAAAATAAGGATGGTGTTATGTCAATCAGTAATGAGCAGGCGCAAGCCTACTGGCGCGAAAATTTGCGCATCATTATGACTCACCTTGCAGTTTGGTTCGTAGTGTCCTACGGCTGCGCGATCCTGTTTGTCGAACAGCTGAATGAGATTCCGTTCTTCGGTTTCCCACTAGGTTTCTGGTTCGGTCAGCAGGGGTCAATCTTCGTATTCGTTATCTTGATCTGGACTTACGTTGTAAGCATGAACAAGCTTGACGAGAAGTATGACGTTCACGAATAACAATAATAATTTCTATTAGGACGGCATTGCTATGAGTCTCGACGTTTTAACATTTCTCTTTGTAGGCGCTTCCTTCGTGCTTTATATCGGTATCGCGATATGGGCACGTGCTGGATCGACTAAAGAATTCTACGTAGCAGGCGGTGGTGTACCACCAATTGCAAACGGTATGGCGACGGCAGCTGACTGGATGTCTGCGGCTTCGTTTATCTCTCTGGCTGGTTTGGTTTCCTTCATCGGCCGTGACGGTTCTGCCTATCTGATGGGCTGGACTGGTGGTTATGTACTGCTGGCGCTTCTGTTGGCACCTTACCTGCGTAAGTTTGGTAAGTTTACAGTACCTGACTTCATCGGTGACCGTTACTACTCACAGACTGCACGTGTAATCGCTGTAGTTTGTACAATCGTAATCTCTTTCACCTACGTTGCTGGTCAGATGCGTGGTGTTGGTATCGTATTCTCTCGTTACCTGCACGTTGACATCAACACAGGTGTAATCATCGGTATGGCGATCGTATTCTTCTACGCTGTACTGGGTGGTATGAAAGGTATTACCTATACTCAGGTAGCTCAGTACTGTGTACTGATTCTGGCGTTTACTGTTCCAGCATTCTTCCTGTCTGCACAGATTACAGGTCACTTCCTGCCGCAGATCGGTCTGGGTGCGACTCTGGACAGTGGTATGTCTGTACTTGCAACACTGGATCAGCTATCAATTGATCTGGGCTTCCATCAGTATACTGAAGGTAAGAAATCAACAATTGATCTCTTCTTCCTGACTGTAGCTCTGATGTGTGGTACTGCAGGTCTGCCTCACGTAATCGTACGTTTCTTCACAGTACCTCGTGTAAAAGATGCGCGTATCTCTGCAGGTTATGCATTGATCTTCATCGCACTGCTTTACACAGCTGTTCCAGGTGTTGCAGGCTTCGGTCGTGTTAACCTGATTCAGACTATCAATGGTGCTGACGGTACAGGTACAGCGTACGCTGAAATGCCTGCATGGTTCAAAAACTGGGAGAACACTGGTCTTCTGGCTTGGCAGGACCGTAACGGCGACGGCAAAGTACAGTACTCTGCTGGTAAAGCGTTTGATGCTGGTAAAGGTAAGCCTAAATTCACAGAAGAGCGTGGTGAGCACGGTGAGCGCTTGACAAGCAATGCGATCACTTCTGCGGATCCAGCTGTTGCTGCTGGCAATAAGCCTTTCGCAAACGAAGTATACGTAGACCGTGACATCATGGTACTGGCTAACCCAGACATCGCTCAGCTTCCAAACTGGGTAATCGCTCTGGTAGCAGCGGGTGCGGTTGCGGCAGCGCTATCAACTGCGGCAGGTCTGCTGTTGGTAATCTCTACAGCTATCTCGCATGACTTGATGAAGAAGACTATCAATCCTGATATCTCTGATAAGCAGGAGCTGATGTACGCTCGTCTGGCAGCGATCGTAGCGATCTGTATTGCAGGTTACTTCGGTATTAATCCTCCAGGCTTCGTGGCCCAGGTGGTAGCTCTGGCATTCGGTCTGGCATGTGCTTCCGTATTCCCAGCGATCATCATGGGTATCTTCTGGACTCGCCATAACTCTCAGGGTGCGATTGCAGGTATGCTGGTAGGTCTTGTGACTACTATGTGCTACATGTACTACTTCGCATTCGGTGGCGGTACTCCTGATCAGTACTTCATGGGTATCTCTCCAGGTGGCTTCGGTACAGTTGGTGCGATCCTTCACCTGATCGTTGGTTTCGTAGTGTCTAGCATGACTCAGGAACCACCACAGGAAATCCAGGACATCGTTGCGGATCTTCGTATCCCACGTGGCGCTGGTGAAGCTCACGATCATTAAGATCGAGCTAAAACCTTAAAGGAAAGGCGCCCAGCGTTAGTTGGAGCGCCTTTTTTATTGCAATGAATTAGAGGTCAAATAATGCCTGATTCTTTCAAAATGACGAACCTTCCGTTTAGTTTACTGGATGAAAATGAACAGAGGCTGCTTCGCTCAAGTCTGGATATTGGTTACTACCAGAAAGGCGAAGTGATCATGGCTGCAGGCGAAGAGCCTGAGGGCGTTTTTGTTATTCTGAAAGGAAGGGTTGGTGAAAGTGATGTAAGAGAGGATGGTGAGGCAGCACCTGAACACGTCTTTGTTCACTATACCAATGAGGACTATTTTGGTGGTTGGTCTGCTATCCGTGGTAAGGCGATACATAACTTCATCGCAGAAGAGGAGACTATCTGCCATATTCTGCCAACAAAAACATTGTTGGATCTGATGTCCACGAACGGGCTGTTTGCAGATTACTTCCAGCAAAACCTTTCAGCCAAAACAGAGATCGTAGAGCAACATAGTAAAGATCAGGATATGGCTGAATTTATGCTGGCGAAAGTATCAGATGGTTTAGTGCGTGATCCGCTGGTGATCCCGGAAGGGACATCGATTCGTGATGCAACATTATTAATGCGTGAGAAGAAAGCGGACTGCATTCTGGTCAAGCGTGGCAATCGTCACGGAATGGTCACAGGAACCGATCTTCTGGATGCTGTTATTGTTAATGAACTGTCGATGGAAACCGATCTGGCTGAAATTGCCAGTTATCGTCTGATAACTGTGCAGCCAGATGATTACTTGTTCAACGCACTAATCATCATGACGCAGCAGCATATTGAACGTGTAGTTGTAATGAAAGATGGAGCGATGGGGGGCATTGTTGAGCTGACAGATGTACTCAGTTATTTCTCCAGTCATTCACATGTAATTGGTTTGCGTATTGAGCGCGCACAAACCATTGAGGATCTTAAAGAAGCAGAAAAAGGTCTTGATGATCTGATTAAGGCCTTGGTTTCTAACGGTGTTAAAACGCGCTTTGTTATGGATCTGCTAGCGGCGATGAATGGACGGATTATTGCCAAGTTGTTCAATATCATGATTCCTGCGGATATGCAGCCACATGTATGTCTGTTGGTGATGGGGTCTGAAGGACGTGGCGAGCAGATAATGAAAACGGACCAGGACAATGCGATTATTCATCGTGATGGTCTGGTCTGGCCTGAGATGCAGGAGACACTGAACCGGTTCAGTGAGACTTTAATCGAATTTGGCTTCCCGCCCTGCCCGGGTAATATTATGGTATCCAATCCGGAGTGGGTTAAATCGCTTGGCGGTTGGACACAAATGTTAGGTGATTGGGCTGATCGCTGTGATGGTGATTCGCAAATGAACCTGGCGATAGCTGTAGACGCCAAACCTGTTGCGGGGAACCCTGCTATATTCAAGGCAAGCCGAAATTGGTTTATGCGTCACCTTCGCAATAATGATGTGTTCTTCTCGCATTTTGCTAAGTCTTCACTTGAATTTGATACGCCGCTGACCTTCTTTGGAAATCTTAAAGATAAAGGGCAGCTAGATATTAAGAAAGGCGGTATCTTCCCTATCGTACATGGTATCCGGACGATCGCTCTCGAATACCGAGTGAAGCCGACAAATACCTTTGAGCGAATTGAAGCACTTGTTGAGCTTGGTCAGTTAAAAGAAAAACACGGTAAAGAGATTACTGAAGCGTTAAGCCTGTTTATCAGTTTGCGATTAAGGCAGCAGATTAAGCGAATTGAGTGTAGTGATACAGGGCACGACCAAACACCAAATCTTATTGAGCTGCAGTCATTAGATAAACTGGAGCGCGACCTGCTCAGGGATGCTTTGCATATTGTGAAAGGCTTTAAAAAGCATCTTGAGTTAAGGTATCACCTCGGGGGTTAATATAGATGATCATACCCAGAGCGGTACGAAGAATAAAAGAAAAGTATGACCATAAATCAGGGCCTTATGCTCACCTCTTTGAGACCTATGATGGCGATGAGGTTGTTTCGCTTGATTGTGAAACAACCAGCCTGGATGTGAAGCAGGGTGAGATCGTTTCAATCGGTGCGGTTAAGATTAAGGGGCGAAAGGTATTAACCAGTGACCGGTTAGATATCAAGCTAAAGCCTCCCAAATCACTCACCGGCGATTCGATAAAAATTCATAAAATCCGTGAGAGCGATCTTGCCGAAGGGATCGATATTGAAGACGCCCTGGAGCAGGTGTTGGAATTTGTCGGTAATCGGCCAATTCTGGGCTATTACGTAAACTATGATGTCAGGATGCTCGATAAATTTATCCGTCCTCAGTTCGGCTTTGGCTTACCAAACAAGGCGATTGAGCTCTCCCATGTCTATCATGACATCATTAAGTGGAAGGCTGTGGGCGGAAATGTGGATCTGCGTTTTGATACGATATCTAAGCAATTGGATATTCCAATGCTTGAGAGGCATACAGCGATCGGTGATGCTCTGACTGTTGCATTAATGTATGTTCGCTTAAAATACGGTGATCCACCGGAAGCACATTACTAATCACTATTTTGTCAAAAGATTAACGGGCCTATGGCCCGTTTTTTGCTTTATCTGCTATAGGTTTTATAGTTTTTATAAAAATAAGACAAAAAAATGTCACGTAAAGCTGAATTTTGTCTTGATGGAGAGGGTTCTCCGTTTATAATGTCAATAAATTGCCGTTTGGTGTTGATATGGTTGATAGAGCTGACATAAATAGCGTCCTGATGCAGATGCGAGCGATGAAGACTGAAGTTCAGAGTGCTTCATCTGAAATGATGCAGGGTATGCCGTCAGACATGGGCGGTATTAAGCCAGCTGAGCGCACAGGGTTCGGTGAAATCCTGAAGAATGCAGTAGATGGTGTTAATGAAACACAAGCTGAAGCCAAAAAAATGGCGGTGGCTTATGAAAAAGGCGATCCGATGGTTGACCTGCCTCAGGTTATGATCGCCGCTGAAAAAGCTTCAGTGTCATTTCAGGCAATGACACAGGTGCGTAATCGTTTGGTTACCGCTTATGAAGATATTATGAAAATGCCGATCTGATTAATATTAAAATAATACAGGAAGAGTGGCAGTGGCATCTGATAGCGCAAATGCATTAACCGGGAATCCCATGCAGGGCTTTAACAAGCTAAGCATCGTTCGTCAGCTTGGGTTGATGGTGGGGTTGGCAGCAAGTGTTGCGATTGGTTTTGCCGTGGTTTTGTGGTCCCAGAAACCAGAGCAGCGCGTTCTCTTCAGTAACCTTTCATTTTCTGATGCAAACCAGATTATAGAGCAGCTGCGTCTCTATAATGTGCCTTACAAATTTGATGCCGATGGGCGTGCTATTTTGGTTCCGGATGAGTATGTGCATCAGGCTCGCCTTAAGCTGGCGTCCGAGGGATATACAGCGGATAAAACGGTTGGCTTTGAAATACTCGATAAAGAGCAGAGTCTGGGTACCAGTCAGTTTATGGAGACGACAAAGTATCGTCGTGGCCTTGAAGGTGAGCTGGCTCGTACCATTTCCAGTATGACCGCCATCCGAAATGCGCGTGTTCATCTGGCAATACCAAAAGATACTGTGTTTATTCGTGATACCCGAAAACCGACAGCTTCTGTTTTCCTTGAGCTGTTTTCGGGGCGCCAGTTGGAGCGTGATCAGGTTGCGTCCATCGCAAATCTTGTTGCATCCAGTATTCCTGCCTTAAATGTCAAAGATGTGACGGTTGTCGATCAGCGTGGGCGTCTGCTTAATATTCGCGATAAAGATGTCAATGTTGTATTAGCTGCCAAGCAGCTCGAATACACGCGTAATCTTGAAGAAACAATGTTGAATCGCGTTAACAGTATCCTTCAGCCTGTCGTGGGTATGGGGCGTTTTCGTGCAGAAGTCTCTGCGGACGTTGACTTCACTGCTGTAGAGCAGACGGATGAATTATATAACCCTGACCTGCCTGCTCTGCGTAGTGAGCAAACAATGGATGAGTCGCGTGTTGCTGGTGCTTCGGCTGTTGGGGTGCCTGGTGCTTTATCCAACCAGCCTCCAGGCCCCAGTAGTGTGCCAGAACAGGCGTCTGGTGAAGGGGTGGTTTCAAGCGTGACAGGAAATCCAGGTTCTTCGCGTAAACAGGCAACGCGTAACTTTGAGCTGGACCGTACAATTAGCTACACAAAACATCAGCAGGGGCGTGTACGTCGATTAACTGTGGCTGTAGTCGTTGATGATCTGTCCAGTGTTAATGCTGCGACCGGTGAGATGATACGTACACCCTGGGATCAGAATGAGTTAGAGCGCCTAAGAATACTGGTTCGGGATGCAGTGGGTTATTCCTCTGTCAGGGGGGATAGTGTAAATGTTGTTAATACACCTTTTGTCGCCGAAATGCCTATCGCCACTGAGGAAACCCCAATCTGGAAAGAGGAGTGGGTATGGGATGTTGTGAAGCAGGTTATGGCAGCGGTGTTTGTTCTGGTTCTGGTGTTTGGTATTTTACGACCGATCTTACGTAATCTTGCTACCGCGGGGACGGCAGGTAATATGGCTGGCGTGGGTGCTGCCGGTGATGTATCAGCCGAATTGGAAGGACTGGACAGTGGTGATTTCTCATCAGATTCAGTTACTTTTGGTAGTGATGATGATCTGTTGCCGACGCCAAATGAAAGCTTTGATTACCAGTTAAATGCGATTCGTAGTATGGTTGCTGAAGATCCAGCGCGGGTAGCGCAGGCGGTGAAACAGTGGGTAGGTGACGATGAGCGATGAGGCAAGTCAGGATGAACTCAGCGAGATCAACAAAGCTGCGATTCTTCTGATTAGCTTAGGCGAAGCTGATGCCGCTGAAATCCTTAAGCATATGGGCCCGAAAGAGGTTCAGATGATTGGTGAAGCGATGGCGCAGCTAAATAATGTGCCGCAATCCAAGGTTGAATCTGTTGTTGGTGATTTTATGGGGCTGGTCAGCGACCAAACCGGTATTGGCATCAATAATGATATCTATATTCGTTCAATGCTGAATCAGGCGTTGGGCGAAGAAAAAGCTAAAACTCTTCTTGATCGTATTCTTATGAGCACCAATACTTCCGGCCTGGATACACTTCGCTGGATGGAGCCCCGCCAGATAGCTGAAATCATTCGCTATGAGCATCCGCAGATACAGGCTGTAGTCGTGGCGTATCTGGAGCCTGACGTGGCAGCTGGTGTGCTGGCATATTTTGATGATAAACAGCGACTGGATATTTTGATGCGAGTTTCAGCTCTTGATCGTATCCAGCCTCAAGCACTGCAAGAGTTGAATGATATTCTTGAGCGTCAATTTGCTGGCGCAAGTGGCGCAAGTACTGCGACTCTGGGCGGTGTAAAGAATGCCGCAGATATTATGAACTTTATCGACTCGAATCTGGAAGCTGAGTTGATGGAGGGAATCAAAGAAGCGGATGAAAACCTTGCCAACACCATTTCCGACATGATGTTTGTGTTCGAAAACCTCCAGGATGTCGAAGACATGGGTATTCAGGCTATCTTGCGTGAAGTTTCAACCGATGTGCTTGTCATTGCCCTGAAAGGTGCGGATGTCTCACTTCAGGAGAAAGTCTTCCGTAACATGTCCAAACGTGCGGCCGAGCTTCTGCGGGATGATCTTGAAGCGAAAGGGCCTGTTCGTGTATCTGAAGTCGAAGAAGCACAGAAAGAGATTCTTACGGTGGCTAGAAGGCTGGCTGACGAGGGTGAAATCATCCTTGGCGGCGGTGGCGAAGAGATGTTGTAGGGCTGAACTATGTCAGACAGCAGCAAACCTTATAAACGTATCCGGGCAGACGAGGCTATAGCGCTCTCCGGATGGGATCTTCCTCAGATGACGGAGCCCTCCTCAGTGGCTTTAGCGCAAAAAAACGCGCCTGTTACTGTTGTAGAGGAGGTAATTGCCGCTGAAAAGATTACTGTTTCTGAACTCGAAGAGATTCGTGAATCCGCCCGTATTGAGGGTTTAGCGGCAGGTCTTGAAGAGGGGCGGCTCAAAGGTATTGAGGAGGGGATGCCTCAAGGAATTAAAGAGGGTGAGGCTAAAGGGTATCAAGAGGGTTTTGCTAAGGGTGAGGGCGAAGTGCAACGCTTGCATAAAATCCTTGGTGAGATGTTACTGGAATTCGAATCCCCGCTGAAAGATCAGACAGATCAGTTGGAGGAGCAATTACTGAAGTTGGTAACCTCTCTTTCTGAAGCCGTTATTGGGGCTGAACTTAAACTTCGCCCTGAGCTTATTCAGCAATCTATCCAGGCAGCCCTATCTCAGCTCCCTGAGCCCTTAGGTAGGGTCACTCTGCGTGCAAGCCCAGCCGATATTCAGCATCTTGAAAATATGCCCCTACCCTCGGATATTAGTTTGAACTTCGAGGTTAATGAGCAGCTTTCGGATGGGGATTATCAGTTGATCACCGCAAGTACTCTGGTCAAGAATGATGTGGCTGCAAACTTTGCCGATGTCGTCGATCAGTTCTATCGCAATGCCTTAGCAGTTCCGGCTGATCCCCATGAGTAACATACTGGATCGGCTGTCTCGATTCTCACAACCCCTGAACCATCTCCCCCCACGCATTGAGGGCCGTATCACACGTATGATCGGTCTCACCATCGAAGCTGTAGGTATTAAGTGTGCTGTTGGTGAATGCTGCTTCATTGAACTGGCTGCAGATAACCTGGTGGAAGCTGAAGTGGTCGGTTTCTCTGGTGATCGTATCTATCTGATGCCGCTCTACCCGATTGATGGGCTTCAGGCGGGAACCCGCGTTATCGCCCATGCTGCGATGGGGAAAGTGCCTGTTGGGATGTCTCTGTTAGGGCGTGTGCTGAATGGTGTTGGTAAGCCGATTGATGGCAAGGGAGCACTGGTACCGGAAGCTGAGACAGGTCTTTCGGGTGAAGTGATCAATCCGTTGTTGCGCGATCCGATAAAACAGCCTCTCGATGTTGGTATCAGAACGATTAATGGTCTGTTGACCGTTGGACGTGGACAGCGCATGGGGTTGTTTGCGGGGAGTGGTGTCGGTAAGTCGGTTCTGCTCGGCATGATGACACGTTTTACTGAAGCTGAAATCATTGTTGTTGGGCTGATCGGCGAGCGTGGTCGTGAGGTTAAAGAGTTTATCGAGCAGAGTTTGGGTGAAGAGGGGTTAAAGCGTTCAGTCGTGGTTGCGTCTCCGGCGGATGACTCACCACTGATGCGGCTCAGGGCATCACAGTTATCTACACGAATTGCTGAATACTTCCGTGATCAGGGCAAAAATGTATTGTTATTGATGGATTCCCTGACCCGGTACGCACAAGCTCAGCGTGAAATTGCGCTGGCTGTGGGTGAACCGCCGGCCACTAAAGGGTACCCCCCTTCAGTGTTTGCTAAAATTCCTAAACTGGTTGAGCGAGCTGGTAATGGTCAAGCCGGTGGCGGCTCAATAACAGCGTTTTATACCGTATTAACGGAAGGTGATGATCAGCAGGATCCGGTAGCTGATTCGGCACGCGCTATTCTTGATGGGCACATTGTGCTATCGCGTCAATTGGCTGAACAGGGCCACTATCCAGCGATAGATATTGAAGCATCTATCAGTCGTGCTATGCCACAAATTGTAGAGCCTGATCAGTTGAAGATAGCGATGAGGTTTAAGCAGCTATACTCCAAGTATCGTCAGAATGAAGATCTGATTAATGTGGGGGCCTATGTGAAGGGGAGTGATCCAGATACCGATTTTGTGATCGATAACCTGCCATCTCTGAACGGGTATCTTCGACAGGGAATTGATGAAGCTTTTCCTCTGGTAACATCTATGCAACAGATGGTGATGGTGTTGTCTGCCCCGCCAACAAATCCACAGCCTGCGGCTGACCAGCAACTTCACCGCCCTGTAACTAATGGTCTGCAAAAATGAAGAAGCGATCAAAGCGTTTACAGTTAGTGCTTGATCTGGCTGAAAAAAAGAAGCAGCAGGCCGACCAGTATCTGGCTGCCAGTCGTCAGCGTGTTGAGCAGGACCGGGTTACGATGGCTCAGCTCGATCAATACATGGGTGAGTATCAGCAGAACTATCTTGGTTCAAACGCTGAAGGGTATACCGGTGCCCAACTGCATGCGCAGCAGGCGTTTATGCAGAAGATTCAGGATGCCAAACAGGCTCAACTCAATGCAATGGAGCAAAATCGCAGAGAGCTCGAAGTAGTTGAGCAGCACTGGAAGGCGGCTTATGCAAAGGCTAAAGGGATTCAAAAACTGACTGCAGCGGCTGTTAAGTCGGAAGAAGATGCTGAGGAAAAATCACTCCAGAAGCAGCTTGATGAGCGCTCGCAGGTAGCAAAGCCTAGTTATATATAAGTTGGCCCTATTTTTGCTTTTTATCATTCAGGCATTATCAACAGGAGCCTGAAATGAGCGAGCAAATGTCTCTGTCCACTGGTGGTGGACTCCTATCTCTGAATATATCTGTACCGCCCCAGAGTGCGCCAGTTGGGGGGGCAGCAGCACCTCTCTTTAATAGTTTTGGTTCTCTGCTGAATCAACAGGGGCAGGGTGGTGTGGTACCTGCCGCTTTTAGGAACGGCGCTTCTTTGCCGCCTTCGGGAGAGGGGTTGCCGCAGGAGAGTTCATCGTTACTACCGGAAAATGCTACAAAAGCTCAGTTGCTTCAGGTTGCTTATCTGCTTGAACAGGTGGGAGATCCTGAAGCTGTTGGATTGCCTCCGGGGCTGGGTGCAGAGTTGGCCAAAGCGTTGAAGCAATACTCTGAACAAGAGGAGTTGCTACCAGAGAGTTCACGGATAGATCTGCCTGAAGTTGCCGTTGTTTCTTCTTTAGATGATGCTGATGCTATATCAGAGCAGAGTGACAACAAAGCACCTCAAGCGGCGAACGTAGAGATTGATAGAGTGTTGCTTGAGGGACAAGAGCCGAGACACAGTGTAACCGTTTCGGTTGATCCAAATGCACAAAAACGTACTCCTGATGAATTAGTCGATAGGAGTGTTGGTAGATCACCTGAACCTGAACAGGGCTCTGCAAAACTGACGAGTGGTAATGGAGCCTCAAACGTAGTCGATAGTGCCGGATCTTTATTGGTAGATGCTGAAAGAGAGGCAGTAGCCGCTAAGCCTGTTGTTCCAACACAACCGGAAACCGTTAAATCAGAACCCCCATTGTCACAACCCCCATTATCACAACCCGATCTGAAAGCTTCCAGCTTATCAAGGGAACCGCTGCAGAGATCTCCACAAGTTGAGATCGGTGCGGGCCAAACAACAGAAAGAGCTGCGTTACAAAACGCTGATAGTTCTTCAGGGCGTACGATGGGCTCAGAACCGGCAGTAAAGCCGGCTCAGGTTGCTCCGGGTGTTGTTCAGTCTGACGTCGCACTGGCCAATACTAACCGGAAAGCAGAGGTTCAACCTGCTGTTGGAGTTCCTGTCACCGATAGGGAGGGCGAATTGGCGAATGGAGAGTTGATGCGCGCAGCCCGAGCTACAGAAAAAGGTCAGCCTCAGGTCAATATACATCGGGATGAGTCATTAGAGCGGCTTCTAGCTGAAACTCAGCAGGCTAATGTTTCATCTGGACGAGAGCGGGTTTCTGCAAACCAAAATTTCACACCCCCTATGTTAGATCTGGCACCGAAGAAGATTGAGACCGCCCTTGATATGACCCAGCAGCTGATGCAGAAAATAGCTGCGGGTGAAAAAGTTGATACAGGGTTAAGTCAAGCTGTAGATAAAGTTGCAGAGCAGGCTACAGCAGCGCTGCAGAATGCTGCTCAGCCAACACAGGCTCAGAAAAATGCTGCTGACGCACAAACATTGATGATGCCGGGGCAGGTCAAGATCAATACTCCAGCCTGGAAAAATGCGTTGGGAGAAAGAGCGATCATGATTGCGGCGCAAAGCTCCAGAGTAGCGGAAATCAAACTTGATCCCCCAGAGCTTGGATCGTTACAAGTACGGATCAGTGTTAATCAGGATCAGGTTAGTTTGAATTTCACCTCGCCTCATGCGCATGTCAGAGACGCGGTTGAACAAAGTTTACCGCGTCTGCGTGAAATGTTTGCGGAGCAAGGTTTGGCATTACAGGACTCCTCGGTTTCAGATCAGTCTTCACAGCAGCAGAGAGAGGAGATGGCTGAACATCAAGGTGCAAAAGGTGATTATGCCGCTCAGGGGATGGCTGATGATCAAGAGGTAAATCAGGCATCTGGGGCGCGGACGGTATCTCTGGTCGATTACTATGCATAGATAACTTGAAGTGGGGCGATAAATAGCTGGTTAAATCTCTGTTTTTGTTAGGTGTTGATCTTCAGCCTTAAAAACAGTGTGTTATATTAGGCGCATAAGTAATATTGCAATGCGCGATTGGATTTTCTGTCGTGCCGGGTGTTTTTGAGGATTGATGAATGGCTGAAGAGCAAGAACAAAGCGCTGAAGAGGGCGGTAAAAAATCTTCCAAGCTGAAGCTGATCATTATTGCCGTTCTGGCTCTGGTTGTAGTTGGGGGGGGCGGTGCTGCCGCTGCATTATTCTTCCTGGGGGGAAGTGATGAGCCGGCCGCCGAAGAGGCTGCTCCGGCTGAGCCTGTAAGAGCCGACGCGATCTATACCAAAGTCCGTACCATGGGAGGGAAGCCCATGTTTGTTGTTACTTTGCAGTCACAAGATAAACGTCCACATTACATACAGCTTTACGTAGAGGCAAAAAGTCGAGATCAGGCGGTTGCGGATGCAATGACGCTGCATATGCCTCTGATTGTGTCGCGATTAAATAACTTGTTTAGTACGCAGGATTTCAGGACGTTACAATCTATCGAAGGTAAAGAAGCACTAAGACAGAGTGCAACTGACCTTGTGCGCGAATTGATGCAGGAAAAAATTGGTAAGCCCGGTGTTGAGACTATTCTCTTCACCAATATGGTGATGCAATGATGCAGCACTATTTCAGTGAGGTAGACCTGTAAATGTCGGTTAAAGATCTTCTTTCACAAGATGAAATCGATGCGTTACTTCATGGTGTAGATGATGGTGACGTAGAGACAGAAGAGGAAGAGGTCGACGAAGGAGATGTTCGTTCGTATGACTTGGCGAGCCATGAACGTATTGTTCGTGGGCGGATGCCAACGTTAGAGATGATAAACGAGCGTTTCGCACGATATACCCGAATCAGTCTTTTTAACCTGTTGCGGCGTGCGGCGGATGTGACCGTTGGTGGCGTACAGGTGATGAAGTATGGCGACTATATTCATACGCTCTACGTGCCTACCAGTATGAATCTGATCCGTGTCAGCCCGTTACGAGGGACCGCTCTGTTCATCATGGATGCTAAATTAGTATTCAAGTTGGTGGATAACTTCTTTGGCGGTGATGGTCGGCATGCCAAAATTGAGGGACGTGACTTTACTCCGACAGAGACACGACTGATTCATAAAGCTTTAGAGCAGTTCTTCCTTGATCTGGAAGAGGCCTGGAGCCCGGTCAAAGATCTTACGTTTGAGCATCTCGGTCATGAGATGAATCCGGCGATGGCCAATGTGATCAATCCTACCGAAGTGGTTGTGGTCAGTACCTTCCAGGTTGATCTGGAGGGAGGCTCTGGTGAGTTTCATGTGGCAATGCCCTATTCGATGTTGGAGCCGATCAGGGACCTACTGGTTTCAGGCTTCCAGAATAGTGAAGATGAGAAAGATGAGCGCTGGCAGGTTGCACTGCAGAGAGATATCTTGATGGCGGCGCTTCCTCTGGAGATGACACTGGCTGAGCAGGAGATGACATTGCGAGATGTTGTCGAGCTGGAAGCCGGTGATATCATCCCGATTGAATTACCTGAGGTATTTGAATTGAAGGCAAATAAGGTACCCGTATATAACTGTACTATGGGGGTATCTCGTGGCAATCTTGCAGTTAAAATTGTGGATCAGATTCACCGTCCTAAATAGCGGTGCCAGTAAGACCTATTTAAGAGAACTTGATTGATGAGTGATGAAACTGAAGACCAACAAGCACTGGCAGATGAATGGGCCGCTGCTATGGAAGAGCAAGGTGATGACGGGGAATCGGTAGACCCGGATGAGCTGCTTGCTGCAACAGGAGTCGCAGGTACTTCAGTTGAACTCGATGAGTTAATGGATGAAGGAACGCCGGTTTCTGATCCTAAGCTGGATGTGATCCTCGATATTCCGGTTACACTCTCGATGCAGGTTGGGCAGACGGATATCCCGATCAGTAACTTGCTACAGTTAAATCAGGGTTCGGTTATTGAATTGGACCGTGTGGCGGGTGAGCCTCTGGATGTAATGGTTAACGGTACCCTGATCGCCCACGGTGAAGTGGTCGTAGTGAATGACCGTTACGGCATTCGCCTGACAGATGTGATTAGTCCGCAAGAACGTATCAAACGTCTGAAATAATGCTGATGCGATTACTGGTTCTTCTGATAGGCAGTGCTACACCCTTTATCGCCTATGCGGCTGTGCCAGCCTCAACCGCACAACCTTCTGTCGCTCCTGCCTTTCAAGAGCCCTTCTCCTCAGAAGCCCTGTCGCAACTGGTTGTGGGCTTGTTGGTGGTTATCGCTCTTATTTTTATACTCTCCTGGCTGTTTAAACGGTTTTCGGGGCTATCCCCGGTAACAAAGTATATGCAGGTGCTCGGGGTTCTCCCCTTAAGTACACGAGAAAAAGCGGTACTGATTAAAGTGGGCGAGCAACAGATTTTACTAGGGGTGGCCCCCGGTCGTGTCTCGCATCTTCACACATTTGATAAAGATGCCGGAGTGGATGTTACTAAACCTGAAAGTTTTGCTGAAAAACTGAATGATGTGATGGGGAAAAAGATAGGAAAGGGGAAAGATGAGTAGGTTGTTTCCTCTATTGCTTATCAGTCTGTCTTTATTTTTCTCTGGCTATGTTTCCGCAGCAGATGTAGGGATCCCTGCAATCACCCTGACAGAGGGGGAAAACGGAGAAACAAGTTACAGCGTAACCCTGCAGGTGCTTGCGCTGATGACTATGCTGACATTCCTGCCAGCTATGGTCATGATGATGACCTCGTTCGCGCGAATCATCATTGTATTTGCAATTTTGCGACAAGCATTAGGCTTGCAGCAGACACCCTCCAACCAGATTATGGTGGGGATGGCGATGTTTTTAACTCTCTTCATTATGACACCGGTACTGGATAAGGTTTATGTGCAGGCAGTGCAGCCATATGTTAATGAAGAGTTAGGGGTGTTTGAGGCGTTTAAGGTCGCCAGCGTCCCGTTTCGGGATTTTATGATGTTGCAGACCCGAGAGAGTGATCTGGAACTGTTTATGCGAATCTCTGGTTCGCCTGCGGTTGAAAGCGCTGAACAGATCCCTTTCACTGTATTGGTGCCTGCTTTTGTAACCAGTGAGCTGAAAACCGCATTCCAGATCGGGTTTATGCTCTTTATCCCATTTCTGATCATTGACCTCGTAGTAGCCAGTGTCCTTATGGCGATGGGTATGATGATGCTGTCTCCCGTGATCATTTCCCTTCCTTTCAAGATCATGCTATTTGTTCTAGTAGATGGCTGGGCTCTTGTAATTGGAACGTTGGCAGCCAGTTTTGGTATTTAGCGACTTTTCTTAGGAGGATCTCATGACACCTGAGGTAGTGCTCAGTTTATTTGCTGAGGCTTTCTGGCTTATCGTCCTGCTGGTATCAGTCATTATTGTTCCAAGTCTTCTTGTCGGTTTAGTTGTAGCAACCTTTCAGGCGGCTACGCAGATCAATGAGCAGACCCTGAGTTTTCTGCCAAGGTTGCTGGTTACCATTCTTGTCATTATGTGGGCGGGGCCCTGGATCCTCCAAAAATTAACAGAGCATTTCACTAATCTGGTGAAAAGCATTCCCTACCTGATAGGTTGATCCGTTGTTTGAGCTGAGTGTTTTGCAGATAGAGCAGTGGATCTCTGCTTTTCTGTGGCCTCTGTTCCGTATCGCATCTTTTTTTATGGCGGTCCCGCTTTTAGGTAGTCAGCTGGTTAATGCTCGTATTCGCTTGATGCTGGCATTAGCTGTGACGATGATAATCGCGCCGTTATTGCCTGAAATGCCAGATTTTGATGGGCTGAATTTCAATAGTTATCTGATTATTGGGCAGCAGATCCTTATTGGTGCGATGCTCGGATTTCTGTTTCAGGTTTTTTACCAGATCTTTGTGTTGGGTGGGCAGATGATTGCGATGCAGATGGGTCTGGGTTTTGCGTCGATGACCGATCCTGCAAACGGCATCTCTGTGGTTATGCTGGGTCAGTTCTATCTGACGTTGATTATGATGATATTTGTTGCCATGAATGGGCATCTGATCATGATTGAAGTGATCGTGAGGAGCTTTGAAGTGGTGCCTGTTGGTCTTCAGGCACTTGAACGTGATGGTTACTGGCGAGTGGTTATGGCTGGAAGCTGGATGTTCTCGGCCGCAATGTTGATGGCGTTGCCTGCTGTAACCGCTCTGCTTGTTGTGAATATGGCGTTCGGTATTATGTCTCGTGCAGCTCCGCAGTTAAATATCCTCGCAGTTGGTTTCCCTTTTACAATGGTGTTAGGTCTGTTTATCAACTGGGTCAATCTGGGTGGATTTCTCGATCAGTACATGCGGATCTCAAGCTTTGTGCTTGACTACATAGAGACAATTTTTCTGTAGGTATCAATAGCGATGGCAGAAGAGTCAGGTCAGGAAAAAACCGAAGATCCCACGCCCAAGCGAATACGGGAGGCGAGGGAGAAGGGCGATGTTCCCCGATCAAAAGAGTTGACTACGACACTGGTTCTGATGGCAGCGGTGTTCTCTGTCATTATTTTTGGCTCTCAACTGGCAAATAGCTTGCTGGGGATGATGGAGAGTAACTTTATTCTCGATCGCCAGGCTATATTCGATACAAATAAAATTTTTTCTCACTTTGGGCTTTCGGCGCTGGAGGCGCTTAAGGGGTTGGCGGGTGTGTTTGGAACGTTAGTTCTGGCCGCTTTGATTGGCCCTATCGCCTTAGGGGGGTGGAATTTTAGTGGAAAATCGATCGCGCCTAAAGGCAGCCGGATTGATCCCTTGGCAGGGATCAAAAGGATGTTTTCACTTAAGTCATTAGTGGAGCTGTTCAAGGCGATAGCAAAATTTGCCCTTGTTGGCGGTTTTGCCATTCTGATCCTGTGGACTATTAGAGGGGATATTCTTGCATTAGCGACATTTGAGGCGCGGCCAGCCATCGATGCTGCTTTAGATATCATTATCTGGGTATTTATGGCGTTGAGTGCTGTGTTGATTCTTGTGGCAATCGTCGATGTGCCGTATCAGCTATACGACTATACCAAAAAGATGAAGATGACCCTGCAGGAAGTTAAGGATGAGATGAAGAATACGGAGGGTAAGCCTGAGGTCAAAGGGCGAATACGGCAATTGCAGCGTGAGATTGCTCAACGTCAGATGATGAAAGATGTGCCTGAGGCGGATGTGGTGATCACCAACCCGACTCACTACGCCGTTGCATTGAAATATGACGCGGAAAACCGAGGGGCGCCTGTGCTTGTGGCAAAAGGGGCGGATTTTGTCGCATTTAAAATTCGTGAGATAGCTGAAGAGCACGATGTCCCGATTTTGTCGGCACCCCCTCTGGCACGTGCTTTATATAATTTCACCGAAATCGATGAAGAGGTGCCTGCCGGGCTGTATATGGCGGTTGCTCAGGTATTGGCATACGTCTTCCAGCTTAAGCGTCATAAGCAGCAAGCGGCTGAGAAACCGAGTGATATACAGGTGGATCAACTTCCAATACCAGAAGAGTATCAAGACGACCTGTAACTGGCGTAATTATTGCAAAAATAACAAGTTGATGTGGATATGCGTCAAAAAAATAGCGTATTATGGGTGTTCTGCCCTTTGGGTTATCTTTTTAGGCGATTTTAATTTTTATTTGTTGTTTTTTTGACGGTTTGGTGGCTCGGTGGATAGAGCGGTAATTTTTGATAATGTTCGCAGTGCGGGGCGGGGCAATCTCGGTGTCCCTCTGTTGCTGCTTGTTATCCTGGCGATGGTGACATTGCCGGTACCACCGTTTCTGCTTGATGTTCTGTTTACCTTTAATATTGCCCTGTCCATCGTCGTTTTGTTGGTTTGTGTCTACTCAAGCCGTCCCCTCGATTTTGCAATCTTTCCCACAATTATCCTGATAGCAACCTTAATGAGGTTGGCTCTTAATGTCGCTTCAACTCGTGTAGTACTGCTGTATGGCCATGAAGGGGGGGATGCGGCCGGTAAGGTGATCGAAGCCTTCGGTGAAGTTGTAATCGGGGGCAACTACGTGGTCGGCTTTGTTGTCTTTATGATTCTGATCATTATTAACTTTGTGGTTGTTACCAAAGGTGCGGGCAGAATCTCAGAGGTGAGTGCCCGTTTTACCCTGGATGCGATGCCGGGTAAGCAGATGGCCATTGATGCTGATCTCAATGCGGGGCTTATCGGTCAGGAAGAGGCTAAAGCCAGGCGCGAAGATGTAACTCAGGAAGCAGACTTTTATGGATCGATGGACGGTGCTTCTAAGTTCGTTCGAGGTGATGCAGTAGCCGGTATCTTAATCCTTGTTATCAACCTGCTTGGTGGGCTTGGCATCGGAATGATGCAACATGATCTGGATTTTGAAACTGCGATGCGTTTCTACTCGCTGCTTACAATCGGTGATGGTCTTGTCGCTCAGGTGCCTTCACTGCTTTTATCGACTGCTGCTGCGATAATGGTGACCCGTCAGAATGTATCTCATGATATGGGTAAGCAGGTTATATCGCAGATGTTTGCCTCCCCTAAGGCGCTTGCTGTTGCTGCGGGTATTTTGACAATAATGGGGATTATTCCTGGTATGCCACATGTCGCATTCCTCTCACTGGCGTTTATCGCAGCGGGCGGAGCGTGGTGGATCTACAGGCTGAAAACTAAAAAGGCTGTTGAGGAAGAGGAGCAGGCTCGAGAAGAGGCGGAGCTGCCTCAGGATGACGAGTCCGAGAAGCGTGAGCTGGACTGGGATGATGTGATGCCCGTGGATATGGTCGGCCTGGAAGTAGGCTATCGTCTGATTCCGATGGTAGACAAAATGCAGGGTGGGCAGTTGCTGAGCCGAATCAAGGGTGTGCGTAAGAAGCTATCTCAGGACCTGGGTTTTTTGGTGCCTTCAGTGCATATTCGTGACAATCTTGATCTGCTACCTGGCGCATACCGAATTACGCTGATGGGCGTGGTTGTAGGTGAGTCAGAGGTTTACCCTGACAGAGAACTTGCGATTAATCCGGGTCAGGTCTTCGGTAAGTTGCAGGGCGTAGAAGTTAAAGACCCGGCGTTTGGTTTGGATGCGATATGGATTGAACAGTCGCAGAAAGAGCAGGCTCAGTCGCTTGGATATACAGTGGTTGACGCCTCTACAGTGGTTGCAACGCATATGAATCAGTTGCTGCAATCGCATGCGCATGAGTTATTGGGGCATGAAGAGGTACAGCAGCTTCTTGATATGCTGACTAAGTCCTCACCTAAACTTGTTGAAGAGTTGGTGCCGGCAAAATTATCTTTCAGTATCCTTTTGAAGGTATTGCAGAATCTGCTGATGGAGCAGGTGCCTCTAAAAGATTTCAGAACCATTGCTGAGTCGTTGGCTGATGCCGTGAATCGAACTCAGGATCCGCTGGCGCTTACGGCTGCAGTGCGTGTCTCGCTTTCTCGATTGATTGTGCAGAATATCAATGGATCGGAATCTGAGCTGCCAGTGATTACGCTGGCCCCTCAATTAGAACAGCTGTTGCTAAACTCTGTTCAGCAGGGACAGGATAACGGATTAGTGCTTGAGCCTGGGATGGCTGAGCGATTACAAAAATCGTTATCCGAAGCGGCTACACAGCAAGAGATGATGGGGCGGCCTTCGGTATTATTAGTTGCAGCGCCTGTCAGGCCGCTCATGTCAAAATTTGTCCGATATGGAGAGCATCAGATCAATGTGCTCTCCTACCAGGAGATTCCTGAAAATAAGAAGGTCACCATTGTGGCGACAGTTGGAGGTGAAGGTGATGTTTGATTGCGCTTCAGCTAAGTCGTGGATGGCCGATAAGGAATTATTATGAAGGTTAAACGTTTTTTTGCGCCGGATATGCGCCAAGCGATGCGAAGAGTCAGAGATGAGATCGGTCCTGATGCTGTCATTATCTCTAACCATAGGGTTGCGGGTGGTGTAGAGGTCGTGGCTGCTCATGAGAATGATTATGAGATGGCCCAGCAGGAGTTTTCTACCGCTAAGACGAGTGTGGATAAGCGTCAGGAGCAGATTAACGTTTTAACCGGTGGGCAGGGAAGCGGTCTGTCACAAGAGTTACAGAAAGCGCGAATGCAGATTGCAGAAGCTCAGCAGCAGTCTAGTCAAAATATTGGCGGTGCGCATGTCAATAAGCAGATTGAGCAGACTGATGAAGACCTCCGCGCGATACTCTCTTCGCTTAAAGAGCGGCAAAAGAGAAAGGCGAATGAAGCGCATCAGAATTTTATGCGTGGTTCAGCAGGAGATGAGGTCGATAACTTTGCTGTTGACCTCGGCGAAGAGCTAGCTGCTTCCATTCCTCCACCCATACCTACCCCTAAACGTCCTGAAAATGATCAGTTGATTAAGTCAATGCAGGATGAGATTGCACAACTTAAAAATCTGCTCAGTCAGCAGGTGCTGAGTGCAAATACAGTTTCAGCACCTGAAAAACCGCCGTTGCAGAAAAAACTTGAGCTGTTAGGCGTTAGTGAAAAATTATCGACTCACCTGGTGGCAACGCAAGAAGTGGGGCTGCCCACGGATAAGGCATGGAAGCATGCGCTGACTCGACTATCAGATTCTATTCCTGTCACGGGAGAGGATTTTATTGAACGTGGCGGAATGATTGCGTTTGTCGGGCCTACGGGTGTAGGTAAAACGACCACAATTGGTAAATTGGCAGCCCGTTATGTACTGAAATATGGAAGCTCCAGCCTGGCTTTGGTGACAACCGATACCTACCGAATTGCAGCGCATGAACAGTTAAGAACATTTGGCCGGATCCTTGATGTGCCGGTACGGGTTGTTGATGAGCGTAATGGCCTGGATGAGGTGCTTCATTCTTTGCGTAATAAAAGGTTGGTGCTGATTGATACCGCGGGCTTGAATGCGCAGGAGCCTCACAGTCAGGCTCAGCTTGAGATGCTGGGAAGTGTCACTTTGCGTTTGAAGAAGCTGCTAGTGGTTTCCTGTAGTAGTCAACGACGGGTTGTTGAGCAGGCATTTAATGCATATCAGGGCTTGGGTTTGAATGGCTGTGTGCTCAGTAAGATGGATGAGTCAGGCAGTTTGGGTGAGGCGATCTCCTTAATTGTTGAAAAACGCTTGCCTGTTACATATGTAACGGATGGCCAGCGGATTCCTGATGATCTGAATATTGCTCAAAAACATGATCTGGTCAGTCGGGCTGTGATTACGGCTCAACGAGCTATTGAGGCTGAGAAAAAATCATCAGCGCTCGATTCAATATATAAAACGGGTTAATGGCGGAAAGCGTAATGAATCAACATAAACCCGTTAAGGTAATTGCGGTTACAGGCGGCAAGGGCGGTGTAGGGAAGACGAATGTGTCGGTGAATCTGGCATTGGCTCTTGGAGATCTAGGGCAGAAATCAATCCTGATGGATGCCGATTTAGGATTGGCAAATGTCGACGTGATGCTGGGATTGCGACCGAAAAAGACGATTGCAGATGTGTTGGATGGCGATTGTGGTTTAAAAGATATCCTGCTTGATGTTGATGATAATCTTAGGATCGTACCTGCATCTTCAGGCACTCAGGAGAT
Organism: uncultured Neptuniibacter sp.; assembly: GCF_947498015.1. GTDB lineage: Bacteria > Pseudomonadota > Gammaproteobacteria > Pseudomonadales > Balneatricaceae > Neptuniibacter. Next base: position 300,141 of record NZ_CANMIR010000005.1, read on the forward strand.
GACCGCGCTCTCTGCTCATGAGCATGCTGAATTGATCCACGCCTTTAATGAAGTGGCTGATGAGATTGATGTTTTACTCATCGATACTGCAGCGGGAATCTCAGATTCCGTTGTAAGCTTTGTTAAAGCTGCGCAGGAGGTGTTGGTCGTTGTCTGTGACGAGCCTACCTCCATTACAGATGCCTATGCGTTAATAAAATTGTTAAATCGTGATTATAAAATGACGCGTTTCCGAGTGCTGGCTAATATGGTCAGAAGTGAGCAGGAAGGGCGGAATATGTTTGGTAAATTGCTCACAGTTACCGACCGCTTTCTCGATGTCACTCTTCAATATGTGGGATCAATCCCTTATGATGAAAACGTGCGTAAGGCTGTTCAGCGTCAAGTTGCTGTTTTAAAAGCTTTTCCAAAGAGTAAAGTCTCCTTGGCATATCGCCAATTAGCGAATAAAGTAAATGGGTGGCCTGTGCAAACTGTGCCCCGTGGACATTTAGAATTTTTTGTTGAGCGGCTTGTTCAGGGAGCGCGCCCATCGGATTGACAGTAGAGGCGGTATGTACAACCAGCTGCAATTACAATCGAGTGAAGAGCTGATCGAGCAGTATGCGCCGCTAGTCAAACGGATTGCACATCATCTTATGGCTCGCCTGCCGTCTACTGTGGTTTTGGATGACCTGATTCAGTCTGGAATGATTGGCCTTTTGGAGGCTGCAAAGAAATATGATGCCTCGAAAGGGGCAAGTTTCGAGACCTACGCCGGAATCCGCATTCGGGGTTCCATCATTGATGAGGTTCGCAGGGGAGATTGGACTCCGCGATCTGTCCACCGTAATAGTCGCCGTGTGACTGAAGCTATTCAGCAGGTAGAATCCCGTACTGGACGAGATGCAACCGACTCCGAGGTGGCTCGTGAGATGGGAATCAGTGTCGACGATTATCACAGTTTGCTGAAAGATTCGCAGGACAGCCGGCTGTTCAGTTTTGAGGAGATGGTTAACCCTCATCATGAGGGGCCGGGTGAAGCGTTTGCAAACGATGATCCGGGGCCTAATCAAAATTTTGAGCGTGAATCGTTTATTCGTGCGTTGAGTTCAGCCATAGATAATCTTCCTGAGAGGGAAAAATTAGTTTTGGCACTCTATTATGATGAGGAGTTGAATCTCAAAGAGATAGGTCAGGTATTAGGTGTAAGTGAGTCACGAGTCAGTCAGATACATAGCCAGGCAGCGCTCAGGCTTCGTTCCCGGCTGAGTGACTGGCAGTAATTGGAGTTGACTAGACTCAACGTAATTGAAGTAATTTAGTGTAGACTCAAAAAGTTGCGTAGTTCTAACGGGAGGCTGTCTTGAATAAAGACATGAAAATTCTTGTTGTAGATGATTTTTCTACAATGAGACGAATTATAAAAAATCTATTACGCGATCTGGGTATGACAAATGTCCAGGAAGCGGATGATGGTCAGACCGCTTTGCCAATTCTCAAGCAGGGTGGAATTGACTTTCTGGTAACTGACTGGAATATGCCGGGCATGACGGGCATTGATCTGTTGAAAGAGGTGCGTGCTGATCCTAACCTGGCGCATATGCCGGTTTTGATGGTCACGGCAGAGGCTAAGAAAGAACAGATTATCGCTGCTGCACAGGCGGGGGTTAACGGTTATGTAGTTAAGCCTTTTACCGCTGCAGTACTTAAGGAAAAGATCGATAAGATCTTCGAACGCCTGGGTTAACAGAGTAAGGTCGGTTTGTAATGATTTCAGTAACAGGCAAGGGCTCGGAGCATTTTGAAACAGAATTGCAATCAAAAGCGCAGGAACTTGTTTCTGTACTGAATGAGGGCGATCTGTCCAGTGCCATGGATATAATTCATGAACTTCATGAATTCAGACATAAAACATTCTTTTCGGAAGTTGGGTACCTCACCCGGGGACTGCATGAAGCGATAAAAGCATTTTCCAATGAGTTGGGTGCAGGGCTTCAGATGGGGGATGAAACCGCTGCTGAAGAAGCGGATGCAGCAGATCGTCTGAATTATGTGATTGAAGTTACGGAAAAAAATGCACATGAGACAATGGATCGTGTGGATAAAGCGTTAGCTCTGGTTGATAAATTAGATTCACAAAGTGAGCGCTTCAAAGACCTTCTGTTACTGGTGGGCCAGCTTGAGAAAGAGCATGACTCGCTCAATGGCGTCTATGATCGTACCTGCGCCGTGAAAGAGGAATCTGAGAAAACTATCGGGGTATTGCGTACCGAATTAACAGATATCGTTGTTTCGCAAAGTTATCAGGATATTACAGGGCAATTAATTCGTCGTGTGATTAATCTGGTAACTAATGTTGAGACTCACCTGATTAGCTTGATGGAGATGGCTGCTAAGGTTGAAAAGCTCTCGGGAATAGAGGTACAGCCGGGCTCTCAGGAAGTTGCAAAAACTAATAAAAAGAATCCTATTCAGGCTGAAGGTCCGCAGGTTAATAAAGACAGCGCTGACGTTGTTAGTAACCAGGATGAAGTTGATGACTTGTTATCCAGTCTGGGTTTTTAAGAGGAGCGCCATATGAGTTTGGATGTGGATCAGGAGATTCTTGAGGACTTTCTTGTTGAGGCAGGAGAAATTCTTGAGCAATTGTCTGAGCAGTTGGTCGATCTGGAGCAGCGTCCGGATGACAGTGATCTGCTAAATGCCATTTTCCGTGGTTTCCATACGGTTAAAGGTGGAGCAGGTTTCTTACAGCTTGATCCGATGGTGGATTGCTGTCATAAGGCAGAAAACCTTTTCGACATGCTGCGTAACGGCGAGATTAAAGTATCCCCAGAGCTGATGGATGTTGTTTTACAGGCTCTGGATACCGTCAATGTTATGTTTGATGCTGTACGTGCTGGTTTGGAACCGGAAAATGCGGATCCACAGTTGATTGGCGCCCTGACTGCGTTTACCGATGGTACTGCTCCAGTCGCTGAAGAAACGCCAGCGGCTGTTGTGCCTGAGCCAGCTCCAGCCGTAATAGATAAGCCTGTAACAGAAGCGGGTGATCGCTCCAATGATGAATTTGATATGTTGTTGGGTGATCTGGGCGGCGGAACCGCTCCGGTTGTAGAAGCTGATGACGGCTTGATTACTGAAGATGAATTCGATGCGCTGCTAGATGAGTTGCATGGTGTGGGTAAAGGCCCTAGCGCAGATGTTGTCGCCACTAAAGCGCCAGCTAGTTCAGAAGCTCCAGCCTCTGCCGGAAATGAAGATCTGATCACCGAAGATGAGTTTGAAGCGCTTCTGGATGAGTTGCAATCTCAAGGCAAAGGCGCGTTTTCTGCCCCAGCAGCAGTTCCGGCACCGGCACCGGCTCCTACGCCAGCCCCGGCACCTGAACCAAAAGCTGCTCCAGCGCCAGTAGTACAGCCGAAAGCTGCATCTCCGGTACCTGTTGAAGCTAAAGAGAGTGCTGCTGCGGCTGCTGTTAAAGCTGCTCATCAACAGGCGAAGCCCCAGGCTGAAAGTAATGTGCGTGTCGATACGCGCTTACTCGACAAAATTATGAACATGGTTGGTGAACTCGTTCTGGTTCGAAACCGACTTGTCCGTCTCGGGGTTACCCGCGAAGATGAGGAGATGGCTAAGGCGTTAGGTACGTTGGATATGGTAACGGCAGATCTTCAGATGTCTGTTATGAAAACCCGTATGCAGCCGGTTAAAAAAGTGTTTGGCCGTTTCCCTCGATTGATTCGTGACCTTTCCCGTAATCTTAAGAAAGAGATCCGTCTGGAGCTCCGAGGGGAGGAGACCGATCTGGATAAAAACCTGGTTGAAGCGCTGGCGGATCCTTTGATTCACTTGGTCCGTAATGCAGTTGACCACGGAATAGAATCACCGGATGTTCGCGAAGCAGCAGGTAAGCCGCGAGAAGGTCATGTCTTGCTATCTGCAGAGCAGGAAGGTGACCATATCCTACTGATTATTCAGGATGATGGCGCAGGCATGGACGCGGAGAAACTGCGTAACCTGGCGATAGAAAGAGGCATGATGGATGCTGAAGCTGCACGCCGTCTGACAGAGCAGGAATGTTTTAACCTGATTTTTGCTGCTGGCTTTTCCACGAAAAAAGAGATCTCTGATGTCTCAGGTCGTGGTGTTGGCATGGATGTGGTTAAGACGAAGATCACACAGTTGAATGGTACTCTGAACATCGATTCTGTAATCGGTCAGGGATCCAGGATCGCGATCCAGGTGCCGTTGACACTGGCGATTATGCCAACATTGATGGTTATTCTAGAAGATCAGGCGTTTGCATTACCATTGGTGAATGTAAATGAGATATTTAACCTGGATCTGACTAAGACCAACATTGTTGATGGGCAACAAGTGATCATCGTTCGAGATCAGGCGCTGCCTCTTTTCCATCTTAAACGATGGTTGATCGATGGACAGCAGTCCGCTGATCTGCCTGAGCAGGGACATGTTGTGATCGTAACAGTTGGAACCCAACGAGTTGGGTTCGTGGTGGATCAGCTGGTGGGTCAGGAAGAGGTTGTGATTAAACCTTTAGGTACAATCTTGCATGGAACGCCTGGGTTATCCGGTGCAACTATTACCGGTGATGGCCGTATTGCGTTGATTATTGATATCCCAAATCTTCTGAAACATTACGCTTCCTGATGGCGCGTGATGGGAGAGTAATTGATGCCGGTTAAGGTCCTTATTGTTGATGACTCAGGTTTTTTTCGTCACCGCATAAGTGACCTTTTGTCCGGGGATAACCGTATCGAGGTAGTCGGCACGGCTCAGAATGGAAAAGAGGGTGTCGAGCAGGCAAAAAGGCTGAAACCTGATCTCATTACGATGGATGTTGAGATGCCTCAGATGAATGGCATTGAAGCGGTCCGTATCATAATGAGAGAAGCGCCTACCAATATCCTGATGTTATCTTCCCTTGCTCATGAGGGGGCTCAGGTGACATTACAGGCTTTGGAAGCGGGTGCACTGGATTATCTCTCCAAAGATATGCGAGCCTGGATGGAACATTCAGCTTCGCTTGAGAAACAGCTTAGGGACAAAGTGGTTGAATTGGGACGTTCACGCCATGCAAAACAGCGTAGTTCGTTTATATCATCACCTGCTTCTTCTGTGTCCGGTAAGTCTATGGTTTTCAGGCCTGAGCCAGAGACCAAACCTGAAACTGCTGCCCGAAGATCTCCTTTGGCTGGAAGGCGAACTGTGGGTGAATCACCCGCAAATGTGACGCCATCTCCGCGTAAATCTGCTCCGTTAGCATCGAGCCGTCCTCAGGTAGATACTCCTATTGCTCAGCGCCGTTCCTTCTCTAAAGCTGTGATCCCTTCCGGTTGTAAAATTGTAGTGATCGGGTCCTCAACAGGGGGGCCTGCTGCTCTTCAGCAGATATTGACACAGCTGCCAGCTAACTTTCCTCATCCAATCCTATTAGTTCAGCATATGCCAAAAACTTTTACATGTGTTTTTGCCTCGCGTTTAGATCAGCAGTGCAATATCGCAGTAAAAGAAGCGGAGGATGGTGATGCTCTTCTCCCGGGTCGGGCGCTCCTTGCACCTGGGGGGCACCAGATGATTATCGATCCCCGAAACCCGAATAAAATACGAATTATGCCGGGTGATGAACGGTTAACCTATAAACCCAGTGTCGATGTGACGTACGCTTCTGTGGCCAAGAGTTTTGGTCGAAATGTCCTGGGAATAATACTGACAGGGATGGGGGCTGATGGCTGTGATGGCGCTCAGCTGTTACGTCAACAGGGCGCTACCATGTGGGCTCAAAATAAAGAGAGCTGTACGATCTATGGTATGCCGCAAGCTGTGATAAATGCGGGATTGGCAGATCAGATACTGGATCTCAGCGAATTTGGTCCGATTCTGAGTGGAAGCAGGTAGCAGAATATGGATATAACAGCGATATTAGGTGTTTTATTAGCTTTTGCAGCAGTACTTGGGGGTAACTTCCTAGAAGGGGGGCAGTTTCAGGAACTATTAAACCTGCCAGCTGCCGCAATCGTCATTCTGGGGACTCTGGCTGCAGCTATTATCCAGTCGCCCCGTCAGGATGTATCTCGTGCTGTTAAATTGATCGGCTGGGCATTTGGGGATAATCAGCAGGATGTTAAAGGCAGCATCGATAAAATTGTGCAATGGTGTATAGTCGCGCGTCGCAAGGGGCTACTCGCACTTGAGAAAGAGGCTGAAAAAGAGAAAGACCCCTTTGTCAAAACAGGCTTGTTACTGTTAGTCGATGGTAAAGGCTCTGATGTCATTCGAAGTACATTAGAGGTGGACTTGATCACGTCGGAGCAGCGCGATCTTCAGGGCGCAAAAGTGATTGAAAGCATGGGCGGCTATGCGCCTACACTTGGCATTATTGGAGCTGTGCTGGGTTTGATTCATGTTATGAGTAATCTTTCTGATCCAGATGGGCTTGGCGCTGGCATAGCAACCGCTTTTGTCGCAACCATATACGGTATAGGGATTGCGAATCTGTTTCTGATACCTGTGGCAAATAAGATTAAAACCCTGGTGCTAATGCGCTACCAGCATCAGGAGATGGTGTTAGAGGGACTGATGTTTATCGCAGAAGGGCAAAACCCCAAAGCGATTCAACAGCGCCTTCAGGGATATATGAGATAATTTATGCCTCGCCGCAGATTACCTGAAGATAGTATCCGCAATGACCGTTGGGTTATTTCGTATGCTGACTTCATTACTCTGCTATTCGCTTTTTTTGTTGTTATGTATGCGATCTCTTCAGTGAACGAAGAGAAATATAAAAGTTTGACGGAAGCGCTGTCCGGAGTCTTTGTGGGTTTGGATCAGGCGATTGATATCAACAATGCGCCAGGGCTGGGACGGAGTGAGAGTGGGATAGGTATCTTTGCCGGTGGTAACGCCGACTTGGATGCGCCTAAAGTGACGATTGCGCCACCGGATCAGAAAGAGACAGAATCTCTGCATGCTTTAGAGGAAACCTTAAAAGTCAATTTCTCCCAATTAGTAGATGAAGGGCAGTTGGTTGTTACCGGAAATGATCTTTGGGTCGCTATAGAGTTAAGGTCCAGCTATCTGTTTTCGTCCGGTGGTGCGTTGCCTAATATCCTGGCAGATCAGTTATTGGAAAAAATAGCGGAGTTGCTGAAGGGAGACGCTAACCCTATTCATGTAGAGGGCTTTACTGATAACCAACAGATCTCTACAGATGCGTATCCCTCTAACTGGGAGTTATCTGCTGCCAGGGCTGCTGCAGTGGTCAGATTGCTAGCGCAGTTTGGGGTAGACCCTAAGCGTATGGCCGCAGTGGGCTATGGCGAATTTCAGCCCGCTTACAGCAATAGAACGGCAGAGGGACAGCGTCTGAATCGACGTGTTCTGATTGTAGTCTCACGCGATGAAAAGGTACGAAGGTTGATCTCCTCTTTCGGAAGTCAGCAGGTAAGTGAAGATGCGATATCTACACTGCTGGCGAATCCAGAAGAGGAGGTTATTCCTGTCATTGAACAGATTGAAACCGGTGATGGTGGTGTTTTGTTCCGTAGAGCAGAGCCCGAGCCCTCTCAACAGGAAGATAGATAGATGCATGTATGGTCTGTGGCCAACCAGAAAGGTGGGGTCGGTAAAACAACGACAGTCGTAACCGTAGCGGGCTTGCTTGCGGAAGTTGGTTACCGTGTTTTATTGATAGATCTTGACCCGCATGGATCGCTGACGAGCTACTTTGGCTACGATCCTGATGAGCTTGATGACAGTGTTTATGATCTGTTTACAGGTGATAGGAAAGTACAGAAGGAGGATGTAACCCGATTACTTCTCCGGAGCAGTCATGAGCGAATTGAACTCATACCCGCATCAACAGCGATGGCTACGTTAGAGCGTAAGGCAGTTGGTGAAGAGGGGATGGGGCTTCAGGTGGCGAAGGCATTGGCCCATGTAAAAGATCGTTATGATTATGTATTGATCGATAGCCCACCCGTATTGGGGGTTCTGATGGTGAATGCCCTCGCGGCCTGTCAGCATCTGCTGGTTCCTGTCCAGACTGAATTTCTTGCTCTTAAAGGGCTTGAGCGCATGGTGCGAACTATCAATATGATCAACCGCGCCCGTAGCAATAAATTATCCTTTACGATCATCCCGACTTTTTATGATCGTCGAACTCAGGCATCAGTTAGTAGTCTCAGGGAGTTGCATCATAGTTATCCTGATGAGATATCAAATGCAGTGATTCCGGTTGATACGAAATTCCGCAATGCCAGTATCCAGGGGGTCGTGCCCTCAGTTTTGGATTCGGGAAGTCGGGGCGTTCATTCATATGCGCGGATCCTGAGGTCAATGTTAGAGCGTCAGAAACAGGAGGTTCTATGAGTAAATCCAAAGAGAACCTGCCGCAGACGGATGAGGTCCATAATGTCCAGAAGTTGGTTTTTGACTACCTTGAATCATTACTCTCAGATCCTGATGCGGGCATAGATACGAAAGCTGAGATCGAAGCGATTAATGAACAATTTCCTGAAGAGGAGGTTGTTTCAGTAGAAGTATCTATAGAACAGATTGATGTGACGGTGGCAACATTGGCTGAAGAGCCAGAGCCAGAGCCAGAGCCAGAGCCAGAGCCAGAGCCAGAGCCAGAGCCAGAGCCAGAGCCAGAGCCAGAGCCAGTTGATCTGGGGCTGGAGCCTGTAGAAGATACAATTGCAGAACCAGAACCAGAACCAGAACCAGAACCAGAACCAGAACCAGAACCAGAACCAGAACCAGAACCAGAACCAGAA
>NZ_CANMIR010000006.1 GCF_947498015.1 uncultured Neptuniibacter sp.
TGGGGCTATAGCTCAGCTGGGAGAGCGCCTGCTTTGCACGCAGGAGGTCTGCGGTTCGATCCCGCATAGCTCCACCATCTCCTTTAGGAGAGAAGGGAAGAGTTTTAAAACATAGATCATCGACAGAAAATGTTTGTTGGATGAATTATTTTTTAAAGCTTTTTTGCTTTAAACGCTCTTTAACAATTTGGATTTGATTCATTGATTTAGATTGACATGTAGTTTTACTGCATGCGCCAATTCGGCGAAATCTATCGTTACTGTACCAACAAGTTACTGTGATCCAGACGCCTTCGGGTTATATGGTCAAGTGACTAAGCGTGCACGGTGGATGCCTTGGCAGTCAGAGGCGATGAAGGACGTTGTAACCTGCGATAAGGTTCGGGGAGCTGGTAAACAAGCTTTGATCCGGACATTTCCGAATGGGGAAACCCACCTATTTATAGGTATCTTTTACGTGAATACATAGCGTATTAGAGGCGAACCCGGGGAACTGAAACATCTAAGTACCCGGAGGAAAAGAAATCAACCGAGATTCCCTAAGTAGCGGCGAGCGAACGGGGATTAGCCCTTAAGCAATATTGTAGTTAAGAGAACACTCTGGAAAGTGTGGCCATAGTGGGTGATAGCCCCGTATCTGAAAACTTATATATTGTGAAATCGAGTAGGACGGGACACGTGATATCCTGTCTGAATATGGGGGGACCATCCTCCAAGGCTAAATACTCCTGACTGACCGATAGTGAACCAGTACCGTGAGGGAAAGGCGAAAAGAACCCCTGTGAGGGGAGTGAAATAGACCCTGAAACCGTGTACGTACAAGCAGTGGGAGCCGTTTTCGGACGGTGACTGCGTACCTTTTGTATAATGGGTCAGCGACTTACTTTTAGTGGCAAGGTTAAGCATTTGCGGAGCCGTAGGGAAACCGAGTCTTAATAGGGCGTCCAGTCGCTAGGAGTAGACCCGAAACCGAGTGATCTATCCATGAGCAGGTTGAAGATGCAGTAACATGCATTGGAGGACCGAACCGACTGTCGTTGAAAAGCCAGCGGATGACTTGTGGATAGGAGTGAAAGGCTAATCAAACTCGGAGATAGCTGGTTCTCCTCGAAAACTATTTAGGTAGTGCCTCGTGTCTAACCATGGGGGGTAGAGCACTGTTTCGGCTAGGGGGTCATCCCGACTTACCAACCCGATGCAAACTCCGAATACCCATGAGTTCAATCACGGGAGACACACGGCGGGTGCTAACGTCCGTCGTGGAAAGGGAAACAACCCAGACCGTCAGCTAAGGTCCCAAAGTTTATGCTAAGTGGGAAACGATGTGGGAAGGCTCAGACAGCTAGGAGGTTGGCTTAGAAGCAGCCACCCTTTAAAGAAAGCGTAATAGCTCACTAGTCGAGTCGGCCCGCGCGGAAGATATAACGGGGCTAAGCATAACACCGAAGCTACGGATGCACTTTGTGCATGGTAGAGGAGCGTTCTGTAAGCTGTTGAAGCGGAAGCTGTAAGGCACCGTGGAGGTATCAGAAGTGCGAATGCTGACATGAGTAACGATAAGGGAGGTGAAAACCCTCCCCGCCGGAAGACCAAGGGTTCCTGTCCAACGCTATTCGAGGCAGGGTGAGTCGGCCCCTAAGGAGAGGCTGAAGAGCGTATCCGATGGGAAACAGGTTAATATTCCTGTACTGCTCATAACTGCGATGGGGGGACGGAGAAGGCTAGGCTAGCGCGGCGTTGGTTGTCCGCGTTTAAGGTAGTAGGTTGAGGACTTAGGCAAATCCGGGTCCTTAAGACCGAGAACCGATGACGAGGTCCTATATGGACTGAAGTAGTTGATGCCATGCTTCCAGGAAAATCCTCTAAGCTTCAGGTTATGACTAACCGTACCCTAAACCGACACAGGTGGTCAGGTAGAGAATACTAAGGCGTATGAGAAAACTCGGGTGAAGGAACTAGGCAAAATGGCACCGTAACTTCGGGAGAAGGTGCGCCGGTTTTGGTGATGGGATTTACTCCCTAAGCTGAGGCCGGTCGAAGATACCAGGTGGCTGCGACTGTTTATTAAAAACATAGCACTCTGCAAACTCGAAAGAGGACGTATAGGGTGTGACGCCTGCCCGGTGCCGGAAGGTTAATTGATGGGGTTAGCTTAGGCGAAGCTCTTGATCGAAGCCCCGGTAAACGGCGGCCGTAACTATAACGGTCCTAAGGTAGCGAAATTCCTTGTCGGGTAAGTTCCGACCTGCACGAATGGCGTAACGATGGCCACACTGTCTCCACCCGAGACTCAGTGAAATTGAAATAGCTGTTAAGATGCAGTTTACCCGCGGCTAGACGGAAAGACCCCGTGAACCTTTACTACAGCTTCACAGTGGACTTTGACATTACTTGTGTAGAATAGCTGGGAGGCTTTGAAACTTGGACGCCAGTTCAGGTGGAGCCACCTTTGAAATACCAGCCTGGTAATGTTGAGGTTCTAACCTAGGTCCCTAAGCGGGATCGGGGACATTGTGTGGTGGGTAGTTTGACTGGGGCGGTCTCCTCCCAAAGAGTAACGGAGGAGCACGAAGGTACCCTCAGCATGGTCGGAAATCATGCAATGAGCGCAAGAGTAGAAGGGTGCTTGACTGCGAGACAGACACGTCGAGCAGGTACGAAAGTAGGTTCTAGTGATCCGGTGGTTCTGTATGGAAGGGCCATCGCTCAACGGATAAAAGGTACTCCGGGGATAACAGGCTGATACCGCCCAAGAGTTCACATCGACGGCGGTGTTTGGCACCTCGATGTCGGCTCATCACATCCTGGGGCTGAAGCCGGTCCCAAGGGTATGGCTGTTCGCCATTTAAAGTGGTACGCGAGCTGGGTTTAGAACGTCGTGAGACAGTTCGGTCCCTATCTGCCGTGGGCGTTTGAGATTTGAGAAGAGTTGCTCCTAGTACGAGAGGACCGGAGTGAACGAACCTCTGGTGTACCGGTTGTGATGCCAATTGCATTGCCGGGTAGCTACGTTCGGACGGGATAACCGCTGAAAGCATCTAAGCGGGAAGCCTCCTTCAAGATGAGATCTCACTGGGACCTTGAGTCCCCTAAAGGGCCGTTGAAGACTACGACGTTGATAGGTTGGGTGTGGAAGCGCTGTGAGGCGTTGAGCTAACCAATACTAATTGCCCGTGAGGCTTGACCATATAACGCCCAAGGCGTTTGGCAAGTAATTTGTTAGATACAGAGAAAGCGTGATAGAGAGTAACGAATTAGCGTTGCGGATAAGACTACAGTCATTAAGAAAGTCTAGATCATAGAGAAGAAGAATCAGATCCGAGTTGTAACAGTTTTGCTTGGCGACCATAGAGTTGTGGAACCACCTGAATCCATACCGAACTCAGACGTGAAACGCAACATCGCCGATGGTAGTGTGGGGCTTCCCCATGTGAGAGTAGGTCATCGCCAAGCATTTAATTAAGAGAAAGCCCCGGTCACCCAGTGATCGGGGCTTTTTCGTTTTAGGCATATGAAAGCAGGGGGAATGCATGCAGTTGTCAGTATGGATCTCGCGGGCCTTTAAGGATGTGAATGAACCGGGGTTCTTAATATAAGTCATAGGAATATTTCAGATTCGCTTTATAATGGCATGGCTCTATGATTGAGATAAAATGAACATTGAACTTAATAGGAAAGACCTGACTAATGTATACAGAAGAGGATATTCGTCGCCTAAAATGGCAAAGCCGTCGTGGTATGCTTGAGTTAGATGTGTTGTTTGTTCCTTTCGTTGATGAAGCTTTTTCTGAGCTTGATCAAGAGGATCAGAAGCGTTTTGTTAAGTTACTCGATGAAGAGGATCAGGACCTGTTTCTTTGGTTGATGGAGCGTGAGGTACCACAAGATCCCGATTTGCAAAGGATTGTGAGGATTATATTGGAGCGTGTTCAGCCTAAGTGATCTCCATTTAAACCAATCGAAGATATTTCTATCGATTTTTACTGGGCTTCACCTGATTGCGGTGGGGTATGCTTTAGCTCTGGACTTAACGCTAGAGTTAAAGCTTTGCATGTTATTAGCGATCAGTTTTTCATTTGCCTTTGCTATTAAGAGGGCTGTGCTTAATGTTTCTCCCTTTTCAATTGTTTCAATCTCATGGCATCCAGATACCGGCTTAGTACATCTAAAGCAGCTTAATGGACAGGTACTGCAAGTTGATGGCCTTAATCGTAAGGTGGTATGCCCTTTCTGTGTCTATATAGAGTTTAGTGTTGTGGAGCGGTTCTTTCCTGTACCCGTGATAGTTTTTACCGATAGCTGTTCTGAAAAAAACTTTAGACGGCTGAGAGTTCTTGCATTACATGCAAAAATTTCTTAATTCCAGATGAAGTTCTCGGGTGTGAGAATTGTGTCTAATGGCTCCGGCCCTAGATTTGGGAAATCTAGGGTATAGTGTAGTCCGCGACTTTCTTGTCTCTGCATTGCCGAGTTGATAATCAGCTCTGCGACCACTGCGAGGTTACGCAACTCTAGAAGATCATTGCTGATTTTATAGTGGCTGTAGTATTCGCTTATCTCTTGCTGCAATAAATCTACTCTATGTTTTGCGCGCTGAAGTCTTTTCGTTGTTCTTACAATGCCAACGTAATCCCACATAAAACGTCTTATTTCATCCCAGTTGTGTGAAATGATCACGTCTTCATCCGAATCTGTTACCTGTGTCTCATCCCAGGGAGGAATTAACGCCTCTTCTAGTGGTTTCTTCAGGGATATTGCAACATCATCAGAGGCTGATTTTGCGTAGACGAGACACTCTAGGAGAGAGTTACTTGCTAAGCGGTTTGCTCCATGTAAACCGGTAAACGATGTTTCACCAATGGCATAAAGTCCAGGAATGTCTGTCCTGCCTTTCTCATCAGTTAGTACTCCGCCGCAGGTGTAGTGGGCTGCAGGAACAACTGGAATGGGTTCTTGTGTCATATCAATTCCGAGTTTAAGGCAACGTTTATAGATAGTAGGGAAATGTGCCTGGATAAACTCTTTGGGCTTGTGGCTAATATCTAGGAACAGGGAGTCACATCCAAGACGTTTCATCTCATGGTCAATCGCACGTGCAACAATATCTCTGGGAGCAAGCTCTGCACGTTCATCAAATTGATGCATGAACTGTGTACCATCTGGTAACAGAAGTTTGCCTCCTTCGCCCCTCACGGCTTCAGTAATCAGAAATGACTTAGCTTGTGGGTGATAGAGGCACGTTGGATGAAACTGATTAAATTCCATATTGCCGACACGGCAACCAGCACGCCATGCCATCGCTATGCCATCACCAGTCGCACCATCGGAGTTACTGGTGTAGAGGTAGGCTTTTGATGCTCCCCCAGTTGCCAGAATGACGTGTGCAGCCTGAAACACTTCTACGTGTCCTGTTAGTGCATTCAGAATGTAAGCGCCAACACATCTATTCTGAGCCAGTCCTAGCTTTCTTCGTGTGATCAGGTCGACAGCAATATGGTGCTCGAATAGATCAATATTGGGGTTGCTTTCTGCTTGTTGTATTAGAGTTGTTTGTAGTGCTTTGCCGGTGGCGTCGGCAGAGTGAATAATTCGTCTGTGGGAGTGACCACCCTCTTTGGTTAGATGATAGTCATCTTTCTCCTGAGTGAAGGGAACGCCTTGTTGTATTAGCCAATCTATGCTCTCTTTGCCATGATTAACCGTAAACTCTACCGCTTCTTTATGACTTAAGTTTACACCGGCTGTCAGTGTGTCTTCAGCATGAGCTTGGGTGCTATCAGTTGTATCGAGTACTGCTGCTATCCCCCCTTGCGCCAGCCAGGTTGAGCCGCTTGTGAGTTTTCCCTTGCTGAGTACAGCCACCTTAGCGTGAGGAGCTAGTTGAAGTGCCATGGATAAACCGGCTGCACCGCTACCAATGATTAATGCGTCGTAATGATGATGCTGCATGGGGGGACTCTTATGATTCGCTGCTGTCGGGATCTGTGGTGAGTAAGTGCTGGCTTATACTAACCAAATAAGCCGAGCTATTGTTTTTTTATAGACGAAAGGCGCAATTTATCATTTTTTTATGGGCTGAGGGAACTAAGTCTGTTTTAGCTGCTCATAGAAGTGTCCCGATGCTCGTTATGAGGTTGATATGTTGTCCTAGTAGAAGAGATACTGTTGTTGCTATAACCTCTATGCTTATAGTTATTAAGTCTCATGGAAATTATTAAGGATTGCCGAGTGTCGAATGAAAGCCAGACAGTAGTTGATAAGCAACTGGTTGAACGCGTTAAAGCGGGAGACAAGCGTGCGTTCGATCTGTTGGTAAAAAAATATCAACACAAAATAATAGCGTTAATTGGGCGTTATGTTTACGACCAGCATGAAGCTCTGGATGTGGCTCAAGAAACATTTATTAAAGCGTATAGGGCCCTTCCAAAGTTCCGTGGCGATAGTGCCTTTTATACTTGGTTGTACCGGATTGCTATTAATACGGCCAAGAATCATCTGGTTGCAAGAGGGCGCAGGCCTGCTGATGTTGATGTTGATGATGCGCAGTTTTTTGAAGGTGATAATGCGTTGAAAGAGATTGCAACGCCTGAGAACCAGCTTTATCGAGATGAGTTGGAGCAGGTTATTAAAAAAACCTTAAATAAGTTGCCTGAAGACTTGCGTGTGGCTTTGACACTCAGGGAGTTTGAGGGGATGAGCTACGAAGAGATTGCTGATGTGATGGATTGTCCTGTGGGCACGGTCCGTTCGCGAATTTTTAGAGCGCGAGAAGCAATTGATAAAGAAGTAATGCCATTAATGGCTAGCTGATGATAAGAATGAATTTAGAGGTAAGTTACTATGGCTGATCGATCCAATGAATCTGTTTCAGCGTTAATGGATGGTGAAGTGGCTGATTTTGAGCTACGGAGGGTTCTTGAGCGTGTGGAAAATGAACCGGATCTTGTTGATGCTTGGCAGCGTTATCATACAGTTCGTTCTGTCCTGAGAAATGAAGAGGTTTCTGATCCTCAAGTTGATATCAGTTCTCAGATAATGTCAGTGTTGGATTCAGAGCCTGATTTTGATCTCAGTTCTGAGGCCGATAAACCTGTCGAACATAAATCAACAGAAAGCAAATTTCAGTTCTGGAAGCCTTTGGCCAGTATGGCTGCTGCGGCTTCGGTAACTGCCATGGTTATTCTAGGTGTGCAGAACGTCAGTCAGGAAGCTCCGGTGGAAGTTGCTGACCTCCGCCCAAGTTATACCCTTCCTGCGGGGACAGTTTCAAATGATATTGTACGCGCCCAGTTTGGTGAACGTTCTAGCTTGAGTGAGCATGGAACTCAGCCTGAAATTATCCGCATGTCGCAGGGTGTTGAACGTTATATTGAACAGCATCAGCATATGCTCACTGATAAAAAATCCAGTTGGCAAGCTGCCTGGCTACCAGAAGGATTTAATGGCGTAAAGCGTGAAGTTATGGCGCATGCAGAGGTTCAGGTATTCAGTAATGGTCGTAACTCATTTAGTGTGTGTGTCGAGGATTATGGTCGTCAGTCTGTTCCTGAGGGAGTGGCTCAATCCGGTGATATGGTCGCGGTAGGTAAGCGTATTGATGAACAGTTTGTCACTGTTGTTGGCGATGTGCCTTTAATGATCGCTGAACGTATTGCTTCATCTGTTGTGCCCAGATGATCGAAGAAAATGGAAAGGTGGTTGATGTCAGCCGCAATGAAGTTTGGGTAGAGACTGTGAGACAGAGTGCATGTGCATCCTGTGCTGCAAGAAATGGCTGTGGGCATAAGCTGCTTGCTTCAGCGGGGTCAGAAAAACAGTTTGTATTCAAAGTGACTAACCCTGGATCGGTTGCCGTTAAAAAGAATGACCGGGTTCTTCTGGGCATTGAAGAGGGGGCTTTTCTAAAGGCCACTTTATTTATCTATCTCTTCCCAATTTTTTGCATGTTTCTGGGTGCTCTGGGTGCGCAGTTCATATTTGTAAGTGAATTGAGTGTTATTCTGGTTTCGTTTCTTTCTCTTGCAGCCAGTTTTCTTATTGTGCGATACGTCAGCCGCTCGGTTTTTCGGTCCTGTAAGTACCAACCAACTCTTATAAAAGTTATTTAGTTCAACTCATTGATAGATATAGGTGATTTATTTATGAGATCAGTATCTAAGCTATTCGCTTTTGCTCTGTTTGTAATCGTCTTGCCACTCCATGCTAATCAGCTTCCTGATTTTAAAAGCTTGGTCAAGGATACCTCCCCTTCGGTTGTAAATATTAGTACCGTTCAAAAAGGAGGGGGGGATCAAGCGATTCATCCGTTTGCTGGACAGGGGAACGAAGACCTTCCTGAAATCTTTAAACATTTCTTCAGGATGCCTGAATTTCAACAGGGGGAGCGTCCTAGGAGAAAAACGCCCCAATCATTAGGATCTGGTTTCATTATTTCTGATGATGGTTATCTGCTAACGAATCATCACGTTATTGTTGATGCTGACAAAGTGATTGTCAGGTTGGCGGACCGGCGAGAATTGGAAGCTGAAGTGATAGGGTCCGATAAACGATCAGATGTGGCTCTGCTGAAAATCGATGCCGATCACCTTCCTACAGTTAAATTGGGTGCATCAAGAGAGTTAGAAGTCGGTGAATGGGTGCTCGCCATTGGTTCTCCCTTTGGGTTTGATCATAGTGTGACTGCAGGCATTGTAAGTGCAACTGAGCGTGCGTTAGCAAATGAAACCTATGTTCCATTTATTCAGACAGATGTTGCGATCAATCCAGGTAATTCGGGAGGGCCTCTGTTTAATCTTGATGGTGAAGTAATCGGTATTAATTCACAGATATACACCCGTTCAGGTGGATTTATGGGACTGTCATTCGCCATCCCGATCGATGTGGCTATGGATGTGGCCGAACAACTAAAAACGAATGGCTATGTAACTCGGGGCTGGCTTGGCGTCATCATTCAGGAAGTGAATCGAGATCTTGCTGAGTCCTTTGGTTTGAAAAAGCCGGCTGGGGCTCTGGTTGCTAAAGTGTTACCGAATAGTCCAGCAGAAAAAGCTGGTTTGCAGGAAGGAGATGTCATTCTTAAATTTGAGGGGTTTGATGTAGTGCGCTCATCAGACCTTCCTCATCATGTAGGACGGGTTAAACCCGGAGAAAAAGCTAAAGTCGAGATTGTGAGGGCCGGGAAACCCGAGGTGATGCGTGTTGAAATTGGAAAGTTGCCTAATCAGGAAGAGCTGGCGCAATCGACATTGAAAAAACCAGAAGTCGATAACAGTAACCGACTTGGGATCGATGTGGTTGGGCTTGATCAGAAACGTAAAGATAAGTGGCAGGTCAGTACCGGCGTTGTTGTCCGACGTGTGTTACCGGGAGCTGGTGCTGAAGCAGGATTGATGGTCGGCGATGTGATCACAATGCTAAATGGTGAGCAGATTCAGAGTGTCGGGCAATTCAGCCAAGTAACCGAATCGTTGCCTGAGAATAGATCTGTCCCGATGAGAATTGTTCGTCGTGGCAGTCCGATGTTTATCGCTATCCGCACCACGGATTGATCAGATTTTAGTTAAGGGGCCGTGGGCCCCTTTTTCATAGCTCATAGGGTACAAATGCTGTAAACTTCCGCCTTTTCAGCGTGTATCGAGCGACGGACGGTAGCCAGTAAGTGAGCAATCTAGACCATATCCGAAATTTTTCCATTATTGCCCATATTGATCACGGCAAATCCACCTTAGCTGATCGGTTTATCCAGATGTGTGGGGGGCTGAGTGATCGAGAGATGGAAGCCCAAGTTCTTGACTCAATGGAGCTCGAGCGAGAGCGTGGCATTACGATCAAGGCTCAAAGTGTAACTCTTAATTACACAGCTAAAGATGGTAAAACCTATCAACTGAACTTTATCGATACACCGGGCCATGTTGACTTCTCATATGAGGTATCACGCTCTTTAGCTGCATGTGAAGGTGCTCTCCTCGTTGTTGATGCAGCCCAGGGAGTTGAGGCGCAGTCAGTTGCAAACTGTTATACCGCGATCGAACAGGGCCTTGAAGTTGTTCCGATTCTCAATAAGATGGATCTGCCTCAGGCAGAGCCAGAAAGGGTGCGCCTTGAGATCGAAGAGGTGATCGGCATTGATGCGGATGATGCGGTGGCATGCTCTGCAAAAAGTGGATTGGGCGTTGAAGATGTCCTTGAGCAACTGGTTAAGGATGTTCCTCCGCCGGAGGGGGATGTTGATGCACCTCTCCAAGCTCTAATTATTGATTCCTGGTTTGATAATTATCTGGGTGTTGTCTCTCTGGTCCGTGTTACACAGGGCACTTTGCGTAAAAAAGATAAGATTCTTGTTAAATCTACAGGTCAAAGCTATCAGGCGGAATCTGTTGGTATCTTTACACCTAAGCGTACTGAAACCGGTATTCTTCAAGCCGGTGAAGTTGGATTTATTGTCGCGGGTGTAAAGGATATTCATGGCGCGCCGGTAGGTGATACCTTAACCCATCAGAAGACTGCAGAGGTTGATAGTTTACCTGGCTTCCAGAAAGTGCAGCCGCAGGTTTATTCGGGACTATTCCCAACCAGTTCTGATGATTATCAGGATTTTCGTGAGGCATTAGACAAATTAACGTTGAATGATGCATCTCTGTTCTTTGAACCCGAAACCTCTGATGCATTAGGGTTCGGTTTTCGTTGTGGCTTCCTGGGGATGCTCCATATGGAGATTATTCAGGAGCGTTTAGAACGAGAGTATGACCTTGATCTCATTACTACTGCACCAACCGTTATCTATGAGTTAGAGATGAATACCGGTGATGTGATTCATATCGATAGCCCATCAAAATTGCCTGATCCGGGTTCCATCAATGAGATGCGTGAGCCGATTGTTGAGGCGAATATCCTGGTTCCACAAGATTATCTGGGGCAGGTGATCGGCCTGTGTGTAGAGAAACGTGGGGTTCAGAAACAGATGAATTATGTGGGGAATCAGGTTCAGATCACCTATGAGCTTCCCATGGCAGAGGTCGTGCTTGATTTCTTTGATCGACTCAAATCTGTGAGCCGAGGCTATGCTTCTTTAGAGTATAACTTTATTCGTTTTGAGCCTGCGAAGCTTGTTCGTATGGATATTCTGATCAACGGCGATAAAGTTGATGCCCTTGCAGTGATATTGCACCGAGATAATGCACAGTACCGTGGGCGTCAGCTGTGTGAAAAAATGAAAGAGGTGATTCCTCGGCAGATGTTTGATGTGGCTATTCAGGCTGCACTGGGCGGCAAGGTCATCGCCAGAACAACTGTGAAAGCACTGCGTAAAAATGTTTTGGCTAAATGCTACGGTGGCGATGTCAGCCGTAAGAAAAAACTGCTGGCCAAGCAGAAAGAGGGTAAAAAGCGTATGAAACAGGTGGGTAGTGTTGAGATACCACAGGACGCGTTTCTTGCCGTACTTAAGGTCGATAGCTAGTTTCAAAAGGATACTGATAGATGGATTTCGACTTTGCATTGATTCTGGTTTTACTAACTTTTGTATCCGGGGTTGTATGGGGGTATGACCGACTTGTACTGAGCCCTAAGCGTGAAGCTAAATTGCAGTCGGCGATGGGGCAGGCAGCTGAGGAACTCCCCGCTGCGGTTGTTAATGAGATCAATCGGGCTCCAGGTTGGGTTGATACCGGGCGTTCAATGTTTCCGGTACTACTGATTGTACTTATTTTGCGATCTTTTTTAGTCGAACCGTTCCAGATCCCTTCAGGCTCAATGTTACCTACATTGAAAATTGGTGATTTCATACTGGTTAATAAGTTTCATTATGGTCTGCGCTTACCTGTTTTGAATACGGAAGTTGTGTCGATGAATGACCCATTGCGCGGAGATGTGGTCGTCTTCAAATATCCGAAACAGCCTAGTATTAACTATATTAAAAGGGTGGTTGGCCTCCCTGGTGATGTAGTACGCTACCAAAACAAGCAGCTTTACATTAATGGTGAGCTGCAACCTCAGACCCTGTTGGCTCAGTTGCCTCCAATAAGGCCTGAGCGTCTGATTATTAATGAAGAGTTGAGTGGAATTCAGCACCAGTCTTATATTGATCTGAACAGACCTTCACAAAATATGGAGTGGACGGTTCCGCAAGGTCATTATTTTATGGTGGGTGATAACCGTGATAATAGTAACGATAGTCGATACTGGGGCTTTGTCCCTGAGGAACTTTTAGTAGGCAAAGCGTTCGCAGTCTGGATGCACTGGCCAACTTTTCTGTCCATCCCATCTTTTGGCGATGTTCGTATGATTGAGTAATGGAGGAACCAATGAGAACTCGTAAACAGCAAAACGGTGCGTCAATACTTTCAGTATTAGTTGGCTTAATTGTTGCCGGGATTTTCTTCTCTGTCGGATTTAAACTGTATACCCCGTATGTTGACTATAAAACGATAGACTCGATTTTGACTGATGTAATTCAGAATCAGGATGAGCTGTCGAAGAATTTGCGAATTCTAAAGAAGGATTTAAGAAAAAAGTTTACAGTTAATCAGGTCCGTTTACCGAATAAAGACGCTTTGAAAATTACTCGCGAAAAAGGTGTCATCAGGTTCGTCCTGGATTATGAAGCGCGTGTTCCGATGTTTTATAACGTTGATGCACTCGTTGTATTTAAAAAAGAATATGAAGCTATAGCCCCTTGATAAAACCTGTATCTGAGCTAGCCCGCCGTATTGGGCACACATTTTCCGATGAGACACTGTTTGAATTGGCACTGACTCATCGTAGTTGCGGTAAAACGAATAATGAACGCCTGGAGTTTCTGGGTGATTCTATTCTCAATTTTGTGATTGCTGACGATCTGTTTCAGCGCTTTCCCAAAGCTAAAGAGGGAGAGCTCAGTCGCTTGCGTGCCCGTATGGTGAAAGGGGTGACCCTGTCAGAGGTGGCACGTGAACTTGGGTTGGGTGATTACTTACGCCTGGGTAGTGGTGAATTAAAAAGTGGCGGCTATCGCCGTGATTCTATTTTAGCTGATGCCGTTGAGGCTATTATAGGTGCTATCTACCTTGATACTGATATGGAAACTGCACGCGGCTTCATTCTATCTTGGTTCAAAGAACGGTTAGACAAACTGGATCTGAATGAAACGTTAAAAGATTCTAAAACCCGTTTGCAGGAGTTCCTGCAATCACGCCGACTTGCGCTCCCTGAATATGAACTAATTCAGGTAGATGGCGAAGCTCATGCGCAGACTTTTTTTATCGAATGCCGTGTTGAAGGCCTTCCTAAGCCCGCTAAAGGAAAAGGCAGTAGTCGGCGTCAGGCTGAACAGGAATCGGCTAAACAAGCACTTATCGCTTTACAGGTTGAGAAATAGAGATGGCTGAAGATTTAATGCACCTGTTGGAACCGCAAAATCCTGATCAGGCATGTGGGTTCGTTGCGATTGTAGGAAGACCGAATGTTGGGAAATCGACATTAATGAATCATATTCTGGGGCAAAAGCTGAGTATTACTTCACGCAAGCCTCAGACCACGCGCCATCAGATCATGGGGATTAAGACGGAAGGGGATCTTCAAATTGTCTATGTTGATACTCCTGGATTGCATAAAGATGACGGTAAAAAAGCGCTAAACCGCTATATGAATAAAGCGGCCTCCGATGCTCTTCGGGATGTTGATCTGGTTGTATTTATTGTTGACCGTACCGCCTGGACCGAAGAGGACCAGATGGTTCTGGATAAAGTGAAGTACGCGAAGTGTCCAGTGATTCTGGCTGTTAATAAGGTTGACCAGCTAAAAGATAAAACCTCCTTACTGCCTCAAATGCAGTCTCATGCCGAACGAATGGATTTTGCTGAGATGATCCCTCTGTCAGCAAAGCAGGGACACAATGTTGAACAGTTGGAAACGCTGATAGCTAAGTATATGCCCAAAGGGATGCATCACTTTCCTGAAGATCAGCTCACTGACAAAAGTTCACGCTTTATGGCCGCAGAGATGGTACGCGAAAAACTGATGCGTAATCTGGGTGATGAGGTGCCATACGGTACAACGGTGGAGATAGAAGCCTTCAAATATGAAGACAATGGGGTGTTGCATATCAACGCTTTGATCCTTGTGGAGCGGGATGGTCAGAAACGTATTGTGATTGGTGATAAAGGTTCACGTATCAAAACAGTTGGTAGGGATGCCCGCCTTGATATGGAGCGTATGTTTGATTGTAAAGTGATGCTCAATCTTTGGGTGAAAGTTCGTCGTGGTTGGGCTGATGACGAACGAGCCTTGAGAAGTTTAGGCTATAACGACAATTAGAATTCGCGCTCTTCCTTATGGCCCTCATCGATCAACAGGCCGCTTATGTGCTTCATAGCCGGCCTTATCGAGATACCAGCTTACTGGTTGATTTCTTCACTTTAGAACATGGTAAAGTTGCAGCAGTCGTTCAGGGTGCCAGGCGCCCTAACTCTAAACTGCGTGCATCGGTTCAGCCTTTTGTTCCTGTTCAGGTTGGCTGGCGTGGCAGGAATGAGCTCAAAACATTGACTCAGGCAGAACCTGTAGCTGCTATGATGTTCCTTAAAGGGGATGCTCTGCTGTGTGGTTTATATGTCAATGAGCTTTTGCAGCGCCTGTTACAACCTTTTGATCCTCACCCTAAGCTCTACGTGTACTATCAGTACGTGTTGAATGAGTTAGTGGGTTCACATGATGTTGAAGGGGCTTTACGGACTTTTGAACATCGCCTTCTCCATGAACTTGGTTATATGCCTGAACTTGCTTTTAAGCAAGCTGACCGAGTTTATCTTTTAAATATGGAGCAGGGCTTTATCGCTGTTGATCATGTTAATGAAGAGATAAAAGCAAGATGCTTTAATGGTTCTCAACTTTCTGCAATTGCAGAGGACGATTATACTGATCCACAAACACGAAGAGCAGCCAAGCGATTAATGCGGATCCTGATTGACCATACACTGGGCCATAAGCCATTACGCAGCCGCGAACTATTTCAGAAAATGTAAGGAGTGCAATGTGATTGAGCCATCCCGATTGCTGTTGGGGGTTAATATCGACCATGTAGCTACAATTAGACAAGCTCGCGGGACTCGCTATCCAGATACAGTGCAGGCCGCGGCCTTAGCTGAAGAAGCGGGTGCTGATGGCATCACTATTCACTTGAGAGAGGACCGACGTCACATCCAAGACCGGGATGTATATCTGTTGAAAGAAACATTGCAGACCCGGATGAATTTTGAAATGGCTGTGACCGATGAGATGATCACAATAGCCGAAGATGTGAAGCCAGCGCATTGTTGCCTTGTACCTGAGAAACGTGAAGAGCTAACGACTGAGGGTGGGCTTGATGTTCTGGGCCAAGAGAAGCGAATCCAGCAGGCCTGTGAACGGTTGTCCGCTGCGGGTATTGAGGCTTCTCTCTTTATTGATCCAGAACTGGATCAGATCGATGCAACACTTCGCTGTGGGGCTCCGGTTATAGAGTTACATACGGGTGCTTATGCTGAAGCCGATACTGTAGAACAGCAATCCGAAGAGCTTGAGCGTATCCGTACCGCTGCTGCATATGCCTATAAGAAAGGTTTAATCGTTAATGCAGGACATGGATTGCATTATCATAATGTGGAGCAGATCGCTGAAATTCCTGAGATGAATGAGCTAAACATTGGTCATGGCATCATTGCGCGAGCACTGTTTGTCGGATTGAAGAGTGCTGTTTCTGAGATGAAACAACAGATGTTACAGGCGCAAGCGAGGGTGCAACCCAAAAGGGATGCACTGACCAGATGATCAGGGGTATTGGCTCAGATATTTTGCAGATCTCTCGTATCGAGGCCGCCCTTGAAAGAACTGCTGGACTTGAACGTCGTATATTAACAGCTCCAGAGTTAACCGCCTTCTCAGATTCCAGTTTTCCTGCACGCTTCCTTGCTAAACGTTTTGCGGCAAAAGAGGCCATTGTGAAAGCACTCGGTACGGGTATCGGCCGAGGAGTCAGTTGGCAACATATAGAGATCGATAAAGATCAATTTGGAAAGCCACTGGTTCGCCTTTCAGAAGGGGCGGAGCAAAGGGCTGAACAGCTAGAGATCCGTAATATACATCTCAGTTACAGTGATGAAAAAGAGTATGTTATCGCTTTTGTTGTAGCAGAAGGGTAAGTGCCAATGAGTAAGGTCTGTATTGTCACAGGTGGATCAGCAGGTATTGGCGAAGCAGTCGTAAAACGATTGCTCAGCGAAGATTACAAAGTGTTTAATCTGGATCTGATACCCTCAGAGCTGGGTGAGTATATTGAGTGTGATATCTCTCAATTCTCTCAGGTCGTATCTGCTGTGGAGCATGTTGTAGCGGAGACAGGCCGAGTCGATGCAGTTGTCTCGAATGCTGGAATCCATTTTTCTGGAACCATAGAAGATACCAGTGAAGAGGATTTTGATCGGGTAATGTCGATCAATGTGAAAGGTGCATACTATCTCCTTAAATCTGTTCTACCGCAGATGCGTCAACAACAAGCAGGTTCGGTGGTGCTGTTAGGGTCAGACCAATCATTGGTCGGAAAGCCCGCTTCCTTTGCATACAACATGAGTAAAGCGGCACTTGCTTCAATGGCTAAAACAACCGCGTTAGATTATGCCAAATTTGGCATCAGAGCGAATGCTGTATGTCCTGGCACTATTGAAACCCCCCTCTACCATCAGGCAATAGAGCGTTACTGTGAACGCAGTGGCGCTGACAAAGTTCAAGTACATGAAGAGGAAGCTGCACAACAACCTGTTGGCCGCATTGGTCAGCCGGAGGAAGTTGCAGCTCTTGTTGCGCTGCTAGTGGGTGATGAGGCCAAATTTATCACCGGGAGTCTTCAGGTGATCGATGGTGGTTATACCACGCGCTAACCTATAGTCAGATTAAAGGGGAGGAGAATGCATCGAGTCATTGATCCACACATACATCTGTTCAATCAGGCTCAGGGAGATTATCACTGG
Organism: uncultured Neptuniibacter sp.; assembly: GCF_947498015.1. Lineage (GTDB taxonomy): Bacteria > Pseudomonadota > Gammaproteobacteria > Pseudomonadales > Balneatricaceae > Neptuniibacter. The sequence continues at coordinate 16,980 of NZ_CANMIR010000006.1, forward strand.
CTTAAATCAGAAAATGCCCCCTTCTGGCCTGATAAGAAATATCTCTGTCAGGACTTTTCTGAAAGTAATCTTGCTGCGGGGCCTGAGGTGGAAGTGGCCGGTTTTGTTCATATTGAAGCCGGTTTTGATAACGAAGCACCATGGCGCGAGCTTGAGTGGTTGGAGGCTCACTGTAACCGGCCCTTCAGATCTATAGCCTTTGTGGATCTGACACGGAGCGATTTCCTTCGACACCTACATCTGCTGGAACAACACATATCTCTGGTTGGGATTAGGTTTATTCTTGATGACCATGCTGAAGAGTATCTAAGCAACCCACGAGTGCAAGAAAATCTGGCTTATATTGCTGAAAGGGGGTTGTTATTTGAAGCTCAGCTTCCACTGTCAGATACTCTATCAGTGGATGCGTTGCGGGCGGTGCTACAGGTAATGCCTGAATTGCAGGTGGTTGTGAATCATGCTGGTTTTTTTCAGGCCGACAATTTTGATTGGAAACACTCAATTTCAAAGCTGGCTGAATTGGCTGGATGCAGCATTAAATGTTCCGGTTGGGAGATGCTCAATCGGCAGTGGGATCTCGAAGCGATCAAACCTGCCATTACGCATATTATTGCTCAGTTTGGTTCTGAACGGGTGATGCTGGCCAGTAATTTCCCTGTTTCTGATTTAGGGTGTAGTTATCGGGAACTCTGGGCACGTTATATGTTCGGACTACAGATCCCTGAGGAATTAAGGTCAAAGCTGACTTTTAAAAATGCGCAGCGGATCTATCGCCTGGATATATGAAGATAAAAGGCCTCCAGTAGAAGCCTTTTATCTTCAGGAGCTGATTACTTCACTTCGATACGTGGTGAGCGCATAACGATCTCATCATTGAGCTCAATACCAATTCCCGGTGATTCAGAAACCTGGAAGAATCCATCAACAGGTTGTGGATCCTGAATACAGAGCTCTCTATTCCACTGCTTGATCGCATAGGTATGATGTTCATGGATCAGGAAGTTCGGAATAGCTGTTTCCAGATGGAGTGCAGCGGCTGTAGCGACTGGACCACCACAAACATGAGCCTGGATCCGTACATCATAGACATCAGCGTAGTCGCAGACTTTTTTGGTTTCAGTGAAACCGCCACACAGACCGATATCAGGTTGAAGTACATCCAGACTCTGATCCTCAAGATAGGGGCGCACACCCCAGCGGTTATATAGACGTTCACCGCCAGCAATCGGAACATTCACCTTATCTGCTACACGTTTGTGTAGTTCAGAGTTAAGGTAATTCACCGGTTCTTCAAAATACATACAGCGTGCTTCTTCAACCAGCTCACCCAGTTGGATGGCTGTAGAAGCGCCCGGTAGGCTATGGCACTCAAAAATGATATCGCCATCCTCCCCCATAACATCACGGATCGCCATTAAGCGTTCACGAAACATTTTCATATCTTGATTAGTGAAGAGTTTAGTACGATCAAAGTGTGTTTCTCCTTTTGAGTCGTACATAATCGGATCTACCTTGACTGCATCATAACCCTCAGCCAGTGCTTTTTCGGCCGCTTTGGCATAATCTGCTGGGTCAGTAAGGCGGGCAAACTCTGCATCCCAGTCAAATTGTAACTGGCTGGCATAGGTGCGCAGCTTGTCATTTACCTTGCCGCCTAATAGTTGATAAACAGGAAGGCCCAGGGCTTTGCCCTTGATATCCCACAGTGCGGTGTCAATTGCACTCATTGCTGCATAGATGATTGGGCCTCCACCTAGCCCCCAAAAGCTACCACGAAGCATCAAATTCCAGAGGTCTTCTGTCTGGAAAGGGTCGCGGCCGATCAGCATCTCCTCTGCAAACTCTTTAATCATATTTGCCGCAGCGCTGTGACCTAGGTCGTAAGCTAGCCCTGCTTCACCAACTCCATGAAGCCCCTCATCGGTATGGATTCTGACAAAGACCGGATTCCAGACGGGGCGATCAGGGCAGTGGATATCAAATATTTCTACACGATTAATTTTCATTGATTAGCCTTATTCGTTACAAACCAGAAGAGTAGGGTGTTAAGCAGCAAAGCCGGGATCTAGTCGATACGCTTTACGCAGCATAGCGGGCCATGATTTTTGACCTCCGGTTGAACCCGAGTGAACAACATTTGCTTGTTTAAAAATCCCATCGACAATTTCAGAAGCAACGGGAATTGCTTCCTGGCCCGATGCCTGAATCATTAACTGAATTTCGCAGGCTCGTTGGAGATCGTACATACGCATGAAAGCATCACCAACGGTCGGGCCAACGGTCAACGCCCCATGGTTTGGGAGTAGCAGGTGGTTATTAGTGCCAATATCTTCCTGTAGTCGTTTTTTCTCTTCATGGTTAACAGCAAGGCCTTCGTAACCGTGGTGTCCCAGTGAGGAGAGTGAAAAACAGGAGTATTGTGAGAGAGGAAGAAGACCCTCTTTCAGTGTAGAGACTGCGATAGTTTCATTGGTATGCAGGTGGATTACGCAGTGAGCATCGCTGCGGACTTCATGCACAGCGCTATGAATGGTGAAACCTGCAGGGTTTATGTCAAAAGGGGTTTCATCGAGAATATTCCCCTGCAGATCAACTTTGACCAGATTAGAAGCAGTAACCTCATCAAAACTCAGTCCAAATGCGTTCACCAGATAGTGTTCTGTATCGGGGACCTTAGCAGAGATGTGGGTATAGATCAGATCATCCCATCCCTGGTCTGCTACCAATCGGTAGCATGCGGCCAAATCGACCCTAGCCTGCCATTCATCAGATGAAACCTTATTCTTGAGATCCAGTGTAGGGAGATCAAACATGCCAAGTCCTCGTCATAACCGCTCTGATGTTTATTTCGTAACAAGGGGCTAATTATACAGTGATTTATGCTTGAGATTTCACTCGGTTTAGAAATTGCTAGTTTCTTCTTAGTGAGAATCGTTTACAATTAGGCTTTATCATTATTGATAATCATTACTGTCATGTTGGTCGCTATGAATTTTAAAATGCCCCCTTCTGCTCTGTGGTTTCCATTGGTTGTTACTATCAGTGCAGTTCCTCTTGCATTAATGCTTACCCTTTTCCCTGTATAAATCTAATTAATGATGTGAATAGATTTTTATAAATAGAGCATCCTGCATAGATCAAAGATACTTAATCGATAAATTGGCTGAATCCGGAGATTGTCGATGAGGACTCAACGTTTAGAATTTACTGGCCATGATGGGGCTGTATTGGCAGCTAGGCTGGACCTTCCAACAGGTAAGCCGGCTGCGTTCGCTCTTTTTGCACACTGTTTTACCTGCTCTAAAGACATACCCGCTGCCCGAAGGATCTCACAACGGCTTGCCTCTCTTGGGGTGGCTGTATTGCGGTTTGATTTTACTGGATTGGGACATTCAGGCGGTGAATTTGCAAATACCGGTTTCAGCTCCAATGTATTGGACCTGTATGAGGCAGCTGAGTATCTGCGAGATCACTATTCTGCTCCACAACTACTGATTGGTCACTCCTTAGGTGGGGCTGCCATGCTTGTAGCTGCTCGTCAGATTCCTGAGGCAAAAGCTGTTGTAACCATCGGTGCGCCGGCTTCTCCTGAACATGTGTTGCATAATTTTGGGAATTCGCTTGAAACTATCTGCAGTGAGGGCAAAGCTGAGGTTGACTTGGGGGGACGGCTATTTCAGATTAATCGTAATTTTGTTGATGAGATCGCTGAAATAAAATTAGAACAGAGTGTTGCGCAACTTAAAAAGGCGTTGTTGGTGATGCATGCACCTATGGATGAAACAGTTGAGTTGGAGAATGCAGCTCGGTTGTTTCAGATGGCGAAACATCCCAAAAGCTTTGTGACGCTTGATGATGCCGATCATCTGCTCAGTAGTCCGAAGGATGCAGAGTATGCAGCTGAGTTAATTTCTACCTGGGCACAGCGTTACATCAACGTCTCTTTATTGCCAAAATTGATGAATGCTCCGGAGGGTATAACTCGTGTGAGCGAAGCCGATGCAGAGAACTTTACTCAAGATATTAGTGTTGCGGGCCATCACCTGATTGCGGATGAGCCGGCGAACTATGGTGGGAGTTATCTTGGGCCAACGCCATATCAGTTAGTTGCGGCTGGACTCGGAGCTTGTACGTCGATGACGATACGGATGTATGCACGACAGAAACAAATACCACTCGAACATGTTCAGGTGGATGTCAGCCATACAAAAATCCACGCACAAGACTGCTCCAGTTGTGAAGAGAGTGCTGGCAAAGTTGATCAATTTTTGAGGAAAATAACCCTTAGTGGAGATCTTACGGATGAGCAGCGAGATCGTCTGATAGCGATCGCAGATCGATGCCCCGTGCATAAAACACTGGAAGGAGAGATTGACATAGTGACAGCGTTGGCAAGTTAAGCGTTAAAGAAAGATTGATATTGCTTGGGTGTCACTGCAACGCGTTTTTTGAAATTACGCTGAAAGTGACTTTGGTCAGCAAAGCCAAGTTGAAGCGCGGTGTCAGCCAGACTGGTCCCGTCTTGCAGGAGCGACTTAGCCTTTTTTATGCGCTGGTCCAGTTGATAGGCATGGGGTGATTGACCGTACCGGTCTTTGAAACTTCGAATAAGGTGGTAGCGGCTTAAGCCGGATTCTTCACTAAATTTTTCAAGAGACCAGTTACTCCCCAACTGATCCATGATGAGTTCCTGTACTCTGCGAATATGAAAATTGTCTCTCTGTTCTTTATATAGCTTTAAGCCTTTCGCGAAATGGTTTTTTAGGAATTCGATCAGATAGGTCTCCGCTTCCAAAGTAGAATCGGGGGCGAGTAATGCTTGGTAAAGTTTATCGAAGTTCTGGAAGCTTAAGGCCTGTTTTTCGTAGAGCTTTGGAAAAGGCAGATAATCTATTCCCTTGCATCCAAAAAGCTCCTGTTGAAGTTTGCCAATCCAGCCGGTATCGACGAATAGCATGCGATAAGACCATTCTCCCTGATCGGGGTTACAGGAGTGGGCGTCACCTGGATTGATCGTTACGGTTGTTCCAGTGCCAATACGATTACGCTGACTCAGGTTGCAATAGTTCGCGCTGCCAGTATCAATCACTCCAAAGGAAAACTCATCATGGGAATGGGTGTGATAACAAGCGGCTGAGCGGCTAGCCGATTTTATCTCTACAAAGGGTAGCATCTGGCATCGGGCTAAAAAGATGCTTTTATCCTGCGCCATAGTTTATTCCTATCCATTGATTAGAATTGAGACAACCGTTAAGCAGAGCAGAAAGCCCATAATATGATTAAAGCGTTTTTGGCGACCGGGTTTTTTAAGATAGTGCTTGATTATATGACCTGCCACGGCCCAAGTAGCAACCCCGGTAAAGCATAATACAAAAGAGATCAGGCAATATGCCAGCAGATAAAAATGTGCACTGTTCTGGCTGAGTACAAAAACGCTGACCCCTGACATTGAAACCAGCCAGGCTTTAGGATTTAAACCCTGACACAATACGCCTTCAATAAAGCTCGGCGGTTTTGAATTAGACTCTGGTTTATCAGGATCGCTGTTTGCGGTTGCAATTTTATAAGCCATATAGAGTAGAAAGGCGCTGCCCAGATAGCGCAGGTTTTCCGTGAATACAGGTGAATTTTGCAATAGTTGATTCAGTCCAATTCCCACTAAAAACACAATCAATGTGTATGAAACTGTAGCCCCCAGGACGTGTGGTACGGTACGTAGAAAACCAAATGAGGCACCGGAGCTTGTCGCAATGATATTAATGGGGCCTGGGGTTATTGCGCCAACCAGGGCAAATATGGACATCGAGAGGAATACAGTCATCATAAGGCGCTCATTTCATATAGTTATGAGTGCAATATGGCCTATAAGGTTGGGCTTTTATTGAACAAAATTGCGGTGGCTGTTTCACATGAGTTTCTTAGAAGCAGTTTTCTTGTGCTTTAGTTGAACCAACGGTAAAATTCCGAGTCATTTAATAGGGTATAAAAGCTATCCTTTTTATAGCTAATTGTTAGTTTCTCCCTTCCACATGGTGAATTTCGTATGAGCACTTATTTCCCAACCATTGAAGATTATGTTGGCAAAACGCCACTGGTGCGTTTGCAGCGTATAGGTCAGGGCAACGGCAATGTCATTCTGTGTAAATTAGAAGGGAATAATCCGGCCGGTTCAGTTAAAGACCGCCCAGCGTTGAGTATGATTCAGCGTGCAGAAGATCGTGGTCAGATTAAGCCTGGTGATACGCTTATCGAAGCAACCTCTGGCAATACGGGGATTGCCCTGGCGATGGCTGCAGCGATTAAGGGCTATAAGATGAAACTGATCATGCCTGATAACAGCAGTGAAGAGCGCAAGGCCTCTATGACTGCCTATGGTGCGGAGTTAATTCCCGTCACCAAAGAGGAGGGCATGGAGGGGGCGCGTGATCTCGCATTGGCGATGCAGGAGCGTGGTGAAGGTATCGTATTAGATCAGTTCTCCAATCTGGATAATCCTGAGGCTCACTATCAGGGGACCGGTCCTGAAATCTGGGAGCAAACAGCAGGTCAGGTCACTCACTTTGTTAGCTCAATGGGGACGACAGGCACCATTATGGGGACCTCCCGCTTCCTAAAAGAGCAAAATGCTGCGGTAGAGATTGTCGGCTTACAACCGAGCGAAGGTGCTCAGATCCCTGGTATCAGACGCTGGCCTAAAGAGTATCTGCCAAAAATCTTTGATGAAAACCGTGTGGATCAGGTTTTGGATATCACCCAGGAGGAGGCTGAAGACACAATGCGTGCATTAGCTCATGAGGAGGGTATTTTCTGCGGTGTCTCCTCTGGTGGCGCGGTTGCGGGTGCATTACGCCTGGCCTCACAGGTAAATAATGCTGTCATCGTATGTATTATTTGTGATCGCGGTGATCGCTATCTGTCTACCGGCGTGTTCAGCAGCGCTGAATAATCGTTTGAAGATATGATAAAAGCCCTGACTGCTGTCGGGGTTTTTTTATATCTAAGTGTTGTGTTTTGGCATTGAAAATGCAGAGTTACTCGCGATTTATATGCTGAAAGAATAGAATAATGCGCCTTGGGAGACAGTGGGGGAGCCGTTAAGGTTGAAATTATGGATGAACGCCCATATCTCCTGAGCAGATAACAATAAGAAAAGCCTATTCAAGGTGAGAATAATTTCTGGGAGTGGTAATAGAACATGGTTAAGGTGCGTCAGGATCAACCCATACGAGATGATGGCACGGTTGATCTGGAATTATGGCTGGAACACCTAAAAGATCTGACTGACATTGATGATGTTGAGCAGATTCGCCTAGCCTGTGAGATGGCCAAAATGGCCCAGGAAAGCTCGGATACAGAGGAAGATATTTGGGCTGAAAACTCCCATAGTAGTTACCGTACTGGGCTGGATATGGCCCAAATTCTTGCTGACCTTCATCAGGATCAGGAATCCTTAATCGCCGCAATTCTCTATCGAGTCGTTCGCGAACGTAAACTCCCGATTGAAAGGGTACGCAAAAAGTTTGGTAAGCCGATCGCCCAGTTGATTCAGGGTGTCTTGCAGATGGCTGCAATCGGCAGTCGTAAAAACCCCCGCATCGATGAGAGTGTTTTGGGTAGTGACACCACGCAGATGGATAATATCCGAAAAATGCTGGTGGCTATGATCGATGATGTCAGGGTCGCACTCATCAAAATTGCTGAGCGGACTTGTGCAATCCGTGGTGTTAAAGATGGATCAAGGCGTAAGCGCTATCTGGTTGCAAGAGAGGTGTTTGATATCTATGCACCGCTTGCCCACCGTTTAGGTATTGGTCACATCAAATGGGAACTTGAAGATCTCTCCTTTCGTTATCTGAAACCGAATGACTATAAACACATAGCTCAACTGCTTGATGAGAAACGTCTCGATCGTCAGGGGTATATCGATCAGGTTGTGGACCGGCTTGAGACGGAGCTCTCCAATGTAAATATTGATGGCGAAGTGAACGGTCGTGCCAAGCATATCTATAGTATCTGGCGCAAAATGCAGCGGAAGAATATTGAGTTCAGCCAGGTATATGATGTGCGTGCGGTACGCATACTGGTACCCCAAAGCCGTGACTGTTATGCCGTTCTTGGGATCGTTCATAGCCTATGGCGCAACATTCCGCACGAATTTGATGATTATATTGCTTCACCTAAACCAAACGGTTACCGCTCTCTACATACGGCTGTCTTCGGCCCCGATGGTAAAGTATTGGAGATCCAGATCCGTACCTTTGATATGCATGAAGAGGCGGAGCTAGGGGTTTGCGCGCACCATCTTTATAAAGGGACAGATACGAAGTCCAATAGTGATGCCTATGAAGATAAGATCGCCTGGTTACGCCAGGTTCTGGAGTGGCATGACGATCTTGGTGAAAGTGAAGGTTTTGGGGAGATGCTACGTGGCGATGTAGTGCAGGATCGCCTCTACATATTTACACCGGATGGCCATGTCATTGATATGCCGAAAGGTGCGACTCCGGTTGATTTTGCTTATCGAGTCCATACCGAGATCGGTCATCGATGTCGGGGCGCGAAAATCAATGGCCGTATTGTGCCTCTGAACCGCCGATTACAAACCGGTGATCAGGTTGAGATCATGACCGGTAACGAAGAGAAGCCTCGTCGGGACTGGCTGAATACCAATTTAGGTTTTGTTACGACCCCGCGTGCCCGGGCAAAGGTTGCTCATTGGTTTAAATTACAGGCCAAAGAGCAGAATGCTGAGGCAGGCCGTTCTATCGTTGTTAAAGAGTTTAAGCGTCTTGCGATCGAGTTGGATGAGTTAGATTTCAATAAAATCAGCGAAGAGGTTAACTACAAAAATACCGAAGATCTCTACGCTGCATTGGGTGCAGGCGATCTACGACTGTCTCAGATTATTAATGCAGCTCAGCGTCAGTTGCTGGCAGAGCCTGAGGAACAACTGGATCTGGAGTTGTCTGGTACATCTGCGGCTTCGAACGAAGCTGCTGAAGGCTTACGTATCCGAGGTGTCGGTAACCTACTCACAACGATGGCAACCTGTTGTAAACCGGTACTGGGTGACCCGATCTCAGGTTATATTACCCAAGGGAGAGGTGTTTCAGTGCACCGCGAAGATTGCTCCAATATGATTCAGCTTCAGGAGCGTGAACCGGAGCGCGTGATAGAGGTTGACTGGGGCGATTCAGGGGAGACTACTTACCCTGTAGATATCTTTATTGAAGCGTTTGACCGGTCTGGTCTGTTGCGTGATGTCATGCTGTTGGTAGCGGCTGAAGATCTGAATATTGTGGCGGCAAATACTTTGTCGGACAAACGAGATAACATCGCTCGTCTAACACTTACGGTTGAGATCTCCAGCCTGGATCTTCTGGGACGGATTATGGATAAGATCAATCAGGTGCCCAACGTAATGGAGGTCCATCGTCAACGTAACGGTGTGACTCACTAATTTTGGTTAAAGGTAGCATCATGTCAGAGCCCTACACCGTTGATGACCTGCTCTATCTGATGTCACGTTTACGCGATCCCGATGGTGGTTGTCCATGGGATCAGAAACAGACCTTTCAGAGCATTGTTCCACATACGCTGGAAGAGGCCTATGAAGTTGCTGATGCTATTGAAAGGCAGGATTGGAATCACCTGAATGATGAGCTAGGGGATCTCCTGTTCCAGGTGATTTTTTATGCCCAGTTGGGAACGGAACAACAGCGTTTTGATTTCTCCACCATCGTCTCCAATCTGGTAGAAAAGCTGATTCGTCGCCATCCTCATGTTTTTCCTGAAGGTCGCTTAGATTCACGTCGTTCTGACGGACTGCTGTCCGATGCCGAAATTAAGCAAAACTGGGAGGCGATCAAGCAGCAGGAGCGAGGTGGCAAGGAGTCTCGGGAACCTGCTCGGGTTCTTGATGATGTCCCTCGGACACTACCTGCGTTATCCCGAGCCGCTAAACTGCAGAAAAGAGCCGCACAGGTTGGGTTTGATTGGCACGAAACCGAATCCGTGCTGGACAAAATGGAAGAGGAGCTTGCCGAACTTCGGGAGGCTATCCGTTCTGGTGATAAAGCTGCTGTAGCGGATGAGATGGGGGATATGATCTTCGCTCAGGTAAATCTGGCACGCCACCTCGGTGTGAATCCAGAGAATGCGGTGAGAGGGACGAACAGTAAGTTTGAGCGTCGTTTCTCCTTTGTTGAAGATCGGGTGCGTGCTTCTGGGCGCGGTTGGGCAGACTTCTCTCTGGCCGAGCTCGATAGTTTCTGGGATGAAGCCAAAAAAGAGGGACTCTAAACGTGTCGTCGATACACTGGTTCCTGTTTGCTTTTGTACTCATTATTGCCTTTGGTTTTTGGAATTGGCAAAAGAGTGATCAACAGATCAAGCAGCTACATGCATCCGGGTTTCAAACTGATTTAGACCTGAAAGGAACGCCGCGCGTTTTGCTTGATAGATCGGCACAACAGATAGCTGTGATCGAACCCAGTGGATACCGTATCTATCCATTCTCTGCTATTAATGATCTGGAGCTGCAGTTTGATGCCAATGTGCATCAGGATGATAATTTTCGTTTGAGGCTGCATCTTATCAATAGCTCCAGAGGCGATGAGATCATTCATTACGAGAGTGAATGGCTCGCTAAAGAGAAGCTTAAAGCCCTCCAGCACGCTATATCTTCAGCACCGTAATCCGATAAGTAAGATCCCCTAATACCTTTTGCCAGTAGAGCCTAATCCTCTGAAAGGCTGGTGTTTTTCTTCTTTTTTATACGGTAGCATCGGGTGTAGCCGACTCCATCGGAATGCGAATTTTTAGCGTCAGGAGGGATATATGACCGATCTGCACGAAGCTTTACGCGATGATGTTCGAATGTTGGGCACAAGCCTTGGAGCTACGATTAAATCTGATCTTGGTGATGAGTTTTTCACTAAGATTGAGAAGGTGCGTAATTTAGCGAAAGAGGGGCGCACTGATGAGCAACCAGCCTATGAAGAACTTTTGCAGGCTTTGCATGAGCTGAGTGAAGATGATGTATTGCCGCTTTCAAGGGCGTTTACTCAATTCCTTAATCTCGCCAATATCGCCGAGGAACATCACCGGGTTAGACGTCATCTGGAGGTGTCAGATGTCTGTACACCTGATTCGCTCTGTACCCTTTTTGCGCAGCTGCGACAGAAAGGTTTCTCTCCAAAGCAGATCTCTGAAGCGTTGAATAATACTCAGATTGATCTGGTTCTCACCGCCCACCCTACCGAAGTGAATCGCCGGACCCTGATTCAGAAATATGATGATATTGCGGATTGCTTGCGCCGTTTGGATCAGGGTGATGAAGGCGCCCAGCTTCGTCTGGATGAACTGATTCGTCAAATCTGGCATACCGATGAGATTCGCAAACAGCGGCCAACCCCTGTAGATGAAGCCAAATGGGGCTTTGCTGTTATTGAAAATTCGCTGTGGACCGCTGTACCCAAATTTCTCCGACGTCTTGATGCCCAGCTGAATGAAACGCTGGGTGAGCGGTTGGCGCTGGATGCCTCCCCGATCCGATTTGCCTCCTGGATGGGTGGTGATCGTGATGGTAACCCTAATGTTACCTCCAAAGTGACGGAAGAGGTGTTGTTGCTCTCAAGGTGGATGGCGGCAGATCTTTACCTGAACGATATCGATGCTTTGCGGGCAGAACTGTCCATGTTCCGTGCAAGCAAAGAACTGAAAGAGAGAGTGGGTGATACGGCTGAGCCCTATCGTAAGTTGTTGGGTGAGGTGCGCGATAAGCTTGCGGCAACTAAGAACTGGGTCGCTAGTCAACTTTCAGGTCAACCTCATTCCTGTGAGGGGCTCTATCAGCGTGATGAGGAGTTGCTTGAGCCTCTGATGCTCTGTTATCGCTCTTTGCAGGCTTGTGGTATGGAGATCATTGCTGAGAGTGCCTTGGAAGATATTATTCGGCGCATCGCATGTTTCGGCCTGACTCTCGTTAAGCTTGATATCCGTCAGAGCTCAGATCGTCATGCACAGGTGTTTGAAGAGCTTTCTCAATTTTATGGATTGGGCTCCTATAACGGATGGAGTGAAGAGGGACGACAGAGTTTTCTCCTGAAAGAGTTGCAGAGCCGGCGGCCGTTGCTACCTAGTGACTGGTCACCGTCCGCGGAAGTTCAGGAGGTGATCGATACCTGTCGAGTGGTTGCCAATGCAGAGAAAAGTGCCTTAGGTTCCTATGTGATCTCGATGGCAAGCCAGCCTTCAGATGTGCTCGCTGTTATTCTTTTGCTAAGGGAGATGGGCATCGGTCACAATATGCGGGTGGCGCCGTTGTTTGAGACTCTCGCTGATCTGGAAAATGCGCGTGATTGTATCGATGCATTGTTAAAGGTTGATTGGTACAAAGCCTATACAGAGGGGCATCAGGAGGTCATGATCGGTTACTCTGACTCCTCCAAAGATGCCGGCCAGTTGGCAGCCGCCTGGGGACAGTTTAAGGCTCAGGAGGGACTAACTGAGCTGTGTCAGACTCATAATGTGCATCTCACACTATTTCATGGCCGTGGCGGTACAGTAGGCCGGGGTGGTGGTCCAAGTCATACGGCTATTCTGGCTCAACCTCCGGGGTCTGTGGACCATAGTTTGCGCCTGACCGAGCAGGGCGAAATGATCCGCTTCAAATATGGTATGCCTGATCTGGCAGTCCGAAATCTGGAACTTTGCACTGGTGCGGTGCTTGAGGCAACACTTAATCCTGCCCCTGGGCCGGAAGAGGCTTGGCGTGAACAGATGGAGACAATGGCACAGCAGGGGTTGAGTGAGTATCGTGCCATAGTGCGTGAAGACTCAATGTTCGTTCCCTACTTCAGAGCGGCGACGCCAGAGCAGGAGCTGGCAAAACTTCCCCTGGGATCTCGCCCCGCAAAACGACGTCAGGATGGAGGTGTAGAGAGCCTGCGGGCGATTCCCTGGATCTTTGCCTGGACCCAGATTCGTTTGATGCTGCCTGCCTGGCTTGGAAGCGATAAAGCGTTGAACAGTGCTATGAATAACAGCAGCGCGGAGTTGGTTAAGCAGATGTATCAGCAGTGGCCTTTTTTCCGTTCAACCATCGATATGCTCGAGATGGTGTTGGCTAAAAGTGATCGTAATATCTCGGCTTACTATGACGAGCGTTTGGTGTCTCAGGAGCTGCGTATACTGGGTTCCAGCTTGAGAAATCGGCTGGGTGAGGTTGTAGATGTGATCAATCAAATTAAAGGGCAGGCGGGATTACTTGAAGGGAATCCGGTTATTCGCCAATCGATCGATGTCCGTAACCCCTATATTGATCCATTGCACTTTTTACAAGCGGAACTGTTGCACCGTGACCGTAATCAACCTAATCAGCGTCTGGAGCAGGCTTTGATGGTTACGATGGCGGGGATCTCCGCGGGTATGAGGAATACGGGTTAGGTCTGTTCTTGATCGGCAGATACTGCGATGCAACATTTATTGCTTGAATGTCGGGGTGCAGATGACGTAACCTCGATTGCTGCTCTGTGGAACCGGAGGCCTTAGCTTCTGTATGACAGATCAGGGAGTGATGTGGGCAACAGGTATAGGTTGTAGAGCGGATAAAGTTAATTTTACGGGGATCTCTAGTCGTGTTAACGCATCCTTTAGTTGATCCCTGGTAGTCCTAATGTCGAATTGTTCGGCATCTGAGGCATGGTATTGTCCGGCATTAACGTTTTTTCTGATTCAAGAATTTCGTTTTTTCGATAGCTGATACGCATCGGGAAAGCAGCAATTTATAAAATTATAAACTTACTAAGTTAGGAGTCTCCTGTATGCGTATTATCCTTCTGGGCGCACCAGGCGCAGGTAAAGGTACTCAGGCACAGTACATCACAGAAAAATACAGCATTCCCCAGATCTCTACGGGTGATATGCTGCGTGCTGCAGTGAAAGCGGGTACCCCACTGGGCGTGAAAGCCAAAGAAGTTATGGACGCAGGTCAGCTGGTTTCCGATGAGATTATCATCGGCCTGGTTAAAGAGCGTATTGCTGAAGCTGATTGTGAAAATGGTTTCCTGTTTGATGGTTTCCCTCGTACGATTCCACAGGCTGATGCATTGAAAGATGCAGGCGTTAAGATCGATGCTGTAGTTGAAATTGATGTTGCAGATGAAGAGATCGTTAAGCGTATGGCGGGTCGTCGTGTACATCCGGGTTCTGGTCGTACTTACCATGTTGTCTTCAATCCACCTAAGGTTGAGGGTAAAGATGACGTGACTGGTGAAGATCTGGTTCAGCGTGCTGATGATGCTGAAGATACAGTACGTGATCGTTTGAACGTCTACCATGATCAGACTGCACCTCTGATCACATACTACAAAGGCTGGGCGGAAGAAGATGCAGCGGCTGCACCTGCTTACGTCTATGTTCCAGGTGTAGGTTCTGTCGAAGATATTCGCGATGCAGTATTTGCAGGTCTGGAAAACGCTTAAGCGACAGATCTGGATTCGTATAAAAACCGTACCCTATTGGGTACGGTTTTTTTATGTCTGCTTGCTGGGCTTTTGTGCGTAGTTTCGGGATAATCACGCTCTTAATGAAGAGGAATGTTGCTGAATGAGCCAATCTGGGAAAGCCGCTGTTGTATTAGTTAATCTGGGAACTCCAGATAAAGCGGAAGCAGGAGCTGTACGCCGATACCTGAAAGAGTTCCTGTCTGATGATCGTGTTGTCGAGGGTAAAGGGCTCAGACGTCTGCTGTGGTTGTCAGTTCTCAATGGCATTATCCTGAATCTGAGGCCCTCTAAAGTAGCTAAAGCCTATGCCAGTATCTGGGAAGATGATTCTCCGATGCGGAAAATACTCGATAAGCAGGTTGCAGAGTTACACCTGTCGCTACAGCAACGCTATGGCAGCAGGGCGCCAGATGTCTTCTCAGCGATGACATATGGCAAGCCCGGGTTAACAATGCGTTTGCAGAAACTGGCTGAGAGTGGATATGCCAAGGTTTTAGTTGTTCCAATGTACCCTCAGTATTCAGCGACGACTACGGCACCCGTCTATGACCAGGTTGCCCGGTTTCAACTGAAGCAGCGCAGGGTTTTGGATATTCGAATTGTAAACTCCTATTATAATCACCCTGACTATATCTCCGCGTTAGCTGAACAGATTAGTCGGTATCAGGAGCAAGAGGGTAGGGCTGATAAGCTAATCCTCTCCTATCATGGTATCCCCAGAGAGTATGCGGACAAAGGTGATCCTTATCCTGATCAGTGTCATCAAACATCAGAACTGGTAGCCAAAAAAATGGGGTTGGCAGATACGCAGTGGATGACCACTTTTCAATCCCGCTTTGGCCCGGCTGAATGGATGCAGCCTTATACAGATAAAACGCTGGAGGCCTTACCTGGAAAAAGTGTGAAATCTGTTCAGATTACCTGCCCAGCTTTTTCTGCGGATTGTCTGGAAACCCTTGAGGAGATCGCTATCGAAAATCGAGATCTGTTTCTCAAGGCAGGGGGAGAAACTTATCAATACATCCCGGCGCTTAATGCGGAAGCAGCCTTTATTGAACTGTTAGCCAGTTTGGTTCAGGAGCAGGCCGGTGATTGGGTAGGAGTACGCTAATGCAGTATGAACATCTATTCGGAATCCATGCGGTCAGTACAGCCCTAAAACGGGATGCCCAGCGTATACAGAGAATTTTAATTCTCAAAGGCCGTCGTGATGAACGTATGCAGCGCCTGATAGAAGCAGCGGTGGGGCTCAAAATACAGATTGAGCAGGTTAGTAAGCGAGAGCTTGAATCCCTGGTGGAGGGGAGTGTTCATCAGGGTGTGGTTGCTTTCTGCAAGCCGATACAGACCTATAATGAAAAATCACTGGAACAGTTATTGGATAACCTCGATGGGGAGGCGTTTCTGCTCGTTCTTGATGGCGTAACAGACCCGCATAATTTGGGAGCATGTCTGAGGACTGCTGATGCTGCTGGTGTACAGGCCGTCATCGCACCGAAGGATAAATCGGCACCGTTAAATGCTACAGCAGCTAAGGTGGCTTGTGGGGCAGCTGAAGCCGTCCCCTATGTGTTAGTGACAAATCTGGCCAGAACACTGAAACAGCTGCAGGAGCGAGGTGTCTGGATTACAGGTACCGCAGGTGAGACCGATCAGGATATCTATATGGCAAACCTCAAAGGCCCAATGGCACTGGTCATGGGGGCCGAGGGACAAGGAATGAGACGACTGACACGCGAGCATTGTGATCAGTTAGTGAAAATACCTATGGCCGGAGAAGTTAGCAGTCTGAATGTTTCTGTGGCGACAGGGATCTGTTTGTTTGAAGCCGTACGCCAACGCGGTTAAGCCTGATTTTTAATTCCCGTAAAGCGTTGAAGGGGACTTCAGCGCTTTCTTTATTTCTGGATCTTCCATGTTTAAAGATATTGCGCTAGCCGCTCAACTCGAACAAAACCTTAAATCACTGGGCTACAGTGAAGCAACAGAGGTGCAGGCACGCTCTGTATCGCGATTGCTTGAGGGGCAGGACCTGTTGGTGAGTTCTCCTACCGGCACGGGTAAAACAGCAGCGTACCTGATACCGTTGATTCAGGAGCTGACGAGAGGGAAGTCTCCCTCACGTCAGCCCAAAGCTTTGGTTTTGGTCCCTGTTCGAGAGTTGGCGGAACAGGTTGTGAAGCAGTTTCAGGCGTTAGCCCAAGGGTTAGAGCTTGATGCTGTTTCAATTGTAGGTGGTCAGGATTTTAAGCAACAGGAGAAAAAGCTGCAGCGTGCCGACTTAGTTGTGGCTACGCCGGGCCGTGTACTACCTCACCTGGAAAATCGCTCGATTGAATTAGATAGCCTTGATCTGTTAGTGCTTGATGAAGCTGACCGAATGTTGGAAACCGGCTTTCAGGAAAGTCTGGAAAACATTATCGTTGAATGCCCGCAAGCCCGGCAGACACTGCTAATCTCAGCCACGCTCCCCTCAGCTGTCCGGAAGATGGCAGATTCGATATTGGTTGAGCCCGAATGGATTCGAGTCGGCAAAGCGGTGGATAGCGGTGAGCAAATAAAACAATCCATCGTGCTCTCAGATGATCAGAGCCATAAAGATAAGCAGCTTTGCTGGCTTCTTCAGAATGAGAGTTTTAATAAAGCGATTGTGTTTACAAACAGTAAAACGCAGGCACGGCGTTTAGATGGATTTCTCCGATACCATAAATTCAGGGCAGCTTTGCTGCATGGGGATGTTCAGCAAAAAGGACGTTTTGCGACGATAGAGGGGTTCCGAAAGGGCACGACCAACGTGCTGGTCACAACCGATCTTGCATCACGTGGTCTTGATGTTGAAGGCGTTGATCTGGTGATTAATCTTGAGATGCCGCGTAAAGGCGATCTCTATCTTCATCGAATCGGTCGTACCGGGAGAGCCGGGGAGAAGGGAGAGGCAATTTCCCTGATTGATCCGGCAGAATGGAATCTGATGTCTTCGATCGAGCGTTATCTGAAGATTCGTTTTCGGCGGAAACTGATTGAAGGGCTGGTCGGCCATTATAAAGGACCTAAAAAACTTAAAGCTTCAGGCAAGGCTGCTTCTACAAAGAAAAAGAAGAAAAAAACTGATAAGAAAACGCTACGCAAAAAACGGTAACTGACCTGGTTTAGTTAGCGAAAGGGAGGATGAGGCTCAACTTTAGCGGGACCTCATCCTGCTGGTTATGTCAACTCTTCGACATGAAGTGCGATCATCGCTTCCTCATTGGTGGGGATAACACGTACTTTAACAGCCGATTGTGCAGTACTAATTTCAGGTAGTGCTGCAAGGTTGGCCTGACTGTCGTATTTCACTCCAAGCCAGTGCATTCGGTCCAGAATACGTTGCCGTACATCTGCATCATTCTCCCCGACACCTCCAGTGAATACTATCTGTTCAAGCCCTTCCAGTGCTGCACTTAATCGGCCGGCTTCAAGCGCAGCCCGATAACAGAACATCTCTATTGCCTGATCTGCTTCATCGGCTTCGGATTGATGCAGTTCAAGCATATCTGAACTGAGCCCAGAGACACCCAACCAGCCGCTCTGTTTATAGATCATTGTTTCAAGATCATCTGTGCTCATCTGATGGTGGCGTTGCAGGTAGAGCAGGACTCCCGGGTCAATATTACCGCACCGGCTTCCCATCGGGAGGCCATCAACTGCAGTAAATCCCATTGACGAGGCGATCGAACTGCCCTTTTTAATCGCACACATACTCGCGCCTGCTCCTAAGTGGCAGACAATGGTATTGAGGGTTCCAGAGTTTAGCTTTAAGAGTTCACGTTGAATAAACTCATATGAAAGCCCATGAAATCCATATCGGTGGACACCTTCTGCGGTATATTTCTTAGGTATTGCGTAATAACGTTCCAGGGCTGTCTGGCTGGCATGAAACATCGTGTCAAAGCAGGCAACTTGAGGTAGCTCTGGGGCCAGTGCTCTGCAAGCATGAATAAGTTTCAAATTATAAGGCTGGTGGAGCGGTGCGAGCGGGATAAAAGAGGCAAGCTCAGCCAACAGGCTATCATCAATAATCTGCGGGTCGCTGAAGGCAGACCCGCCATGAACAACACGGTGTCCGATCGCGCATAACTGGTTATCACTCACTTCATCAGTAAGCCAGTTAAGAATAACGTTCAGACAGGCTTGATGGCGTTGATCAGCCGGTAGGTGGTCGAACTCGGGCTCCTGTTGCGATAACAGGCTTCCATCTGAATCCATTACCCTCACAAGAGGTTGGTTTAAGATATTACTGAGCTTAAAACTGTATCTCAGAATCAGGTCAGTATCAGTGCGCTCAAAGAGAGCGCATTTAAGGCTTGATGAGCCACCATTAACCGTGAGAATTGTCTGCATAGTTATCGCTGCTGATGATGAACCATGTGAGAGGCGAGTGCGCAGGAGGCCAAACGGCCTAGCGTTTTTTCTGCACGACTGGTTAGAATGATCGGGACTTTAGCACCCAGGGCGATACCAGCGGATTTAGCATTGGCTAGATACATGAGCTGTTTTGCGATCATGTTAGCCGCTTCAAGGTCGGGCGCCAGGAGGATATCCGCGTCACCTGATACATCAGAGACAATATGTTTGTCGATAGCCGCTTGCTTTGAAATGGCATTATCAAATGCCAGGGGGCCATCAATTAAGCCGCCTGTCAGCTGCTCGCGGTCAGCCATTTTACAAAGTGCAGCCGCATCTAGCGTACTCTGAATATTGGGCTTTACCTTTTCCACTGCAGACAGAATGGCAACTTTCGGAACTTCGACACCGAGCGCTCGGCAGAAATCGATCGCATTTTGTGTGATATCTTTTTTGCAGTAAAGATCCGGCACAATATTGATAGCTGCATCGGTAATCACTAAGGGTTTGTGATAATTAGGGATATCAAAGACAAATACATGGCTTAGCCTGCGCTCTGTACGGATCCCCTTTGTTTTATGCACTACGGCACGTAACAGCTCAGAAGTTCCAAGGTGCCCCTTCATCAATGCTTCAGCTTCACCCCGTTTAATGACTTCACAGGCAACTTCAGCGGCTGCGTGACTATGTTCAGTGTTGATCAGTTCAAAGTTACTGATATCAAGGTTCTGCTCTTCAGCCACGGATCGGATTTTCATCTCCGGGCCAATCAGAATCGGGACTATCAAGTCGTGCTCAGCAGCTTCAACGGCACCAATAAGGCTGTTGCTATCCACTGGGTGGGCAACTGCGGTACGAATTGGGCGAGCTTTTTCAGCTTGCTCAATAAAAAATTCTAATTGGTCATGAAGCGGTGGCTTCTCTTTGATAACCATTGATACCTCTGAGTCGTTTTCGAAAAGTAACATTCCAGTTCCCCCTTGCATCTATGGATCTCGAAGAGGGTAACTAAAGTCTATTACCTGATTATGACGCACTGCAGCAATATTTCTACTGATATGAATCAGATAAGGTGTTAGCTATCAAAAATTAGAGTGTTGGTGATCTGAATTAGATCGCTAGGCTCACCGAAACTGAGTTAGGAGCTGGCTCGTGTTTCAAGTGTTTGTTCCGAAGCTGGTGGTCTCTGGCAGGTTATTAGTTTCAACTAATATAATCATCTCATGCTTGGTCAGAGGTTTGCTGAAAAGGTAACCCTGACCGATGTCACAGCCAAAATTCTGAAGCATTTTCAGCTGATCCCGATCTTCGATCCCTTCAGCAACAACCTTAAGGCTGAGTGCATGGGACATGGTGATAATAGTGTTAGTTAATGTGGCATCCCCGCTGTTGGTCACCATATCTTTTACAAATGCACGGTCAACTTTCAGGGTAGAGACTGGGAAGGTGGTCAGGTAGCTTAAGGAGCTATAGCCGGTACCAAAATCATCAATCGTCAGGGATGTGCCAAGTTGAAGCAAACCCTCAAGCCGTGGCAGCAGTTTATCTAAATTTTCTGCCAGCATACTTTCGGTGATTTCGAGTTCCAGAAGCTTTGGATCAATGCCTGAGGTTTTGATGATGTCGGCTACCGTATTAACAATATTGGCATCGTTAAGCTGTCTGACGGAAAGGTTGACGGCCATACGCAGAGGTTGGGAGCTGAAGTTTTGGAACTCCTGCAGGTCTACACAAGCCTGCTGAAGTGCAAATTCGCCCAGTTCGTCGATGACACCTATCTCTTCAGCGATCTCAATAAACTCAACCGGGCTAACCTCACCCAGGGCTTTACTCTTCCAGCGCATCAGTGCTTCAAAACCGATAATCGATTCATTCTGGATATCATTTTTGCTCTGGTAGACCATGTAGATCTCATTATGCTTCAGGGCAGTGCGGAGCTCAGTTTCTATCTGATGGCGTCGTTTGAGAAGCTGATCTAACTTATGGTCAAAGTAGCTGTAACGGTTACGGCCCGCTTTTTTGGATTCATAAAGGGCGATATCAGCAAACTTCATTAAGCCTACTACATCGTTGTTATCATCCGGGTAGCAGGCGATGCCGATACTGGCCGAGTTATAGATCTGTTTTCCAGAGATCGAGACCGGTTTTTCAATATCCCTGAGAATGCGGTTAGCCAGATAATCGATCTCTGTTTTATCCTCATAGCTAACGTAGATCAGAAACTCGTCTCCGCTGATATGACAAACATGCCCATGACCTTTACTGGTTTTAACCAAGCGACCCGCAATTAACTGCAGTAGCTGATCTCCAATCAGATGACCAAAGGTGTCGTTAACGTTCTTGAAATTATCGATATCCAGATAAAGGACGGCTACCTTTTGTTTACTTTGCCAGGCATTTTGTAGCTCTTTAGTCAGATTTTCATTAGCTTTACGGCGATTAGGGAGTTCTGTGAGAGGGTCAAAGTATGCTTGCTTGAATAGCTTCGCTTCAGCTTCTTTACGGCTACTGATGTCCTGAACAACCACAACGTAGTGAGTGATCTGGCCATCATTGTTGGTGATATGACTGACAGAAAATGAGTACCATTTAGCTTCAAAGTCAGTTTTACGCTCCCCAAACCAACTCCCGTTGTTCCTGATTTCATTCTCAACCTTTTCTAGGATTTCACTCATCAAGTTGTAAGGGGGGTAGTCGAAGATATTTTTGCCTTTAGCCTGTTTGCGTGCATTTGGCTTCGCATTCAGAAGGTCAAAGTGACTATTGGCGTACTCGATTGACCAATTGTTATCAGTGATGACGACACTATTCGGGCTTTGTTCTATCGCTTTAGAGAGTTTTTGGATCTTGCCCTCGGCCTGAAGACGGGCCTCCGCAATATTGCGACTGATTTTCAGTGCGATACGGTAGGCGAGGATCGCAGCAACCAAAAAGAGTGCAAAAACAGAGGCGATGGGTTGTATTCTATCGAGCCAGATCTGGATCAGTTTTGTCTGTGGTACAGAGTTCAGTGAGATCAATTGATATTCAGGTAAATAACCGACATTGGCCAGTACCTGTCCCCCTTTTATCTCCAACTCAATACCATCACGACTATTACCCGCACGCAGGCTCTCCTGCATCGAGAGAACCGTTTCCTGAGCCAGTCGCCATCCCAGCAGATCTGATACAAAACCTTTGGGTACAGGGTAAGACATTCTTACCAGTCCCTGTTCACCCAGTAACCAGACAGTATTCTCATCCAGATTAATAAACTTTTTCATCACAGAGTGTTCACCCTGAACCCGGTAGAAGGAGGCAGCGATTGCGATGATGTTTTTCTTTTCATCCAGTAGAGGAACGTAGAAAGGCAGGTAGTATTCACCCAGCAGCCCTGAACGGAAAAGGTAGCCAATCTGTGCAGTCTTGCTGGAGCGAAGACGTTGTATGACGGTGAGGAATTGCTCGTTTGGTGGAGACGGCTCTATGTCTCCATGACTCAACAGTAATTGCCCGTTTGGTTTCAGGAGGGCATAAGAGGCCGCTTCATCGGTTGTTGAAAGAAGGTAGTCAAAGGTGTTTGTCGCATCATCGCTATTAATGTTGTTTGCAGAGATGACTGACTGGAAGGTTTTAATAATCAGGCGTGTTTGGTGATCGAAAAAAGTCCGGCTTTGACTGATCAACGTCTGATTCTGTTTATACAGCTTATCGAACTGACTACTCTTTACATCTGTCCAGAGTGCATAACTAAATACAAGGAGTGCAGATATAAGAATTACGGAAAGAAGAGTAAAAAGCAGTTTAAGCGGTTTTGCCCCTTCATTACCTGCCATATATATCCCTTAGAAGTACTATAGCTAAGTTATAGCAAACCTTTTCATCACTGAAAATTAATATTAAATACGATTTTGCAGGTGCAATAAACAGCCGTCAACCTGTACTTTATTATAATGATAGCGGCATCTGGCTGTCGTGCTGTTAATTGATACACTATTTTTCGTCCCAGATTCTATGATAACTATATCCTGAAGGAGGGAGAGGTTAGAATGAAATTCCAGTGATGAATCTGTCATGTCTGGATGTTGGTTATTTGACGGTTTTTCATCTGCCTGGCAGGTGAGCTTATAAAGTAGAGGATGCTATGGGGTTTGTAATTGATTGGTTTTTAGACTTTTGGGATAACGCCCCAGGTGGGAAGATCAGCCGAGGGATCATTGCGGCGCTGCTCCTGATGATCGTTGTTTCCATCCCTCTAGGATTCTATTGGAGTGTAAAGCCGACCGCGTTCGAACCTCTAGAAGAAGCTGAAGCGCATGCAACAGAGCAGGGTTTGAAGTCGACGACCGGATATGTTTCTGTGTTCACACTACACCGCCTTATGGATACGCTTTTAACAAAGCCGGGTGGCTATATTAGCAACGATATGCTGCCACCGGGGGTTGTGTTGGATAATATCAGTAACTGGGAATATGGCGTACTGGTGCAAATTCGCGATATGGCCCGAGCACTCCGAAAAGATTTCAGTCGTTCTCAATCCCAATCTGTTGAATACCCAGCCCTAACGATTGCGGAGCCTCAATTCCATTTTGATGCTAATAGCTGGTTGCTTCCCTCATCTGAATCACAATACAAAGAGGGTCTGGAGGCGCTGGACTCCTACCTTATGGGGCTGGCTCAACCGGAACAGTCTGAAGCCCAGTTTTTTGCACGTGCAGATAATTTGAACAATTGGTTAGGTGATGTGCAAACCCGTTTAGGTAGCCTTTCTCAACGGCTAAGTGCCAGCGTTGGACAGAAACGGTTGAATACTGATCTAGCTGGGGATCCGGATGCTGAACAGTCCACAAAGTCGGCTAAAGACTCAGAGGTTAAAACACCCTGGTTAGAGATCGATGATGTGTTCTATGAAGCCCGAGGATCTGCTTGGGCCTTGCTGCACATCCTCAAAGCGATTGAACATGATTTTGCACCTGTATTGGATAAGAAAAATGCGCGTGTCAGCTTGCAGCAGATTATACGCGAATTGGAAGCGACACAGGATACTGTTTGGAGCCCTATGATCCTGAATGGCGGTGGGTTTGGCTTATTCGCTAACCACTCGTTGGTGATGGCAAATTACATTTCCCGAGCTAATGCGGCAATCATCGATCTACGTGAGCTGCTGGCACGAGGTTAGGATCTTCTTGCTATATAGATAAGGGAGCCACTGGCTCCCTTATTTTTTATTCAGGCTACACTTATAGGTATGAGTCTGGAGGAGATAGCTTATGCCTCGCCGCTTTATCCGTCATCCCGCTGAAATCCCTATTCATATCTGTAATGTTGCTCACAAAAATGAGATCGAAAATCAGGACGTGAAAACGCGTGATGTCAGTGCGGGTGGTCTATCCTGCGAATCGGCCTGTTTAATGAACCCAGGGGAAGCTGTTGAGGTTGAGATTACGATTGAGCCGCCGCCATTCAAAACGATAGGTCATGTGGTCTGGTGTAAGCATGAAGGCTCCCACTACCTGATCGGAATCGGTTTTGCTGATCTGGCAACCGCTTACGCGGTGAGAATGGTAGAGCAGGTCTGCTACATTGAGCAATACCGGCAGGAGATTTGGCGAAAAGAGGGGAGAGAGCTGACAACCGAGCAGGCTGCTCTGGAATGGATCTCAGAGCATGCCCATGATTTTCCACAAAACGTGAATTAATCTCCTATTACCAATCCCTTAAGCCAGGAGCATGAGAATCATACCGGTGTTTTTAATGTCTCCTGATAGGGAGGCCATCCCATTGGTTTACCGCCCAGAAGGTGCAGGTGAATATGGTAGACGGTCTGCCCGCCGTGCTCGTTGCAGTTGAAAACAGTGCGGTACCCAGTGCTATCAAAGCCTAGCTGTTTGGCGATCTTCCCCGCGACTTGGACCATATGTCCCACTAATGAGGCATCTTCATCAGCAATATCATTCAGTGTAGCGATATGTTTACGAGGGATGATCAATGCATGTGTAGGTGCTTGCGGATTTATATCGTTAAACGCAATCACCTGATCATCTTCATAGATAATCTCCGCAGGAATTTCATTGTTTACAATCTTGCAAAACAGACAATCCATTACACGTCCTCACTTAAACAGGTTTAGCTGAGTATAACGGGAGTTGAGAGAGGGGAAAACCAACTTTATAGCAGCGAGTCAGTTTCCCCTTCGGTGATTATTTCGGGGCAGTGATAACTCTTTGTCACAGTTCCGTCGGGTAAAACTGACTCAAGATGGACATCAAATCCCCAGAGGCGGTGGATATGCCGTAACACTTCGCCAGAGGAGTCACCCAGAGGCTGCTGATTGTGCATGAAGTGCCTGAGGGTAAGGCTGCGATCACCCCGGACATTCACATTATAAACCTGAATATTGGGCTCTCTGTTGCCAAGATTGTACTGTGCGGATAGATCTTCACGTACCTGACGATAGCCCGATTCATTATGGATAGATGTAACCTCCAGTGTCGGTTTTTCTGCATTATCCATGATGGTGAATAGCTTGAGTTCACGAATCAGTCGGGGTGAAAGGTACTGTAGGATGAAACTTTCATCTTTGTAGTTTCGCATGGCATGATCCAGCGTTTTTATCCAGTCGGATCCGGCAATATCCGGGAACCACTCCCTATCCTCCTCGGTTGGGTCCACACAGATCCGCTTGATATCCTGCATCATGTTATACCCCAGTGTATAGGGGTTGATTCCATTGAAATACGGGCTGTCAAAAGGTGGCTGATAAACCACGCTGGTATGAGAGTGGAGAAATTCGACCATAAATCCGTCTGTCACCAGGCCCTCTTCATGGAGTTGATGCAGTAATGTGTAGTGCCAGAAACAGGCCCAGCCCTCATTCATTACCTGTGTTTGTTTCTGTGGATAAAAGTATTGTGCAACCTTACGTACAATTCGCACGATCTCCCTCTGCCAGGGTTCCAGCAGAGGCGCATTCTTCTCTATGAAATAGAGAATGTTTTCCTCTGGATCTCTGGGGAAGCGCTCAATGGAGGGAGCCGCACCCTCCTCTTTCTTCGGAATTGTATTCCAGAGGTCATTCAAGTGACGCTGTATATACTCCTCGCGGGCCTGTTGTCTCTCTTTCTCTTCATCGGCGGTTAGCGGTTGAGGGCGTACATAACGGTTTACGCCGTAGCTCATCAGCGCATGACAGGAATCCAATAACTCTTCGACGGCATCAACACCATGGCGCTCCTCACAATGGGTGATGTAGTTTTTCGCGAAGAGCAGGTAATCGATGATTGCGGAGGCATCCGTCCAGGTTTTGAACAGATAGTTGCCTTTAAAAAATGAGTTATGGCCATAGCATGCATGCGCGATTACCAGCGCCTGCATCGTCATAGTGTTCTCTTCCATCAGGTAAGCGATACAGGGATCGGAATTGATTACAATCTCGTAGGCAAGTCCCATTCGTCCACGTTTGTAGTTCTGATGGGTTTCAACAAACTGTTTACCAAACGACCAGTGGTTGTAATTCAACGGCATTCCGATGGAGGCATATGCGTCCATCATCTGTTCCGACGTGATCACCTCTATCTGATTAGGGTAGGTATCCAGGCCAAACTCCTGAGCGATTCGACCAATCTCATGATCATATTCCGCGATCATTTCAAAGGTCCACTCTGCACCTGTCGAGATAGGTTCGCGTTTCTTCATGCCGCCCCCTCCGATTTTTTCTCAAACAGACTGCGGAAAACGGGGAATATGTCAGCAGGTTCTCTTATCTGCTGCATCGCAAAGCATTCAGCCCACACCGATTGAAGCTTTTCATATTCCTGCCAGAGGTTCTGGTGGGGACCGGTAGTGATCTCTACATAGGCAAAATACTGCACTTTATTGAGAATTTTTTCATGAAGAACTTTCGAGCATTTGGAGGAATCACCATCCCAGTTATCACCGTCAGATGCCTGGGCGATGTAGATATTCCAGTCGGCAGGGGAGTAACGTTTTTCAATAATATCCGAACTCAGATCCAGAGCACTGGAGACTATGGTGCCACCGGTCTCCCTTGAGTAGAAAAACTCCTGCTCATCGACCTCTTTTGCATGTGTGTGATGCCGAACGAAGACGACTTCAATCTGCTTATAGTTACGCTTCAGGAACAGATAAAGCAGGATAAAGAAACGTTTAGCCATATCTTTAATGCTTTGGGTCATCGACCCCGAAACATCCATGATGCAAAACATGACCGCTTTGCTGGAGGGGACCGGTATTTTCACCAGGTTATTGTATTTAATATCAAAATCATCCAGAAAAGGGATACGCTTGAGTCGCTGTTTTAAAAGCTCTATCTCCTCATTGAGCTTATTAATCTGCAGGGAGGTCTCCGGATTGGGTAATTGTTGTTTGAGTAGTTCGATCTCTTTGCTTAGCTCTCTGATCTTTTTACGATCTTTCCCGGTAAGAGCGATTCGACGTGCATGAGCGGCTTTGAGTGAGCGAACAATATGGATCTTCTCCGGGCTGCCGGCATTAGTGAAACCCGCTCGACGTGTTTCATACTGGGTGGCATTTTTAAGTTGTTTTTTTACGAGGTAGGGGAGCTCAAGCCCATCAAACATAAAGTCGAGAAACTCCTCCTGATTGATCTGAAATGTGAATTCATCCTCGCCCTCACCCTGATTACTGGCTTTGCCTTCACCTGCACCACCACCGCCTCCACCAGGAGGGCGTTGAAACTGATCACCGACGACAAACTCTTTATTGCCTGGGAATACTTTGGTACGCATCCCGCCTTCGCCATGATGGAAGATTGGCTCAGAGATATCGCGACGGGGGATCGTGACGTTACCGCCCTTATCAATGTCGGTGATGGAGCGGTTGTTGACCGCATCTTCAACCGCATCTTTGATATGTTTTTTGTAGCGGCGGAGAAAACGTTGTCGGTTTACCGTACTCTTTTTCTTGGAATTTAGGCGGCGATCAATGATGTAACTCATACTTCTATCCCCATAGAAGGCCTGCTCAATTAATATACCTATCAATCGGGCGGGCCTTTGCCCGAGAGTTTGGCTAACTGCCTATGTGATGGTCCATTATTGTGACTTCCTGACGCGGATATACCATTCCGAGAGCAGGCGAACCTGTTTCTCGGTGTAACCTCGCTTGATCATCCGTTTCACGAATTCACCATGTTTGGTTTGCTCATCACTGGAAGCCTTCGCATTGAAGGAGATAACGGGTAACAGATCTTCGGTATTGGAAAACATCTTCTTCTCGATGACGGTACGCATTTTTTCATACCCCATCCAGGAGGGGTTATTACCGTTATTATTTGCGCGAGCACGAAGGACGAAGTTAACAATCTCGTGCCGAAAATCTTTAGGATTACTGATGCCGGCTGGTTTTTCTATCTTCTCCAGCTCCTCATTAATCGCCTGCCGATCGAGGATATCCCCGGTTTCAGGGTCACGATATTCCTGATCTTGAATCCAGAAATCGGCATAGGTTACATAACGATCAAAAATATTCTGTCCGTACTCTGAGTAGGATTCCAGATAAGCGGTCTGAATCTCTTTACCGAGGTACTCAATATATTTAGGTGCAATAAACTCTTTCAGGAATCCCAGATAGCGTTCCTGCTTTTCCTGTTGGAACTGCTGCTGTTCGATCTCTTTTTCCAGTACATACATCAGGTGCACAGGGTTTGCTGCAATCTCAGATGGATCAAAGTTGAATACTTTTGAAAGGATTTTGAAGGCAAATCGGGTGGAGAGACCATCCATCGCTTCGTCGACTCCGGCGGAATCTTTGTATTCCTGCATCGATTTTGCTTTCGGATCCGTATCTTTTAGGTTCTCACCATCATAGACCCTCATCTTAGAATACAGGCTTGAATTTTCGGGTTCTTTCATACGAGAGAGAACCGAGAATTGAGCCAGCATATTCAGAGTGTCAGGTGCGCAGGGGGAGTGACTGAGAGAGCTGTTTTCAAGCAGTTTCTCATAGATATGGATCTCTTCAGTGACACGGCAGCAGTAGGGCACTTTGACAATATAGATACGGTCAATAAATGCCTCATTGGTTTTATTGTTTTTGAAGGTTTGCCACTCAGATTCGTTAGAGTGGGCGAGGAGAATACCTTCATAGGGGATTGCGCCCATCCCCTCAGTACTGTTGTAGTTACCTTCCTGAGTAGCGGTTAAGAGTGGATGGAGGACTTTGATCGGAGCTTTAAACATCTCGACAAATTCCATCATCCCCTGGTTAGCCCGGCACAGAGCACCCGAGAAACTGTAAGCATCCGGGTCATGCTGTGGATATTCTTCAAGCTTGCGGATATCTACTTTACCGACAAGGCTGGAAATATCCTGGTTGTTTTCATCACCGGGCTCGGTTTTGGCAATACCAACCTGATCGAGAATAGAGGGGTAGAGTTTGACTACTCTGAATTTGGAGATGTCCCCGCCAAACTCATGCATACGTTTGGCCGCCCAAGGTGACATGATCCCTTTAATATAGCGGCGTGGGATTCCATACTCCTCCTCCAGTATTGTGCTGTCCTCTTCCGGATTGAATAATCCCAGAGGAGATTCGAACACAGGAGAGCCCTTAATAGCATAGAAAGGGATGTGTTCCAGGAGGTGTTTTAGACGTTCAGCCAGAGAGGATTTACCACCGCCGACCGGGCCTAATAGATAGAGAATCTGTTTTCGTTCTTCCAGCCCTTGTGCTGCGTGTTTGAAGTAGGAGACGATGTTCTCTATGGCATCTTCCATGCCATAAAACTCACTAAAGGCTGGGTAGCGTTTGATCAACTTGTTGGAAAAAATGCGGCTTAAGCGTGGATCCCGGGAGGTATCGATCATCTCCGGTTCGCCGATTGCCTGAAGCATTCGTTCGGCAGCATCGGCATAGACGGAAGGGTCTTGTTTACAGAGTTGCAGAAACTCATCCAAACTAAACTCTTCCTGCTGTATGGATTCATATCGGGCTTTATAGTGGTCAAATATACTCATACTAATCACCTTTTTCAGCCAAGCCTTTTATTACGCTTACACATTAATTTGTCATGCTGTTCTCTAGCTATCTGTTGTTAGTGTAGTCCACATTTTCTAACTCTGATTGTTTGACAGCGATTCTTTCTGGAAGGTTGCAGTAAATTTTAATCTTATGATTTATAAGGAATTATAGTTTTATTCCTGTAGCGCCCTTAGAAGAGCAAGCAAGAAGCGAGCGGCTTCCCCACCGGTCAGAGCCCGATGATCAAATGTTAAGGAAAGGGGTAAAATTCTATGGATGCAGAGCTTACCCTTAACGGCCACTGGCTGTTGACGGATAACCCCTGCGCCAATAATGGCGACTTGCGGTGGAACTACAATCGGGCTGGCGTAACGTCCGGCAATGGTGCCGAAGTTACTCAGCGTTAGGGTAGCCCCTTGTAACTCCTGTGCAGGAATAGTACGAGCTTTGACATCAGCCCTAAGACGATTCAGGCCATCCCTTATATCTTCTGGAGTACGGTTGCCAATATCCCTGAGCACCGGGACAAAGAGGCCCTGGTCTGTATCAACCGCAACGCCAAGATCGATATGGGTATGTATTCGCCGGCTCAGAGACTGGCCATCAAACCAGGTGTTGAAAGCGGGTTCAGCTATACAGGCACTGGCGATTGCCTGAATCAGTCTGAGCGTGATATCTGAACCCTTTGGCCAGTGCTCTATATCAGCATCCTCTGTAATGGTGACCGGAACCACCTCAGCGTGTGATCGCGCCATCGCCTGCGCCATATGTTTTCTTACACCGCGAAGAGGCTCTGCTTTACCATGTTTCTTATCCAGGTATGCTGCCTGCTCAACGTCTTTGGGAGTGATGTTGCCGTTATGACCGCTGCCGCTGAGTTGGCTGAGGTCAATGTTGAGTCGCTTTGCCAGTGCTCGAACGGCGGGTGTTGCTCGAGTCTGTGGTTGTCCTGATCGACTGCTGGGTGCCGCACCGATAATGAACTCATCCTGATGTGAAAGCTGATTCGCAGCCTGAGGTATCTCACCGACAACGGTGCCACTGTCTGTTTCATCAGCGCCGGCAAACTCCAATAGTGGCTCGCCGGTGTGGATGGTATCACCTGGTTCTCCAAACAGATGAGCAATCACGCCTGATTGTGGGGAGGGCACTTCAATAATCGCTTTTGCGGTCTCCACCGAGACGAGTATCTGATCGGTTGTGACTTCATCGCCTTCCTGTATGTGCCACTCCAGAATCTCTGCTTCAGGCAGGCCTTCTCCCAGATCCGGTAACTTGAAATACTTCATACAAACTCCAGTGTCTGATTGACAGAATCAATGATGTCCTGTGTATTGGGCATGAAATGGTTTTCCATCCTGAAATAGGGCATAACAGTGTCGTATCCGGCGACCCGAGCGATTGGTGCTTGTAGATCGAGAAGTGACTTTTCCGCGACAGTTGCCGCAATCTCAGCACCTAACCCCAGATTTTTTGACGCTTCATGGATGATGACCAAACGCCCTGTTTTACGCACCGAAGCCAGAATGGTTTCGGTATCCAGTGGACTGATACTGGCGACATCAATGACTTCACATTGGATACCCTGTTCACTGAGTAATTCCGCTGCGCTGAGTGTTTCTGTGATCATCGCCCCCCAACTGACCAGCGTAATATCCTTACCTTCACGGAGCGTGAAGCATCTGCCTAATGGAAGTGCTTCGCCATTATCTTCGATCTCTTGATGAACGCTGCGGTAGATACGTTTAGGTTCAAGGAATATCACTGGATCCGGGTCACGAATGGCTCCCAGCAGTAAACCGTATGCTCGTGTAGGGGAGGAGGGTATGACGACTTTAAGTCCGGGGATATGAGCTAGCAGAGCCTCGGTACTCTCTGAATGGTGTTCTGGTGCGTGGATACCTCCGCCAAAAGGTGCTCGTATTACCAGAGGGCAAGAGAGGCGGCCGCGAGTTCTATTACGCATCCTGGCTGCATGGCAGATAATGTGCTCAAGGGCGGGAAAGATAAACCCCATAAACTGGATCTCAGCGATCGGTTTGAGCCCTTGTGTAGACATCCCGATGCTGAGCCCTGCAATCATCGACTCAGCTAAGGGGGTGTCCATAACCCGTTTAAGGCCGAATTCATCTCTGAGGTTTGCTGTCGCTCTGAAAACACCGCCATTTACACCGATATCTTCGCCAAGCAAGACAATATCTTCATCTTTACGCATCTCTGATGCGAGTGCCAGATTGACGGCTTCAAGAAGGCAAACTGAATGTTTCATGGTCATTCTCCCTCCTGGTAGTGGCTACCGCCTTTCATCGCACGGACAATAGCCCAATCCCGCTGCTCGATCAGATGATCCGGGAGCTCTGCGTAGAGGTAATCGAACATCGATTCAACAGGTTGAATACCTCGGGTTAGATAATCATCAGCGGCTTGTTGAATCAGTTGATTAATCTCCTGTAAAAGGGCCTGCTCCTTATTCTCATCCCAGAACTGACTTAGAACCATAAAGTTGCGTAAGCGCTTGATCGGTTCACGCTCCCAGGCTTCTTTCAGTTCATCGTTTGAGCGGTAACGGGTCGCATCATCTGCCGTCGTATGATCGGACAATCGGTAGCTCACGGCTTCAATCAATGTCGGACCTTTACCTTCATAAGCCCGTTGCAGGGCGGAATCGACCGCCTCACGCATCGCTATGACATCATTGCCATCAACTTGCATGCCCGGAATACCTGCCGCAACGGCTTTATCTGCAAGTTGCGTTGCCGCAGTCTGAATCTTTCGTGGTACAGAGATCGCCCACTGGTTGTTGTTAATGATGAATACCACCGGTAGCTGCCAGACCCCGGCGATATTGAGGGCCTCCATGAAGTCACCTTTAGAGGTGCCGCCATCGCCAATAAGAGTGATGGTGGCGCGTTTTTGATTACGGACCTTCATGGCTGTGGCGACGCCACATGCGTGCAAAGATTGTGTCGCTATCGGGACCGCGTTGGGGAAATCTTTCTGCATTGCTGCAGATGCATTGCCACGCTCATCTCCCCCCCAGTAGAGAAAGGCTTCATCGATCGGCATACCGCGGATGATCTGGCAGGCGTGGTTACGGTAATATGGAACCAGAACATCTTCAGAACTCATGCTTAAACCAACACTCACATCGATCGCTTCTGAGCCCAGCAAGGACGCATAGGTCCCCATCTGCCCGGTTCTTTGCAGGGCGATCGCTTTGGTATCAAACTGCCGCGCAAGCACCATGTAGTGGTAACAGCGGAGTAACCAGTCAGGAGAGCTGCACCACTGAGGTAGTGTTTGTGTCGGTGTGCCCTCTGGATCTAGATACTGCAAAATATTATGCGTAGTCATAACAGGCTCCTCTGGATACACAGATTATGCGGCGGAAGTCATCTTACCGGCAGAGGCGATGATCGACTGTGCTCTCTCATCTGCCAGACGGTGGATGGCTGTGCCGGATTGCTCTGCTTCCTTATAGAGGTGTAGGAGAGAATCACCGATTCGGATCACTTTATTTCGAATCATGGCAGCGGGTTGCTTCGCGTATTGAAGCGCGACAAAGATAAGGCCTCCTGAATTAATCAGATAGTCAGGCGCATAGAGAATCCCTTTGTCTTTGAGTTGATCGCCGTGATGCTCCTGTGCAAGCTGGTTGTTAGCTGAACCGGCAATAATTGGGACCTGCAGTTGTGAAATATGCTCATCGTTCAGAATAGCCCCCAGTCCGCAAGGGCAGAAAACTTCTGCGGGCACGCTATAAATATCATCTGGAGCAACCGCTGAAGCCTGGAAATCTCGCTGGCAGCGTTTGACTGGTTCAGTATTCATATCGGATACAGTGAGAATTGCGCCCGCCTGATGCAGTAATCTGGCGACCTCATATCCAACGTGACCAACCCCTTGTATTGTAACGTGAAGCCCGCTCAGTGACTGGAGTCCCAGTTTGAACTTTACGGAGGCCTTGATCCCTTCAAATACGCCTAATGCCGTGTGGGGAGAAGGATCGCCGATCTCGCTTGTGCAGGTGACCCAGCGGGTCTTCATGCTGATATTATCCATATCGCTGATCTGAGTGCCGCTATCCATCGCGGTGATATATTCCCCCCCCAGCTCTGTGACAAACTGTCCAAATTGCTGCATCAAAGCTGCCCGGTCAAAGGGGTGATCTGGGTAGATCAGAACCGATTTTGCGCCGCCGTGGGGAAGTCCTGCCAAAGCTGATTTATAACTCATGCCTCGCGCTAATCGCATCGCATCAGTAATAGCATCATTATCATTCTGATAACTGATAAAACGGCAGCCGCCGATGGCTGGTCCGCGTAGGGTTGAGTGAATAGCGATGATCGCTTTTAATCCGGTAGCGGGATCTGAGCAAAAGTGGAGGCGTTGCGCTCCATTGCTTTCCATCTGTTTAAACATCACGGGGTCCTCCGTCTGCATCTACAGGAAAACAGCTGAAATAAAACCTGATAGTTGGTTTTAGTGGGTCTCACTTGCCATCAATCGGGTTGTTATATTCGAGGGGATCTTTTGAATCCCTCTCTTTTGGGATAGCACAGCTTTGGGCAAATATCAGATGAAAAGATTCATTTTTTTTACTTTTTTTGCATGGGAAAGCTGAGTCTGAGATATGGAAAAACCTGAAAAAACCTAAACTTACAGCCTCATTGGTCGACAATATACTAATGGGGGAATGGATGGTGGCTCAGCGTATTACGTTGAAGGTTTCTGAAAGGAAACGAACATTTGACGAGTTGCCTACGGTTATCATTCTCAGCAGTTTTTCTGCACAGATTCAAACTTTCATAGGCACTGTAACTACGTGAAAATACTACTCAGACGATCCTTTTTAACTCTGTTCCTATTCTGCACCACGTCACTCTCGTATGCAGAGACACAGAATAATTGGACCTATCCGATGCAGCCTGGTGAAACGATCTGGAGTATCGCTCATGAGTTGTTAACCGACTGGCGCCAGTGGCAGGCTGTTGAGAAGTTAAACCAT
This sequence comes from uncultured Neptuniibacter sp., assembly GCF_947498015.1. Taxonomy (GTDB): domain Bacteria; phylum Pseudomonadota; class Gammaproteobacteria; order Pseudomonadales; family Balneatricaceae; genus Neptuniibacter. The sequence goes on from NZ_CANMIR010000006.1 coordinate 51,861, forward strand.
GTTCGTAATGATCGAAAGATGCCTCCAGGCACGGTTTTAAAAATACCGCGATCATTCATCAGTGAATACCCGTCAGATATTAAAATTATTGATGTGTCCGGTACCGTCACAGCTCAGATTGTGATGAGAGGGGAAGCTAGAGCGCATCTGCCTTTAGTTAGGGGGCAGAGTTTGGGGCAGGGGGATATTATCAAAACAGCAGATAATGCCTCTGTTCTATTGGAATTTGATGACGGTACCCAGGTTCTGATTCTTGAAAATAGTCGGTTGCGAATTGAGCAGGCGACTGTGCTTGGCAGTAAACGGCGTGTGGTTGATATTAAAGTCTTTCTTGAAGAGGGGGAGGCAGAGATCCGCTCTAATCCAGCCAAGGTCCCTGGTTCTCAGTTCTTGATCGATACACCGGCTGCGTTTGCTACCACAAAGGGTACGACCTATCGCGTGCGTGCCAAGCCTGAAAGTACAATGGCAGAGGTCACTCAGGGAGTGATTGGTGTAGGCAATGCGGAAGGTGCGGTAAGGGTCGCGCAGGGGTTTGGGACGGTCACGGAGATGAATCAGCGGCCTAAGGCTCCTGAGGCGTTGTTACCTGCTCCGAATCTACCCGAACCTCCAGCTGTGATCCGCTATCTACCAGGGAAAATGGAATGGCGTGTATTGAGCGGGGCCGCTCATTATCGTAGCCAGATCTCTGTAGATTCTGAATTTTCAAGCATTCACTATGATGAACTGTCTAATCAGCCGAAGGTGAGCTTGCCAGTTACACTTCAAGATGGAGTCTATTGGCTGCGCGTCAGTGGGTTGAACCCTGATGGACTGCAGGGATTCAATGCACTTAAAAAACTCACCATCGATGCGCGTCCATTCCCGCCGGTCAGGCAGCTGCCGCGTCCGGCCCAATCAAGTTATGTTGGGGCAGTGAGCTTCTCCTGGACTCGGCCTGATCTTGCAGCATCATTCCGGTTTGAATTATCCAAAGATCGTGCTTTTAGCCGCTTGGTTATATCTGAATCCGGGTTGAAAGGAACCGAGTTTGAAGTTGAGCTGAGTGAGCCAGGGGAATACTTCTGGCGGGTAACCAGTGTGACAGAATCGGGTGAAGTAGGACCCGTAGGCTTTCCTGGAGAGTTCCTGCTGAAGCCTATTCCACCAATACCTGAACTGAAAGCACCAGTCAAAACAGAAAATGAACTGTTCTTTAGTTGGCAGCCGGAAGAGCAGGTTGTTCAGTATGAGTTTCAGATGGGGGCGGACAGGGCGTTTAAGGAGGTTTTGTTTGAGCGTATATCTGACGCCCCAGAGGTTGCAGTCGATAAGCCGGAAGTAGGTACTTACTATATACGTGTAAGATCACTGGATGCTGATCATTATGCTGGAGCCTGGAGTGAACCTCAGCGCGTTGTCGTTCCGGTTGAGAACTGGTGGCCCGTTATTTTAACCGGGGCAGCATCATTGCTGCTGATGCTTTGATGAAAGGAGTTTACCGTCTGCTACTACAGGCGGTACTACCTACATTGATGGTAATCACTGTCGGCTTATCCCCTCTGCTTGAGTGGTTTGACCGTCATCTTTATGACATGGCGAATCACTATGCAACTCAGAAGGTTGATGCTGATGAAGTGGTACTGATCGATATTGATGCCGAAACTCTTGAGCGGTTAGGTCACTGGCCGATAGACCGCACTTACCATGCCCAGGCAATTGATATACTGGAGGCAGGCCAGGTCGGTGCGATTGTTTATAACATCGCATTTGTTGAAACGGATCCTGATAATGACTCTGCTGACAGGGCGTTAATCACGGCGGTCGAAAACAGCGGTCGGGTGGTGTTACCACTGATTGCAGAAAAAAGTGTTGAGCTTCTCCCTTTAGGCCGTCCGGACCTCCCCGGTGTCTTGGTTGGTCATGCGGATCTGGCATCGGATTCTGATCAGGTGTTACGGCGAAGTTTTCTCTATGCGGGTGTCTCATACCCTCGTTGGCCGAGCCTGGCATTATCTGCACTGTTTAGCTACGCTCCCATAAAAGCAGATGACTATGTTGGTTTAAGAACCCCGTATCTGCATGTAGGGTTCCATGATCGATGGAGCCGTGATTATGAGGTGTTGTTACAACCAGGTATCAGGAACTATTTTCAGACGGTCCCAAGGTTTAGCTTCCACGCGTTACTTAATGGGACGGTGAGATCTGAACAGCTAAGAGATAAAGCTGTATTTGTAGGCTTGAGAAATGATTCTCTTGAAGAAAGTCATCTTTTGGGAGGGGCTCTGCAGTTAAGCTCTACTGAGGTTCAGGCGTATCTATTCAGCAGTCTTCATCAAGGAAAAGTGCTGTCACCCTCTCTGCCTTTTTGGTCGATCAGCCTGGGTGTCTATGTTGTGCTCTTTATGCTTATTGCAAGCTATCAAGCTCTGCCACCATGGGGCAGAGGTGCCATTCTGCTTTTTGTGGTGTTCGGGGCAGTGATGCCAGTCATGTTCTACAAGCTGGGCTATTGGATAAGCTGCCTGCCTATGCTGAGTGGGCTGCTAGTCCTCATTTTACAAAGAGTGTTATCTAGTCAGATCAGCAGACATAAAAAAGCCCTGAACTAGTCAGGGCTTTTTCTGAGATGGTTATTTAGCTGTTCTGTTCACGTGCAATAGCACGATACGCGATATCATTGCGGTAATATGCGCCTTCCCAGTTGACCTCTTTGAGTAGCTCATATGCACGTTGTTGAGCTTCTGTCACAGAATCTCCCAGTGCAGTTACACAGAGTACACGACCGCCTGCAGTGACGACATTGTCACCATCCAGCTTAGTACCTGCGTGGAAAATTTTAGTACCTTCCGGACAGGTTTCAGGGAAAGTAATCACATCCCCTTTGCCATAATCACCGGGGTAACCACCTGCAGCCATCACAACACCTACAGATTTACGTTCATCCCAATCAGCAGTCGTCTGATCAAGTTTCTTATCAAGAGCGGCGTTACACAGGTCTACCAGGCTTGATTTCAGGCGTAGCATGATCGGCTGCGTTTCTGGGTCACCAAAGCGGCAGTTATATTCAATAACTTTAGGGGTTCCATCCGCCTGAATCATCAAACCGGCATAAAGAAAGCCTGTGTATTCATTCCCTTCCGCTTTCATGCCGTTGACCGTTGGCATGATGACTTCGTCCATAATCCGCTGGTCGATCTCAGGTGTCACAACCGGAGCGGGGGAGTATGCACCCATGCCACCGGTATTCAGACCTGTATCGCCATCGCCCACACGTTTGTGGTCCTGGCTGGTAGCCATTGGGAGAACGTTGTCGCCATCAACTATTACGATGTATGAGGCTTCCTCACCTTCAAGAAACTCTTCGATCACAACTCGACTGCCTGCATCACCAAAGGCATTTCCAGCCAGCATATCTTTAATAGCGTCTTCTGCTTCCTGCAGTGTCATCGCAACGATAACGCCTTTACCAGCAGCAAGGCCATCTGCTTTAACGACAATCGGGGCGCCCTTCTCTCGCACGTATGCGAGTGCTGGCTCGATCTCTGTGAAGTTTTCATATTCTGCAGTTGGGATCTTCTGACGGGCCAGGAAATCCTTAGTGAAAGCCTTGGAGCCTTCCAGTTGAGCAGCACCTTCGGTTGGGCCAAAGATTTTAAGCCCTTCGGCCTGGAAACGGTTTACAACACCCGCAACCAGAGGCGCTTCAGGGCCGACAATTGTTAGGTCTACACTTTGTTCTTTAGCAAATGCAGCCAGGCCTTCCAGGTCCATCACGTCGATGGCAACATTCTGCATCTTATCTTCCTGAGCTGTTGCAGCATTTCCCGGTGCAACAAAGATCTGCTTCACTTTTGCATCTTGAGCTGCTGCCCATGCGAGAGCATGTTCACGGCCGCCAGAACCAATAATCAGTACGTTCATTGTTTAATCCTTCTATGTAGAAAACCCCGCACCTGATGTTGCCAACAAGTCGGGGTTTTGGGCAATAAGCCTGATTTAAAACTAAACCATTTTTCAGGCTTATTGCGATCTAATTCTTAGTGACGGAAGTGGCGCATGCCGGTGAAGACCATGGCCATGCCATGTTCATCCGCTGCATCAATTACTTCCTGATCACGCATGGAACCGCCTGGCTGGATCACTGCTTTGATACCCGCAGCCGCAGCTGAATCGATACCGTCACGGAATGGGAAGAATGCATCAGATGCCATCACGGAGCCTTTCACTTCCAGACCTTCATCTGCAGCTTTAATACCTGCAATTTTGGCACTGTAAACACGGCTCATCTGACCTGCACCGATACCGATTGTCTGACCATCTTTGGCGTATACAATCGCGTTGGACTTAACAAACTTCGCAACTTCCCAGCAGAATAGCAGATCGCGGATCTCCTGCTCAGTTGGCTGAACCTTAGTTACAACTTTTAGTTCAGATGCATCTACACGACCCAGATCAAGGTCCTGAACAAGCAAGCCTCCATTGACACGCTTGTAATCAAAACCGTGTGCACGATTTACTGACCAGTCGCCACATTCGAGCAAACGAACATTCGGTTTAGTCGCAACGATATCAGATGCTTCCTGGGTCACCTTAGGTGCGATGATAACCTCAACAAACTGACGATCTACAATCGCCTGAGCTGTTTTGCTATCCAGCTCCTGGTTGAAGGCGATGATGCCGCCAAAAGCAGAGGTCGGATCTGTCTGGAAAGCTCGGTTGTAAGCTTCCAGAATATCTGCACCCACAGAAACGCCACATGGGTTTGCGTGTTTCACAATGACACAGGCAGGTTCTTTAAAGGACTTTACACACTCTAGTGCTGCATCAGTATCTGCAACATTGTTAAATGAAAGTGCTTTCCCCTGCAGTTGGCGAGCAGTAGAAACTGATGCTTCAGCAGGCTCCGCTTCTACATAAAAAGCGGCACGCTGATGTGGGTTTTCGCCGTAGCGCATATCCTGTGCTTTGATAAACTGCGTGTTGAAGGTGCGTGGAAAGTCAGCAGGTTTCTCCTCTTCACCTTCGACAATTGCGCCAAGGTAGTTCGCAATCATGCCGTCGTAACCAGCGGTGTGCTCAAACGCTTTAACTGCAAGGTCAAAACGAGTTTTGTGAGTCAGTCCATTCTCGGAATCAAGTTCAGTCAGGATGTTGTCGTAATCAGAGGCATTCACCACAATCGCAACATCTTTATGGTTTTTCGCTGCTGAGCGAACCATAGTAGGGCCACCGATATCGATATTTTCGATAGCCATCGGCAGATCGCAATCAGGGCGTGCGATGGTTGCTGCAAACGGATAAAGGTTAACAACAACCATGTCGATTGGCTGAATGCCATGCTCTGTCATGATGCCATCATCCTGACCGCGACGACCCAGAATACCGCCATGCACTTTCGGGTGCAGGGTTTTAACACGACCGTCCATCATTTCAGGGAAGCCGGTGTAATCGGATACCTCTACTGCAGGGATATTGTTTTCCTTGAGTAGCTTGAAAGTACCACCAGTAGAAAGGATCTCAACGCCGCGAGCGTTCAGGGCCTGTGCAAACTCAACGATACCTGATTTGTCAGATACGCTGATCAATGCACGGCGAACGGGAGTGATGTTCTCTGCCATTGTTTCTGGATTCCGAGTAGTCAATATAAATTTAGATTAAAGCAAACCGTACTGTTTAAGCTTTTTACGCAGCGTACCGCGGTTAAGCCCAAGCAGTTGAGATGCTTTAGTCTGGTTATCTTTGGTGTAAGTCATCACTGTCTCGAACAGCGGTGCTTCAATTTCTGAAAGAACCATCTGATAAACGTCAGTCACAGGCTGTCCGTCAAGCTGACGGAAATAGTTATTCAGAGATTGTTCTACGTTATCACGCAGTGTCTGATTTGTAGCTTCTGCCGGGTTGGAAACGAGAGTTGGTTGCTTAATTTCTTTGTATTCCACAGTACTAAATATCCAATCTAATTAGGCGGCTACGCCATCGGTTAAAGCATTATCGAAATATCCTTCGATAGCGGCTGCCTGATCTGCTGCTGTTTCTATAATATTGAATTGCTTGCGAAAGCTACTTCCGTTGGGCTTATCTTGCAGATACCAGCTCACATGTTTGCGTGCAATACGAACACCCATGTAATCACCGTAAAAACGGTGTAATTCCTGAAGATGTGCTAACAGAATTTCCCTGATCTCTTCCAGAGAGGGAGGGGGGGGGATTTTACCTGTTCGGAGAAAATGATCAATCTCAGAAAATAACCAAGGACGACCTTGAGCTGCACGTCCTATCATTACCGCAGAACAGCCTGTTTCATTGAGAACAGTCTGTGCTTTTTCGGGAGAATTGATGTCACCATTTGCAAAAACAGGCAATGAAACAGAGTCGACAATTCGACGAATGGTTTCATATTCCACCTCACCTTTGTACCCACAGCTACGTGTGCGACCGTGTACCGCTAAAGCCATGATTCCTGCATCTTCGGCAATCCGGGCAATCGTCAGGCCATTGCGATTCTCCGGACTCCATCCGGTTCGGATTTTAAGTGTTACAGGAACATCGACAGACTGAACAACACTGTTCAGAATCTCACTAACCAACCGTTCATCTTTGAGCAGAGCTGAACCTGCAGCTTTGTTACAAACTTTTTTTGCGGGACAACCCATATTGATATCAATAATCTGGGCGCCTCGCTGAACGTTCATTCTGGCTGCTTCTGCCATCATGTCAGGATCGCCCCCAGCGATCTGGACTGAGCGGGGTTCGGCTTCGCCAGTATGATTCAAACGGTAGCTGGACTTGCGGGATTTCCACAGTCGGGTATCGGAGGTAACCATCTCAGACACAACCAGACCTGCTCCCATACGTTTGCATAACTGCCGGAAAGGCCGGTCGGTTACGCCTGCCATTGGTGCCAGAATAACCTGACTGTCAATGGTGTATGGACCAATCTGGAACATGTTGCGCCTTAAAAATAGTTAAAAAATACCCGCAGCGTCACGAATGACACTGTATCAATGATAATCAGGGAGGCGAACAATCATACTCCTTAGCGATGCGCTCTCCAAGGACTTTTTTGATGATTTTTTGAGCAATTGACCTTGATTTTTTATAGCGCCGGCGCTAGCAGTTCAAGTGCATAACTGACTCCGCGAGAGCCGGGGGACATCAGGTCGATTGAAACCTGGATAGGCTGATTTGAGGGCATCGATCGGATATTGACAACATTCTGATCCAAGTATGTTTCAGGTTGTAAAACCCGTGATGCAACTGGTCGACCTTTCAGATCTGAAAAGGAGATGGCAAGTGCGGGGTAGGGCTGATTAAAAACAGCCTGATTAACCAGAACCAAGTCCACTGTGATGGCACCTGGGATTTCGCTATGTGGCCTAATCAGGAGGCTTTGATTGATGATCTGATCAAGATCACTTTTAACCGGTAGAGCGCAATTAATATATTTACAGGTCAATTGATACACTGGCTGGTAAGTTGAGGTCCAGTAAAGCTCTCCACGATTAAACCAGAGATGTTGTGCAAACAGTGTGCTAAGAGCGATGAGGCATCCTAGGAACCAGGCCCCTGAGCTCTTTTTGGATGATGACTTTCCAGAACTAAGGGTAACGGGCTCGACCTGAATTGAGAGCGTCGGTATATCCTGAGAGGGATTAGGCGTTGTCTTGATCAGGTCGGGAATGCTTGATTTTTCAGCGACTGATGGTTGCTGGGGTTGTGCAGGCGCCTCTAATCCAGAGAGAATTTCTGTTTCTGTTTCTGTTTCTGTTTCTGTTTCTGTTTCTGTTTCTGTTTCTGTTTCTGTTTCTGTTTCTGTTTCTGGTGAGTTGAATGGTGATAGCTCTTCACTCAACTCTGTATCAGCGTACTCGTGCTGATGTAAAGATTCGTGTACACCTGACTCAGGTGTGCTGAGGGGGAAGCTCTGTGTGTAGTCTGCTGCGGCAAAAACAACCAGACAGGCACCACAACGTACCTGTCCATTCGCTATCTTCAGTTGCCCCTGTGTCACACGGAATTTTGTTGAACATCCCGGGCACTGTGTAACTATGCTGCTATCCTGCATTTTTTAGGTGCGCTTTGTCCCTGTTACTCTGATCCAGCCCTCTTTTTCTGCGACCGGATCAAGATCAAACCACTGAGAGTAGGTGTTTCTGATCTCAGTTTCCTGAGTCTGGAGTAAACCGGATAGGCATAGCTTGCCACCGGGTTTAACCAATGATTCAAGTGTAGGTGCTAACTGGACTAAAGGGCCAGCTAGAATATTGGCCACCAATGTATTGGCTTGGGTGTCAGGGGTGTTCTCAGGCAGATAGACATGCAGGATATCGTCAGGTAACTGATTTCGATTAAGGTTATCTTTTGTGGCCTGAAGAGCCTGAGGGTCAATATCTACACCTATCGCATGGTCTGCACCGAGCAACAGAGCGGCTATGCCCAAAATGCCTGAACCACATCCGTAATCAATTACGAACTCCTGCTGAAGTGATTGAGAGTCTAGCCATTCGAGGCAGAGGGCTGTAGTAGGGTGAGTGCCGGTGCCGAATGCCAGGCCTGGATCTAGCATAAGATTGACTGCGTCAGGGTCGGGTGCCTCCCGCCAGCTGGGGCAGACCCAAAGTCTGTTACCAAATTGCATGGGGTGGTAGTTATCCATCCACTCCCGTTCCCAGTCCTTATCTTCAAGAATTTCCGCTTTGATCGTAGGAATTGGCATCCCTGGATAAAGTTGTTCATGGCCCTGTTTGAGGTAGCTTAGCGTATCTTCAAGGTTGTGTTCAGCTGCAAACAGGCCGGTAATGGTTGTGTTACTCCAAAGTGGGGTCGTTCCGAGATCGGGTTCGAAGATGGGCTGGTCTTCAGAATCTTCAAAGGTCACTGCTGCGCAACCGGCACTTAGAAGTAGGTCTTCATAAGCTTCAGAGTGATCGGGCGTAGTTCTGATTTTAATCTGCAGCCAAGGCATTCGTATTATCCGTATCTGTGAGTAAAGCGGATAATAGTATCGGTGATAAATATACCGATGAACAGTTTGAATTTCGTCTGTGCATAAAAAAACCCGCTGAGAGCGGGTTTTTGAGAATGGTCAGAGCACTTACAGGCCCAGTTTTTTCTCGAGGTAATGAATGTTGACTCCGCCTTCTTGGAATTTGGCGTCATTCATTATGTCCTGCTGAAGCGGGATATTGCTGCGGATACCATCCACGAGCATCTCGTCCAGTGCGATATTCATGCGACGCATGGCGATCTCTCGATCTTCACCATAACTGATCAGTTTGGCAATCAGTGAGTCATAGTGAGGGGGTACTGTATAGCCATTATACAGATGTGAATCCACGCGGATGCCGTTGCCACCCGGAGCATGAAAATGTTTGATCGTGCCTGGGCTTGGAAGGAATGTCTTAGGGTCTTCTGCATTAATACGGCACTCAAACGAGTGGCCTTGAACCTTAATGTCTTCCTGTTTCAGCGACAGGGGTAAACCGGATGCTATACGTAGCTGTTCTTTAACGATATCAACACCTGTAATCATCTCTGTTACAGGGTGCTCTACCTGAACGCGAGTGTTCATTTCGATGAAATAGAACCCGCCATTCTCGTATAGGAATTCAAATGTACCAGCGCCACGGTAGCCAATTTCGATACATGCATCAACGCATGCTTGTAGAACCTGAGCGCGTGCATCCTGGTCGAGATGAGGTGCTGGCGCTTCCTCAACGACTTTCTGATGACGACGCTGCATTGAGCAGTCGCGATCATACAGGTGTATTGCATTACCCTGGCCATCCGCCAGAACCTGCACTTCTACGTGGCGCGGGTTCTCGAGGAATTTCTCCATGTAAACAGTATCGTCACCAAAAGCAGCTGCTGCTTCAGATTGGGTTACATGGATAGAGTTAATAAGAGACGCTTCAGAGTGCACGACGCGCATGCCTCGTCCACCACCGCCAGCAGCAGCTTTGATGATTACAGGGTAACCAATACGTTTGGCAATGGCGCGAATCTCGTCGCTGTCATCAGACAGTGCACCATCTGAGCCTGGTACTGTAGGTACACCGGCTTTCTTCATGGCTTCAATGGCGGAAACTTTATCACCCATAAGGCGGATGGTTTCAGCTTTTGGGCCTATAAATGTAAATCCTGAGCGTTCAACCTGTTCTGCAAAGTCAGCATTTTCAGCCAGGAAACCATAGCCTGGGTGAATACCAACAGCATCAGTGACTTCAGCTGCACTGATAATTGAAGGGACGTTCAGATAACTTTGAGGTGATGGCGCCGGGCCAATACATACAGCTTCATCCGCGAGACGTACGTGCATCAGATCGCGATCTGCTGTGGAGTGGATAGCAACAGTTTTTATATCCAGCTCTTTACACGCGCGCAGAATGCGCAGTGCTATTTCACCTCGGTTAGCAATGACTACTTTATCGAGCATCGAATGGAGATCCTTGCTTATGCGTTAAAGGCTTAAACGATAGTGACCAGAGGTTGATCAAATTCAACAGGCTGACCATCTTCTGCCAGAATTGCTTCAACTACACCTGACTTGTCAGCTTCGATCTGGTTCATCATCTTCATCGCTTCGACAATGCAAAGTACGTCACCAGCTTTAACAGTCTGTCCTACCTCAACAAAAGCAGGAGAGCTTGGGGATGGTGAGCTGTAGAAGGTACCAACCATTGGCGATTTAACAACATGGCCAGTGAACTTAGGTGCTTCAGGCTCTGCTGCTGGTGCCGCTGCTGCTGCAACAGGAGCTGCCTGTGCTACAGGAGCCGCAACAGGGGCAGCGACAACATTTGCGCCACGGCTGATGCGTACAGACTCTTCGCCCTCTTTAATTTCAATTTCGTTGATGTTGGATTCTTCCAACAGCTCAATCAGTTTCTTGACTTTACGAATGTCCATTCTGATCTATGTCTCTCTAACTATCAGTAAAAAATTGTTATTTTGCGAGCCGCAAATTAGCCGCTTGCAAGGCAAATTCGTACCCTTGGGCACCGCAACCACAGATTACGCCAACTGCGATATCTGAAAGGAAGGAGTGGTGCCTGAACTTCTCCCGTGCATGCACGTTAGAAAGGTGAACTTCAATAAAAGGTATATCGACCCCCAGTAACGCATCACGAATAGCTACACTGGTGTGCGTGAACGCTGCGGGGTTGATAATAATAAAGTCTACGTTTTCATCCTGGGCTTGATGAATGCGTTCAATCAGGATGTATTCACGGTTGCTTTGACAATGAAGTAGTTCATGGCCCATACCGTGAGCCTTGGTGATTAAGTCCTGGCAAATATCGTTCAGGGTCTCGCGTCCATAAACTTCAGGTTCGCGCTTACCGAGAAGATTTAAGTTGGGGCCGTTTAAAAGCAGGATTTTTGCCATTACTATTTCCTGGACTCAGGTAGAACTACATAATTAGCCAGCATAGTTTGCCGTAGTCTTGTTGGGTTGTCTACAAGTTAGCAAGTTTTTGATGTTTTGCCACATTTTTGCCGAAATTACCTTCTAAATCCCTACTAAGAATGAATTTGCTATGAATAAATGCTGCTAAATTAAATTAGGTTAATCTAATATTGATTCTTTCGGCTATATTTGAGAGCAGTTAGCTACAGTATTATTGACGTTTGGCTCTGATTTATGGATATTGCAATGCGGTAATACGGTTTTTTTTGCTGTTAAGGGAAATGTTGATGATCAAGCGTGTTGTGTTTAATCAGAAGGGTGGTGTTGGGAAATCCAGTATCGCGATTAACCTGGCAGCGATTAGTGCCGCTCGGGGTAAGCGGACTTTGGTTGTTGATCTGGACCCGCAATGCAACTCCAGCCACTATCTGTTGGGAGAAAACTATCAGGAGGTTACTCCAGATATTCGTGATTTCTTTGAGCAGACCCTCACTTTCCAGTTGAAACCCAACGGACCAGAACATTTTATCCACCAGACAACCTATGAAAATCTTGATCTGTTACCTGCAAATGCAGAGCTAGGTGATCTGCAGTCAAAGCTAGAATCCAAGCATAAGATCTATAAATTGAGAGATGCTCTGGAAAAACTCAGTGATACTTATGATGTGGTGTATATCGATACACCGCCGGCGTTCAACTTTTTCACCCTTTCGGCACTGGTTGCTGCGGAACGTTGTCTAATACCGTTTGATTGTGATGAGTTTGCGCGTCAGGCGCTCTACAGTTTGTTGGCTAATGTTCATGAAACGCGTGAAGACCATAACGAAAACCTTCAGGTGGAGGGGATCGTGGTGAATCAGTATCAACCAAGAGCAAGTTTGCCGAAAAGAATTGTGCAGGAGCTATTGGATGACGACCTTCCGGTGCTGGAGTCTAAAATTTCATCATCCGTGAAAATGAAAGAATCTCACGATGATACCTGCCCGCTGATTCATATGGCGCCTAAACACAAGCTCACACTACAATTTATCGAGCTTTTTGAAGAGCTATCCCACTGAATAGTTTGTAGCTGGATGCGGTGGGGCGTTAGTTCTGCTCCTCTGTCCCCTCGGGCTTGCGCAAGCTAAGGATCCAGATGATAAGTAGCGGAATGCTTATCGCTAAAATAATGACTTCAGCCATACGTGGTCCTGTTTATTATTTTGATATTGATTCTAATATTTCCAGAAGGAAGCGCAAAAGAAATATTTTCACGTATGAGAGGGGCTAGGTGATGGCTGCTGCAGTGCAGCAGCCGGGCGGTTTCTAGCAAGATTTTTTGTTAGTATCCTTCGAATTGCATGCCAGAGATCCTGGTGCAACTACCGCGCTACCAATCATAAGCTGACCTTTATGATCGCCAACAAATAGCTGAGTGGTTGTTCTTTTTCCTTTGTTACTGATATAGACAATATTCAGCTTGCCAGAGGGCTTCAGGTTTAACTGATAAGTTTTTCCATCCTGAACGTAAGAGGGCGTGATATCCCCATGTATAGGTTCAATGTAGATGCGTCTGATCTGGCGGCCTTTAAAGCCGGATTTGATGAACTTTTGTAGTGAACGGCGTGATTCCCGATCGACCCCTTCCCAGTTGATAAGTTTATACAACCCCTGTGCATCTCTGCTGGCAAAGGAGTTAAGGTATTTCTGCACAAGCAAGCTGTTTGGGTCTGCTATTGCTGTGCTTGAGATCAGGAATGTAAAAATAGTGATCAGTAGTTTGCGAAGGATCATTCGTCCACCTCTGTTGAAAAATTTCCTGAGACAGCTGGATTAAGTATATCTGTTTTGTCTCATGTAGGAAGTGGGACAGGCAAAAAAAAGATATAAAAAAACCCCGCCTTGGCGAGGTTTTTGAAGCCATTAACGGGGAGTCGTTATTTAGCTTCTTCGTATGCTTTGACGCCAGCAACAATTGCTTCTTTTGCAGCAGCTGCATTGCCCCAGCCTTCAACTTTAACCCATTTGCCCTCTTCAAGGCCTTTGTAGTTTTCGAAGAAGTGTTTAATACGATCCAGTTCAAGCTGTGGAAGATCTTCGATATCGTTTACGTCACGGTACGCTTTAGTTAACTTGTCATGCGGTACAGCAACCAGTTTAGCATCTTCACCTGCTTCATCTGTCATATTCAGAACGCCAACTGGGCGGCAGCGAATAACAGAGCCAGCAATCACAGGGTAAGGCGTTAGTACCAGTACATCCAGTGCATCGCCATCGTCAGCGAGAGTGTTGTTGATATAACCGTAGTTCGCTGGGTAGAACATTGGTGCAGCCATGAAACGGTCTACAAAGATCGCGTCTTCTTCTTTCTCGATCTCATATTTTACCGGAGAGCTTTCCGCCGGAATTTCAATGATTACGTACAGATCGTTTGGCAGGTCTTTACCCGCTGGTACTTGTGCGAAGCCCATGTTTGTCTTCCTGTAAGCAGTTTTTTAAAAGGTTATATCCAAAGTCTGAGGATTATGTCTCAGACTTTGTCTGTAATGAATACTACTTAAAGCTGAAACTGATAATTAAGTGTTCAGTTGTGCAGCGCGACCATCACTGGATTCAGAGTGGTACGTGATTAGCGTTTCAACTTCATTCTTAGAGCCCAGTGCTACAGAGCAGCGCTGATGGATATGCTGTGGCTCCAGGTCCAGGATGTTTTTATAGCAGGTGCTTGAGATACCACCTGCCTGTTCAATCAGCATGCTCATTGGGTTGCCTTCGTACATCAGACGAAGTTTCCCCGGTTTGCTTGAATCACGGCTGTCCCATGGGTAGCTGAATATGCCGCCGCGAGTAAGAACGCGATGTACCTCAGCAACCATCGAAGCGATCCAGCGCATGTTGTAATTCTTCTCGCGAACTCCTTCGCTGCCCTGGAGAAGATCGCCTACATAGTTGCGCATCTCATCTTCCCAGAAGCGATGGTTGGACATGTTGATTGCAAACTCTTTTGTATCCGTCGGGATGCTGATCTGCTCACGGGTCAGTATAAAGTCACCCGTATGAGCCAATGTAAAGAAGTTAACACCGCTGCCAGTGGTCAGTGCCAGAACGGATGATTGCCCGTAGAGTACATAGCCTGCTGCGATCTGTTTTCGGCCGCACTGGAGATAAGCTTCATCTTTGCTGGGGTCCATGCCTTCAGGCAGTTCCAGAATAGAGAAAATAGTGCCGACAGAAACGTTGATGTCGATATTGGAGGATCCATCAAGTGGATCAAAAATAACCAGATATTTGCCTTCTGGATTTCCACCAACTGGGTGATCTTCCTCTTCAGACGCTAACCCAGCTACAAGTGGGTTATCGAGTAAGAACTTTTTCAGAAGGTCATTAGCGATAACATCCATCTTTTTCTGGGTCTCGCCCTGAACATTGGTGTTATCGGTTGACCCCAGAACTCCAGCTAATTCACCTTCACGAAGCTGGATCGCAACTTCCTTACAGGCAAGCATTAAAGTGCCAATCAAATCGACGAGTGTGTCTTCGGTTTCCTGTTGTTTCAGGAACTGGCTCAGCAGAAGCATTCTTGTATTTTCTCTCAAATAGAGTGGTTGGAAAGTTGGGCGTGAATTTTACGTGAAACTTATGTGAATTGCATTGGTTGTGGCTAAAAATCGTACCCCCTAAATGATGGGTGCTACCGTATTCGATTGAAGCGCTCACTCATCTGGTAAAACTGCTATGATGTGGCCTGCTTTGGAGAGGAGTTTATTTGGTGCATATTCATATACTTGGGATCTGTGGGACCTTTATGGGGTCGCTTGCTATTCTGGCGAAGCAGTTAGGGCATAAGGTGACAGGGTCTGATAAAAATGTTTATCCGCCCATGAGTACTCAGCTGGAAGCGCAGGGGATTGAATTAATTCAGGGATATGATGTTGAGCAGTTTTCCCCAGAGCCTGATCTGGTGGTCATCGGCAATGCGATGTCACGTGGAAACCCCGCTGTGGAATATGTCCTGAATAAAGGCCTGAAATATACCTCAGGTCCGCAGTGGCTGTCTGATCATCTGTTACATGATAAATGGGTTCTGGCAGTGGCCGGCACTCACGGGAAAACGACAACCTCAACGATGTTAGCCTGGATATTGGATCATACCGGTATGCAGCCGGGGTTTCTGATCGGCGGTGTTCCCCTTGATTTTGGCGTTTCAGCAAGGGTAGGGGAGTCGCCATTCTTTGTGATCGAAGCTGACGAGTATGATACGGCCTTTTTTGATAAGCGCTCTAAGTTTGTTCATTACCATCCACGCACACTGATTATGAATAACCTTGAATATGATCATGCGGATATCTTTCCTGATCTGGCCGCGATTCAGCGTCAGTTTCATCATGTGGTCAGAATCGTACCGCAGACCGGCCAGATTATTTATCCACAGGGAGAGCGCGCTCTGGATGAGGTGGTAGAGATGGGGGTCTGGTCAGAGATCTCTCGGACTGCTATCGATCAGAATTGTGGCGATTGGCAAGCATCTCTTATTCAGGAAGATGGTAGACAGTATGAAGTCTGGTTCCAGGGAGAGCTACAGGGGTATGTGAGTTGGGGGATGACCGGAAAGCATAATGTTAAGAACGGGTTGGCTGCGATCGCTGCATCCAGGCATGTGGGGGTCAGACCTGTCCACGCAATAGAGGCGCTGAACGCTTTTGGTGGTGTTAAACGTCGTATGGAGCTTTTAGATACAGTTGCAGGTATTCATGTTTATGATGATTTTGCTCATCACCCGACTGCGATTGAAACGACATTGCAGGGTATCCGGGCTCAGGTCGGAGATGAGCCGGTGATAGCGGTTATCGAGCCTCGTTCAAATACCATGCGACTAGGTACGCATCAGGCTTTATTAGCGCAATCTGTTCGCGAAGCGGATCATGTGTATTGGTATCAGCCAGAGGGAATGGACTGGTCGCTGCAGAGTGTGGCAGATGATAGCCCGATTCCCGCGATGGTCTATTCTGATACAGAGGCGCTGATCGAGGAGTTAGATCAGACGCTTACCTCAGCTTGTCATGTGGTTATTATGAGTAATGGCGGCTTTGAGGGGGTTCATCATCGTTTGATTGAAAAGCTCAAAGAGAGCCGTATTTAATCGATCTAACACAACTTTCCAGTATTAAGTAGGCCCAAGCGTGCAAGAACGAATTAGCTTAGCGATCACCGGTGCCTCAGGCGTGCAATATGGTCTGCGGTTATTACAATGCCTGCTGGCAGCCGATAGGCAGGTATTTGTGATGATATCCAGGGCTGCACAGGTGGTGATCAATACAGAAACGGATCTGAAGATACCAGGCACACCCTCTGAGCAGGAGAAGTTTTTAATTGAACACTTTTCAGCAAAACCGCATCAGATAAAAGTTTTCGGACGAGAGCAGTGGATGGCTCCGGTCGCTTCGGGTTCTGGTGCACCCACTAAAATGGTGGTCTGTCCCTGCAGTACAGGTACCTTATCCGCTGTTGCCACAGGTGCAAGTAATAATCTGATTGAGAGGGCAGCGGATGTTGCTCTTAAAGAGCGAAGGCAGCTGATATTAGTGCCGCGGGAAGCTCCCTATTCAGAGATCCATCTGGAGCATATGTTGAAACTGACCCGTATGGGGAGTGTGATCATTCCGGCCAGTCCCGGGTTCTATAACCGTCCTGAAACGGTGGAAGAGATGGTTGATTTCGTTGTTGCAAGGATACTGAATCAGCTTGATATCGAACAGTCGCTGTTACCTCGCTGGGGTGATGCGTTGATTTAGATGAAATCATGCCGCCTCAGAGGTAGAATGCCCAGCCTGTGCCTTTGCATAGACTGGCATGTAACTATTTATTGATTTAAGCGATCTGATTAATGACCAAAATTCTGGCCCTCGATACCTCAACTGATGCCTGCTCTGTTGCGCTTTGTGTAGATGGGGAGATTCGAGAGGATTTTCGTATCATTCCGCGCCAGCATACACAGCAGCTACTGCCAATGGTTGAGCAGTTGCTGGCTGAATCTGGTGTTACTGTTTCCCAGCTGGATGCGATCGCTTTTGGCCGTGGCCCGGGCTCATTTGCCGGAATAAGAATTGCGACGGGCGTGACTCAGGGGTTGGCCTATGCGGCGGATCTGCCTGTGTTGCCGATATCAACGTTGGATGCATTAGCGCTGGCCGCTATGGAGAAGCAGGGCGCGGAATCTGTTGTTGCGGCACTGGATGCCAGAATGGATGAGATCTACGTAGCTAGCTACACCTTCCCCGCGGGTAAACTGGTAAGAGAGTTGGAAGAGAAGGTCTGTGCGCCTTCTGAATTGGAATTAGCGGGAGAACGCTATTTTGCTGTGGGAAGTGGCTGGCGCTATCTGGAGGATATGCCTTCAGATATCAGGCTACGGCTCGAAGTGGCATCTGAACTCTATTACCCCTCTGCCGCAGTGATGTTAAAGATTGCACAGGATGAGTTTTTGCTCAGTGGCGGAGTTAGTGCAGAACAAGCTTTGCCGGTGTATCTGAGAGATGAAGTGGCCTGGAAGAAAAAGGATCAGCAGTAGATGGAACTATTTCAGGTCATTATTCTGGCCTTGCTTCAGGGATTGACGGAATTTCTTCCAATCAGTAGCTCCGCACACCTTATTTTGCCCTCTCAGCTATTGGGCTGGCCCGATCAGGGCTTGGCATTTGATGTCGGGGTGCATGTAGGTACCTTGCTGGCGGTGGTGCTGTTTTTTCGTCATGACCTTGCTCAATTGTTTAGCGCATGGTGCAAAAGTACGTCAGGCCAACACTCACAGGATTCCAAACTGGCATGGTTGGGGGTTCTGGCTACGATCCCGGCCCTGATAACCGGCTTTCTGCTAAATGAGTTTATCGATCAGAACCTACGTTCTATTTTAGTCATAGCCGGGACAACGCTGATTTTTGGTGCGCTACTCTGTTGGGCTGATCTGTTTCGAAGGGAGGAGCGCAATTTAGGCACCCTAAACTTTAAAGATGCACTGGTTATTGGCTGTGCTCAGGCGATGGCTCTTATTCCAGGGACCTCCAGAAGCGGGATAACGATAACAGCAGCGTTGATGCTGGGGTTGGATCGGCAATCGGCTGCACGTTTCTCTTTTCTGCTCTCAGTGCCGGTCATTCTTGGAGCTGGCCTGATTAAAACACTCGATCTTATCTCCTTGGGAGATAGCGCGCCTTGGACAATGGTGGCATTGGGTACTGTCATTGCGGGGATCAGTGCTTACAGTTGCATTCACCTGTTTCTGAAATGGCTGGATAAAATTGGTATGCAGCCTTTTGTTATCTATCGTCTGTTGTTAGGTGTTTTTCTACTGGGAATTTGGTTTACAGCCGCTCAGTGATCTATAGAGATTTCATGTATGTCAGGTCCAGATAATACGTCTGAAAGCACACTTATTGCGGTTGTGGCAATGGATGACTCAGTCACTGATCAGGCTGCTCTGTTGGCAGGTCGTCTGGAGCTTCCGCTCCAGCCCGTCTCGCAAGCTCAGTGTTACGCTCTTGTTATTGAAGTATCTGAGGATGGTATCCGTCTGCAACCGTGCGGGAAAAAAGCACCCGGACCGACCTATGTTGATTTTATCTCCGGGGCGGTAGCCCATCGTCGCCAATATGGTGGTGGAAAGGGGCAGATGATCGCCAAGGCGATAGGTATGAAAGGAGGTATTAAACCTAGTGTGCTGGATGCGACCGCTGGTTTAGGTAAAGATGCCTTTGTTCTTGCCTCGCTGGGATGCGAAATGACACTGCTTGAGCGTTCACCCATAGTTCATGCACTGCTACAGGATGGGCTTGAGCGGGCGGCTCAGGTAGAGGAAGTTTCTGATATAGTTCAACGCATGACTCTGGTTCAAGCCAACAGTATTGAGTGGATGTTGCAGCAGGCTGAAAGAGGAGAGAGATACCCGGTTGTATATCTGGATCCAATGTTTCCTCATAACGACAAGAGTGCTCTGGTAAAAAAAGAGATGCGTGCTTTTCGCCCGGTGGTCGGTGATGATCTGGATGCTGATCAACTACTTGATGCTGCATTATCTATTGCAGAAAACCGGGTGGTTGTTAAACGCCCGCGCAAAGCGCCATTCCTCGCCGAGCGTAAGCCCTCTTTACAATTTGAGGGTAAATCCAGTCGCTATGATGTCTATCCCCTTAAGAAACTTGAGGCCTGACCTCACACTCGCTGTAGTTTCTGATCGATTAAAGTAATCATGTGGGGGCGTAATATCTTTTCTGCCTGCTTGAACATGGCGGTGTAATCGAAGCTGCAGTGAATTCGCTTATCGATGCTGTGAATGAATCCCAGTGTCTCTAGCTGAGTGATAAACGAATCCAGCACTCGTTCATCTTTATACTCCGGAGTTGAATAGCCATACTCGCGATGGATCTGTTCTGCTAACTGTTGACTGATAGCGATCAGGTCATTCTGGCCGACCTCCTCATGACGAGCTAATACTCTTAAGACGATATAGTACCTGAGCAAAATCGGCTCAGCGGTCATGATCAACGTGTTAACGAGGCGGTTGTTGGTAGTTTTCCAGCTCTGTGAGCCAGTCGATTCAAGGAGATTGTGACTGACCAGAGACTCGCGTATATGCCGTAGGTTTTCTGTCAGGGAGCTCTCTTGGTAGGGCAGAAACAACTCCGCTTTCAGAAATGGGTAGATAAGCCGGAGATTGCGGTTGATAGTTTGTGTTTTTTTGCTCTCTAAACGGTGGGCAAGTAACAGATACATTGCCGGCAGAATAAGCATGTGCTGAATATTATTCCTGTAAAAACATAGCTCCTGAGCCTGGGCCTGATCCACTTCTACCAGATTCATCCTGACGGAGAGTTGGCCCATCGCACCCGCTTCCTGAATCCAGTCAGATGGCTTTCCTTCGGGCACTAATCCTGCGTCGGGGTGCGTACTCTGCAGTAGTCTCAGGAGGCGGTTACTCTGATCACTGAGTTCGACCATCGATTGCAACTGGCTGCCCCCCAATAAACAGGTGGCGAGAAGGCTGCTTTGGGTAATCCCGCTTGCTTTATTGATACCGCTCATCACGTTTTGTGCTATCTGGATTACATCCTCATGCAATGGCCTTTGCGGATCAGTCAGTT
This sequence comes from uncultured Neptuniibacter sp., assembly GCF_947498015.1. GTDB lineage: Bacteria > Pseudomonadota > Gammaproteobacteria > Pseudomonadales > Balneatricaceae > Neptuniibacter. The sequence continues at coordinate 72,366 of NZ_CANMIR010000006.1, forward strand.
CTTCCAACAGAAGGGGATCTCCAAAGCTGAGGAGAGTGGAGCCGAACTTTTGATTAATAATATTGAGGGAAGCCAGAAAGCTCTTGGTTGATTCTGCTCTCTTCTTTGTGCCAGAAAGTTCTTGCTGGTAGCTTTTGCTCTCAACTAATCGGTCGTAACCGATCCAGATAGGGATAAGTGCTATAGGTTTAGGGCTGCCCTCACGGAAGGATTCAATACTCATCGAAAGTAGTCCGGTCTTGGCCGGTAGTAATCGTCCGGTACGACTTCGCCCGCCCTCAATGAAATATTCTAATGAGTGCCCTCTATGCGTCATCTGCTCAAGATAGGTTTTATAGAGGCAGGCATAGAGTGGGTCGCCCTGAAACCTCCTCCGCATAAAAATGGCACCGCCACGTTTCAGAATAGGGCCGATCACAGGAATGTTCAGGTTCTCCCCGGCTGCAACGTGCGGAATCATGAGTCCCTGGCGGTACAGAGCCCAGGACAGTAAGAGGTAGTCCATATGGCTGCGGTGGCAGGGGAGGTAGATAACCTGATGACTCTTGGTGATCTGTTTAACTGCGTCGAGGTTGTGGATTCGCACCTGGTCGTAGAGCCTGCTCCAGAGCCAGTTCAGCACAGGATCAATGAGTCGTGCGGTTGTCGGGCTGAAATTTGCCGCAATTTTATCCAGTGTTTTGGTGCAGTGACGCTCAATTTTGTGTCGACTGGTGCCTGTGGATTTCGCCTGTTCATCTATCGCCTGTTGGACTGCCGGATTATTAAGCACCAGTGTGATTAATGTGCGGCGATGAGAAAGGTCTGGGCCGATGATCGATTGTCGCAGGATATTAAAATGTTTACGTAACACCAGGGCTGCTTTACGTGAGATCGCTTCCGTTGGCATCTCTTCGGATAATAGCGGGGCAAGCTGAAGGGGCTTGTCTATCTGAATAAGTGTCTGCCGCCCATTTACCAAAAGCTGTAAGGCGCTGCCAATGGGGCCTGCCCTATGCCAGGTTTCAGCGTAAAGGATATTCAGCCAGGATTTTTCCCGGTGAGGCAGCCGGCCGTGGAAGATCGCTACAGGAACGATCTGGATATTCAGGCGCTTATTGCTTTTTTGTGCGTCAATCAGCTCAGAAAGATCCTCTCGTAAAGGGGATTCTCCCTGTGAGTTTGCGAATAATAGCTGTTCCTCTGAGAGTGTACGATGCTGATCTTTTAGCAGGCCCCGTAGTAACAGTTTATGACTCCGCCTGTTGCTCTCCAGAATATAGTAAACCTTGCTATTCTGATCGTTTTCAGGGAACAGATATTGAGGGTTTAAGATCTGGGGGCGGGTTACTAATTTGATAAATAGTTGCCCGCAGTTATTTAAGCTTCGCTCAAACAGGGAAATCATAATCCGTTATGTACCTTAGTAGTGAGGAGGAGGGGGCTCATCTCCGGGTGCTGAAGAGGGAAGCTCTAATGTAAGATTCTTGAGTTGCTGATTCATCAGCTTGATCATGCGCTTTAACTGTTCAATTTCGATCTCTTGTGAAGAGACCGCCACGTTGAGCTTTTCAAGCGTGTCCTCCTGAAATGCGACCCGTGATTCCAACTCAATGATGCGCTCTTGATCGTTCATTACTACGTCCGGTTGATCCGTTGTCATAAGATTTAGCATAGTTTACCAGAGGCGGATATTAAACGAATGTTCCTTTATTATCTGTTTATAAATATAAGCTATTGAAAAAAATCACAAAATTCGATATACCTCTGTCACTGGTGGGAATTTTTATTCTTCCACCAATACAAGTGCTTTTAATATGATAATTGACAATAAATAAATGAGGGTTAATCAGTTGATTCGTAGTCTGATTGTGAGTGCTATCGCAGCTATTTTAGTTCCTGTTCTGTTAGGTTCGGTAGCAGGTGTTGAAGTTGAGTTATCTAATATCGCTGCCTTGGCAGTTGTGTTTGTTGTGACATTTGCTGCATCTTTCTTTGCCGCGTCGGGTAACAACGCTCAAGCGGAAGCTTCAGTTGTTAACGGAGCTGAAGAGGAATATATCGACGAGAATGATGATCGTGAACAGGGTACTGTAAAGTGGTTCAACGTATCTAAAGGGTTCGGATTCATTACTCGTGGTGAAGATGATGATGTTTTTGTTCACTTCCGTAATATCCGTGGTCGGGGTCATCGATCACTGGCGGAAGGGCAGAAAGTTCGTTTTCACGTTCGAGAAAGTGATAAAGGCCTTCAGGCCGAAGACGTATCGGTTGTTCGAGACTGATCACCAAATGGCGGGGTTGTGATGCAACCTCGCCACAATAGCTTTTACTCTTTTTTCAACTCCTCCACTCTCCTTAATAACTCTCTGGCATCGCAATACCCTAACGACACTGGCCGTATTCCGTGATTATTCTGAAAAAACAGCGAAGGAAATCCATGCGCCCCTAGTTTGCGGGCCGTCATGATCTCTGTTTCGAGCTGTTGATCTGTTATTGAAAGGCTTAACTCCTGCGAAAAAAGAGTTGAAGAGAGCCCAATCTGTTGGGCTAGTTGCAGTAGAACCCTAGTATCGGAAGGGTTCAGGGCCTGGCGATAGTATGCGTTCTGGATAGCGTTAACCATCTGCTCACCTCTGCCTGTTTTAAGTCGCTCTGCCGTGATGACTGCTCTGCATGCTGGGTAGCTATTGCGTTGCGGGGTATTCTGAGTCCAGAAATCAAAATTAAAATCAGTCCCTGTCTGATTTTGAATCTGGCGCCAGATGCTGATGATTTTTTCTTGCATCTCGGTGCTCATCGGTTGGTCTGTATCAGGGGCCAATCCTCCCATGATCAAGCGCCAGTTATGCTCAGGGTAATGTTTCTTCAAAACCTCAATTGAGGGTCTAAAGGCCCAGCACCAGCTGCACATTGGATCCATGATGTAGATGAATGTAGACATTTCACACTCTGTAATTAGGGAAAATATATTGGAGATCGATAATTTTCATATTCTGGTATTACTGATATCTTGCGCCTGATTTAGTTCCTTTCGAGTTGGTATTGATGGTTAAAAATCAAAAACAGGCTGTCATGTTTGCGATGGCTGCTGTGTTGATGTGGTCTACAGTAGCTACGGCATTTAAATTAGCACTTCAGGAGATGGCGCCGGTACAGCTTCTTTTTTACGCAGCGCTTGTCAGTTGGTTGTTCTTAGGTGGACTCCTGTGGCTTAAGGGGCAATATTGCCAAGCCTTGACCGCTTTTACTCAAAATCGGATCTACTACATAAAGATAGGCGTATTGAATCCCTGCTTGTATTACCTGATTTTATTTCAGGCCTACGACCTGCTTCCGGCACAGCAGGCACAAGCACTCAACTACACTTGGGCGATTATGCTGAGTGTACTTGCGGTACCTATGTTAGGGCAGCGTTTATATTCCAAGGATATGATCGCTTCGGGTATGGCTTATTTTGGGGTATTGGTGATCTGCACCCGGGGAGAGTTAGGTGAGCTAAACTTCGACAGTCCTACCGGGGTATTGCTCGCTTTGCTAAGTACAGTGGTATGGGCTTTATACTGGATCTTGAATACCCGCAACACAGATCCCCCCGTCACGGCACTCTTTCTCTGTTTCTCGATCAGTCTTCCACTTATCAGTGTGGTGCTTTTCTGGCAAGGATTGTGGGCACTACCCTCGATAAAGGGAGGGCTCTTATCAGCCTATGTAGGCCTGTTTGAAATGGGGATTACATTTATATTTTGGTTAATGGCGATGAAGAGGGCAGAGAATGTGGCGGCCGTCAGTAATCTGATCTTCATCTCTCCATTTCTCTCGTTAGTCATTATTCAGTATTTTCTGGGTGAAAAGGTGGAGATCGCCACGGTTGCGGGTCTACTCATGATCATTGTGGGACTTCTTATCCAGAAGGTTGGTCGCTCAGATCGTTCTGTTCAATCATAACGAACAGATTGTTCACAAGTACCTGTCAGATCCCAACTGCTGAGTACCCTGTGCTGATCGGGAACGATGAGGATAAATATTTACTCAGTAAAAAAGCAGTGGTGTTAAATCTGGTGATTACTCTGACCCTATGGGGGAGGAGAGTTTTAAAGTGGTGATTTCTGCACTATAGTCGCGTAAGCGATCCTTTAAAATTCTCTCCGCATCAGGCGGCTTCACTTAAGGAGTAGGTGATGGAAGTTGGAACGATTATCTTTTTAGTGCTCGTACTGGGCGCTATCTTCTACGTTGTAAGTATTTATAACACTCTGGTTAAACTGAAGAATCGTCATCAAAATGCATTCTCGCAGATTGAGGTTCAGCTAAAACGCCGTTACGACCTGATTCCGAATCTGGTGGAGGTTGCAAAGGGGTATATGAAACATGAGCGGGAAACCTTGGAAGCGGTGATTCAGGCGCGAAATGAAGCTGCAGCGCTACTTAAAGGTGCAGCGGCTACGCTTAGTGATGATGCCATACAGCAGCTGTCGGGTGCTGAAAATGCCCTCCAGAGCGCGTTGGGCCGGATGAATATCGTGATGGAGGATTATCCGGATCTGAAAGCAAACGAAAATATGATGCAGCTATCTGAAGAGCTAACAACGACAGAGAATCGGGTTGCGTTCTCACGTCAGGCTTTTAATGATGCGGTTACAGAATATAACACCTATCGCCAATCCTTCCCTCCGGTATTCTTCGCTGCCATGTTTGGTCATCCTAAGGATGCCTCACTGCTTGAATTTGAAGATAGTGAGCAGATTCAGGCTGCGCCTAAAATTAGCTTCTGATAGGCGCTATTCATATGGATTTCTTTACCCAGCAGGATAAGGCCAGGCGTAACACAGGCTGGCTGGTAGTTCTCTTTATTCTGGCTGTTCTGGGGCTCATCTTTCTGACAAATCTGCTGATAGGCGTCGTTGTCTGGTTTATGACTCAGGAGGAAACCATGCAGCGGGGAGTGAGTGTTATCGCTCAAACAGATACCCGAACCGTGGCATCGCTATTTTCATGGCATACGTTTGGTTTGATTAGCCTCGGTGTAGCTGGCGCAGTGAGCTGCGCGATAGTTTATAAGTGGGTGCAGCTCTCTTCAGGAGGTAAAGCGGTAGCAGAAGCGTTGGGTGGCATAAGGATATCACCGGATACTGCAGATGCAGATCAACGTCAGGTTCTGAATGTGGTTGAAGAGATGGCTTTAGCATCAGGGATGCCCGTTCCTGCCGTTTTTTTGTTAGCTGATGAACCTGGAATTAATGCATTTGCAGCAGGGAATTCGCCTTCCGATGCTGTTATTGGTGTGACTCAGGGATGTATTCAGCATTTCAAACGGGATGAGCTCCAAGGGGTGATCGCTCATGAATTCAGTCATATCCTCAACGGTGATATGCGCCTTAATCTGCGTCTTGTCGCTCTGCTACATGGCATTGTATTTATCGGTCTGGTCGGTGAGTCTATGGCTCGTTCTGGGAGGCATCGCCGGTCAGATGGAAGGGTTGCCCTGTTAGGGATCGCCCTGATGGTGGTGGGGTGGCTGGGCACCTTTTTTGGAAATTTGATCAAGGCTGCGGTTAGTCGTCAGCGCGAGTTCTTGGCCGATGCCAGTGCGGTCCAGTTCACCCGTAATCCTGATGGAATCAGTAATGCACTCAAGTTAATTGGCGGGTATAAACCGGGAAGTGGGATTATCAGCTCCAATAGTAGTGAGGTCAGCCATCTCTTTTTTGGGCAGGCATTACATAAACTGAGTGGATTGCACGCCACCCATCCACCGCTGGTGGATCGTATTCTCAGGATCGACCCGGATTGGGATGGGAATTATCTTTTCAGGGGTGCCGAAACCCGGGAGTTAAAACAGCAGGCTGATGTCGAAAAGCAACAGAAACGTGAGCGGTTTAAGCAGACAGTGATTGCTGGTGCTTCAGTGTCTGCAGGTGTTGATCTGGCTGCTCCAGAGATGCCTGTTGATCTGGATGAAGTGAGGGATGAGATCGATGCAATTCCTTCGCTATTGGCTGAGAATGCAAAGGAACCATTGGGCGCGATTGCGATCTGTTATGGGCTGTTACTGCATGAGGAACCCTCTTTAAAGAGCGATCAAGCTGAGAGTATTGCTGAGAGTGGTTTCGCAGGTCTTACCGGATTGGTTGAAAGGGTAGAGAAAGAGATCGCATTGTTGCCGAACGAGCTGAGGCTTACCCTGATTGAATTACTCCTGCCTGCCCTAAAATGTATGTCCGATGCACAGTACAAACAGTTTAAACGGACGTTGATGAAGTTAATTCGGGCGGATCAGAAAACGGACCTGTTTGAGTGGTGTTTATATCAGGTGGTACGGCACTATTTGGCGGGTGAATTTGAGCCGAATTTATCCACGAAGCCCACCTTTAAAGAACCGGGACAAGTGAGTCAGGAGTACCAGTTAGTCCTCTCCGTGTTGGCGTATCATGGACATGCAGAAAGAGAGGATGCAGAGAGGGCGTTTAACCGTGGTGCAGGGGCTGCCGGTTTATACAATATTCGTTTGCTGGAGCAGGAGGAGTGTGATCTCAATGAATTTATGCAAGCGGTGATCACGCTCGGAGGGGCTTATCCGTTATTAAAACCCCGATTGATTAACGGATTTAGAAAATGTATCGCTCATGACAATAAGGTCACACACCAGGAGCGTGAGATCGTGACCAGTATCGCAGCGGTGATGGATAGCCCTGTACCAGTATTGGAAGGGTTGTAATTGGCTGAACGGTTGCAGGGGATTATTAACAAGTCTTACCTGTCTTTTTTCCACTCCAAAGAGAGAGAGACTGAATCTGCAAACCGCAGGGCGTGGGGTTTGTCGATCGTCACTTTGGCATAAACTGTCCAGGGGTGATGTGTACAGATCTCCAATACATCACTGACCAGCTTTTCTAGCAGGAGGAAACGCCCCTCCTCAACATGCTTGATAATCTCTTTGGTAATCGTTTTATAGTTCAGTGTCTTCTCAATATTATCGTCGGCAAACGCCTGATTGGCAGGGTATTGAATCTCAATATTGATCACTACGTCTTGCTGCTTTTCCATCTCATCGGGGTTGAAACCGATAAAGGTTCGCAATCGTAGATTGGTGATATTGATAATCGCGTTGCTCAATGACATAGACCTGTTCCCTGCAGCGATGGATTGTTTCTTATTGTTGAAAGTTTATGAGTTCAACCCGAATCAAGATACCTTTTTTAATGCTTCTGTCTATAAAAAGAGTACGTGTGAAGGCTATAAGGTCTTGTAGTGCTCTATGGGGCGATCACTCTCAAAAGAATGATATCTATCAGAAAAGTGGCTTTTTGATCGGTTACTCCTTAACTTCCATAGCGGTGTGCTGCTAGTCTTAGCGTAGTCTTCTATAAAGAGATTGCTATGGGCGAAATTAAAACAAACCGACTGTTCTTATTCTTGGTCTGGGGTGTCTTTTCTCTACTGATCATTACGTTGGTTAGTGTCTATGGCTATTTTACCTACAGCGAACATGCTCGCTTTAACTCTCACCTTAAAGAATTTAGTGCACAGGTTCTTGAACAGCAGAAAGCGAGAATTAAAACGGAAGCTGAAAATGCTGCTGAGTTCGTAGAGAAAAAGTTTCTTGACGCAGAAGCTCAGTTGAAAGCTCAGGCTAAGTTTGAGGTGGAGCGTGCTCTTCTGGTTGTGAAAACGCTCTATCACCAAAATAAAGGGAAGATGTCAGAGGGCGAACTGAAGCAATTGATCGTTGAAACCCTTCGACCGATCCGTTTTTTCTCTGGTCGCGGTTATCTGTTTATTGATGATCTGGATGGAAATTCAGTATTACTCCCCACTAAACCTGAATATGAAGGGAAGTCCTTTCTGGAGGATGAGCGCACTAACAGCTACCGGGTGATGAAAAAAATTCTTAAGGTGACCGATTCACTCGATAGAAAAGGGTATATCGAATATGAGTGGCCGACCCCCCAGGACCCAGAAAGAACTCACACCAAAATTACCTACCTGGATGTTTTTGAACCGTTTAACTGGGTGATCGGTACGGGGGATTATCTACATGCTTTCCGCAATGACTTTAAGCCCGATCTGCTACAAACCATTGATCAAATTCGATTCGGCGACAGAGGCTATATTGCTGTTGTCAAAAATGACGGAACTCTACTGAAAAGCTTCGGTGCACGTCATCTGGAGGGAATGCACTTAAGTAAGATGCCCGAAAATGCAGCTGCTGCCATTAAGAGTATTATTGAGAAGAGCCGGGGTGGCGCAGGCTTTGTACAATATGATTGGCTCTATCCCGATAGCATCGATCTACTTCCCAAAACATCCTATGTCAGACCTCTTCCTTATACAGGATGGATTTTGGTTTCAGGTATCTATTCGCACAAACTGGAACAGTTGGTTAGAGCACGGAAAGTGCAGATGAACGAACAGTTTGAGAACAGCTTGATGAAGCTAGCTGTTTCGTTTGTCTTTCTCGGTGTGCTAGCAATTATCTCAGCGTATATGTTTACACGTTGGCTCAGTTACCGCTTTCATGAGTACCATCAGGAGATAACTGAGCGTCAGGTGCAACTCCAAAGCCGTACAGAAAAGCTAGAGCTAAATGAGCGAATCGTTGAAAGTGCCTCAGAAGGGATGATGGTCACTGATTCCAAGAATAATATCATTCATGTCAATAAAGCCTTTTGCGATATCACAGGGTATACATATGACGAAGCGATCGGCAAGAAGAGTTCCATGCTCTCTTCAGGGCTCCATGATCAGGATTTCTATCGAGAGATGTGGAAGGTTATTGAGTCAAAAGGGCGGTGGGCTGGTGAGGTTTGGAATCGTCGTAAAGATGGCAGCGTCTATCCCCAATGGCTGAGGATCAACACCAATAAGAGAGATGATGGCAGTGTTCTGAATTACATTGGCACATTAAGTGATATTACTCAGAGGAAGCAGGATCAGGCGCAGTTGAGTTACCTGTCGGAGTTTGATCCGCTGACTGACCTACCCAATAAGCAGTTTTTGACTCAACGATTATTGCAGGCGTTTGCTCACATCGGCCGACATCCGAAAGAGCAGTTGGCGGTTTTGATTATCGACCTTGATCATTTCAAAAAAATTAATGATTCTCTGGGACATGATTGTGGTGATCAGGTATTGGTCGAGATGGCGCACCGATTACGTAGCTGTGTGCGTGAATCAGATACGCTGGGGAGGATCAGTGGTGATGAGTTTGTCGTTATCCTGGAACCGTGTGAACGTATCGCTTCCATTGTGACCCAGATGGCGTTTCGTATTATGGATCATCTGTCAGAATCAATTGAGATCAACGATACAGAGGTTTTTCTGACATCGAGTATCGGTGTTGCTGTGGGGCCCGATGACGGTAATACAGCGGATGATATCTTTAAGCATGCAGATATCGCTCTTCATCATGCGAAGAAAAATGGCCGCAACAACTTCCAGTTTTTTACCAGCCAGATGAATGCCAGTGCGGTACAGAGGCTTAAGCTGGAAAATATGATCAACATAGCATTGAGCAATAGTGAATTCCGTCTCTATTACCAACCCCAGTACTGCACAGAATCGGGAGAGATGCTGAGTGTAGAAGCGCTGATTCGTTGGCCGCACTCTAATGGTGAGGTTATCTCTCCTGCTAAATTTATTCCCTTGGCGGAAGAGACAGGGCAGATTCGAGCGATCGGACAGTGGGTGGTTAATGAGGTCTGTCGCCAGGCTTCGGAGTGGGGTGCTCAGGGTATCAACTTGCCTATCTCAATGAATGTTTCGGCGGTGCAGTTGAGCTCGAAAGGGTTTATTCGGTTATTAAGCACAGCTTTAGAGGAGTATCAATTGAGCTCGGAGAGGGTTGTAGTTGAGATAACCGAAACGGCAATAATGGATAATTTCGAGATGACCCTGCAGCGCTTAAATCAAATCCAGAGCCTGGGTTTGAAAATATCACTGGATGATTTCGGCACAGGGTTCTCCAGTTTGTCCCTGTTAAAAAGCTCTCCAGTCAATGAGTTAAAAATCGACCGCAGTTTTGTGAGTGGCTTACCTGATAGTTCTGATGATCTATCGATCTGTTCCTCCATCATCTCTGTTGCCCATAATATGGGGTTAGAGGTTGTAGCTGAAGGGGTTGAAACCGATGTGCAGCTTACTCTGCTCAAAGAACTTGGATGCGATAAAATTCAGGGCTATATCTACTCCCCGGCGGTACCTGCCGATCAGATTATTCCACTGATGCAGGAGAAGGTTAGTGTGATTCAAAATGTCTGACAGTTCTGTCCAGAAACGGTAAATCTTGAGTTTAAGCGCTTAGGATACTGTGAACAGCTGCACATTATTGCGGTTTTTCCCTTTGGCCTGATAAAGAGCCTGATCCATCCTGGCAAAGATGCTGTCGCCACTGTCATCCGGTATATATTTAGTGACACCAAAGCTACAGGTGAGCTGGATCTTTTCTTCTAATATCTGATTGGCAATGCTAAACCGAAGCCGTTCCGCCATCTCCAGAGCGGTTTCAGATTCTGTATTCGGTAGGATGATGGCGAACTCCTCGCCTCCCCATCGGGCGATCAGGTCACTTTCCCGGATCAATCGCTTCAGTGTTTGTGCAACCTGAAGGAGAACTTTGTCACCCGTCGTGTGCCCGTACTGATCATTAACTTCCTTGAAAAAATCCAGATCGGCGAGAATGACACACATAGGTTGTGAATAGCGCTTCGCCCGCTTGATCTCAATATCGAGTAGTTGCTCAAACATTCTGCGGTTAAATATACCGGTTAGCGGATCCCGACTGGCGATGTATTCGATCTCATCGACCTTTTCAGCCAGTTTTCTGTTTAGCAGTTCAAGTTCCTGAGTTCTTTCCTCGATGATCTGCTCCAGATTCTCAAACTCACCTTTTAAGATACGGCTCTGATTGTGTAACTGGGCTTGTGTTACCTTGAGGTCATCAATATTAGTGTGCGCACCAATCATTCTAATGGGGTCGCCTTGAGGTGTACGTTCTACAATCTGTCCTGAGTCTTCTATCCACAAAGGGGAACCATCGTATTTTATGCAGCGATATTGAATGCAGTAACGATCGGATTGGCCGTTCACATAGGCTTCAAAGTGTTGCATAACCCTTTGAAGGTCTTCGGGATGAATGACACGCTCCCAGGTAAGAACATCCTGATTCAGACCATTAACAGGATAACCCAGCATTGTGTACCAGCCAGGGCTTCTGGCCACGTGCCCCGTCACTATATTCCAGTCCCAGACCCCTTCGGAGATGATATCAAGGATATAGTCGAGGGTTGTTAAATGAACGGCTGAGTCTTCCTTAACCATTGAACGCAAGCTCCCTGCGCGGTAATTTTTTTATTATCTATTCAAAAATAGCAAGGGGAGGGGAAAAATCCAGTGACAAATTAAGCCATTAGCCAGTATTAAAATAATTCACTCAGGGTTAGCTCTGTTGGGAATTTCACAATTACCTGATGTATTCTGGTAGTAAAGGAGTCAATAGGGCTGGGGCCTTGTTATGGATTGGGTGGCTAAATCCAGAGCATTATTTGCGGTAGAAAAACCGGAGCATTTCACGAATTATGAGCATTGTGATGAGTGTGCTGAACATGATGCTACCTTGCGTCAGCATGATCGTGAAAGTATAGGTATTGAGGAGCTGGGTAATCCGGCTTGGGATCCTATCTGCTTTTGCCAGGATATCGGCATGCATTACTACCTACCAGCATTTATCCGATTGTCCCTGGATACCATGAGTGAGGATTTCTATCTGGAACAGTTCCTCTTCCATCTGACTATTGATGGAAGGGAGAATAGCTTCTATGTCAGTTGTAATAGACCTCAGCGGCGATTTATCGCCGATTTTCTGGCTTTCCTCCTTGAAGAGTTCCCTGACAAGATTGAACTTGCATTCTGTGGAGATGACCTTCTAAATGCTTATGAGATCTGGTCGGAAAGTGAAAGTTAGTTGTTCACATAATTGAGAGGCATTGAGGTATTGTCGACGACTTTACGCATTATAAACGCAGATTTAACTCCGGTTACCCCCTGAATACGGGTGATCTTCCCCAGCAAAATATCCTGATATCGATCCATGTCAGGTACCGCGACTTTTAATTGGTAATCCGCATCGTGGCCAGTGATCAGATAGCACTCCATCACTTCAGGCAGTTCCTGGATCGTTTTCTCAAAGGTCTCAAAGCGCTCAGGTATATGTTTATCCATGCTGATATGCAGTATGGCGAACAGGTTGAGATCAATGGCCCGCTCATTAAGTCTGACTACCCGGTCACGGATGACGCCGGATTCTTCCAGCTGTTTAACACGTCTTGAGCAGGGGGCTGCTGTTAAGCCAACGCGCTCAGCCAGCTCTTGATTGGATAGCTCCCCATTGTCTTGGAGTTCGCGCAATATTTTTAGGTCAAAGCGGTCAAATGAGACAGTGTTTTTCATAGTGGATGCCGTGTGTTTTGTTTTATTGCTCTTTTAAGGGTATTTGCTTTATTTTAATTGCGCAAGTTTTGTTATTTTGTGTAAATGAGATCAGAAATTGCGCTCAACACGCTTTAAACTTCTTCTCATCGGTTGAGGGGTTAAAGATCATATGCCAATCAGCATATGAGGGGGCAATCACCATAAGTGTGCGTTACCAGCCAGACGTGGTTTATCAAACCACTGACTTAATAACTGATACTACAAGTGTCTACTGAAAAATTTCCCGCTGTCATCGTTCCCCTGGAACACAAGGCAGCGGGTTTTACATTTTTACGCCTGAACCACTGATATTGGATTCGAGTTATGTTTGATCATCAAAAATACTGCCGCTTTGAAACTGTCCGTTTAGCTGATCGTACCTGGCCGGATAGAGAACTCAATCAAGCTCCGGATTGGTGCAGTGTGGATCTGCGAGATGGGAATCAGGCGTTAATCAACCCGATGTCAGTTGAACAGAAAGCGCGCATGTTCAGACTGTTGGTAAAGTTGGGCTTTAAAGAGATCGAGGTGGGTTTTCCCTCTGCATCCAAGCCAGATTATGAATTTGTACGTAAGTTGGTTGATGAGAAACTGATCCCGGATGATGTGTCTATTCAGGTGCTGACACAAGCAAGAGAGGAGTTGATTAAGAGAACATTTGAAGCATTGGCTGGGGTAAAGAAAGCCAATGTGCATGTCTACAACTCCACCTCTGTTGTACAGCGTGAACAAGTGTTCGGGATGGATGAGGCTGCGATCAAAGAGATCGCTGTTCAAGGGGCTCGTTGGGTAAGGGATTATGCCAGGTTGCATCCTGATACAGAATGGGAGTTTCAGTATTCACCTGAGAGCTATACCGGTACAGAAATGGATTTTGCAATTGAGGTCTGTGACGCGGTGATTTCAGAATGGAAGCCGGAGAGTGGTCAGCGAGTGGTGATTAACCTACCTTCCACGGTTGAGATGTCCACTCCGAATGTCTTTGCCGATCAGGTGGAATATTTCTGTCGCCATCTGAAACAGAGAGATCAGGTACGTATTAGTTTACATACTCATAATGATCGTGGCTGCGCAGTGGCCTCTGCGGAACTGGGTGTTATGGCAGGGGCTGATCGTGTTGAAGGTACCTTGATGGGTAATGGGGAGCGAACCGGGAATATGGATATCGTCACTATGGGGATGAATCTTTATTCTCAGGGGGTTGATCCAAAACTGGACTTCTCCGATATCAAAGAGATTATCGAAGTGGTGGAACACTGTAATGAACTACCCGTGCCCGCACGTCACCCCTGGGCGGGCGAGTTGGTGTATACCGCATTCTCTGGAAGTCATCAGGATGCGATCAGGAAGTCAGTCAAGTTTCACGAAGAGCACCAAAAGGAGCACTGGGACGTAGCCTATCTGCCAATAGATCCGCGTGATATCAACAGAGAATATGAAGCGGTAGTGCGTATCAATAGCCAGAGCGGGAAAGGTGGTGTTGCCCTGGTGTTAGAGCGGGATTATGGTATTGAGTTACCTAAATGGATGCATCTGCCTTTAAGTAAGGTGGTTCAGGCCGCTGCAGAGGAGAAAGGTATCGAGGTTTCACCTGAGTTGATTAAAGCGCTGTACGAGGAGCATTTTGTCTCTGTGCCTGATAGGTGGCGCTTACGTAAATATGATCTGCATACTGAAGATCATCAGGTAAACGCTCAATTCAATATTGGAGATAGTGTTTTCTCGGGTGAGGGAGCCGGCGCGTTGGAAGCTTTGTGTGATGCTTTAAGCAAGCAATATCAGTGCACAATTGAGGTTACCCAATATGATCAGCATGCATTGGGTTGCGGTACTGACGCTTTAGCATTAGCGTCCATATCGGTGAATATTGATGGTGAGATTGCCTATGCTGTTGCGACTGATGAAGATACCTCTGCTGCAGCGCTGCAGGCTATGCTGACCGCATTTAGCCGACAGGCGCAATGTCAGGAGGAGAACGCTGCTTAATGTCAGTGGACTCAATGGGCGGGGCTCTGCAGCCCCGCGATCATCTGTGCAACAGTTTGGGCTTATCGCAAACTGCATAGGGTATCTCCCAGGATTTCGATGGCTTGATCTATCTCCACTGGAGTAATATTCAAGGCAGGGACAAAACGAAGTGTTTTAGTATTTGGGGCATTCAGGATTAACCCTCTTTCAAGGCACCCGCTATAGATTGAAGTTGCAGAGATAGCCTGAGTATCCATCGCGAGTAGCAAGCCCGTTCCTCTGACCTCCCCCAGTGAAAACTGATCTGATACCCCTAATAAAGCATCTTTTAAGTAGGCTCCGCTTGCTTGACTCTGCTGCAAAAAACCACAAGAAAGAACCTCGGAGACTACCTTCTCAGCGACTGCACACATCAGTGGATTTCCATTGAATGTTCCACCCTGATCACCGTAATCAAAGCAGCTCACGCTATGCTTGGTCAAAAGTGCTGAGATAGGTACTCCTCCCCCAAGGCCTTTTCCCAGTGTCAAAATGTCGGGGTCTATGCCATATTGTGTGTAGGCGAAGAGGGTGCCACACCGGCCGATACCTGTTTGGACTTCATCTACTATCAGAAGAAGGTTATGTTTTCGACAGAGTGCTGCTACACCCTCAGCAAAGCTTTTATCAGCAGGAATGACTCCCGCTTCACCCTGTACCAGTTCAAGCATAATCGCAGTTGTCTGAGTATCGATAGCGGCTTCAACTGCATTGAGGTTGTTGAATTCAACTTTGCTAAAGCCGCTCACTTTGGGTTCAAACAGAGGATCAAAAGCCGCTTTGCCAGTTGCGGACATGGTGGCTAATGTTCTTCCATGAAAGCCCTGTTTGAACGTGATTATTTTGAAAGCTCCCTGTTTATGTTTCTGACCCCATTTACGCGCCAGTTTGATCGCGCCTTCATTGGCTTCTGCTCCACTGCTGGCAAAAAAGGCCTGATCGAAAACAGAGTTCTCACAGAGGGTTTCAGCCAGATTAAGCATAGGTGCGTTATAAAAAGCAGGACCGGGATTGATCAGCGTCGCAGATTGCTGATTGAGTACCTTCTGGATGACCTCTGGACAGTGGCCAAGGGCATTAACTGCCCAACCCTGTACCATGTCCAGGTAAGCGCGGCCCTCCTGATCAAACAGATAATGGCCTTTGCCGTGCGTAAAGCATAAAGAGGGCCTTGGGGTGATTGGCATAATAAATTGGGTTTTTGTTAATACATCGGAACTATCTATATTCGACATTTTGCACTCCTATAATGGATGAATGAGTAAATTTCAGGCAAAAAAAAGCCGCAGGTATTAACCTGCGGCTCTTTGGGTGTGAAATTATTTATTACGCTCAGTGATATCGAAGCGGAACACCCAAACAGGCACAGGTCATCGATACGCGGCGTCGCAACGTATGGCTAAAGATTACTGGCAGGGCGGTGATGTTTAAAAGCTTCATGCGCAGAAGTATCTCAGTGCTGAATTGGCGATGCAAGTCCGCAATCAACAAACCAGAAGGTTGGGTAAGATCGAACGGTAGCTATCTGCTGCGTTGATGAGCGATTTTGCGGTCAGGGCTTCCACGCCATAGACTTCAGTTGTGACTGCATACTTCTCACGCACTTTCTTTAAAAGCAGATCAAAATCACCGTCTCCCGATAATAGAATGATCTTATCTACCTCCGGGGCTGTTTCAAGAATATCGATGGTGATACCTACATCCCAATCGCCTTTAGCGGACCCGTCACTACGTTGAATGTATGGTTTAAGTTTTACGTCGAATCCTATATGGCGCAGCGCATCCTGAAATTTCTTCTGACCATCATCTCTGCGCGCAATCGCATAAGCATATGCGTGGCTGATCTCCCCCTCATGTGCGACCTGCTGCCAGAACTTCCGATAATTGAAGGGCGCTCCAAAGGCCTGACGGGTGGTGTAGTAGATATTTTGTACATCTACGAAGATTGCAATTCGCTTCATAACTTACTCATCAGATTCATCTATGTGCCTACTATATCAGATGCTAGAAATGACGCGGCTAAAGAGCGTCAAATGCTGGAAAAAAGGTGGGTAGTGCACTATCGTTGCAAGAGCTGATAAAAAAGGTTTAACTGAGCCTTACTGTTTGATTACTTGGAGCTTTTCAATGCCGTCCGCAGGTTCGACCACCGTTACGAAAAACGGGAAAAAACGAATTGATGTCGCGATCCTTTTTGCTCTTTGTGGTGTCCTGTTTTCAATTTTGATCTTTATTTTTATGTTAAAGCAGGAGCGTGAAGCAGCGATCCAGCAGTTTCAGGGCGAGATGGCGCAACAGGTCGTTTCATTTCAACAGAATTTGATATCAGGATTTTATCTGTTGGAGCGGTTGCAGCTTGCTCTGCAAGTAGGCGGCTCTGTCGAGGCGGGCGAACTAAAACAGCTTCTGCAGGGACAAAACGCAAATTCATCCGTAATAACCGCTGTTATGGTGGTTCCCCCATCTGAATCCCCCCTTATTTATCAGGGAGTGGAAGTGATTGCCCAATCTAAAGAGTTCAAGCAGTTGATCTCCCAGCCGTTGGCCTCTCAGCAGGTTGAGATTCAGCCGATCTATAGTCAGAAAAGTGCCTCCGTCGTACTTGCTGCTGCAACAGATAACCAATATCGGATAGCCGTTGCTGTCAGCATAGAGGGGGCTTTGGTAGAAAGCCCATTGAACAACCTGATTGAACAGGGGGGGATCAGTCTGGCATACGCTGAAGGCCAACAGATCTGGAACAGTGTTAGCGGTAATATTGCACCCGATGCGACCTACTCAACATCCTTACTCCTTCCTGAAGGTGAGTGGTTACTCACGTTAACAGCAACAGAGGAGTGGCTCTCATCAAGAATGAGCTTTACCCCTGCGATGTTTCTCTTAACCGGTTTGTTGCTGTCGTTCTTAATGGCATCCTATCTGCAACGAATCACAAAACACCTTAAGTATCTTAAGAATGAGCAGGCTGCCTTATCTGCACAGGTTGAAGGGAGTTCCTGGAATGACCCGTTAACCGGTCTTGTGAATCGTATCCATTTTGATGAAACCCTGGATATAGAGTGCAGGCGTGCGGTTCGTGATTTCTCCCCGTTAACCTTGATGTTACTGCGGGTCGATCACTATCAATTGTACTGTGAAACTTATGGGGTTGATGCAGCAGAACAGTTGTTGCAGCGCTTATCTCACCGGTTTAAAGAGAGCGTGGCCAGACCTGGCGATATGATTGCTCGCCTGGATGACCATCTTTTCGGGTTTATTCTACCCTCGACAAATGAGCTGGTCAGTGTCCTGGCTGAACGCTGCTGTGATGATGTGCGGCAACTTCAGATTGAGCATTCATCCTCTCCTCAATCCGACTGTGTAACGATTAGTATTGGGGTTGCAACCCTTCAACCTAATCAGCTATTAACTGCGGAAAGGCTCTTTAGCGAAGCAGATAAGCAGTTGGACAAAGTGGTGACTGCGGGTGGAGATCACTACATGGCGTTTAGTGAGGAGATCACTGAACCCTCCCAGACCTACGCCGTTTGATCAGAATTGTGTGATGCGAAATATCGGCCCCGTTAGTTGTAGATGGTTAGCACAAATAGAGATTTATACGCTACCTGAGTTGAAAGCAGTTGGGGCGGTTTCCGCATATAAAATGATCAGAGCGATGCGCACCGAACGAACTAGCTTGAACCTGCTCTGGGCATTAGTTGGCGCGATAGAGGATGTAGATTGTCGCTCGCTGTCAGCTGATCGCAAAGCAGAACTGAGACAACAGCTTCCGGGTCTATAGTTAATTTTCTCCCATATACAGAGAGTCGAAGAATGATGGTGGAGTCACTTTTTACGCGACTAATGCGGGATGCCGCCATACATAATCATCGCAGGTTGCTGGTCATCAGCGGCTCGCACCTATGGTGCCTGCAACAGGTTAAACCTCTTGTTGAGAAAGTGGATATCACTATCAGTGACTCATTCGGGGGTGTTGAGAAACAGATAACTTCCAGCCAGAGTCATAAGCTACTTGGCAAGACGCTTTCGAGTATTATCTTTGATGCCTGGTCAGGCTTTAATCCCAATCGCTTTGGTCAGGTTTCGGGAACCATTGGAGGGGGCGGGGTACTTGTCCTCCTCTGCCCCGATCTTGATGAGTGGCCGGCCTTCGATGATCCTGAGCATGCAGCTCTGGTTGCTTCACCCTATACGACAGAGGATGTGGGCAGGCGTTTTATCTCACGTATAGCCATGTTGCTGGAAGACGATGCGTATACCGTTATCTGCAGAGAATCAAAAGAGCTGGCAGGCGTTGAGATTGAACTTCCTGAACTTCCAGATACGGCCAAACCTCAAGAGGAAGCGATACTTCCCAACAAAACCCCTGATCAGCAGAAGGCAGTCGAGCTGATTCTTAGCCAGTTTCGACGGGGGCGCCGCCCCGTTGTATTAACTGCAGACAGAGGGCGGGGGAAATCAGTTGCTTTAGGGATCGCAGCGGCACAGCTGTCCGGTCTGGATTTCGAGCAGATTTTGGTGACAGCACCCGAGTTTGAGACGGTTGAGGAGCTGTTTGCGATGGCTGGTCAGTTGTTACCGGATTACCAGCATGAAAAGGGGAGCCTGCACAAAGGGCAGCATTCAATACGCTACCTCTCTCCTGAAAAGGCTCTGCAAGAATCTGGCGGCGGTAAAGTATTGCTGGTAGATGAAGCTGCCGCGATTCCCGTGCCGATCCTGAGCGCATTGCTTGAGCGTTTCCCTCGTATCGCATTTGCATCAACTGTTCACGGTTATGAAGGGACAGGTCAGGGCTTTTCGCTACGTTTTAAAAAGGTTCTAAATACCCTCACGCCAAAATGGAAGGGTTTGCATTTAAAGCAACCGATCCGCTGGTCTGACAATGATCCACTTGAACGTCTGGTGTTCAATCTCCTGCTGTTAAATGCAGAAGCCTCAGAGTGCAGTTCAGATCTTCCACTGGAGGATTCTGAACTGTCGGTTAGGTTGCTGGATCGGGATCAGTTGGCAGAGGACTATCAAACCCTCAGTCAACTGTTTGGCCTGCTCACTTTGGCCCACTACCGAACGACACCGGGTGATCTGCGTATTTTGCTGGACAGCCCTAATCTCTATATATGGCTACTACGAAGTAATCATCATGTTATAGGGGCGGTATTGGTCTCTGATGAAGGCCCTTTGCCTGCAGAACTGATTGAAAAGATCTGGGCTGGAGAGCGGAGGCCGAGAGGTCATCTGCTTCCACAGGCGCTCGTGTGTCAGGAGGGGGCGCTTCAGGCAGCCTCATTGAAAGCGGGAAGAGTGATGCGGATTGCGGTTCATCCTGTGTTGCATAGAAAGGGGCTGGGAACCAAGATACTGCAGTATGTAATCGGGCAGTCTAAGCAGATGGGATGGGACTATTTGGGATCAAGTTATGCAGCGAATCCTGAACTGCAACATTTCTGGCATCAAAATGGGTTTGATACTGTGAGAATAGGTTCAGTTCGCGATAGCGTCAGCGGGAGTCATGCTGCGCTGGTAATGTGTGCGCTGAATGAGAAGGGAAAAACGGTGCAGACCGGATTGCGTGAGCGTTTTATTGAGCAACTGAATTACAGGCTTTCCGATGATCTGGTTGATCTGGAAGTGGCTGTTGTGTGCCGACTCCTCCAGCATGCCGGTTTCACACCAGTGCTAACCCCTCATGACAAGAGTGATCTCAAAGCATTTTCATATCATAACCGCAGCTATGAAAGTTGTGCTTTTGCGATCCACAAACTACTACTTCGTTGCCTGGATAAGATCAGTGATGACAGGTTACTCAGTCTGCTTGGGAACCCTGATTTTCAACGGCTTGTTGAACGTAATCTGCAACAAAAGAGTTGGTCTGAGCTTGATCAAGCGGGAACGGGGCGCAAGCAGATGATGCGTCAGTTTCGAAGTGTGGTGGAACAGTTGCTTGATGGAGAGGAGAGGCTCAACGTTTAAGCGTTAACGTGTCGCCTTTCTGGGTTATCTCCAGATATTGCATGAAACTCATCCCCAATAGCACAGTATCCCCTTGCATATAAGGGTTGATATGGCCCCTTACCTTTTGCAGTGTGATCCCTCCAAGGGAGACCGTATCAAGTTCGGTATGGAAAACGTCAATGGTGCCATTGGCGGTTCCCACCTGCTGTTTTAAACCCGCTCTCAATCCGATTTTCTCAGCTACGTTTTTGGGCACGCTGATGGTGGTGGCACCTGTATCCAAGAGAAAAACCACTTTATGGCCGTTAATAAACCCCGGGGCCACATAGTGACCTGCATGGTTACGTTTAAGTACGACTTCGGCAGCAGTGTCGCTGACAAGGGCTTGGTTGGGGTTGTAGCGCTCTTCAATCAGGTCATCAAAATAGAGATAGAGCATCCCCATCATAAGCAGCCAGGCGATGGTCCACATCCCTTGCCCCAGCCTTTTAGGTGTATGCCGATCACTCATACCTGAGAGGTCCTCAATGTCATTACCTGATCTGTCCATTGTAGGTGAGAGATGTGTAGAGGAGAAGCGTTCGGCTTTGAGAGTGAATAAATTATCGTTGATGAAAGAGGGGGAAGCCTGGGGGATCTGACGGATCTAAAAGGTAAGTATGGATAAGTGGATCTTGAGTAGGCCGGTTTTTACTGTACCGGATCATATTTCACTGAATCTTGAGGAAACACTGCGATAATATAGCTGTAGCGTAAAAGTCGCTGTTTTGTCATGTTGCTGTATTAGGTTATTGAGATAGAGGTATTGAATGCATATATGGGTAGATGCGGACGCTTGTCCCAAAGTGATCAAAGAGATTTTGTTCAGAGCGGCTGAACGTAAGCAGATATCGGTAACGCTGGTGGCCAACCAATTTTTAAGTACGCCGCCTTCGCCTTATATCAGCGCTGTACAGGTGCCGCAGGGGTTTGATGTCGCGGATAACCATATTGTTGAAAAAATGTCTGTTGGCGATCTGGTCATTACGCAAGATATACCGCTGGCGTCAGAGGTGATTGATAATCAGGGTGTTGCTATGAATCCCCGTGGCGAGTTGTATACCACGGAAAATATTAAGCAGCGTTTATCGATGCGTGATTTTATGGAAACCCTGCGCAGTTCTGGCGTAGAAACTGGAGGGCCTGCTGCTTTCAGTCAGTCTGACAGGCAGGCATTCGCGAATCAATTGGATCGTTTTCTAGCCAAAAATTGTAGATAGATACTTTTTTTGTGCACTGCACAAAAAAGTTCTTGACTAAAAAACGTCCAAGTTTTATCTTAGACACCAATGGATTGCTGCATCGCAGCATGAATAACTTTTGGAGACAAAACTATGTACGCTGCTAACAACCCTTTCGCTGATTTTTTCAAACCAGAAATCTCTGAAGAGATCGCTGCACTGTTCAAGCCAATGCAGGACCTGGTTGAAGTAAACACTAAAACTGTTGAAACTCTGGTTACTCTGCAGAAAGCTTACGTTGAAGAGCTGGCTAATGCATCTGTTGAACAGTTCAAAACTCTTTGTGAGTGCAAAGATCCAAAAGCTGCTCTGGACCTGCAGGTTAAATTCTACAAGTCTGTTGAAGCTAAAATGACTGAAACTGCTGAGAAAAGCGTTGCTGCAATGTCTGTAGCTAAAGATGCATATGTAGCAACTGTTGAAGAATCTACTAAGAAAGCGACTGAAATGGCTGAAGAAACAGCTAAAAAAGTTGCTGAAATGAAAGTAGCTTAATTTCAGTTTACTGATTCAAAAAGCCCGGTGCTGAAAAGTACCGGGCTTTTTTTTGTTTTATAGCGCCACTTCAATATCAGATTCAGGTACACAGCTGCACGCCAGAATCAGCCCTTGATCCTTTTCATCTTCGCTCAGTGGAATTTCGGAACTGCGGTGAACACTTCCTTTTAGCAGCTTAACCTTGCACGCTCCACAGACACCTGAACGGCACCCGAAAGCGATCACTACACCCTTCGACTCTGCCTGTTCCAACAGATTACGTTGATTGTCACCGTTAACCGCGTGACCATTAAGTATGAGCGTAAGCGATTTTATATCTGCACTGCTATCAATCCCCGGAGGGGATCCAAAGCTCTCTTCAAACCATTGACTGTCATCAACTCCCAGTTCTTGGCAGTATTCGCGCGCGTGTTTCATAAACCCTTCAGGACCACAGCAGAGTACAGTTCTTTCAGCGAGGTCAGGAATCAGCTCAATCAATTGATTACGGTTTATTTTTCCTTTGACCCCTTGCCAGTCGGCTTCTGGCTGGCTGAGGCTGAAGATCAATTTAAGGCGGGGGTTCTGTCGTTCCAACCACAGTAGTTCATCTTCGCAGATCAGGTCAGATTCGGTGCGAGCCTGATGATAAAAAATGATATCTCGCTGGCTGTGGGTATCACTCAATTGACGTGCAATCGAGAGCATTGGCGTGATACCACTCCCAGCCGAGAGCAGCAGTAACGCCGCATCACCACAGTTACCTTCATGGAAGAGCCCCTGAGGCGCTAACGCATTTATCCGATCTCCCGGTTGAATATTATGATGTAGCCAGTTAGATACGGTACCTTCGGTCACCCTCTTTACGGTAATTGCGATATCTGCACTACGAGAGGGGGATGAAGATAATGTGTAACAGCGAGAGACAGGGGTGCCGTCAATGTTTAGCAGCAGTGTGATGAACTGACCCGCAAAGTATTGCAGATGCAGATTCTCGGGTAGGGCGAACCTGAAGGTGGCTACATCTCTGGTTTCTTCTACTCGACTGACACAGTGTAACTCGATTGGCTGGCTGGATTGCCACTGCTGCTTTGAGGGAGCCGCCTGTAGTTCCCTAACAAGGGGAGCGTTGTCCGGGTATATCTCAGGTAGTTGGGTTTCAAGCACTTCCAGCGTATCACCATACTGTATCTGTCCTTCGTTCAGAGGAATCAGATTCTGCCCAAAGTACACCTCATTGTCTTTACCACGGCGGAAATTAGCCAGTGTCTTTATCGGTTCGCCTGTTGGAAGTTTTTTGCCTGTTTCTGGGTCGAAAGTAGTCATATTGCAACGTGAGCAGGGTTTTACAATTTCAAATTCCACTTCGCCGATACGGATTCTTTTCCAGCTATCCTCTTCAAACGGTGTGCAATTTTGGATGACTAAATTGCTACGGAATTGGTCCATGGTTATCTCTGAAGAGCTGCGGCGATTCAGTTCCTTCAATGACGCTTCTGAGATAATCAGCAGTGGGTAACCATCGGCGAAGGCCACTGGGGTTTCAGGTGCTCTTGATGTGTATCGTTCAGATTGCTCACCAAAGAAAAGGAGCTGGCACTCTCTATCCAGTTTATTGCTGAACCATTGATCAAACTGCTCACCACACAGTTGTGCATTAATTTCGTTTCCCCATACCCAGACTTGCCGATAGTTTTGGAACAGTTCTGGGTAGCGGAGCGTTATATGGTCCCCGTCTGGTGCTATCACCTCTAGCCCATCTTGGCGAAGGACCGCCTGGTATTGAAGGAGTGAGGGTTCCTGACGGGCTGAGAGAAGTTCACCATCCGGTGTACAAAGCATAAATCGGCGATCAAATGAGATCCCTGATTGGGCGACAAATGCAGAAGATAAACGAATACCGGCCAGAGATTTGATGGGGTATATATTAATTTCACTCAGTTGGATTGTTGCCACGTCTTTTTCCTGAAGTTGGTCAGTAGGGAAGTTGGCTGGTGATCCAATCCAGTCTGATTCTGAACTGTTCGCCCGCTCTGTTTTCTGCGATCAGAAACTCTTGTCCCGCTTTTGATTCGAGATCTATACAGCGAAGCTCCTCTGTTCTGGTATCTCCCTCTTCGATCCAGTTTATCTTATGAACGGCCCGGCGCATGCAGGCTAATTCAAAACCATCATGGATTTCACAATTGATGGGTTGATATCGGTTATCTTCAGCCATTACCCTAAACCACGGTTGTAAAGTTATTTACAGAATAATGCCTGTCCGGCTTTTTGAACAGAGAGAGAAGATAGAGTGGATCTAGATAAAAAGCATCTGGTTAAGCTGGCTAATATGCAGATGCCATTTGGAAAATACCAGGGGAGAGTTCTGCTAGACCTACCAGAAGAGTATCTGCTCTGGTTTGCCAAAAAAGGATTCCCGACAGGTGAATTAGGCTTCCTCATGCAGTTACTGTTAGAGGTGAAAATTAATGGTCTTGAGTCTGTGTTACAACCTTTGCGGCAAGCACCAAACTCACCTAGGCTAAAGCCAGAATAAACTATTTTGCTTAAGGGTGGGTAAATGTTGGGACGTATATTATCGGCGCTGCTAGTAGTGTCATGTTTGTTTGCCACGGGTGCTGGTCAGGCTGCATCCAACGCTGAAATTGATGCCAAAGCAACAGAAGCATTAAAGAAGTTCTATCAGCACAGTTCAGCAGGAAAAGCACTTTATCAACAGGCAAAAGGCGCACTGATCTTCCCTGAAGTTTACAAAGCCGGTATAGGTATCGGTGGTGAATATGGTGAAGGAAAGTTGATCGAACATGGTAGAACAACAGGGTATTACTCAATAGCTGCCGCTTCAATTGGGTTTCAGTTAGGTGCACAGATAAAAACTGAGATTATTTTGTTTATGACGGATGCAGCACTGCGCAGCTTTAAAAACAGCGAGGGCTGGGAAGCTGGTGTGGATGGCAGTGTCGCTCTGGTAACCATTGGAGCCGGTGGTGAGATTGATACCAGTACCATTAAAGATCCAATTATTGGCTTTATATTTTCTAATAAAGGTTTGATGTACAACCTTTCTTTGGAAGGTTCTAAGATTACCAAGAAATAGGGACAGCTTATGAAAAAGACCATTCTTTGTGCCTGCCTTTTAGGGCTGGCCTTAAATACAAATGCGGGTAAACCTGAGTGGGCTGGGAACCCTGGCGGTAAACAGGGTAATAAGGCTGAGATGAAAGCCGAAAAAAAAGCCGAATCCCGATCTAAGAAACAGAAAGGGAAGGATGAACAGAATATTGTAAGTGATTCGGATTCTATTCTGGATGATATCTTCTCGGATAACGAGCGAAGCGTGATAGAAGATTACTATAACGATCAGGCCGTATCCGGCACAGGTCAGTACAAGGGGAAGAAAAAAGAGCTGCCACAAGGCCTAAGAAAAAAGCTTGAGCGTGGTGGGGAGTTACCTCCCGGCTGGCAGAAGAAAGTTGAGCGAGGTGAGGTGCTGGATAGTGATCTGAGACGCCAGGCCGAATATCTGCCTGAAGATCTTCTGGATCGTCTACCCAGAACCGATGCAGCAACGGAGATTATTAAGCTTAAAGATAAGATTATTCGGGTTGGTAGAGGTCAGGGCACGGTCATTGATGTGATTGATATTGCTGACATTCTGACTGGACGCAGTCATTTAAGTGAATAAAATAAGCTTTACTGCCAGAAAAGAGCCGTCCTTTAGAGGTCGGCTTTTTTGTGTCTTCAACCCGATGAGAATTTCATATGACACCTGCCATCAATGCGGCTAAAAAAGCTAAAGTTCAATTCAAGGTACATGAATACAAACATGACCCTAATACGGAATCTTATGGTGAAGAAGCAGCTGATCTGTTAGGTAAAGAACCCGCTCAGGTTTTTAAGACTCTGCTGGTTGCTGTGAATGGGGATAGCAAAACACTGGCTGTTGCTGTTGTTCCTGTATCGGGCCAACTTGATCTTAAAGCGATGGCTACAGCCCTGAAAGCCAAAAAGGTCTCTATGGCAAACCCTCAGGATGCGGAGCGTGCAACCGGGTATGTTGTTGGTGGGATCAGCCCTCTGGGACAGAAAAAGCGTTTGCCACTGGTGTTGGCAAAGAGCGCTTTAAACTTCGAAACGATCTGTATGAGCGCCGGTCGACGAGGTCTGGAGATTGAGATGTCAGCAGATGACCTACTCAAACTTAGCGGTGGTATAACTGCTGAAATAGCCAGAAGCTAAGCTGGTTCAAGCTTCTACTTGCTGTTTGAGCATTGTCTCAAGCACTTCTGCTGTTACGGGTTTACTAAAATAATAGCCTTGGGCCATGTCACAGTTCCGGGCCTGCAGTAGTTTCATCTGATCCTGAGTTTCTACCCCTTCGGCGATGACTCGAAGTCCCAACCCATGAGCCATATCAATCGTAGCGTATACGAGCTCCAGATCTGCAGGGTCAACTGAGATATCGTTGATAAAACTGCGATCAATTTTCAGTGTGTCAAACGGGTAACTTCTCAGATAACTCAGAGATGAGTAGCCTGTACCGAAGTCATCCATTGAGATATTGATCCCCATAGTGTTCAGTTCACTAATCGCTTTATCAATATCTGCGTGCTGTGCCATGAGCACACCTTCGGTTATCTCGAGCTCAAGATTCTGGCCGCCTACGTTATAGCGCCTCATTTTGGCTGACAGGTTTGATAACAGCATAGGATCTCGGAACTGGCGTGGGGATACATTGATAGCGATGTGAAAATTGGGCAAAAATTCATTGATCCATGCACCGCTCTGTCTTAACGATTCCTCAAGTACAAACTCTCCGATCTCCACGATCATCCCAGTATGTTCAGCGACAGGAATAAATTCGGCAGGAGAAACCGACCCCAGATGTTGAGAGTTCCAGCGTAGCAGTGCTTCGGCTCCGATAATCTCCTGATCTTCCAGGCGCAGAACAGGTTGGTAGAGCACATGCATCTCCTTACGTTGAAGCGCATGGTGCAGCTGTTCTTCAATATTCAAACGTCGGGTGACCCCCAGGTTCATCTCCTGAGTAAAGAAATGCAGGCTGTTTCGACCCAACGCTTTGGAGTGATACATTGCAGAATCTGCATTACGAAGTAGTTCAGCTGGGTTACGCCCGTCATCAGGGTAGACCGCGATCCCGATACTCATTGTCAGAAGAATCTCACGGCCATCAACCGAAAGAGCACTACGGAATTGTTGTAGCAGATTTTGTGCAATGGGAAGAGCCTGATCTGGGGTTTTAAGATCATTCAGCAGCACAATAAATTCATCACCGCCCAGACGCCCAACGGTATCTGTTTCCCGGATTGCAGCTTTGAGCCGTTTAGCGGCTTCAATCAGTATCTTGTCTCCGGTGTCATGCCCCATCGTGTCATTAACTTTTTTGAAGTCATCCATATCGAGGAAGAGCACTGCGACCATACTCTTTTTTCGGTCCGCTTCCATCAGCATGGTTTGTAAGCGGTTCAGGGAGAGAAAACGGTTTGGTAGTTCGGTTAAACTATCGAAATGAGCCTGATGGAGGATCTTCTCTTCCTGAGCTTTCTGTTGGGTTATATCCTGTTTTACCGCCAGGAAATGGCGTATCTCGCCTTTGGAGTCGAACACCGGAGCGATATGCGCCTCTTCCCAGAATATCTCCCCATTTTTTCTTCGGTTTTGGAACTCTCCGCGCCAGGCTTTGCCCTCGCTTAGCCGTTCCCAGAGTTCAGAGTAACGCCCCAAAGGGGTTTTACCTGATTTGAGTAGGCGTGAGTTTTTGCCGATAACTTCGTTCTGATGGTATCCGGAAACTCGTTCGAAGGTGCTGTTAACATATTCGATATCACCATTGATTGAGGTTATCACGACAGATACGGGGCTCTGTTCAACTGCTTGAGAGAGGGTCAGAATACGCTCTTCAGTTTTACGTTTCTCTGTAATGTCACGTCCGATGCCGACAATGCCTTGCAGTGCCCCATCCATATCTTTAAAAGGTGCTTTGAGCGATTCGATCAGGATCTGCTGCCCTTCACTGTTTCGAATCCAGAGCTCATCACTGAGTAGAGTTTGGTCAGTTAGAACCTGAGTCTCCTTCTCATAGGTGTTTACTGCGTCATCAGAGCTGAACAGATCTCTGTCGGTTTTACCGATAATCTCGTTTTCGTTACGGCCCAAAAACTCCTGAAATGCTTTATTACACCCCAGATAATTGCCTTGAGTATCTTTGATATAGATATGATCAGGTAGATTATCGATTAAACCACGGAGCAGACCACGTTCACGGTTAAGGGTTTGACGACTCACCCTGAGCTCTTTTTCTGCGGCCCTTCTCTCTTTCTGCCGTCTCAAAATAAGCCCCATAACCATCGTACCGATCGGGTAGATTGTCAGGAGTGTGGGAGCGATTGCAGCGATAATTTTGAACCGTAGATGTTCAGGCATAAAGAGAATCAATCCCAAAACAGATACCTGTATCAGTAGTCCCAACAGGTAGAGCCTGAGCCAGTTGAGTGGCTGTTGGTATTTGTCGCTTAGGTAGCGCCAGGATAAACCAATAAGAGCGGAACAGATGATGACTGCGGAACCGACATAGATTCCGGCACCGCCTTGGAATAAGCGCAATGATACGGTCATCAAAACGGCGATCAATGTGGGAACAGGGCCGAAAAACAGCCCGCACAGGCTGATTAGAATCCAGCGTGCATCGAAGAAAACCCCAGGTGTTAGCTCCCAGGGGGTTAGCATCACCGCTATACCCAAGCCGCCGATGAGGAGGCCACTGACCATATCGCGGAGCAAGCGGCTGCTAATCTTATGCAGTCCTAATGAATCGTAGACAATCCCCATCGCAAGGAGTAGGGCGACATTATTGATTAAACCTGCAAAGCTAGAGTTTTCCATTATAACTGTGAGCTCTCATCCTTAGGATGTAATTGCACCTATATCCACAGCTAGGATGACAACATTCCATGTAAAGTCATTAATCCCTTAGGTGAACATTACAAATAGTAGAGGGTCAATGTCAGCCCGAGGAGGGCTGCAACCCATAAAACCATACTTCCCGTCGGCCAGGTACGTGCCAGCAAACCGTGGGAACCATGATGTAATGATAGTAGCTGAATAATTTTATTAAACAATTGATTCAAATTATTTCGGGTCTGAAGGTCGACCGGAGAGAGTCGGTTAAGTGACTGCTTAATCTGATCAGGAAGGAATTTTCGGTAGATCCACTCAGTATCCAGATTGATCGATTTTAGTTCTGGCGGGTAGATTTCTGCCAGCTTCAGCCAGGTGAAGGCGAGGGCAGAAAATGCCAGTAGCTGCAGCTGAGCCAAGACGTGACTGACATCGTAGGCACTGTATTCAATAGCGTAGGGGAGGTGCTGGTACAGATATTGGGGGAAACATCCTATGCCGATACAGAGGGTCGCTGCGATCGCCATTGCGATAAGCATGTTTGCAGGCGGTTCATGTGCAGTGTCGACAAATTTAGAAGGTTTATAGAAGAAGGCGAAGAATGGAATCTTAATACCTGCATGGTGGAAGACGCCGGCGCTGGCAAATAACAGTGCTAACCAGACGAGATCGTAGTTCTCATATAAAACAGCAGTCACAATTATAGATTTACTCACAAAACCGCTAAAGAGCGGGAAGGCCGAAATTGATGCGGCTCCTATAATGCAGAGCATTGTTGTTTTAGGCATCTTCTTATACAGCCCGCCTAGTTCGGATCCCCTCATCTCTCCTGTGACATGGAGTACCGCACCCATACTCATCATAAGAAGGCCCTTAAACAGAACGTCATTAAAGGCATGAGCAACTGCGCCATTAATAGCGAGCTCTGTCCCGATGCCTATCCCCACAACCATAAATCCCAGTTGGTTGATCAGGCTGTAAGCCAAAACGCGGCGAAGATCGTTTTCGATAACTGCATAAAAAATAGGAAAGCACGCCATCACCGCTCCGATGTAGATTAAGCTCTCAGTGCCTGCAAACCCACGAGCGAGTGCATAGATTGCCACTTTAGTGGTGAAGGCTGTCAGGAATACGGTACCGCTAGGTGTGGATTCAGGATAGGCATCTGTCAGCCAGTTATGCATCAGGGGAAAGGCGCTTTTAATTCCAAACGCGATAAACAGAAGCAAACCTCCGGGTGCGTCCAGACCTATATGGTTGAACGCTAGTCCTTTATGAGTCTGAGCATAGATTAACGCGCCCGCCAGGAGTAGCACGCCGGAGCAGATCTGAATAATGAGATAGCGGATACCCGCCTGAGCTGAACGTGTTGATCGCCGGGCAAATATTAGAGTGGCTGAGGTGAGTGCCAGTAGCTCCCAAAAGATAAACAGCGTGAGCAGATCACCTGCGAAAACAGCGCCGACAGCGCTGGCAGCATAAGCCAGTGCTGCCATATCCTGCAGACGGTCACGAAGATGTAAGGCATAGATCACGCCGATGAACGCCGCCAGGTGGAAAAGGTAACCGAATAAGATCGAAAGCGAGTCAATACGGGTCGGGGTCACTTCAAGCCCCATCAGAACTGCTTGTGTCGTATAGTTTTCTGGCAGCAGGCTAAGATTCAGTGCACCCAATAGCGGTGTCAGTACCATAATAAAAGGGCGTACCATTCTTGGCGCAATCAGGCTCAGGACAGCTCCAACGAAGAGGATAACGGCTGGTGGAAGCGGAAAAGCCCAAGTCAGCGGTAAGAGGTTACTCATTATCTGAGGGCTCCTCTTCTGAGTTGTAAAACCGTTCACTCCTCATAATCAGTTTTCGCAGCTCCTTAGCCAGTAGTACCAGAATCACGCAAGAGATAAATCCATAGATTGCATAAAATCCGAACAGCGTTTCCCAGGGATGGTCCGTGTGGCGATGAATAACCGCATCCAGAAAGAACAGCACAGCACAGCAGATAGTTAATGCCTGGATGATTCTGCGGATATTTTTGGGGTGGTCAAAGAGATCTTTTTTCATAGGTTTAGCCTCCCCCCAACATGGAAAAATGCTGAAATAATTGTTCTGGCAATAAAAATAGAATGATACAAAGTGCGGTCGTAACGGTTGCAGCTGTTCGGTTAAGCAGAGGAGCTTCCTGATAAACAGGCGTTGCAGTTTGCGCTGGTTTTAAAAAGGCCCGAAGGGGAATCTCCATCAGATAGGCCAGATTGAGAATTGAACTGAGTAGAAGCGCGGCAGTCAGCAGATAGTGTTCAGTCTCTACGGTGCCCTGTAGTAACCACCATTTGCTCCACATACCTGCAAAGGGGGGCAGTCCAATGGTTGAGAGCGCAGCTAATGTAAATAGGCCGATGGTAACTGGGATCTGTTTACCGCAGCCGTCCAGTTCAGACACCTTTGTTTTATGCGTTGCTAATAAAATGGCACCTGCACAGAAGAACAGTGTGATTTTGCCAAAGGCGTGGGTCACCATATGCATGGAACTCCCAACAACGCTTGAGTGAGTCGCAATCATGGTACCGAGAATGATGTAGCTTAGCTGGCCGATAGTGGAATAAGCCAACCGTGCTTTGATGTTGTCTTTTCGAAGCGCAATCAAAGACGCTGTTACCAGTGTGAACCCCGCCAGATAAGCAACAAACTCTGCAGCTGAAAGTCCCGCAACAAGGTCACTGCCAAACAGGTAGATAACAACTTTGAGCAGAGTGAAAACCCCAGCCTTTACGACGGCTACGGCATGCAAAAGCGCGGAGACTGGTACGGGGGCTACCATCGCTTGAGGGAGCCATCCATGAAAGGGCATCAGTGCTGCTTTCGCTGTACCGAAAACAAATAGTAGTAATAGTGTATTGAGTGTCAGCGAAGTGAGCGTATCGGGAAAAATGCCGCCGGGTGTAAACTCTAATGTACCGGCCAGCTGTGCACTCCATACAGTAGCAAGCAGGAGAAACATGATTGATGTACTCATCAATATGCCAAGATAGGTCCGTCCCGCCTTTTTAGCTTCTTCACTGCCGCTGTGGGTAACGAGGGGGTAGGTCATTAGGGTGAGCAGTTCATAAAACAGGAAGAGGGTAAGCATGTTTCCTGAAAGGGCTATGGCCTGCGTTACTGCAATGGAGAGTGCGAAAAAAACATAGAATCGGGTCTGATTTTTCTCTTTATGTCCGCGCATATACCCCACAGCGTAGAGTGATGTGATCGGCCAGAGAAAGCTCACAAGCAGGGAAAAGGCGATGCCTAGTGGCTCCGGGCGAAAGAGCAGTGGATAACCGGGCAGTGGAGTTGCCAGAATTAACTCTGACGGGATCTCGGCCGACAGATACTGAGTTAGGGACAGCAGAAATAATCCCAATCCACCCAGCAGAGTGATCCCTTCTCTAAGATTGGGCCAGCGCGAACACAACGGTAGTGTGAGAGCTACCAATAGAGGGGTAAGGGGAAGCCAGATCAAAGGGTTCATTGGCCGCCCCCCATCACCAGTAGAGTGGAGGCTGAGTCTGCCAGATCAACGGTAAGATGGGTATTTAGACCGAAATAGATATTGGCAGCGGCCAGAATGGCCATAGGTACAATCATCGACACGGGAGCTTCATGAACGGCAACCGTTGAGGGGGGAGATTGAAAAAAGATCGATTCTACAATCTTCCAGATGTAGATCACCGCAAGTACCGACCCGGCCAGAATAATCAGGGCGAGTGGCCATAACCCCAGTTCCAGTGTTGCCTGAATCATATACCATTTGCTGATAAAGCCTGCTGTTCCCGGAATGCCGATCAGGCTCAAACCACCTACCAGAATGGATACGGAGGTCAACGGCATATGCCGAATTAAGCCCTGACTGCTATGAAGCTCGGCGTCTCCGAGCTTATAAACCATAGCGCCTAAGCTGAGGAAAAGAGCGCCTTTCATTAACGCATGATTAAAAATATGCAGCATCGCCGCTGTCAGACCGCTGTGATTAGCCAGGCCGATCGCCAGTGCTATATAACCCAACTGAGCCACACTGGAATAGGCTAATAAACGCTTCAGATTGACCTGAAAGATCGCGACCAATGATGCACTGATGATTGCAGTGCTACCCAGAGCGATCAGGATGAGATCCAGAGGCATCGCGTCGAGTGAAAAATCCAACGAGAAGATATTCAAAAGAAATCTCAGAAGCATGTAAACGGCAACTTTTGTGGCTGTGGCAGCCAGGAGCGCACTAACGACAGAGGGGGCGTAGGTGTAAGCGTTAGGCAGCCATAAATGCAGCGGAAACAGTGCGAGTTTGAGCCCGATCCCTACCGTGATAAACGCAAAGCCTGCCCGAATGGTTCGATTATCATAAAGTGCGGGCAATCGACCGGCCAGATCCTGCATATTGAGCGTGCCCGTATGCATATAGAGAAAACCAATACCGATCAGAATAAAGGTAGCCCCGATTGTACCCATCACCAGATATTTGAAGGCTGCATTTAGGGCTCGTCTGTCCCGCCCCATGCTAATCAGGGTATAGGAGGCGATAGAGGAGATCTCCAGAAAAACGAAGACGTTGAAGACGTCGCCACTGACACAGATTCCGGTCAGTCCTGCAATGGCAAGTAGTAGCGTGGCATAAAACGGAACAATACGGAGCTTACTGATCTCCTGCTCGACTGAGTATCGGGCAAAGAGCAGAACCAATGTAGCTAACCCGGTGACAAGTATCAGCATAAACGCACTGAGAAGATCAATGCGGTACTCAATCCCCCAGGGAGGTTGCCACCCACCCAACTCATAACTGATGGTGCCTGTTATCTGGACCTGCTGTAGAAGCAAGACACTGCAATAGAAGCTGAGCAGGCTGGCAATCAACGTAATCAACCAGCTAGCACGTGCCCGGTCAATTAAGATGCAAAGAGGTGAGGCCATCAGTGGCAGAAGAATAACCAGTACAGGAAGATGGAGGCTTAGGCTCATATCTCCTTTTCCTCAGCTATCTGTTGCTTCTGGTCGGGTGTATCAGCTTCGTCCTGAGCATTATCGATCTCCTGTAGCTCATCCTCCTCCACCGTCCCGTAGGTTTCTTTAATACGCACGATTAACGCTAATCCCACCGCTGTCGTTGATACAGAGACGACAATTGCGGTCAGGATCAATACGTGCGGGAGTGGGTTCGAATACAGAGTGATTCCCTCTTCGAGTATGGGGACATGTCCGCCATCCACATTGGCTTCGCTGATATAGAGAATAAAAGCTGATGCCTGAAACAGGCTTAAACCAATAATCTTCTTAACCAGATTGCCTTGAGAGATGACTACGTAGAATCCCGCCATCATAAGAAAGATGACGATCCAATAATTAAACAATCCTGGGAAATGACTCATTAGGATCCCCCTCTGCCTGTTTTTACGGCAATGCGGGCGCGACCTGAAAATGCAAAAAATATGGTCAGAATGACAGAAAATACGGTTATACCGACGCCTATTTCGACCAGAAAAATACCGAGGTGCTGCCCGGCAGTTGGAGACTCCGCTAACGCGGAATAATCCAGAAAATTCTTGCCCATAATCAGAGTTGTAACCCCGACCCCAGCGTATAGAAGGACGCCGAGTGCGGCCATTCTCCGGAGCCAGTTGGGAGGGATAATCAGCCGGGCATCGCCTTCACCGAACACAAGATCATAGAGGATAAAGCCACTCGCAAAGATAACACCTGCCTGAAAGCCGCCGCCGGCCCCATAATCACCATGTAGTTGTACATAAAGTGCAAAAAGCAGTATGAACGGCAGTAACATTTTAATAACAACACGAAGGACTAACTGATCTCCGATAGCAGAGCGTCCCGGATGGATCTCACCGCTATCCTGAAGGCCTAGAATGATAATGACAGCAAGGCCTGCGCAAAAGATCACAAAGGTCTCCCCGAGCGTGTCATAGCCTCGGTAGCTTGCCAGCACAGAGGTCACCATATTTGGAATCCCGATCTCATCGGCACTCTGTTGAATGTAGCGGGGGGCAACATGTGTTTGAGAAGGGGCTTCAGGGTCGCCGACAGTTGGTGCGTCCAGTGTGCCATAAACCAATGCAGCACCCGTGATACATACCACCAGAATAGGGATCAGGGGAGAGTGCTTCGGTGTCTGCTCATATCGACCGGTCAGCCTCAGGGTTGCCAGCATCAGTACGGTAGTGACGCCCGCACCCACAGCTGCCTCAGTAAAAGCGACATCGATCGCATCCAGAGTCAGAAAAAAAGCAGCGGTTAAAAAACTGTATATTCCAAACAACATGGTGACTGCAAACAGATCACGTAAGCGGATCGCCGCTATGGCAGTGATTGAGAGCATTGAGAGAAGTGCGATGTCCATTAAGGTTTCGATAGGTCACCTCCTCTGGACGGAGCATCGTTGTTATCTTTCGGTTGATCAAATATCACCGGGCGCTGACCTCCATGGAGGGCTGCTTTTGCCATCGCATGGGAAGCTGTTGGGTTTGTTGCCAGAACAATCAGCATGATCAGTACCAGTTTGATGCTGTCTAAAGAGAGTTCCGGTTGATGAATCAAAATACCGAGTATCAAAACAGGGGTTGCTAGTGTTTCTGTGACCCCTGCTGCGTGAACCCGTGAGAAAAAATCCGGAAGGCGGAGTAAGCCGATTCCGCCCGTCAGACAGAGAAAACCACCAACCAGAAAACAGAGTGTACTGAGTAGATTAATCAATATCTCCATGATGGTTACTCCCCTGAGAGGTCGCTACTGGATTTCTGATATTCAAAAAAACGCATCACTGCGATGGTGCTGATAAAATTGATGAGGGCGTAGAGGAGAGCGATATCTGCAAAACCCGACCAGTTTAGTGCATAACCACCAACGGCGATGAGAAGGACCGCTTTAGTGCCTACCATATTCGCCGCAAGCATACGGTCATAGGCAGTAGGTCCTTTACAGGCCCGGATCAGCGCAAGGCCCATCGTCATGAGAATGGCGATTATTGCAACAAAGATCATGATCAGATTCTCAGTTTCAAAATACGTTCTTCCATCTCACCGCGACGTAATTCATCCATGTTTTCAGGTGTCAGGGTGTGAATCAGGAAGTGATCATCCTGAATATCAGTTGTTAGAGTACCTGGTGTCAGGGTAATTGAGTTGGCGTAGATTGTTTTCTCTCCCGGGGTGGTCACTTTAATATCGAGGCGCTCCCAAACTGGATCAATGGGTAGTTTGGGATCCCATATTCTCCGGGCTACATCCATATTGGCTTTTAGGAGGCTCCAGCAGAGCCAAAGGGCATAGCTGAGAATACCTGGGGTGATTTTCAGTAGGGCCGGTTCGGAATCTATTCGGTCCATACGCTGTTGCAGGCTGATGACTAACAGAGAAGAGAGAGCTCCCAGTATGAGGAACAGGGGTGAAAGGTGTCCAGACAGCATCAACCAGAAGCTGTAAAGCACAGGTAGAAGAATAAGGTAATGCAACATAACGTCCCCTTCCCAAACAGTGCCTGCGATCAGACCGCGCATTTTTAAGGTACCATCGAAGTTCTGATCTGCAGTATGTTGATCTTAACTATGTTGTTCATTGCCAATGAATGATTTGTATCACAGTTCAGTATAGCTATAAAAATTTCAGCTGTTGTAGTGTTGGCCGATAGCACTATGATATTAAAGAAAAAATTGGAGATCAGGCTTATCGCCAGAGTTATTCACCCCTATATCATAGATTTGGAAGCGTCTGGGTTTGGTCCGGACAGTTATCCGATCGAGGTTGGGGTCGTCATGGAAGAGGGGCAGCGTTTCTGCCGATTGATAAAGCCAAAAGGGGATTGGACACACTGGTCCCAGGAGGCTGAAGCCTATCACAAGATACCCAGAGAGAATCTGCTGGCATACGGACATGAGGCTGAGACGGTGGCTGAAGAGCTAAACCGCCTGCTCTACAATCAAACCGTTTACAGCGATGGCTGGGTCGTCGATCAGAGCTGGATCATTAAGCTGTTCTATCGTGCGGGTTTGCCCATGCAGTTTCGTATAAGCCCGTTAGAGATGATTCTTCAGGAATCTCAGATGGCGATCTGGCACGATGTTAAGGATCAGATTCAGGCAGAGCTGGATGTTGAGCGCCATCGGGCCAGTAATGATGCGATGATCATTCAGCAAACCTATAAAAGAACGTTGGCTATCGTGTCATCTGATTCGGCGTTGGCGCTTTAATAAACCTGCTACACGCTGGTGGTATGGCGTTTATTTAAAACCCTGTCCAAACATCTCTCCGATCGCCTGCGAGAGAGCTTCACTGCGTTCTTCATTTCGAAACTGCATAAGGATGAGAGCACGCAGGGCTGGCATGAACATCAGATCTGACAAGATTCGTGAAAATCCAGCCTGACCGGTTTTCCCGATTGCCAGTTTTTCCAGAAAAATTTGCAGGGTTGCTGGGTCCTGAAGGCTTTCATTACAGCGGGTTGCAACGGCTACGATCACTTCAGCCTCAAGAGCATAATCGCTCTGGAGAATCTTATTAATCAACGCTTGCTTTCGTGGAGTGTTCCGACCATTGGAGAGTCCGCGGGTGATTGCAGCGATCTGGTTGGCTGTCGCAGTATTTCGCTCCAGTGTTTGTTCAGCTCTGAGGCAGAGAGCTTCATATATCGTATGATCATGCTCAATACTTTCAAGGCAGGTGCAAAGTACTTCAAAAGGCGCATCGGGCAACAGAGGGATCGCCTTAGCAATGATTTTGCTATTACTTCCCTTTTCATGTCGGACGACCAGATCTGCGATCCCCTGATAACCCAGAGATTGCCACTGGTCAAAACCGATCTGTCCGGCAAAATATTGCTGAGCGTGTTCAAAGTACTGAGAAGCCGGTTGACCGGAAGCGAGGGTTGAATACGCATGGAAGAGCGCCATCTTTTCCTGATCAGGTTTAAATGAGAACGGATTATCTTTCAATGCATCCTCAGGCATCTCACCGGTCTCTTCATGCTGTAAAATACCCCCTGCATTCTTAAGCAGCCGACTCAACAGGTCATCCCTCACCGCCTGAATCAGAAAACCCTGCTCATCAAGCGGCAGTTTTAGGAACCATGCTACCCCCTGTGCTTTATGCTTTGGGTTCCATAGCATTAACGCAACCCAGGCATGCTGCAGATAAGGGTAAGGGTAGGGTATTTGTTGATTTTCAATCTTCTCAAACTGTTCAGAGTTCAGCTTCTGAACCCGACGTCCCATATCAAAAAAACGGATCTGGCCGCCACTCTGGCGTAGAAGTTGAGTTAAAGAAGAGATATCTGACATGATGCGCACCTTAAGGACCGGGTGCGCAATTCTACCAGCTCTGTAGTTGGGAGCAATAATACCTCTGAGGGAGGGTTAAAGTAGGCAGAACTGATTCTTGCCGGAGCGCTTTGCCTGATACATCGCCTGATCTGCCATTGCGATGGTTTCTTCGACGCTGAGGGAATCATCGGCGTAGATATATATGCCGATACTGACTGATAGTGAAAGAGTGTGCTCTTTCAGAGTGATGCCGTGTTCTATGGCGTTACTTATCTTCTGGGCAACGCAGGTCGCTTGCTCTGATGTTTCGGCATCGGGTAAAACCAGTAAAAATTCATCTCCTCCAAGCCTGCCTAAAATATCGGAGCCTCGTAGACAGGATTTAATGCGCTGAGATATGATTTTGAGGCATTGATCTCCAATACTATGGCCAAAGCTGTCATTGATGGGTTTGAAATTATCCAGGTCAATAAACATGATCGCTACGTTGTGACCATTTCGCTTTGCGGCTGCCAGCACTATCTCGAGTTGTTGGGTCATAAACATCCGGTTAGGCAGCCCCGTGAGTACGTCATGACAAGCGAGATGGTTTAATTCCTGGTTCGCCACTTTTAGCATGTTTGCCTGGTTCATATTGTTACGAATCACATAAAAAGCAAATACAAAACCGCCCAAAAGGGTAAGGAGTGTAACAATGATGAGCTGCTGAAGAAGAGTGGCATTTTCTAAGGTGCTGGATGTTCTGGCGGACTCATTTTGGGTTTGTTGTATTGCGATCAGTTGATCCAGAAGTTCGGCAACTACAGTCTGTTCTGTAATCACCTGATTAAGCTGTTGGGTGTGGTTTACCGATCTATCTTCCATCAAAAGATCTGCAAACTGTCTTAAAATGGGGGCTCTTGCGGTGGTTTCTGAATCCAGCAACTCAAGTAGCTTCTGCTCATTGTCAGTGAGGTCTGAGTTGATCAGTGCTAATCGAGCCTTTTGATAATTACTCCCCTCCTCATAGAACAGTTCAAACAGAGAATCACGTTCGAAGGGGTCATCGAGCAGTGTCATCTGCCATAAGAGAATAGCCCTCTCCCGGACCGATACCCTCATAGACATTACGGCCCTAAGCTGAAGATCGTTTTGTTCGGTGCGCTGCGTAAACTGTTGTTGTATCTCTTTGTATTGCCTGAAGGAGAAAAACGATGTGGCAACAAATACTATCAGAAGTAGGCTAAAGCCAATGAGGTATGGGGATACCTTAAATGGAGGGCTTTTATGCATATAGTTGAATTTTCCATAATTCGTAGCTTTCAGCTCAGTTTAGTTGATTACACATTGTTATCCACATTAAAAGTATTTGAATTAAAAAAGTTGAAGCAATCTTGTTAAGAGACACAGAGTAGGGGACTTTAGCGCCAGGCTAAACTCCCTATGTCTGAATCACTTTGAGATAGAAGATGGACTGAGTGAATGTTTCCCCTGACTATCATCGTAGATTGAAACGATTACTGACAAGTACCCTCTGTCGCGCCAACGACAACTGGATCAGCACAAGCTGAGCAAAGATTGGAATAGGTTTCGGGTGCTGCTTTCTCTTTGTAGCCGCACGCTGGCCTGTAATCCATAGTGCAGATCTGAGGGCGAGGGCTGTCACATATTGTCGCATCTAAGGGGAGCATCGGGGTGCTTTTACACCCCGTCATCAGAAAGAGCGAAACGCATATCGCTGTGAGTGCTCTCATCCCTTTTCACCTGTTACCTGACTCTCATCCGAGGGTTTGGGGCCGCCTTTCACTTTTTCACGCAGGGATTGCATTGCAACGAACAGGGCTGGGATAAAGAAGATGCCAACAACGGTCGCTAGCAGCATCCCCCCAAGGACAACAAAACCGATTGATATACGACTGGCCGCCCCAGCGCCGGAAGCAGTGACCAGAGGCAATACACCCAGAATGAAGGAGAATGCGGTCATCATAACCGCACGGTAACGTAGGCTGGCTGCTTCATTGGCAGCATCAATAATTGAGTAGCCCTCTTCACGAAGCTGCTTGGCAAACTCAACAATCAGGATGGCGGACTTACTCGCGAGCCCGATTAGCATCACGATTCCTATCTGGGCATAGAGGTTATTTGTCAGCCCTGGAATCAGCCATAGTGGCAGGATGGCACCCAGAAGCGCGACCGTCACGGAGAGCATCACTGCGAGGGGGATTGTCCAGCTTTCATACTGCGCAACCAGGAAAAGATAAGCGAACAGAACGGCCAGTGACATGATAATAATGACATAGCCACCTGCCTCCTGTTCCTGCTGCGTAGTACCGGTCCATTCTAGAATATAACCATCTGGCAGAGTGTCTCGTGCCAGTTGTTCCATCTGCTCTATGCCTGCCCCAGTGGCTGTTCCAGGGTTGAGCATTGCGGTGATTGACGCTGAACGTGACTGGTTAAAGCGGGTTAGAGTTTGTGGCCCCAAGACCGGTTTTACCTCAATCAGAGCACTGATCGGGATAAGGTGTCCCCTGTTGCTCATCACGTTAAGGTCATTCAGGTCGTCAACATTATCCCGGAACTGGGAATCTGCCTGGAGCATCACCCGGTAATTGCGCCCGAAGATATTAAAGTCATTGACGTACTGGGTACCCAGTTGAGATTGCAGCGTGCCGAACAGGTCACTTATAGCGACCCCTAAAGCCATCGCTTTATCTCGATCGACAATGAGTTCAAGCTGCGGCACATTTGCGGAATAGGTGGAGTAGACCCGGCTGAACTCCGCCTGCTGGTTCGCCGCAAAGATCAGCGCATTGGTGGCACGTGCGAGATCCTGAGGGGAGCCATTTTTCAGATCAAGAAGATTGGCTTCCAGACCGGCGGCATTTCCCAATCCTGGGATAGGAGGCGTTGGGAACGCCATGATGTTCGCACCGGGAATCGTTGCCAACTTTTCATTAACCTGACGCAGAATTTTATACCAGGCCAGATCCGGATCTGTACGTTCATCCCAGTGGTTCAATACGGGTATCGCTAGCGCTGCATTGGGTGCTGCACCACCTAAGATGCTAAATCCCTTAATACCAATGCGGTTCTCAACCCCCGGTTGTTCAGCCAATATCTGATCGATCTGCGCCACAATCTGATCGGTACGGTTTAATGAGGCGCCATCTGGAAGCTGCACATTGATAAAGAAAGCACCATTATCTTCATAGGGCAGAAAACCCGTTGGCGTTGTGGAAAACAGATGATAAACACCACCACCCATCGCGGCCAATAATCCCATGCTGAGCCACAGGCGCTTATTTAAAAAACTTACTTTGCTGACATAGCGCTTCCGCGTCCAGCCGATTAGCTGATCAAACTTACGGAATAATCCGGTGGGTTCTGTTGCTGGTTTAAGGAGTAGGGTACATAGCGCCGGTGAAAGGGTTAGGGCATTCAGGGATGAGAAACAAACAGCCACTGAGATAGTAACCGCGAATTCTGTGTAGAGCTTACCCGTGATGCCTGGCATGAATGCAACCGGTACAAACACCGCTAACAGGACAAGTGTTGTAGCGATAACCGGACCAATCACCTCCTTCATGGAGGCAGCTGTAGCGTCAGTTGCAGATAGACCCTCCTGCATATGACGTTTTACATTCTCCACAACGACGATCGCATCATCGACAACGATCCCGATTGCCAGAATCAGCGCGAACAGTGAGATTGTGTTGATGCTAAAACCAAGTACTGAGAGCACGGCAAACGTAGCAATCAATGAGACTGGGATTGTTGCAGAGGGGATCAGTGTTGCACGCCAGTCTGCCAGAAAAAGGAAGGTAACCAGTACGACAAGCCCAAATGTGATGAAGAGTGTCTCAATGACCTCCTTCAGGGACGCTTTAACCGACAATGTTGTGTCATAGAGGATGGCGTATTCCATATCATCAGGAAAACGAAGGCTCAGCCGTTCAAGTTCAGCATAAACCTGCTCAGCAACATCGAGGGCATTGGCTCCAGGGCTCTGGTAGATAGCTATTGTAGCGGCCTGATTACCATTCATAATCGAAGAGGCACTGTAGCTTTGGGAGCCAAGCTCTACCCGCGCAACATCGCGTAATCGGACAGAAGAACCACTCTCTCCGGTGCGGATAATAATATTTTCGAACTCTTCAACGCTTTCAAGGCGTCCTTTGGCTCTCAGGTTGTACTGAAACTGTTGTGTTTGAGTCAGAGGTGGCTGCCCGATAATCCCTACAGAGGCCTGGATGTTTTGCTGTTGAATCGCATTGCTGACATCCTTCGGGGTGATCTTCAGAGCTTTCAATCGGTCTGGATCAAGCCAGACACGCATACCATAGTCCATCGGACTAAACTGGGATGCTGATCCCACTCCATTGATACGGGCGAGTGCATCCTGCACGTAAAGGGTGGCGTAATTACTCAGGAACAGCTCGTCATAAGTGCCCTCAGTGGAGAAGAGGTTGATGATCAGGAGCATGTTGGTTGCTTGTTTTTTGGTAGTCACCCCTTGACGTACAACCTCTTGTGGCAGTGATGCCTCAGCCAGTGCAACTCTGTTTTGCACATTAATGGCAGCCTGATCTGGGTCTGTACCCACCGCAAAGGTGATATCAAGTGAGTAGCCACCATCATTGGTTGAGGTGGATGACATGTAGAGCATGTTATCCACACCATTCACTTGTGCCTCTATCGGTGTTGCAACGGCTTGCTCAACCACTTCAGCATTTGCACCAGGGTACTTTGCTTTTACCTGAACTTTGGGCGGTGTGATATCGGGGAATTGGGAGACGGGCAGACCCAAAATAGCTAAACCACCCGCAATCATCAGAACTATTGAGATAACCAGCGCAAACTTCGGCCTGTGGATAAAGAAGATGGAGAACATGTTTTACTCCTCTACCGCATTAACCTGAATGCCTGGTTTCACCTTTTGCAGACCCTCTGTGATGATAAGATCACCCTCTTCAAGCCCTTCAATCACACGCCACATCCCCTCAACTTGAGGACCCATCTCGACCCGTGTTACAGCGACTTTGTTCTCACTATCAATTTCCAGGACAAAATATCCTTCCCGGTCACGTTGTACCGCCGACTGTGGAATCTGAATCCCGGTTTCAGCTTGTTTGCGTTTGATCTCAACATGAACAAATTCGCCGGGTAGCAGCAGATAGTTGGGGTTGGGGAAGCTCGCACGAAGGGTAATCGTGTCAGTATTAGGATCCACTTCCGGTGAAATAAAATCGAAGCTTCCGGATTGTTCGTAGATACTGCCATCGGAAAGAATCAATCGAGGTGCGACAGGAGGGTTATCCAGATCGATCCCCTTACGGCGTGCGTCCAGCAACAACTTCTCACTGACAGCCATTTCAACATAAACTTCGTCTATCTTGACGACGGTCGCCAGAGTTCCGCTTTCCGGGCTTACCAGATCACCCACGGAAAAGTTAGCTTTACCGATACGCCCACTAAACGGAGAATGAACTTCTGTGTAACTCAAGTTCAGTTGCGCTTTTTGTAAGCCTGCTTCGGTCTTAAGTACTTGTGCTTTCGCCTGATCACGTTCGGCTACGGCCTGATCAAATTGGGCTTGAGAGATCGCTTTACGCTTTTTCAGCTGGCTATTTCGGTTGAGGTTAGCCTGTGCATTTTTGAGCCCGGCACGAGCTGATGCGAGATCCGCTTCAGCCTGTTTAACTGCAATTTCGTAGTTCTCTTTCTCAATCTTAAACAGAATCTGATCGGCCTGAATGTCTCTGCCTTCTGTAAAAAGGCGCTCCTCAAGGAAACCGGAGACACGGGTGAGAAGGTTGACACGTTCGGTGGCCTCGATTCGCCCAACAAGACGAAATGTCGGGGTCAGGTCAGAAGACTCTACCGTGTGAACCAATACTGCCGGAAGCGGTTTCTCATTAGCGTTGGAGAACATTGATGTGACCGTGAGAAAGGCCATCAGTGTAGTCAGATACAGGTGTTTCAAAATGTGCTCCTTCTAAATCAGGCTTATACAGTTCAACAGAATAAAAAAGGGAGATCTCCCTTATAGATCACTGTAACCAGCTATCCAGTTCCTGAATGTCTTCAGGATTAAGTGTTCCTAGTTGTTGTTTAAAAGCGATAAGGTTCTGTACAAAATTAAAACGTGCGTTGGCGTAGTCACGCTGTGCGGCATACAGTTGCTGTTCTGCCTGCAAAACGTCCACAACATTTCGTGTGCCGACTTTGTAACCCTCTTCAGTCGCTTCTAATGCTGTCTGGCTGGATTTAATACTCTGTTTGAGCGCCTGAACACTTAATGACCCGGTGCGTAGGTTACGTAACAGACTGCGTGTAGATTGAGTGATCTCACGTAGGGTATCTTCACGATTATATTGGTTCTCTATGAGTCGCTGTTCCAGCTCGCGTGATTTTGAACTG
This sequence comes from uncultured Neptuniibacter sp., assembly GCF_947498015.1. Classification (GTDB taxonomy): domain Bacteria; phylum Pseudomonadota; class Gammaproteobacteria; order Pseudomonadales; family Balneatricaceae; genus Neptuniibacter. The sequence continues at coordinate 117,147 of NZ_CANMIR010000006.1, forward strand.
ACAGCACCGCCGGAAAAGATAGGGACCGAGAGTGAGAGTCCGATTGAGGAGGTATCAGAGCTGTTATCACTGACTGCGGTGCCCTCATCATAATCGTAGTTTGCGGTGAGGCTGAGGGTAGGGTAGTGCCCCGCGTGACCCGCTTGTGCAGCCCGCCGGGCTGCTTCAGTACTGAGATCAGCCAGTTTAAGTGACAAGTTACCCTGCCAGGCTTTATCTACCCAGGGTTTGGCCTCAGCGGGTGAGGGTTCGGTTATTGGGTATTTATCTGAAAGCAAACTGATCGCGGTAAAGCTTTTTCCGGTTAAACGCTCCAATGCTTCATAACTATTGTCCAGTTCGCCTTCAGCAGTGATGCGTGCAACCCGTGCATTATCATAAGTAGCCTGGGCTTCCTGTACGTCGGTATTGGCGATCAAGCCAACTTCATATTGTGCATTGACCTGATCCAAGCGCCGTTTGATCGCCCGCTCCTGCGCCTGAAAGGTTTCAAGTTCGCTGGTGGCCTGTAGAACCCCCAGATAGGATTCTACGGTTCTGCGAATCAGGCTCTGCTGTTCCAGATCAAATCTGACGGCGGCCTGTTGTGAAAGGGCTTTCCCCTGTTTGAATGAGAACCAGGCTGCAGCGTTGAAAACAGGCTGGCTTAAGGCCAGTGTATAGCCGTGGTTGTTGAAGTCGCCATTGTCGGTGTCAAAAGCAGTGGTATTCGCGTTCAGGTTCAGGTTGGGGAGCAGTGATGCCCGGCTCTGCGCTTCAATCTCTTGGCCTGCATTAAATGAGGCTTCAGCCGCTTTAAGCTGAGGATCATTTGCCAGAGCAAGCTTGTAAATCTCAGATAGTTCACCCGCCTGTGCGGTGCTACTTATAGCGAATGATAGAAAAGAAACCTGGAAAAGCTGTTTTGCATTCATGAATTGAGCATCCTTAAACCTGTTCAGGTTGAACTTCCTTGAAAGTTCTTTTACCCAAGTAACTATAGACGGTTGGTATGACAACGAGGGTCAAAAATGTTCCGAATGTCATACCGCCAACAATGACCCAGCCGATCTGCTGGCGAGATTCAGCGCCAGCACCGAAAGCGATCGCCAAGGGGAGTGCACCCAGTACGGTTGCACCTGTTGTCATCAGGATTGGTCGAAGACGCAGGGAGGCCGCCTCGATAATTGCTGATCTCAGATCTCTGCCCTGATCCTGCAGCTGGTTGGCAAACTCGACGATCAGAATACCATGCTTGGTCACCAGCCCTACCAACGTGATTAAACCTATCTGACTGTACACACTCAGGCTTCCCCCGCTGTAATTGAGCGCAAACAGGGCTCCGAAGATCGCGGGAGGCACAGAGAGCATAATAATCAGTGGATTCTTGAAGCTTTCGAATTGGGCCGCCAGCACGAGAAACACAACAATCAGAGCCAGTGCAAAGGTAACCTGCATGCTACTGCTGGAGGTTTTAAACTCCCGCGATGGGCCCGAGTAGTCATAAGTAGCTTGCGGTGCGATCTCCTGCAGACTCTGTTCAAGATAGGTGAGGGCTTCACCCAAGCTGTAGTCCGGCGCAAGTTGAGTCTGAATCTTAACCGCTTTTACCTTATCGAAATGGTTGAGTTCACGAGGTGCGACTGATTCTTTGATCTCGACCAGGTTCGATAGCTGGACCATATTACCCTGCTGTGAACGGATATAGAGGTCCGTCAGGTCGCTGGGATCGCGGCGCTGCTGGTCATCAACTTTAACGATCACCTCGTACTGCTCACCATCACGCTTAAAACGGGTAACCTCTCTGCCCGCCATATAGGTTTCAAGAGTGCGGCCAAGCAACGCGACATCAACAGACATCTCTGAGAGTTTGTCGCGTTTGACGTCAATCTGTAGCTCCGGTTTATTCAGCTTGAGGTCGGAATCTGGTTGTGCAAAGCCCTTATTGGCATGGATCTTCTGCATCAACTGATCTGTGACCTGTTTCAGATCTTCATAGGAGCCGTTAGTTTTAACAATAAACTCAACCGGGCGGGAGATGAAACTCTGGCCTAACGAGGGCAAGTTGAGGGAGAAACTCATGATGCCGGGAATGCCCCCGTAGAGTTTGGGAGTCTGCTCGGCCGATATCGCTTGCTGTTTGCGATCTCGCTCCTCCCATCTATCGAGTCCCTGGAATACCATCGCATTGGTTTCAGATGGAAAGCCGACTACTGCAAAATAGCGATCGGTTTCTGGAGTTTGACTGATTGTCGCTTCGATCTGGCGGGTATAGCGGTCAATGTAGTCCACTGACGAACCGTCGGGCGCCAAGGCAAAGTTTAAAATAGTGCCCCTGTCTTCGTAGGGTGCTAGCTCTTGAGGAAGCTGGGTGTAGAAGTATGCGGCCCCACCAAAACTGAACAGCATAATAATCAGTGTCAGAACGCGGGAACTGAGTAACTTGTTGAGAAGGTTTTGATACCCTTGGGTGATGTTCTGAAGAAACCCTTCAATTAAGTTAAAGATCGCACTGTGGCGTGTCTCATGTTTTAGGAGTCGGGAAGACATCATCGGTGATAGGGTCAACGCAACAAAGGTGGAGACGACCACAGCACCAGCCAGCGTAAGAGCAAACTCAGTGAAAAGTTTTCCGGTTCGGCCTTCAGAAAACGCCACCGGTGCAAAAACTGCGACGAGAACAATGGTGGTTGCGAGTACAGCAAAGCCGATCTCTTTTGCACCTTTGAATGCAGCCTGGATAGGGGAGAGCCCCTCTTCAACATGGCGGTAGATATTTTCCAGCATCACAATAGCATCATCGACCACCAGTCCTATGGCGAGCACCAGAGCGAGCAGGGTTAACGTATTGATGCTGAAATCCATCCAGTACATCATCGCAAATGCACCCACCAACGATAGGGGAATCGTGACCACAGGTATCAGGGTCGCGCGGATGTTTCGGAGGAAGAAAAACAGAACCAGAACGACCAGAATGCCTGCCTGGATCAGTGTTTGATATACAGACTTAATGGATTCAGCGATAAAAATAGAGGAGTCGTAAGCGACCTCAACCTTCATTCCCTCAGGAAGGGTTGGGGAGATTTTATCAAGCGTCGCTTTAATGCCCGAGGATACATCGAGCGGGTTGGCGGTTGATTGCTTAACCACGCCGAGAGCGACAGCGCTTTCACCTTTATATCGGGTTAGTTTACGGACATTTTCCGGTGCGATCTCAACACGAGCGACATCCTGAATTCTAACCGGGTAGCCGTCATCATTACGAATAATCAGCTGCTTAAATGCGTCGATATCATTGACATCAGTTCGGGTCAGCAGGGTAAATTCACGCTCTTTACTTTCGATGCGTCCTGCCGGTATCTCAACATTCTGGGTTTTGAGGGTGTCTTCGATATCTTTAGGTATCACCTTGTACGCAGCCATTCGCGCAGGATCAAGCCAGATACGCATCGAATACTTGCGCTCACCAAAGATCAATACATTGGCAACACCAGAAACCGTCTGTAACTGATCCTTAACCTGTTGGTCGGCGACCTCGGTGACCTCCATAATATTATGGCGATCAGAATTAAAAGCGAGCCAGATAATCGGTTGCGCGTCAGCTTCGGTTTTAGCTACAACCGGTGGGTCAACATCGTCGGGGAGTTGCCCGATGACACGGCTGACACGGTCACGTACATCGGCTGCTGCGGAATCTGGGTCACGGTCGATTTTGAAGGTGATACTGATCTGTGATTTTTCGGTCCGGCTGATCGAATTCATAAAATCGATCCCTTCGATACCGGAAAGCGAATCTTCAATGATCTGAGTAACCTGCGTTTCAATAATTGATGCGCTGGCTCCGGGGTAGGTCGTTTCCACCGTGACTACTGGCAGATCGATCTTTGGGTATTCGCGTACCGTCAGGCGATCATAGGCAAGCAGGCCAATCAGTAAGACCAGAATGCTCATCACAGTCGCCAGCACCGGACGTTTGATGCTGATGTCGGACAATATCATGATTAGCCTCCCTGCTGATCAGACGGGGGGGGAGTCGATTGACTGCCATCAACATAGATGGGGGTTACAGGCATGCCGGGGAACAGTTTGATCTGGCCCGCTGTGATCAGGATCTCTCCCTGCGTTAATCCTTCAATGATCTGAACCACTCCGGGTCTGCGTTGGCCCAGGGTAACAGGGGACATAGCAACCTTACCCTCGACAACGGTCATTACAAAAAACATACCGTCTTTCGGAATGATAGCCTGCTCCGGGATGACAACACTGGTTTGCTGATCCACAAGAATATCGACCTGTGCAAAGAGCCCGGGACGTAGCTGGCCGTCATTATTTGGAATCCCTGCTCGGATCTCAATGTTATGAGCGTTTGTATCTGAACCGGGAGCCACTGCGATGATCTTCCCCATAATCGGTTCCCCTGGGAGTGCATCGACTTTGATGGCAAGCTCACGTCCAGGTTTTAGTTCAGAGAGATAGATCTCGGGTACCCGGAAATCGACCTTCAGTTGGCTGTAATCCGTGAGTTCAACGAGATTTGCACCCTGATTGACATAATCTCCCGGACTGACCAGGCGAAGTCCTGTGAAACCGGAGAAGGGGGCTTTAATCGTCATCTTATCGAGATGAGCCTGAGCCAGGGCTTCACGGGCCTGATCAACACGTAGTTGTGCCAGTGTGCTGTCTCGTTCCTGAGCAGAGCCCACACGTTTTTTTAATAGACTCCGAGCTCGATCGTAATCTGTTTGACTAAGTTTTACGCGTGCCTGAGCTTCTTTAAGTTCAGCTGTATAGATCGAACGATCCAGGGAGAAGAGTGCCTTTCCCGCGGTGACAAATTCACCCTCCTGGAAATGAATTTTTTCAATCCGGCCAGCCTGTTCTGGGCGCAGAATAATAGATTCATTCGCCCGCAGATTACCGACAGCTGAGATCTTTTTATCGAGCTGCTGAGTTTTGACCGTAATAACCTCAGCCGGGAGCCCTTGTGCGTGCGCAGAAAGTGTCCATAGCGATGATGTTAGCAGCAGTATTGCTGCTAGGTATCCATTTTTTACCGTTCGCATTTCTTGATCTCAGGATATGTTATTTAAGGACGCTATTGTAAACCTGTGGGTTTTACGAACAACGCTCTATTATGTAAAGATTTGCAACAATCTGTTCTGCTGGTTGATGATAGTTGCACTTTATTGAGTTTAAAGGGAACTCTCCAGCTGTTGGAGTTGACCCATCGCGCCAGAGAGGGATGAGTTACCCTGTGCTGGATTCCCCTCCATTCAGGTTACGCTGTTCTGTCTGCATCTCTTCCAGAATCCATTCCCGGAATGCCTGCATACTCTCAGTCAGGGCTCTGCCTTTCTGGTAGACCAGATAGAACGATTTGTGTGTGTCTAATGAGATATCCAGTGGGCAGATCAACTGACCATACTCCAATTCCCGTTCTGCCAGACCTCGGTCAGCCAGTGCTATACCCAGGCCCTCCATAGCAGCGCCCAATGCCAGAGATGTGCTGGAAAATGTCATGTTATGTGCTTGATCTGTACGTTTAACACCATTTTGTCTGAGTAGTGATTGCCACTCTTTATCACGTTTGGATACATGGATTAGCGTGTGCTTGAGCAGATCTTCGGCGGATTGAACAGCACTCTTACCCTCCAGTAGCTTTGGGCTGCAAACAGGTACTGAATGAACATTTCGTAGTAGATGGCAGTGCATATCAGGCCAGTTACCATCTCCATAGAAAACGGCCATATCCATATCGCTGTAGCGGAAGTCAATCTGCTTCATGGAGGCGGTCAGTCGTAACTCTACATCAGGGTTACGGCTCTGGAAGTGATTGATCCGAGGAACCAGCCAACGTGTGAGGAATGCGGGTGCGACACTGAGATTTACAACGCCAGTGTTGGGGGTTGTCATCAGTTTGCGAGTGGCTTCATCGATCTCATCTAACGCAGACTGGACTGATACCAGATAACGCTCGCCTGCAGAAGTCAGTTCAACTCTGCGCTTAATGCGTTCAAACAGGGTCATTCCGAGGAACTCTTCGAGCCCTTTGATCTGGTGACTGACTGCCGAAGGTGTGACGAAAAGCTCTTCCGCGGCTTTATTAAAACTTCCATGCCGTGCAGCGGCTTCAAAGCTTCGCAGCGAGTTCAGGGGGGGGAGCTTTCTGATAGCCCGGACTCCTTATGATTAGAAAAATTCACCTAACGAGTGAGAAACTGTCGTTTGAGTATATTGTGTTTAGACTTTAGTATACGCCATATCGTTAATCAACATTTGATTCAACTTCGTGTAATTACAGATAGTTAAGAGACTTTTTCTGTGATTGATCTTAATGAATCAAATTGTTCGAGTAGCGGGGCTTCATTTTTGTTTTTAGTTTTGTTGATTTAATTTGGTGTATATATGCAGGTAGAACAGGAAATTTCAGTACGTCTTAAACCATCAGGCGAAGTAGATACTGCTTACTACATTGCGCAAGCTAAGCAGCAGCGCGGCGAAGTTGTAGCAGCTAGTCTTAAAACCCTGTCTAAGGTGTTGAAGCGTCTGTTAAGTAGTTCCCGTTCAGACCGTCAGAGGGCGCCTGCATACACTTGTTAAACCTCTATTTAGTAACATCCTGTTTTTTGCCCGCTTTTATAGCGGGCTTTTTTATGCCTGTCTTAAAGTCGCAGCACGGCCTCATCTTTTTTTGATATAGAGTGTTTTCTTAACCGTGGCGATCAGATTTTTCTGGTCGTCATAAACAGGAATCACAAACGTGGGAAGGTACTTCTTGCCTGATGCGGTTTTATCGATGACCTCTTTGACCTGTGCTTTATCGAGGGTGATTTTGGCCGTGATTCTCTTATCTGTTGCTTTTATAAAGTTGATCTCAGCGGCTTTGTCCCAAATCCAGTAGCCCTTACCCAGTCTCTGCATCAGTAAAAGCATCAGGTGAGGATCTGTCATTGAATAGATGCTGCCACCAAAGTGTGTCCCAACAGCATTTTTGTTGTACCAGCGTACCTGCATAGCCACATCGATCTCTGACCAGTCACGGCTAATATGGCTGATATGGATACCCGCGCCGAGGTAGGGCGGGTAGATATTCAAAATAAATTTCAAAAAGCGGGGCGAAAGTTTCATCGTCATTGCACAGACTGTTGCTCATCTTAAGATCATGACCGGACCTGAAGAGTAAGTCATTGACAGATCTGTGCGGATTAATAACGAAAAAGCTCAGAGAGCCAGGCTCTCTGGGTGCAATTCATCGGGTGCGGAATTGAAGAATAAAGAGGGTTAGTGCGGTGAGGGAAAGTAGCAAGGAAAAAGCGATCAACCCTTCAGCCATCGTTATCTTGAGCAGGAGCTCAGGGGTATAGCCACAAGGCTCCCAGGGTTCGAACATATGAGGGATCCACTTATCCAGTGCAAACCATTCAGGCAGGCCGCTATCCATGCTGCAGCTGTCAATAATCCAGCCTCTTTCTACCGCTAGTGTCTGATATGAGCGTTCACTCAGACCAAGGCTACTGAGAAATACCAGTAAGTGACTCACGCGCCCCATCCCTTGGTGTTTTCTTGTTAATAGGCCGAGTGTGGCTACTAATACCAGAAACATCACCCAGATACGCACATGAATGCAGAGTACACAGGGGCCGTAGTCCAAACCATATTGATAGAAGAGGGCAATTCCTTCCATTAATAGACCAATAATTATCAGGCTCAGCCAATACCAGATTGACCGGCTGAAGCAACTGAATTTATCCAGCATCTTATTTTCTCTCCTGATGTGGTTTGGAATGTCTGATTAGAGGCAGTCCAGATGGTTCCGCAGGGATATTGTTTAAAGCAAAAAAAACCGAGTACTAAGACTCGGTTTATCTATCCATGCTGGAACTTAGCCTTCTAGAGCGTTACGAATGCGGCCTAGTGCATCTTCCAATACATCAAGGCTGGTCGCAAACGAGAGGCGCATATTACCCGGTGCACCAAATGCTGATCCAGGTACTAAGGCAACCCCCGCTTCATTCAGAAGAAATTCGGCCAACTCAATGTCGTTACTGAAACGGTCATCATTGTCGATCACTTTCTGGAAGCTTGGGAACGCATAGAATGTACCATCTGCAGGGATACAATCTACATTTTTGATGCTGTTTAGCGTATCAACCACATACTGATGGCGCTCTTTGAACGCAACAACCATCTCTGCTACACACTCCTGTGAGCTTTCAAGTGCAGCTTGAGCAGCAACCTGTGAGATTGAGGTTGGGTTTGAGGTGCTTTGAGACTGGATCTTTTTCATCGCACCGATCAGTTTTGCAGGGCCAGCTGCGTATCCGATACGCCACCCAGTCATGGAGTAAGCTTTTGAAACGCCATTGAGTACGATCGTACGATCATAAAGCTCAGGGCAAGCATTCAGGATGTTGACGAACGGGGCATCGTTAAAACGGATATGTTCGTACATATCATCTGTCGCAACCATGATCTGAGGATGCTTCAGAATTACTTCGCCAAGAGCTTTCAGCTCCTCTTCTGTGTAAGCAACCCCGGTTGGGTTGGACGGGCTGTTCAACACGACAAGGCGAGTTTTTTCTGTAATGGCCGCTTCAAGTTGAGCTGGGGTCATCTTGAAACGCTGTTCCTGAGTGGTGCTTACAATGACAGGCTTTGCATCGGCCATAATGACCATATCTGGGTAAGAGACCCAGTAAGGTGCAGGAACAACGACCTCATCACCTTCATTTAGTAGTGCCAGTGAGAGGTTAAAGAAACTTTGTTTACCACCACAGGAGACCAGAATCTGGTTTGCTGCGTATTCAAGATTATTATCATTCTTGAACTTGTTAATAATGGCTGTTTTTAATGCCGGTGTGCCATCAACTGCAGTGTATTTTGTGAAACCTTCATTCAATGCCTGGATGGCAGCCTGTTTGATGTGATCCGGGGTATCAAAATCGGGCTCGCCAGCACCCAGGCCAATAATGTTCTTACCTGCCGCGCGCAGTTCAGCTGCTCGGTTTGTTACCGCCAGCGTTGGAGAAGGTTTGATGTTGTTGACGCGGTCTGAAAGTTGAACGTTCAAGCCTAGTTCCTCAATAAACAGATCTGTAAAACAGATACCGACATTAATCAGCAGAAAAACCTTTTTTCGAGAATTTCTTCAGGGTTTTTCCAAACCAGACAATGATACAGCAAAGAAAAGCCTGCATGAATCCTGAAATGTAGAAATAATAGCCTTTTGGATCAATAAATTGATTAAAGGAAACTTTTGGAATTTGAGATTGGGAGCTTAGCGTTCTATCAGCACATGAAAATGGCTTGGAGTGGGATATAATCCAAGGTTTTCCCGATGATGCGGAACAGCTATGAAAGAGCGTTTTAAAGTTCACTCCAGTTTTACACCGGCAGGAGATCAGCCTCAGGCGATCAGCGAACTGGTTGATGGTATTGAGTCTGGTTTAGCTGCGCAGACACTACTGGGTGTGACAGGCTCAGGTAAGACCTTTACGGTAGCGAATGTGATTGCAGAAGTGCAGCGCCCAACGATCATTATGGCGCATAATAAAACACTCGCCGCGCAGCTTTATGGGGAATTTAAAGAGTTTTTCCCGGATAACTCGGTTGAGTACTTTGTTTCATATTACGACTATTATCAGCCGGAAGCCTACGTTCCATCCTCTGATACGTTTATCGAGAAAGATGCGTCGATCAATGATCATATTGAGCAGATGCGGCTCTCGGCGACCAAGGCGCTACTCGAAAGGGATGATGCGATCATTGTGGCAACGGTATCTGCAATCTACGGTTTGGGTGACCCTAAATCCTATCTCAGTATGATGTTGCATGTTGATCGTGGTGATGTGATTGATCAGCGCGCAATCCTGCGGCGTTTGGCTGAACTTCAATACACACGGAATGATGTTGAGTTGCATCGAGGTACCTATCGGGTTCGTGGGGATGTTATCGATATTTTCCCGGCTGAATCGGAAAAGGAGGCGGTTCGAATTGAGCTGTTCGATGAAGAGATTGAGGAGATCAGTTATTTCGATCCGCTGACCGGCGAGGTTCTGAGGCGGGTGCCCCGTGCCACCATCTATCCCAAATCTCACTATGTTACACCGCGTGAAACATTGCTGGCCGCTGTGGATAAAATTAAGGACGAGTTGCGAGATCGGCTTGAACAGCTACGTGAGAATCAAAAACTGGTTGAAGCACAGCGTCTGGAGCAGAGGACTCTCTATGATATGGAGATGATCATGGAGTTGGGTTACTGCTCGGGAATTGAAAACTACTCCCGCTACCTCTCAGGGCGGGATCCGGGAGAAGCCCCTCCCACCCTGTTCGACTACCTGCCGGATGATGCCTTGCTCGTGATCGATGAGTCCCATGTTACGGTGCCACAGATAGGAGCAATGTATCGGGGTGATCGCTCGCGTAAAGAGACGCTGGTTGAATATGGATTCCGTCTGCCTTCGGCGCTGGATAACCGCCCCATGAAGTTTGAAGAGTGGGAGCGAGAGTCGCCGCAGATGATCTTTGTCTCAGCGACTCCGAGCAAATATGAAGCGGCCAATCAGCAGCAGGTTGTTGAGCAGGTGGTCAGGCCAACGGGCCTTGTTGATCCGGTTGTGGAGGTCAGGCCTGCAACGACGCAGGTTGATGACCTGCTGTCTGAAATTCGTAAGGTGGTGGCAAAGCAGGAGCGTATTGTTGTCACTGTATTGACCAAACGGATGGCTGAAGATCTGACAGAATACCTGGATGAGCATGGAGTGAAAGTACGTTATCTGCACTCAGATATTGATACGGTGGAGCGGGTTGAGATTATCCGTGATCTTCGGATCGGTGAGTTTGATGTATTGGTCGGGATCAACCTTCTGCGTGAAGGGATAGATATGCCAGAGGTCTCTCTGGTGACCATACTGGATGCTGATAAAGAGGGATTCCTGCGTTCAGAAACCTCTATGATTCAGACGATCGGTCGAGCGGCACGAAATGTGAACGGTAAGGCGATCCTGTATGCCGATAAGATTACCGGCTCGATGCAGCGAGCGATGGATGAGACTGAACGACGCAGAAATAAGCAACTGGCGTTTAATGAGGCTAATGGGATTGTGCCGAAAGGGATCAGCAAATCTGTTGCGGATATTATGGAGGGCGCCAGTACTATTCCGGGCCGTAAAGCCTCAAGAACAGCTAAGAAAGTCGCTGATCAGGCTGGGGACTATCAGGTTGATGCCTCTCAGCTTTCGCCGAAAGAGTTGGCTAAAGCGATGACCCGACTGGAAGATAAAATGTATGAAGCGTCTAAAGACTTGGAGTTTGAATTGGCGGCTAAATATCGTGACGAGCTGCAATCTTTAAAGCAAAAGAGTTTTGTGAGTTAAGTAAAAAACAGGTGAGATATGATGCTCAGAGTGCTGGTTTTAAGTTGCATGGCAGTATGGCCTGCCTTCGTATTCGCAGGAACGGTAGGTTCAGTTGTTTTGAGCTTGGGTGAAAACACGGCAAAACAACCTAAAGAAGCGGTGCGTAAGTTAAAGCGAAAGTCTGATATTTTCGAGCGTGATCAGATCGAAACCGGCCAAAAAGGAAGGTTGCAGCTAAAATTTAGCGATGGCTCCCGGCTATCATTAAGGCCATTGACTGCTTTTACAGTCGAAGAGTACCGGTTTTCTCAAGAGCAGCCACAAAAGGGACATTCTTTCTATCGACTATTACGTGGTGGGATGAGAACTATAACCGGTGCCATCAGTTCAGCGGATCCTGATCATTATGAAGTCCGTACACCGATAGCGACCATCGGTGTCAGGGGAACGCATTATGATCTGTTTTATTGTGATCTGAGTTGTTCTCAACGGGGGCAGGGAGAGCAAGGGTTACACGGTTATGTGCTTGAGGGAGCGGTTGTCGTCAAGCAGGATGAGCGAATCACTGAGGTCGCTGCAGGAGAATTCTTTTTTATTGGAGGGAAGAGGATCTCAGTGAGTAAAGCTCCTCTTACAAAATATCAAGGTCGTTTAAATCTGCACTCGGTACCCTTAGTGCAACCAGCGGTTCCTGCATTGAATATTCAGCAATCCTCTCCGTCTCAGGGGCAGCGAACACCGCAAACCGGTTCTCCCGCGCCAAATAATAATCTTAATATCTATCCCGGGCTGAATAATCCGATTCAATCACGACCTGATGGGGATAATTTAAGGCGTTGAGTTTTGGGTTTATCCTGATTCATTCCACTAAACCAAAGAGGGATATGGTAGTTCCTGAAAATCCCTGATAGTGTTTGAATTGGACTAAAAGGTCGTTCTGGGGTGAAGGGTGAAAACGCATATTGTAAGTACGGTAGCTATCGGTTTGTTCCTGCTTTCGGGATACAGCCATGCTGATCTGAAACAGATTCAGGCATATATTGATCAGGGGGACAGTCAGCAGGCTTACAGATTAGCTGCTCAGCTATTGGATGAGAATGAAGGTGATCCTGCGTTTGATTTTCTCTATGGCGTGGCTGCAGTTGATAGTGGCAGAGTGAGTGAGGGGGTCTTCGCTCTGGAGCGCGTTTTATTGTTACAACCCGGTCATAACCTGGCTCGTCTTGAACTGGCCAGAGCTTATTATTATCTTGGACATCATGCTAAAGCCCGTGAACTGTTTGTTCAGGTTTTGAGTGTGAATCCTCCCGCCTTAGTTAAAACCCGGATCCAGGGCTTTCTGGATCTTATCTCTCAGAAAACTGCCGTAGAGAAAACCCGTTTTAAAAGTTTTGTGGAGCTTTGGGGTGGTTACGATTCCAATATTAACAGTGGTCCAGATTCTGAACCTACAGTCGTCATACTGACTAATGAAGCGTTGGGCAGAAGTGATGTTTTCTCTCAAGTTAAGTTGGGGGCTGTTCTGGAGCATGATTACTCAACCAGGGCCACGCTGCTCTTAAATGCGGATGCAGATTTGCGCTTCTACGACACTGAAGTTGAACAGGATTATCGTAACCTGTCACTCTCAGCGGCACATAGATGGAACTATGAGCGTGATCAGATTCAGGTAGGCCTTACCGGCCAGAAATACTATCTGGACGATGATGAGTATAGAGATCTCTACGGCATCAATGTCGGATGGTCTCACCAATTGAGCAAACGCTCGGTATTACGCACCTCATTGTCGATTAATGAATTAACCTATGATCAGTCTGATTACAGAGACTCAACACAATCGACCTTAGGAGCCAATCTGCTATATGCGGGTCAGGGCTGGGGGACACCAATCTGGTTTGCTGGCGTTTTTGTTGGGGATGAAACTCCTGATGAGGATGGGCTGCTTGCCAATGCAGAAGCAGATCGATCATTTTATGGTGCGAGCCTTGGTGTGCAGTTATCGCCGCAGGCTAACCTGACCCTAACCCCTTCCATTATCTATCAATCCAGTGACTATCGTGGTGAAGACTGGATCTACAGCGTAAAGCGTGAAGAGGATTATTCTGCGTTTAACCTCGCTGTGGAGTGGGGGCTGAACAAAGAGTGGACCTTGTTGGCAAATTATAATTATGCCGAGGCCGAATCGAATATCGAACTATATGAATACGAGCGTCAGCAGGTAATGCTGGGTATTCGGTATAACTTTTAATCGGGAGTGATCTATGAAACAGCTACTTTGGACATCACTTCTACTACTCATCTCTGGGTTAGCTTCGGCAGCTGACTCGGTTGGGAAAGTGATATTGAGCTTTGGACAGAACTATGCGGTGAGTGCTGAGGGCGAGCGTCGTCAGTTGAAGCGCCAGTCTGAGGTCTTTGCAAATGATACTTTGCAAACCAGTGAGAAGGGACGATTACAACTGCGCTTTACGGATGGATCCAGATTGTCACTCAAACCTCAATCTGAGTTCCAGATCGCAGAATATGGATTTGATAGCGATAATCCTGAGGATGGCAAAGCGATCTACAAGCTTTTAAAAGGTGGTATGCGCACAATTTCAGGTCAGATAGGTAAGGTGAATCGAGAAAATTACCGACTTGAGACGGTGGTCGCGACTATTGGTATTCGCGGAACCCATTACGGAACTGAGTTTACGCCAGAGGGGCTCTATACAGAGACTCTGGATGGCAAAGTGGTTGTGGAAACCCCCCAGGGGACGGTTGAAGTCGTTGCCGGGGAGTCAGTCAAAGTCAATGCTAAGAGTGGTGTGATGCAGAAAGGCAAAGCTACAGGCCAGACTGCGCAAGGTGAAACAGAGACGACTGAGGAGTCATCATCAGATTCGCAGGAGAGTGGAGGTTCTGAAGAGACGCAAAACGACTCACAAGAAACAGCTAGTGAGGAAACAGCAGAAACGGATGGTCAAACTGGATCAGAGGAAAATACTGAGAGTAGTTCAGGAGCTACTTCTGACGATTCAAGTACGGCCTCATCGGGCGGCGACACCGATGCTGCTACCGGTATCTCTATGGGCGATAGTGGAAGCGGCTCAACGACAGATTCATCGGTTCCGGCTACAGACCCGAATACGTCTACAAACCAGCCGGCGATCAGTTCCCCCAACCCGACCGGGAGTGGAGCGGCAGCGCCTAAAGGGGCATTTTCACTGGTCGCGTTTATTGAAGATGATTCGATTGAGGGGGCCCGTGATAGTAATGGGGTAGTTTATGTCGATGATACTTCGGCTTTGACGGTCGACAGCAGTTCAGGCCAGGATCGTCTGACAGGAATCTTATATGTGGATACTCAGACCTCAGCATCTGATAATTGCAATCCCTGTACGATGACGGCGCCGGTTGATCAAACACAGATTCGTGATGCGGGTTCTGAGGAGATTGGGGGCGTTAAAGTTAGTTGGGGGCGCTGGAATGCAGGTTCTTATGAAGTTGTAGAGAATGGCAATAAGCAAAAGACCCTGGCTGATTTTCATTTTATCTATGCATCCGATACAACACCCTCTGACGTTATCGCCGCAAAAACAGGTAGCTACGTATATACCTTTACGATCGGTAATCCGATAACTATTCCGCAGTTCCAGGATGGTTCTACAGGTGAACTTGTGCAGTTTGGGACTGGGGCTTCCCTGCCACCGGGAGGGAGCTTGAGACAGAATGAGGGGTATGGGACCTATATGCAGGTGGACTGGAACAGTCAGAAGATCACCGAAGTGGGTCTTGAGGTGGTTCAGAAAAATGCGGGTAGTGTGATCAATACCTATAAGTTAACTGAGCAGGTCGATAGTGTGTCGGGTAACTACATTGATACTCCTCTGAATGATGTACTCAATGGTGGTGAGTTGAAACTGAGTGGCAGTTGCAGTGGATCTGGTGTGTGTGGAACCAGTACAGAGCTGTCAGGGCGGCTGAACATGGAGTTTGTGGGTAACAGTGCTGAAGGGGTGGCTGTTAGCTACGGTGCATCAGGTAGCTCTACCGGTACTGTGGATAATAATATCAGCGTTGTGGGTACCGCAGTGCTGAAGAAAGACGCCAGTTTGTCTGCCCCATAACCAAGTCAGAGCTGGATCAGGTCCCGGTGGTGGAGTCGATCGATCTGCCATTCGGGCAGTAGCTTTCTACATTGCTGCATGATGGTATCTTCAAAGCCGGGTTTTAGGTGAGTGATCATGATACGAGTATCTTTGTGCTGAAACTGAGCGAGCTGATGAGTAAGGTGGCTGGGGGTAAGATGGCCGCTCAAGCGAGCAAGCTCATCGACTTCATCAGTAAAAGAAACATCGATAATTAATAGGTCAGGATTATATTTATTCAGGAGAGGCCATAGTGCATCGTTGCAACCTGAATCACCTGTAAAGGCAAAACTTGAGCTGTCATCCATTATCAGATAACCCGCTGTCGGCGTTGGGTGTTCAGCGGGAAGGACTCGAATCTGTTTGTTTTGAAGCGTTAATTCGGAACCGGTTTCAACACGATGAAGATGGATTATAGGCTTGTTCTCTGGCAGACAAGTGTAGTCGGGCCAGATGGTCCAGTTGAAAATATGTTGTTGTAAAGCGTCTATGACTGCGGGAAGGGCATACACATTGATCGGATGAGTATGTTGGTCGTAGATCGTTGCCAGCATCAGGGGAAGGCCGATAATATGATCAATGTGGGCGTGGGTGATTACAACATCCTGAACCTTAAGCATCTGCTCCATGGTCAGTAGTTCGATACCGGTACCGGCATCAACCAACAGGGTTTCATCAAGTAAAAAAGTCGTGGTTTTCAGTCCGTGGCCGATACCACCACTACAGCCCAACACTTCGATATTCACTTTCTACCTCGGATGTGGTTATCAAGCATAAAAAAATAACAGTTTAAGTATGGTTTGTGCAGATGACAAAAGCGATTGATCAAGCGTCTCAGAAGTTCTACGACCGAATGACCAAGGTGCTGAGTAAAATCTACCAGGCGCGAAGCTTTGAAGATGCTTACCCTCTGGTAGAAAAAGCGCTTTTAATTCTGTTTCATGCTCAGCGACTCACCGTATATCAACGTAATCGTTCGAGCAAGGATATTGTCTCTCGCTTTAAAACGGGAAATGATCTGCAGGAGATCAGAGTTCCTATAACCGCATCTTCGATCGCGGGATATGTCGCATTAAGTAAAAAAGCAATCATCATCAATGATGTGAGAGATTCTGAAGAGCTGAAATCGATCCATCTCGCCCTTAGATTTAATGATTCGTTTGAAAAAAATATAGAGTTCACCAGCAGGTCAATGTTGGTTGTACCGATCCTCTATAAAGATGTGTTGCTCGGTGTGCTCCAGATCATCAATCGTGAAGATGATAGAGCGTTTACTCAACAGGATCTGGAGAGAACGCAGGAGTTTGCCGAGTTACTGGGGCAGAAGTTTCGTTATGATTTCGGCTGCACAGAGGGGCCATATGATTACCTTCTGGAGCAGCAACTGATTGACGAGAAGGCCTTCAAACAGTTAGAAAAAAAGGCGGATAGTCGGACACCTTTAAGCCGCTTACTAAGAGATCATGCACGTTTAACCAGCAGTCAGATCGGTCAGTCACTGGAGTGCTATTATCAGGTTCCCTTTATCTCCTATAACCCGGAAAAATACTACCTTCACCCCCTTTGTGAACAGGTCAATAAAGCGTATCTGAAAAACAGTAATATCGCGCTGCTGGCAGAACATGGCAGTGAGATGGTTTTCATCTTAATCGAAGATCCTAACGATACGCATCGGTTGATCGAGATTAAGAATGTTGTGGGTTCACATGAGTCTCAGGTCTGTGTGGGGCTGCTTGATGATATTCACCAATATCTGGGTGTCAGCATTGGGGGGCCGCAACAGGACGGTGCTAATCTCAGTTCCCTTCTGGATGAGCTTGAGGATGCTCAGGAGCTGGACCCTGAAGAGAGTGGAGCAGATACGGAAGATGTCTCTGAAGAGGACTCCACAGTGGTTCGCCTTGTGAACCGGGTGCTACTGGATGCAAAACGATTGCGAGCATCTGATGTGCATATTGAACCAGGGAAAGGCCGTACTCCGACGAGTGTAAGGATGAGAATTGATGGGGTCTGCCAAGAGATCATTCAGGTCCCTGCTACGCATGCGAAAGCAACGGTCTCTCGTATAAAAATCATGTCGCGGCTGGATATTGCAGAAAAACGCTTACCTCAGGATGGCAAGTTTGCAGTACGTCTTCAGGGGCAGCCCTTGGAGGTGCGTGTTGCAACCATCCCAACGGTCAATGGTGAAGGGGTTGTGATGCGTTTGTTGCAATCTGGGGAGCCGGTACCCTTTGATCAAATGAACTTCTCACCCTCCAACAAGCAGGGTGTTGAAGAGCTGCTACAACATCCCCATGGGATCCTGTTAGTTGTGGGGCCGACCGGTTCTGGTAAGACAACAACGTTGCATGCGCTGTTGGCTACGTTGAATACGCCGGAAAAAAAGATATGGACGGCGGAGGATCCTGTTGAAATCACCCAGCCAGGGTTACAACAGGTGCAGATACAACCCAAAACTGGTTTTACCTTTGCAGCGGCATTGCGTGCATTCCTCAGGGCAGATCCGGATATTATTCTGATAGGTGAGATGCGAGATCAGGAGACGGCCCACTCGGCTGTTGAAGCTTCTTTGACTGGCCATCTGGTGCTCTCAACTCTGCATACCAATTCGGCACCCGAAACAATTACGCGTCTTCTGGATCTGGGGATCGATCCTGTCAGTTTCTCTGATGCGTTATTGGGGGTATTAGCTCAGCGACTTGTGAGGACATTGTGCCCGAGTTGTCGTCAGGACTACAACGCCTCCGCTGAAGAGGTCGCGTTTTTGAAAAGGCGATATGGTGATGATGCCGATGAGCTTAATTTGAGTGATAAAGTGAAGCTCTATAAAGCTGAAGGCTGTGAAGAGTGCAACCATACAGGCTACCGGGGACGTACCGGTATCCACGAACTTCTGGTTTCGACGCCGGCTATGCGGGAGAAAATCTATCAGGGGGCGACGATCGGTGAGATCCGAGTTCAGGCGGAAGCCGATGGTATGAGAAGCCTATTGCAGGATGGCATCTTAAAGGTATTGAAAGGCGATATTGATTTTGACCAGCTTCGCAGGGTCACCGCAGAGTAACCTATGAAGCAACGTTGGATCAGGACCGGATTAGGTATTCTATTAACTCTGCTGATGCTCTTTCCTGTCATTCAGGGGACACGTCCAGACCTATTGACCCGTTTTGAATACGATCTTTATGACCTGCGCTTACAGCAATTTTTGTTAAGTGAGCAGGACCCCCGGATTGTGATTGTTGATATCGATGAAAAAAGCTTATCTGCGGAGGGGCGCTGGCCGTGGAATAGAACAAAATTAGCTATCCTGATCGAGCAGCTTTTTAATCACTACGGAGCTGCAATTGTTGGTTTCGATATGGTGTTTTCTGAAGCGGATCAGAGCGTTGATCTCAATACACTGAGGATGCTACTTCAACAGAACAAGGGGGCTGTAAAGCTCGATCATATCGTTTCACAGCTCAGTTCGGATCAGGTCTTTGCTCAGGCGATTGCGGATCGTCCTGTTGTCTTGGGCTATCTGTTTGATCGCAGTACAAAACAGCTGCAAGTGGGCAACCCGGGCAGAGCTATCATTGGCAGTGATCCTGAGCTCAGTTCCCTTCCGATACCGCAAGCGAGCGGTATTATCTCCAGTATCGACCAGATTCAGGAGATTAGTGACTGGAACGGTTTTTTTGATAATCCGATGGTTGATTCAGATGGGGTCTATCGACGCGTTCCCTTGCTACAGCGCTATCAGGAGGAGTACTTTCCCTCTCTGGCCTTAGCGATGATCCTCGCACTTTTCGATGAGAAAGAGGTTTCAGCCATCGTTGAGCATGATGCAACGGCTAAACACAGCGCATTGGTTGCGGTAGAAGCCGCGGGCGTCAGAATCCCTGTTGATGAACACGGCGCAGTTCTGGTGCCCTACCGTGGACCACAGGGTAGCTTTCCCTATGTATCTGCTACAGATGTGATCAATGGAACAGCTGATATAAACCGTCTTGAGGGAACGATTGTACTGATCGGTACCAGTGCGGCAGGCCTGCTTGATCTTAGGGTAACTCCGATGAGTAACCGTTATTCAGGGGTAGAGGTACATGCCAATATTATCTCTGGCATTCTGGACGAGCGTATCTGGCATCAACCGGATTACACGTTGGCGGTTGAGTTATTACAGCTGTTAGTCAGTGGCTTGTTGCTCTCTTTCCTGATCCCGCGCGCAAGTGTGCTGGTCTCTACTCTCGTGACTTTGGGCTGGGTGGGGGCCTTGGTGAGTTTCAACCTGTATGCCTGGAGCCAGCTGCTTTGGGTTGTCCCTTTGGGCTATACCCTGATGCTGGTGGTTGCACTCTATCTGTTTCAACAGACCACCGGGTATTTCTTTGAAACCAGGAATATAGCCCAGTTGGCTAATCAGTTCGGCCAGTATATTCCACCCGAGGTTGTGAAAGAGCTGGGAGAGCAGGATCAGCAGGTACAGTTAAGTGGTGAGAGCCGTGAGATGAGTGTTTTCTTCTCTGATGTACGGGGATTTACCAGTTTATCGGAGCAGCTCTCACCGACACAGTTAACCCGACTCATGAATATCTACCTGACAGGGGTAACCCGGGTGATTCATGAACACCGTGGGACTGTTGATAAATATATCGGTGATGCGGTTATGGCATTCTGGGGTGCGCCATTGAAAGATGAAGGCCACGCACGACACGCGTTGCAGGCTGCTATGAGGATGGTCGCAATTTTGCCTGAGATTAATCAGCAATTACAACGAGAAAACCTGCCTGCAGTTCGTGTCGGTATGGGGATTAACTCGGGTTACATGAATGTCGGAAACATGGGTTCATCGTTCCGAATGGCTTATACGGTGATGGGAGACGCGGTCAATCTGGCTTCGCGTCTTGAGGGATTGACCAAGTTCTATGGTGTTCCGCTGCTTGTTAGTGGAGAGGTGGTCGATCAGGTACCGGAATATCTTTACCGTAAATTAGATCTTGTACAGGTCAAAGGGCGGCAGGAGCCGGTGGAACTATATGCACCTATAGCGTTGAAAGCATCTTGCTCAGAAGATGAGATCTCACAGGTGGCGCTTTTCGAACAAGGGCTCAAACACTATGTAGATAAAGAGTGGCAGGTTGCTCGTGATTGTTTCCAGACGTACTTAAACCGCTGTGCAGATGATCAACCCAGCCAGATCTATCTTGAGAGAATATCTGAGTTTGAACAGACCCCTCCCGATCAGCAGTGGCGGGGAGTGTTCAGTCATACCTCTAAATAGGCTCGTGGTTTCAGTTCAACCCGGGTAGTGCAGCCAGATCAAACTGATCTATCTGTCTGGGGGTCATATGCTTTTTCGCATACTCAAGATAGGTTCCGCTGCTAACAAACAGTTGAAACAGATCTTTATCCAGATGGTTGTCTTCCACCATTCTGCCCAAAATGTTCATTGCTTGAGAGAGTAGCATCCCTTTTTTGTAGGGGCGATCTGGGGAGGTCAGTGCTTCAAATATATCTGCAATACACATAATTCGGGCACGGATTGAAAGCTGATCAGCAGTCAGTCCTCTCGGATACCCGCTTCCATCCATATGCTCATGATGATTACAGGCGATCTCGGGCACACGTTGAAGGGTTTTGGGGTAGTTGAGTGATTCGAGCATATCAATGGATACCTTGATATGGTCGCGCATCACCTGCCGTTCGTCCTCTGTTAATGTTCCTTTAGGAATACAGAGGTTATCAATCTCATCACGGGTCAATAGCTGGCGGGTGTTTCCGCTACTATCAGTCCAGACTAACTCACCTATTCCCTGAATTCTGGCCCTATCTTCATCGGCCATAAATTCGGAGCCGGTATTGGAGCTGCGAAGAAACTCAAGATCATCATCCAGCTGCTGCAGCTGCGAGGTCAGGGCGTTACTGACACACTCATAATCGGTTTCAGAGAGGCTCTCTTTCTGGTGCATCAGATCCAGTTGCAGCTGTAACTTATACTCCCTAAAACGTGATTCAATCACTTCGATGCGATCAAACATCGTATGTAGTTTTGTTGCCTTGTCGATGATGTATTCGGGGGTCGTAATTTTACCGCAGTCATGTAACCAAGCAGCAATGCGTAACTCATACATCTCCGCATCATTAAAGTTTTTGCTGCCGAGTGGGCCATCACTTGTCTGATTGACCGCATTTGCCAGAAGCATCGCAATCTCAGGAACCTGTTCACAATGTTTACCCGTGACCGGTGACTTATGGTCGATCGCCCGGCCTATCAACTTAATGAAGGATTCAAACAGGAGCCGTTGAGCATCAATAAGGCGGCGCTTAGTCAAAACTGCTGCTGCCAGTGATGCCAATGATTCAACCAGATTCTGTTGGGCTTCAGGGAAAGAGATAATCTTACCCTGGTTATCTTGCGCGTTAATCAGTTGTAATACACCGATGATCTCGCCTTCGTGATCCTGCAGTGGCACACATAGGAACGATTTTGAGTGGTAGCTTAGTTGTTTATCGAAATTCCGGGTGCCTGAAAAGTCGTAGTCATCGCACGCGTAGGCATCAGGGATATTGATCGTTTCTCGCTGTACAAAGGTTTGCACTACGACCAGTTTAGAGGCTCGCTTCTGGGCGTTATAAATTTCGATCGCTGGAAGATCATGAGGTTTACGGTGAATCCCCAGAGAGCGGTTATGCAAAATAGTAAACTGCAGTTCATTCTCATCGTCTTCATTCAGTGTATAGAGGGTACCTGCGTCTGCATTGGTGAGCTGCATACAGCCCTGAATAATCCGATCCAGTAATCTTATATGGTCTTTTTCAGTTGTCAGAGCACTCGTCAGATCAGCCAGTTGATGAATGATTTCATGGGTGTCAGTGGTGCTCATAGCTGTTCCATTCTGAATAGATTCAAGTATGTGTAAATTTGGCTGTGAAGCTGGGCTGTGTCAAGGGAAGATCAACTTAAACTGGAGTGAAATCAGGAGCCCGCCATTCCCGGAAGGCTCCTGATAGTCTGTTTATTTGGACAGGTATTTGATCGCTTGCTCAAGCCCTTCAAGGGTCAATGGATACATATGTCCATCAAGCTGTTGCTTGATCGCCTCGGTTGTCTGGGTGTACTTCCAGGAACGTTCATGGGAGGGGTTCAGCCAGATCGCCTTCTCCCAGGTATCTAATACCCTTTGAAGCCAGACTTGCCCTGTTTCCTCATTCATATGTTCAACACTGCCGTAGCGACTGAACATTTCGTAGGGCGACATAGCCGCATCGCCAACAAAAATCACCCGGTAATCTTTACCGTAGGTATGTAGCACATCGAGCGTGGAGACGGTTTCATCATAACGTCGACGATTATCTTTCCACAGTTTTTCGTAGATACAGTTATGAAAGTAATAGTATTCCAGATGTTTGAACTCGGTTTTGGCCGCTGAAAACAGCTGTTCACACATATGGATATAGGGATCCATTGAGCCGCCGATATCCAGAAACAGAAGCACCTTGGCTGCGTTATGCCGTTCAGGAACCATCTTAATATCCAGAAGGCCTGCATTATCTGCAGTTGAGCGGATCGTATCATTGAGATCCAGCTCTTCCGCTGCACCGGTTCGGGCAAATTTGCGCAGTTTGCGCAGGGCTACCTTCATATTACGGGTGCCCAGCTCTACCTGGTCATCCAAATTTTTAAACTGGCGTTTCTCCCACACTTTGACGGCGCGCTTATGCTTGCTCTCTCCACCGATACGGATCCCTTCAGGGTTATACCCACTGTGTCCGAAAGGGGAGGTACCGCCGGTGCCGATCCATTTGTTACCGCCTGCATGACGATCATGTTGCTCTTTAAGCCGGTCATTCAGCGTTTCCAGTAACTTATCCAGACCACCCAGCGCTTCAATCTGAGCTTTTTCCTCTTCGGTGAGATTCTTGAGGAACTCAGCTTTTAGCCACTCTTCAGGAATCTGATCGTCAGGAAAGAGTTTAATGTCGTCCAGTCCTTTGAAGTAGAAGCCAAATGCCCGATCAAAGCGATCATAAAACTTTTCATCCTTCACCAGACAGAGGCGCGCCAGCAGATAAAAATCATCAAGATTAGCAAAGGCGACACGCTTCTGAAGGGCCTCCAGCAGGGTGAGGAGTTCTTTGATTGTGACCGGCACTTCCGCTTTTCGCAGGGTGCTAAAAAAATCAATCAGCATAAAAGAGGCCTGTTAACGTTGTAGACGGCGAGTCATAAACGCAAGGCGTTCAAGCATATGTACATCCTGCTCGTTCTTCAGCAGTGCGCCGTGAAGCAGTGGAACGGCATTGGTATTGTCACCATTTTTCAGGACTTCAGCAGGAATGTTGTCAGCCATCAGCAGCTTGAGCCAGTCGATCAGCTCAGAGGTGGACGGTTTTTTCTTCAGTCCGTTAACGGTACGGACTTCGAAAAAGATCTCCAGTGCTTCTTTAACCAGTTCCTGTTGTAGATCCGGGTAGTGAACCTTAACGATCTCCTCCATGGTCTCCCGATCAGGGAACTGAATGTAGTGGAAGAAACAACGTCTCAGGAAGGCGTCCGGCAGCTCCTTTTCGTTGTTAGAGGTGATGATAATGATCGGGCGGTGTTTTGCTTTGATCTGTTCGCCGGTTTCATAAACACTGAACTCCATCTTATCGAGCTCTACCAGCAGGTCATTGGGGAATTCAATATCCGCTTTATCGATCTCATCGATCAGCAGAACCACCTGTTTATTCGCTTCAAACGCCTGCCATAGCATCCCTTTCTTGATGTAGTTAGCGATGTCGTGGACTCGCTCTTCACCCAGTTGGGAATCTCGTAAACGAGAAACTGCATCGTATTCATAAAGCCCTTGCTGTGCTTTGGTGGTGGATTTGATATGCCAGCAGAGAAGTTCTTTGCCTAAAGCGCCAGCGACCTCTTCTGCCAGCATCGTTTTACCGGTACCGGGTTCCCCTTTGATCAGCAAAGGCCGCTCCAGCGTAATCGCTGCATTGACCGCCATGCTGAGATCGTCAGTTGCTACATAATTGTCGGTACCATTGAACTGCATGAATCGTTCCTCTCGGCAGGCTTGATTGATTGTGCCCGCTGGGAGCGTTTCAAGTCTGCGTATTCAGATATTAGTGTTTTCCCTAATTTAAGCGAAATTGCGGTTAGAAAATAGTGCCGATTTCGTTCAATATCGCCATTTTTAGCGGTTTGTATTCGCTAGAGTCCGCGATAGACTCATCTCATATCTTCCTGGCACTTAAAGAGAACCTCTATGTCACTGATAAATAAACTGTGTTCATTATTCTCCTCCTCTTCTTCAAAAAATCCTGAGCTACAGGCGCCTGAAGCATTTCCGTCTGAAGAGTATCAAGGCTTCAAAATTACACCCGCTCCGATCCCTGAAGAGATGGGGTTTCGTATCAACGGCACTATTGAGAAAGAGGGCAAGAGTCATCTGTTTATCCGTGCTGATCTGTTACCAACAGCTGAGAGTTGTGCGAGTGAGATGGTCAGAAAGGCTCGCCAAATGATTGATCAGCAGGGTAACCGGTTGTTTGGATGAACAGGAAGTACGTATTACTACGTAGATCATCTACGTAGTCTCACCTGAAGATTTGCGCATTAATCCCAATGGGTGCGTTGTTAAAGCTGTGCCAGACTAATGAAGCTGATAGAGATCAGTGGATGTGACTTGTGGTCGATGTGAAGGGGCAGGCGATCTGAATCTAAACCGGCCAACCTTTTGTGATGGTTCCCCAGAACCCGGGAATACAGATAGAGGACGATAATAAAAATGTTCAAGATGAATTTTTCTAAAAAGCTGATTATGGCAGCTGCAGCGACGGCTGTGCTGGCTTCTCCTGCGATGGCAGCAGATAAGGTTTACAGACTGAAACTGGCTGAAACCTGGCCAACAAATTTCCCGGTTTTTGGTGATGCAACCAAAAATATGGCTGCGCTGGCAGATCAGATGTCAAATGGTCGCCTGAAAATCACAATCGATTCCAAGAACAAGCATAAAGCCCCACTGGGTGTATTTGATATGGTGCGTTCTGGGCAGTACGACATGGGTCACTCTGCGTCCTACTATTGGAAGGGTAAGGTGCCCAATACACTGTACTTCACAACAATGCCATTTGGTATGACTGCGCCTGAACAGTACGGCTGGTTCTACTACGGCGGTGGTCAGGAACTGATGGATGAGGTGTATGGCAAGTACAACCTGATGTCTTTCCCTGGGGGTAACACCGGTAACCAGATGGGTGGTTGGTTCCAGAAAGAGATCAACTCACTGGATGACCTGAAAGGCCTGAAGATGCGTATCCCGGGTTTTGCGGGTGAAGTGCTGGCAAAGCTGGGTGCAAAACCCACTAACATTCCAGCAGGTGAGTTATACACAGCGCTTGAGCGTCGTACTATCGATGCCCTGGAGTGGGTAGGTCCATCACTTGATCTGCGAATGGGCTTCCACAAAATTGCACCTTACTACTACACCGGTTGGCATGAGCCAGCAACAGAGTTGCAGTTCCTGATTAACAAGAAAAAGTATGAACGTCTGCCAGCTGACCTGCAGCAGATCCTTAAAACTGCGATGCGTACCGCTGCGTATGATATGTATATCCAGTCTTACCACGCGTCCGCTGAAAACTGGGCAAGCATGAAAACTGAATTCCCGAATATTCAGGTGAAGTCTTTCCCATCCGAAGTTATCGATGCAATGCGTAAAGCCAATGATGAACTGTTGGCAGAAAAAGCAGCATCTGATCCGCTAGCTAAGAAGATTCTCGATTCCCAGGCGGCTTACATGGAAAAAGCACGTGCGTGGACCGATATCTCTGATAAGGCTTATCTCAACAGCCTTTCCAAGTAATTTAGTTGTTTGACCCCCCTCGTTGGTATTCCGGGCACTGTCCCAGCTCGGAATACCAGCTCTTCCTACCATTCAGGAGAAAGCATGTTTCTAGTGAGACTGGAGCAGGTGATCAATAGCTTTTCAGATTTGATGGGTAAGATCTCTGCGGTTCTGTTCGTGATAATGCTATTTAACGTTTTTATCGACGTTGTGATGCGTTATGTATTCAATGATGTTTCGATCGGAATGCAGGAGCTGGAATGGCACCTTTATGCAGCTGTCTTTTTGCTGGGTGTTCCCTACACGCTGAGAGCGGGTGGCCATGTCAGAGTGGATCTCATATATGAGCGCTTGTCAGGGAAAACAAAAGCCCTGATCGATATGCTGGGTTGTCTGGTTTTGCTCTTTCCTTTCTGTGGGCTTGTGGCCTGGTATGGTGTGGATTTCGCACGCGAGTCATTTGAACTGGGGGAAACCTCAGGTGATCCCGGCGGATTACCCTATAGGTGGTTGATCAAGTCGGTGATTCCGTTTGCATTTTTTGCCATGCTCATCAGTGGTATCGGTTTATTCCTTAAATCTCTGAATATCTACCTGGGTAATACTCAGGAAGATCACTATCAGCCCCCGCAGCACTAAGAGGTCTTAACAATGATTGGTATTATTATGTTCGTTGTGGCCCTGCTGATGCTGTTAGTCGGTTTCCCGGTCGCGTTTACTTTTGGTGGTGTCGCTCTGATCTTTGGCGTATTCGCAGAAGGCGCAGATATGTTTGCCTTCATGCCGTTCCGTATTCAGAGCATTATGGAAAATACAGTTTTGATGGCGGTCCCGCTGTTTATCTTTATGGGGATCGTCTTGCAGAAAACTCAGTTGGCAGAGCAGCTGCTCGAGTCGATGGGTAAACTCTTTGGTGGTGTACGGGGTGGCTTGGCGATCTCAACGGTACTGGTTGGTGCGCTGCTTGCGGCCTCAACGGGTGTGGTTGGTGCCTCTGTTGTCGCAATGGGGCTGATCTCACTGCCGGTTATGCTCAAGTATAAATATGATAAATCACTGGCCTGCGGAACCATCTGTGCGTCCGGCACGCTGGGCCAGATCATCCCTCCTTCCATCATCCTGATTATCCTGGGTGATGTGTTAGGCATCCCTGTGGGTGATCTGTTTAAAGCCGCGGTAGGGCCGGGTCTGATACTGATCGGTGTTTACGTCATCTACATATTAATCTATAGCTTTGTTAAGCCGGAAGCCGCGCCAGCTCTACCCTTAGATGATGATGTAAAGAATAAGCGTGAGATGTATATCAAAGCGATTAAAGCGATTATTCCTCCGTTAGCCCTGATCCTGATCGTGCTGGGCTCCATCTTTGCGGGCATTGCGACCCCGACAGAATCCTCAGCACTGGGTGGTGTGGGTGCAATTATACTGGCTGCACTCTATCGTCAATTTAGCTGGAAGATGGTGCTGGAGTCGGCCACTGAAACGGTTAAAGTGACTGCCATGGTTTTCGCTATCCTGCTTGGTGCAACCGCCTTCTCCATGGCGTTTACCTATACCGGTGGGGATTATATCGTTGAGGAGCTGTTATCTGATCTACCTGGTGGGGTCACAGGCTTCCTGATTCTTTCAATGGTCGCTATCCTGATCCTTGGGTTCTTTATCGATTTTGTAGAGATCAGTTTTATCATCGTTCCTATTCTTGCACCGGTTGCTGACGCCTTAGGAGTTGCTCCAGTGTGGTTTGCGATTCTGATCGCGATGAACCTGCAGACCAGTTTTCTGACACCACCGTTTGGATTTAGCCTATTTTATCTTAAGGGTGTGGCGCCTCCGAATGTGAAAACAGTGGATATCTATCGTGGGGTTATGCCCTTTATCATCATGCAGGTGGCTGTCGTGGTATCGATCCTCCTGTTCCCCGGTTTCTATGGCCTCAATTAAGAGTGATATTTTTTAGAACGGTTTCTTCCCATTTACCAAATTTTATTTGGTCGCCCCGGACTCGGGGCGTTTTTTTGTTTTGTGAATAAGTTAATTACTTTTAGTGAGATAGTGGATGTATTAGTATTTTCAGGGATGAAAACGAATACCTATTTTGTAAGCAGAGACCCTCTATGTTGAAGTATAAATATAAGAACTGGCTAACCGGTGCAGCGATTTGTGGTGCCCTTTTTTCGGCAACAGCTGTAAACGCGGATGACAAGGTTTATCGTCTTAAACTGGCAGAAACCTGGGGGGCGAATACCCCTATTTTAGGTGAAACTTCCAAAAAAATGGCACAGCTTGCCGATTCCATGTCCAATGGCCGTCTGAAAATTTCAATCGACTCAAGTAATAAACATAAAGCTCCATTTGGGGTATTCGATATGGTGCGGGCGGGGCAATATGATATTGGTCACTCCGCTTCTTACTACTGGAAGGGAAAGGTCCCGAATACCCTCTATTTCACAACGATGCCCTTTGGGATGACAACGCCTGAGCAGTATGGCTGGTTCTATCATGGTGAAGGTCAGGCGTTGATGAATGAGGTCTATGGCAAGTTCGGTATGTTGTCGTTTCCTGGCGGTAATACCGGTGTCCAGATGGGAGGGTGGTTCCAGAAAGAGATTAACTCTCTGGAGGATGTCAAAGGCTTGAAGATTCGTATCCCGGGTTTTGCCGGAGAGGTGTGGGCAAAACTGGGTGCGAAGCCGGTGAATATTGCTCCGGGCGATCTCTATACGGCCTTGGAGCGTAAGACCGTTGATGCAGTAGAGTGGGTGGGCCCGTCACTTGATATCCGGATGGGTTTCCACAAAATTGCTCCTTATTACTACACCGGTTGGCATGAGCCCGCCAGTGAACTTCAATTTCTGGTAAACAAGAAGAAGTTTGCGAAACTACCAGCAGACTTGCAGGTGATTCTGAAAACCGCGATGCGCTCTGCTGCCTACGATATGTATATCCAGTCCTATCACGAGTCAGCGGTGAACTGGGATACGATGAAGAAAGAGTTTCCTGGGATTCAGGTGAAATCTTTCCCGCCGGAGGTGATCGCGGCGATGCGTAAAGCCAACACCGAACTGCTGGCGGAGGCGGCTGCAAAAGATCCACTGGCTAAGCGTATTCAGGATTCGCAAGCGGCCTATATGCAGAAAGCACGTGCCTGGACCAATATCTCTGACAAGGCCTATCTGAACAGTCTTGCTGATTAGGCGGATTGGCTACTGACCTGGCGAAGAGTTTGAGTGAGCCCCGCAGCTTCGAGTTGCCGGGCTTGCTCGCTATTTTTAACTAGAATGGATCCGATAAATGCCAGTGAGTTCAGGGAGATACCGGCACTGCTCTCATCTGTGCGGGGTACCATCATCATCCATTCCCAGGTTAAAAGCAGATTGTAGGGTGACTCTATGATACCACTACTAGCCTCGATACCCAGTGTCATTCGCAGGCGGTTATAGAGATGTTGAAGTAGCCTGGCTCCCTCTTCTATTGCCAGTGTGCGTGAATGAAAAATCTCCCTGGGGAGAGCCAGGGCCGCATGTTTGAAGGGTAATGATGTGAGCTCACGGGGGACCTCATCGTGGAGTGTCGAAAGCTCTTTTTGGAAGGCGATCAGGCGGTGGCTCTCGGCGGGAAGTTTGATCAACTGAAGGTGTTTATGACTCTGGCTGGCACCCGCTCGTTTGCCACTGTTATAAAACGCTAAGCAGGGCTCGGGGAACATGCAGCGGGTCAGGGCACTGAAGTCATCACTGTTGAGAATGCTCTGTTGAGGCTCAAACTGATTGGTTACCAGCAGAAGGTGATCGTCCAATACATTGAATTTGTTCAGTAGGAGCTTATGCTTCGGGCCGACACAGTTCACATACATCGCTTCCTCGTGAGGTAAAAACGGGTTGAAGTGATCTTTCCCTTCAACGGAGGCTTGTTGTGTGTGTTTTCTCTTTAGGTTTGAAAGCTGACGCAGGTGGAATGTCAGGTCACCTTCGTGGCAGATAGTCAGCTCTGTTGCAAGGCTTTCGAGGACGCCATCCGCTTCGGCTGTCTGGCGAGTGGCTGCTGCTTTATCCCAGATCGTTGAATCCATGAGTGTTCTCCCGCTATCTCCTTTATACTGACTAGGTAATAACTATCAGCCGAAATGCAGAGGAACGCCAGTAAATATGGTCCGCGTTACCGCTTCACTGAAAACTAAAATCCTTCTGTTATCCATTCTCCCTTTGGTACTGGTGACCGTTGCGATCACCTTGATTAGTCTCTCTCAGGCGAAAAAACTCTCGGAACAAGAGATCAATACCTTCGAGGAAAACCTGTTGCGCTCTAAGCGGATGGAGCTACAGCACTATGTTGCATTAGCAATGAACTCGATTGAACAGATTGTGGCAGAAGCCTCGCCGGGTGATGTGGTGCTGGAAAAGCAGATCAAGGAGATGATCAACGGATTAACCTATGGTGATGATGGATATTTCTTTATTTATGATCAGCAGGGGACCAATCTGGTCCATCCTATCCAGCCGGAACTTGTGGGACAAAACCTGATCGACCTGAAAGATGCCAATGGTAAACAGGTAATCAAAGATCTGATTGAGATCGCCTCAACAGGCGGCGGCTTTTACCGATATGTGTGGCGCAAGCCATCAAAGGGTGGTCTTGAAGATAAGCTCAGTTACGTTGTATTGATACCCAAATTCAACTGGATGATCGGGACGGGGTTGTATATCGATGATATCGCCAATGAGGTGGCGTCAACACGATTGAAAGTGACGCGCAATATTCGCAATACATTTTTTACAGTGGTGGTGATTCTGGCGGGTACCGTAATTGTCATTGCGCTGGTGGGGATTGCGATCAACATGCATGCATCACAACTTGCGGATCAGCGCCTCCGGCAGTTAGCCCATCGCTATGTCCAGTTTCAGGTGAGTCAGCGGCGTAATTTTGCCCGTGAGCTGCATGATGGTATTAATCAATTGATGGTATCGGTTAAATTTCGCCTTGAGCTTGCAAGGGATAAATTACTGAAACAGGATGAGAGTGCTGAGAGTGATCTGAATAAAGGCTGTGATGTGCTGAATATGGCGATTCAGGAGGTAAGGCGAATCTCACATGATCTGCGTCCTATTCAACTAGATGATCTGGGCCTGGAGTCAGCACTGTACAGTATGGTTAGTGAGTTTTCAGAACGTACCGGAGTGGAAACAAATATCCGTCTGGAACTGCCGGAGCAGCGTTTACCGGATGATATTGAAATTACACTCTACCGAATTGCTCAGGAGGCACTGACCAATATTGAGAAACATGCTGAAGCTGCGCATGTGGGCCTCAGAATATGGTCTCGTGAGGGATATATCTGGGTAGAGATCAGTGATGATGGTATCGGTTTTTCCCCTGAGCAAGCTGATAGTGGAATCGGATTACTGAACATGCGTGAACGAACAGAGCTGCTCAGTGGGCGGTTTAGCATTCGCACTAAAGAGGGGGCTGGATCACGAATCCGGGCAGGCTTCTCAATTCTTTGATGATTGTGGTTAAAGGTGTCTATGAGTAATCATAAAATTCGGGTGCTTTTGGTGGATGACCACCCTCTGGTGTTAGAGGGAATCAGTGCCCGTCTTGAAGGTGAGCCATCCCTGGAAGTGGTAGGAATGGCAAACAATGGGCAGCAGGCGCTGGAGAAATCCGCTGCACTGAATCCGGATGTTGTGCTGATGGATATATCGATGCCGGTGATGAACGGTTTCGAGGCGGCAGAGCAGTTTAGATCTGAACAGCCGGAGGTAAAAGTTCTTATCCTGAGCATGCATGATGATCGCGAGTATATTGTTAAGCTGATCCAATGCGGCGCCGCAGGGTATGTACTCAAAGATGTGTCCTCATCTGAACTGATTACGGCAATTGAAACTGTGTTTAGCGGAGGGTCCTATTTTAGTTCAGGAGCATCACAGGCACTGTTTAGCCAGTTCCAACAGGATCAGGCAGCTAATAAAGAGTCAGAACAGGAACCACTGACAGGTCGTGAAAAGGATGTGCTTAAGCTGGTGGCTGAAGGTAACAGTAACAAAGAGATAGCGCGTACCCTGGATATATCAGTGAGAACCGTAGAAACCCACCGGCAGAATATTAAAAGTAAACTGGATATTCATACTGCCGCCGGCCTGACGCGCTATGCGATCGATAATCAGCTGGTTGACTAAATCTTGGATATCTAAACAGTTATTACGACATAGTACTTGAATGACGTTTTTGACTGCGTATAATACGCCCACGTTTCACCGCTGGTGAACACAGTAGGACTATAGCTCAGTTGGTTAGAGCGCTACCTTGACATGGTAGAGGTCGGCAGTTCGAATCTGCCTAGTCCTACCAGAATTCTGAGAAGCCTGCACTTGTTGCAGGCTTTTTGCGTTCTGAGATCTGGGAATAGTGGCCGCCTCGCGAAGCGGCATATAACCTGACTGGTCCGACAGATCTATACTAAGCCGCCTATCGGTGGTTTTTAGTGCCTGAATATGGCTATAACTGCCAGTTAACCTGATCTTCTTATTGATCCCCGTTTGCTGTTTTGTCTCTCACAGAGAGCAGAGCTTTGCTCTCTGTATCGACTTATTTTCCCTTCCGTGACTTATCTCAATGTCAAAAGCCATACTGGACATCAGGACTATTGATTTTCATAGCTAAAGGTCAGATTATTTGAACACTCATTTTGAGTGTGATGGCGAGGATGATCTCCAGGGGCCTGAGCATGACAACAATAATAACTATGTTGAGGTTAGCGGTAGATGCTCGTACCACGAGGGTTTTATCATTCCGTTGTTACACTAATAACAGCAGTCTCTATTTCGGCTCAGGCCAATTCACTTAGTTCAGGCAGTGATGATTTCTCATCGATGTCTCTAAAACAGTTAGTTGCGTTGGATGTTTTCACATCTGCGTCGCTGCTACCCACCCAGATTAGTAAAGCACCTGGCACCGTTTATAGCTTTCATCGTGATGACTTTAACGCCTATGGTGTGCGTAGGATTGATGATCTGTTGGCATTTGTTCCGGGTTTGCAGTTGAATCAGTATCGCAAACGCCATCGTTCTGTCTGGGCGCGAGGTCTGTTGGAGCGTTACAACGATAAGATGGTCTTAATGGTCGATGGTGTGCGAATGCGCCATCTCTATTACAACCATTTCTCTTTGGGTGATAGTTTTCCGATGGAGATGGTGGAAAAGGTCGAGGTGATTTTAGGGCCTGCTTCCAGTCTGTATGGCGCTAATGCGTTTGGCGGCATCATATCCATTACAACCCGCCAGTTCTCCGAGCAACCAAACTATGCGGTTACCGCCGAAATGGCTGATAATGCGCGATCTAAAGTAACCGGGCTCTATAACAGCGAAGATCTCCAGATTTTTGGCAGCTTTTTAGAGCAAGATGCACCGTTCCGTGAGGATCGCCTGAGCTTTATCGGGAGTGATGTTCTCCAACCGCGGGATGAACATTACGGAGTTTTGAATATCAAAGCTTCCCCGATGGAGGGTTTGAACCTTCAGCTGAATTATCAGCGGGATGAAACTCCGTTTCTTAATATTCCTGCGACTCAGGATGCATTTGTGAGTAAGGATTTTCTCTCTGTATCAGCATCCTATGTAGATGGCACGCTGGATACCGGGCAGATTGAAGCGGTTGTTTATTATCAGGATGATCAGGGACGTGAGTTTGAGGTTGAACAGATCACCCGCGCTTTAGGCTATGAGGAGTACCAAAATGCGACCTTGGCGGGTGCTTCTCTCACAGCGATGAAGCGATTTGATGAACATACGCTGGCATCCGGTGTGAGCTGGCAGTATGAAAAGGCTGAAAGAACGGATTACGAACGATTCTTCCATTTTGCGCATGGGTTCCTCTCACCTAGTGAGACTGGAAATCTGCTTTCGGAGCCAGGCGTGAGTAATAACGACTGGGCTGCTTTTTTCCAGGATGTATGGACGATTGATCCGACGCTGAATCTGACCTTGGGTGGGCGCTATGATTATTTTGATCAATTTGGTGGCCACTTTAACTACCGTGCAGCTGCGGTATATTCTCCTGACGACCGTCAGACCTGGAAAATGCAGTATGGAACAGCGATACGGACACCGACTTTTAGGGAGTATCTGAAAGTTTTGGAGGGTACAACTTTTGTGCCGCCACAAACTAAGCCGGAAGAGATTGAGTCACTGGAATTTGGGTACCTTTACCAGTGGGATCAGGCCAATCTAAGTCTGAACCTATACCGCAATGAGCTGACGGGCTATATCCGTGAGGTACCGACTCCGGATATGGCTGATGAGTATTTCGCTAATAGTGGAACAGATATCACGATGCAGGGGGCTGATCTCCTATTTCACATAAGGCCTGCCCGAGATCTCGATCTACGTTTGGGGTTAGCCTACCTGCATTCCGATTCTGAGGGTGAAGAACTCCCCTATCTGGCAAGTTGGACGGGAAGCGTTAAGCTGAATTATCACTACCATAAGCGCCATAGCATAGGGTTGAGTGCTTTTTACAATAGCCAGCGGGATGATTTCAACAGTTTTTTAAATGATACCGCTGATGAATTCTGGATCACGAATCTGTTTGCATACGGTCAGTTAAGTGATCAGTTTAGCTATCGCTTAGGGATCGATAATCTCTTTGATAAACGAGTTTATGACCCAGCAGCCGATTTTGGATCACAGCATAATAATGAACGGAGTCAGAGGGAGATCTGGTTGAGTGTGGAGTGGAATAGCGACTTTCTATGAAAGCACCTTATATGTTCCAGCTTCGCTCGTCACCTTCATGGTTGAGGCATGTTCCGATCTGGCTATTGCTCATCTGGAACCTGCCTGCAACTGCTCTGGCTGATGATCAGCGGGTGAATCAGGTTAAGTCGGCTTTTGTGTATAACATTGCCAAATTCGTCACCTGGCCTGAGAGTGTTTATGTAAAACGCCCGGATACCTTTAATCTCTGTTTCCTTCAACGTAATAGTTTTCAGGGGGGAACCCAAACGATTGAGGGTAAAACTATTCAGCAGCGATCTATACGTACTCAGGTGCTACAGGATCAGTCGGAACTGTCACATTGCGACCTTCTTCTCCTTCAGGGAGGCCAGCTCGATCAGATCGACTGGAATCTGAACAGGTCAGGGGTGCTGGTGATGGCAGATCTCACTGACCATCGCTCCATGCAGGATAAAGCGCACCCAGGGGTGATCGTTAATCTCTACCGTCGTGGAAAATCTATTGGGTTTGAGGTGAGCCTAAAGCAGGCGGAGAGAGCTCACTTAAGACTGAGTTCCCAGTTACTGAAATTGGCTAAGATTCTGGAGGATGGAGATCAATGATTTTTGATAGCCACCGTATCAGACGGAAGCTGATCATGTTGATATTGCTGACCAGCTGTACAACCCTGGTTTTGGCTACATTTGGGTTTGCTGTCAGCGACTGGCATAACTCCCGAGCTGAGTTGATTAAGCATATGAACTCTACAGCTGGGATTATCGGAAATAACAGTGTTGCGGCTCTGACTTTTAGCGATGAGTTCTCAGCGACACTGACATTAAGCTCACTCAAAGGTGAGCAAAACATCGTAGGGGCTTATCTGTACAACGCGGATAGAAAACTATTCGCTTCATACAAAAGCAATAATGCAGGTGTGACTCCACAGCTACCTGATAGGGCCAGTGGGTCAATAGGTGAGTTGCTCTACGTGGTGAGATCGATCGTGCTGGACGGGGAAAAGGTCGGTTACCTGTTACTGATGTCGGATCTAAGTCAGTGGAAGGGCCATCAGTTTGAACGGTTATCGATTGTTTTATTGCTGTTTTCACTTGCGGTGTTAGTCGCGGCTATCTTATCCACACAAGCGCAAAAACTGTTTACCAGTCCTCTGCTGAGGTTGGCGGGTACCGCACGTAAAATCGCTGAAACCAAAAACTATAACCTCAGGGCTGAGGTTGCGTCTGATGATGAAATCGGTCTGTTAGCAGATGACTTTAATGAGATGTTGGATCTGATTCAGCGGCGTGATAAAGAGCTGCTAGAAGCGCGGGATGAGTTGGAAAATAAGGTTAAGAAACGCACCGCCGCGCTTTATGAGTTGACGCGGGAACTTGAGCATCAAGCCTACCATGATGCATTAACCGGATTGGCAAACCGTTCTGCACTGGATGAGAAGTTGCAGGGTGAAATGAGCTTTGCGCAGCGCCATAAGCACCAGCTTGCTATCTTGTTTCTGGATCTGGATCGATTTAAGGATATCAATGACACCCTGGGTCATGATGTGGGTGACAAGCTGCTGGTGGAGCTGGCAAATAAGTTGAAAGGGTGCCTACGTGTTAGTGATACATTAGCCCGCTTGGGTGGGGATGAATTTGCGGTGCTGTTACAGGAGAGTAACCCCCAACAGGCAGCGGATGTGGCAACTAAGTTGATCGAAGCGATCCGTGAACCGATCGTTGTAGATGGGCACAGCCTGCAGGTCACAACCAGCATAGGCATCAGTATTTTCCCAACTGATGGCTTAGATGCATCAAAGATGCTGAAAAATGCGGATACTGCGATGTATAGCTCGAAGGAGGATGGTCGTAATCGCTACAGTTTCTTCAATATGGAGATGAACAAAAAGACTGAGCGCCGTATGCAGCTTGAGCATAAGCTTAAACAAGCGGTACAGACCATGGATTTTGAGGTCTACTATCAACCTAAATGGCAGGTAAGTGAGCACAAACTTATAGGCCTGGAAGCGTTGATTCGCTGGTATGATGACGAAGAGGGCTTTATCTCTCCGGCTGAATTTATACCACTGGCTGAGGATTGTGGTCTGATTAATCTGATCGACCAGTGGGTTGCTATGACCGCATGCACTCAGGTATTGGGCCTATTTGAAGGGGAACACCCTGATCTTCTACTGTCGGTTAACTTTTCACCTTCTCATTTTATTCGCGACAATGTGGCTGAAGATATGATGCAGCTTCTCGCTGAGACCGGCTACCCTGCAGATGCGCTGGAGTTGGAGATTACAGAAACACTGGTTGCTTCTGAATTGGATTCGGTCTATCAGCAACTCTGTCAGATTCGTGCGCTTGGCATTGAGATATCGATCGATGACTTCGGGATTGCCTACTCCTCCCTGAGCCGCCTTAAGCAGCTACCGCTCAATACACTTAAAATTGACCGTTCCTTTATTCAGGATATTGGTGAAGATGCGGACGATGAGGTGATTGTTCGAACCATTATCGATATGGCGCACAACCTGAACCTTAAAGTGGTTGCGGAAGGGGTTGAGAAACCGCATCAATATGAATTTATCAAACGTTACAAGTGTGATGCTGTTCAGGGATTTATGTTTAGCAAACCGCTGCCGCTTGATGAGGTCCGTAGGTTAATTCTATCCCACCAGGAGAGACCAACGGCCTGAGTGATTTAGCCGTTGGTACGGTCCTTTACTCATCACCGAGAAATCCACCGCTTTGATGAGCCCAAAGCTGTGCGTAAATACCATTTTGTTGAATCAGTTGG
Source organism: uncultured Neptuniibacter sp. (assembly GCF_947498015.1). GTDB lineage: Bacteria > Pseudomonadota > Gammaproteobacteria > Pseudomonadales > Balneatricaceae > Neptuniibacter. Next base: position 154,952 of record NZ_CANMIR010000006.1, read on the forward strand.
TGATGGTTACCCTGTTCAACAATCTCACCCTGATCGATCACGATCAATCGGTCTAGCGCTGCAATCGTTGAGAGCCGGTGGGCGATAGCGATAACGGTTTTACCCTTCATCAATTTATATAAACTGGCCTGAATCGCGGCTTCTACTTCAGAGTCCAGAGCGGAGGTGGCTTCATCCAGTACCAGAATGGGCGCATCTTTTAACAGTACACGGGCAATTGCGATACGTTGGCGTTGCCCGCCTGAGAGCTTAACACCGCGTTCACCGACATGGGCATCATAGCCACTCCTGCCCTGAGGGTCGGTCAGGGAGAGAATAAACTCATGAGCTTCTGCTTTCTTGGCTGCGGAAACCATCTCCTCTTCGGTGGCTTGAGGATGGCCGTAGAGCAGGTTTTCCCGCACTGAGCGGTGAAGTAAGGACGTATCCTGAGTCACCATGCCTATCTGAGCGCGCAGTGAATCCTGTGTGACATCACGCAGATCCTGATGATCAATCCGTATCGAGCCGCTTTCGACATCAAAAAAGCGTAGTAGTAGATTGACGACTGTTGATTTCCCCGCACCCGAGCGGCCGACCAAACCTACTTTTTCGCCGGGTTGAATTGTCAGGGAGAGCGACTCGATCACCCGTTTACTTTCGCCATAGTGGAATCCAACCTGATCGAAAGTGATCTGACCCTGAGTGACATCCAGATGTTTTGCGTCTTGTGAATCTTCAATCTGTAGTGGTTTTGACAGGGTTTCCATTCCATCAGCAACGGTACCGATATTTTCAAACAGAGCACTGATCTCCCACATAATCCAGTGCGCCATACCGTTCAGTCTGAGCGCAAGTGCGATGGCGATAGCGATGGCGCCCACAGTGATTGACTGGTGTAACCACAACCAGATGGATAGAGCGGCGACAGAGAATGAGAGGAGGTGATTAATGCTCTGGACGCAGATATTGAGTCCAGTGGCCAGGCGCATCTGGCGGTAAACGGTAGCCATGAATGCGTCCATACCCTCTTTAGCGTACTCGGCTTCCCGGTCGGTGTGGGAGAACAGTTTGACTGTTTCGATATTTGAGTAGGAGTCCACTACACGGCCTGTCATCATCGCGCGGGCTTCCGCCTGCTCAGTGGAAACTTGCTTGAGGCGGGGGACAAAATAGAGCTGGATAGCAATATAAAAGATCAGCCATACACCCATCGGCAGGGTCAGACGCCAGTCTGATTGTGCGACAAGCGCCAGCATGGCAAAAAAGTAGATGACGACAAACATCATCACGTCCAATAGCTTCATCACCGATTCGCGTACCGAGAGTGCGGTCTGCATCACTTTGGTTGAGATCCTTCCCGCAAAGTCGTTGGCATAAAACGTCACGCTTTGACGCAAAAGGTAGCGGTGTGCCAGCCACCGAATGGACATCGGATAGTTACCTAACAGAGCCTGGTGAGTAATCAATGAATGAAATAACCCCGCAAGAGGAAGAGCCGCAAGCGGTATCAGGCTCATCAAGAGCAGGGAGCGTGACTCCTCCTGAAGAAAGGTGGCAGGATCTTTATCGGCTAACCAGTCGACTAACTGCCCCATAAACCCAAACAGCGTCACCTCAAGAATTGCGATCGTTGCGGTCAGCAGCGACATAATGAGGAGCGGTTTTTCAGATCCGCGGGTGTAGTGACGGCAGAAAGCATACAGACCCCGTGGTGGAGTAGCTGGTTGTTCAGGTGGAAAAGCGTGAACTTGCTTTTCAAAGAATGAAAACATAGGGTGACCGGTTACCAGAGGTGATGAGAGTGACAGCTTAAATCAGAGTTTACGATTTGTATAACAGTTGTAGTTGATCGCCGATATGGATCTCACCGCTTTGAATAACTTTGCAGCATAAACCACCGAAACCTAACATCGCAGCTGCACCGCCTTCGCCTAAAACCTGATCCATTCTGGAGCAGGGGTGGCATAACGCGGAGGCTTCGAATATCGCATCACCGATCTGGAACTGTTGGTATCTGAGTGCATTGAGGTTGAGCCCTCTGATGACGAGGTTTCTTCGTAGCAGTGCGGGTGAGATCTTATCTTTCCGAGCATAGAGAGCGATCTGATCGATAAACTCCTCAGAGATTAACGTGACCTGTCGTGCGGATCCGGCTGTTTTCATACAGCGGTGATCGCCTTCCAATCCTCTTCCTGAGCAGGCGTTTACCGATTTCAGGCTAATGAGCTCAGCTTTGCGAGCAGGTCTGATCCCAATCCAGATCAGCTCAGCGGGGGGGAGTTGGGTGGCGAAGCGTGAAAAAAGAGATCTCAGAGTCATGTGCGGGTGTCAGTCTGTTTCTCGTTTTAAATCCACTGCAATTGATCCACTGGCTTCATAGACGCAGATCTCGATTGGGTGGCAGCAGAGTGAGCAATCCTGAATGAACTCCTGATTCAGGTCGGATGAGGTGTCGATATCAAGTCTGTTCTCAGCCATGCAGTAAGGGCAGGATACCAGCAGGTTTTCGGTTGGGTTCATGCTAATCCCTCCCATAATTCTGTTATATCCAGAATAGACTATCTGAGTGTTACCGCTAGCACCTGAAGAGGTTCAACACTTTAGATCAGGTATTGAAGGTAAAGTTGATTGAAAATAGCAGTAAAGTGAACAGATAGGTTATTTTTGATTGATTGTTCTGGATCTGTTTCTTTTCGTAGATTAATAACCTGAAAAGCCCAAAAAAACGGAACAAAAGACTGATGGTGATTACCTAGAATAGGCGACTTCGCTAATAATAATTCAGGTTTGTGACATTAATTATGTTTCAGAAAAAACTAAGCGTTGCTGCGCTGGCTTTGGGTACTGTTGCAAGTGGCTCTATCGTAGCTGCTGAAGCTCAGGATGGTTATAAAGTAGATCTTAATCTGCGTACCTTTTACATGAACCGTGATTTTGATCAGGGTTTGAATGATACGCACGCTGCAGGTCAGGCGTTCAAGTTGAACATTGAATCCCCATACTACGGTGGTGTTGTTGGCTTTGATGCAACTGTAACTAAGGTTGTTGAGCTCTTGGATGATAAAACTATCCGCTCTTCCGATGTGTTGAACGAAGAGGGTGATGGTTATACAGCGCTTGAAAATCTGTACGTTAAGTTCAAGCCTGTGGAGAACGTGAACATCCGTGCAGGCCGTATGGTTATGATGACGCCGCTGCTGAATGATCTGCAGTCCCGTCTTTCTGCGCCAAGTACTCAGGCTGTTTATGCTGATATTGCACTGGATAATCTGGATCTGTATGCATTCTATTCAGATGAAGCTTCCCGTAATAACAGCCAGGATTTCTCTGATTACACTGCCAACGGTGAAGATTACGATATCTCATCTATCGGTGGTTCCTACAAATTTGCTAACGGTCTGAGCGCACAGGTTCAATATGCCGTTGCAGATGATTACCTGAAGCAATCTTTCTTCAACCTGACCTACCCAACCAAGCTGGCTGAGTATGATGTCATGTTGGATGCTATCCATATGCGCGGTAAAGATGATGGCGCAATTTATGGCAGCGATTACGACAGTAATCTGACCAGCCTGACAGCACGTTTTGCCAAGGGTGATTGGGCTTACACCGTTAACTACCAAACGGTAGGCGGTAGTGATGGATATGACCTGCAGTGGGGTGGTCAGGACGATACTCAGTACTTCACCTACGGTGCTGTGCAGTTGCTGGACTTCAATGCGGATGATATTCAGGCACTTCAGTTCCGTGTGGACTACGATGTGCCTTCCTTCCCCGGTCTGCACCTGATGGCGCGTCATACACAGGCGTGGGATATCGATACTGGCACAATGACCAATGGTAAACGTCGCGAGACCAACTTTGATGCCAAATACACCGTTCAGAGTGGTAAGGCAAAAGATCTGAGTGTGCAGCTGCGTGTTGCACATGTGGATGGTAACTCTATTCCGCGTATCAATGATGTGCGTTTGATTCTGGATTACCCGATTAGTCTTCTTTAAGCATTTTCCCGCTTAAGAACACAGGGGCCTTCGGGCCCCTGTTTTTTTGTCTGAAATTCCTGATCTGGTCTATTACCTCTATCGAGATTAAGCTTTAGAGAGGTATGATATCTTTAATAATCATGCCGACCTGTTCTAAGTTGTCACTTTCAACAGGCTGTTTGTTCGATTCCACAAGAGAATAGAAGGGGTAAAGGATGGATCTCTTGAGTATTGCTGTGGCCTTCAGCAGTTTGCTTTTTGCCGTGCTGCTGATTAAAAACTGGGGGAAATATAGCGGGCATGCCGCTTCGGGAGGATTTCTCCTGTTGGGTATAGCGGCGCTTCTATCATGTTTACTGGCGGTCTCAAAATTTTGGGTTAGCGTTTCTCAGCAGGAGCTGTTACCCGATATCGCAAGTATCTCAATCCTTGTGGTTGTCCTTATCTTGGCCGTACTAGGTATCGCCAGAGTGACAAAAGGGTTGGAAAAGACAGCCTCAGAAAAAACAGAATTGCAGGCATCTCTTCAGGGTGAACTCAGTGAACTTGATAAAGCTAAAAGTCAGGTTGAGGAGAAACTTAAAGCGGCTGATCGTCTGGATATGCAGTCACAACTACCGGTGCTACTGTGCCGACTGGGAAAGGTTGTTGCGTGTAATGCTGCAGCCGTTGAATTCCTGCGTGTAGAGAGCCAGGAGGGGCTTCTTGGTGCACCTGTCGAGCAGTTTTCAGCAGCAACACAATCCGAAGGGGAGAGTAAGGAGCTGATTAAGGATTGGCGCAGACGGTTGAAGGAGAGTGGCGACTTTTCGTACCGCTGGGTATTCCAGACAGCTGATGGAACCCTGCGACCTCAGATTGTGGTAATGAGTACCCAGTTATTTGAGGGTGATCTGGTTATTAAGTTGCAGTGTGCAACCAGTGCTGATGATATTGAATCTGAACTGTTTAAAAACTTGGAGTTACAACGTTTTAAAACGGCGATTGGTGTTCTGGGTGGGGCTTGTTGCGAGTGGTCGTTCGATAGTGGCCATCTCTGTTACTACTCCTCAGCATTTCCCGAGATTGTAGATTATCCGGATGAAGAGATTCAGGGGATTAAAAACTTCCCCGAATGGTTATTGGAGAGGATCTCACCGGATAAGCGAGCGGATGTTAAAACCCGATTGAATCGTTTGTCGAGAAAAGGTTCAGACCCGTTTGAGATGCAGTTCAGTCTGAAATCTAAGAAAGGCGTTTGGTCTAGAGTGGATATGATCATAAAATCCTATCAGATCGAAGAGGAAGACCGGGTCTTTGCTTATTTCACCGATACAACCTACCAGTATCAGAACCGTCATGGTGGAGCCAAGCTGTTTTCACTGGTTGAGAACAGCTGTAATCCGATGATGCTGTTAACCGGCTTATCTGAGATTGAGTATGTTAACCCCGCCTTTGTTCGTGCAACCGGATTTAATCTTCCGGATATGGAAGGGGTTCAATTGAAGGATTTTCTCGCGGGTGTGGGTAAGCCTGAAGAGAATGATCTGTTGCTGGGGTCTGTTCGCCAGGGGCAATTGTGGGCAGGGGATATGGAGCTGCGATTACAGGGCGAGGCGGGGAAGGTTAATGTGATCTCGTTGCCCATCGAACCGGTTAAAACGCATCTGGGACTGTATTATCTGGTCAGCTTTGAAAAAGTTAAAACGGAAGAGCCCTCGAGACTCGTGAGTTTGTAAGAGGAAATAAAAAAGCCGCAGCTTAAAAACTGCGGCTTTTTTGTAAAATCAGCTTAAGCTCAGTCGGCCAGAGCGTCCAGTTTCTGTTTCAGGATTCCCTGTACCTGACCTGGGTTGGCCTTGCCCTGAGAGGCTTTCATGACCTGCCCCATAAAGAAACCGATCATTTTGCCACGTTTCTCTGGCTCAGCATTCACGTACTGATCAACCTGAGGTGTATTGTTGCTGATAACATCATCAACAATCTTTTCTATGGCACCGCTATCCGTAACCTGCTTAAGGCCTTTGGCTTCAATGATCTCATCAGCGCTGCCGCCTTCATTCCACATCACTTCAAATACCTGCTTGGCAATCTTGCCAGAGATCGTATTGTCTTTAATGCGTTCCAGAAGGCTGCCGAGCTGTTCTGCAGATACAGGGCTTGACTGGATCTGTATATCATTCTGATTGAGCATTTTGGAGAGCTCACCCATGGCCCAGTTTGCAGCCAGTTTTGCGTCGTTAGCTGCTTTGGCCACGGTTTCAAAATATTCTGCCATGGTGCGATCACCGGACAGTACCATCGCATCGTAGTCGCTCAGCTTATAATCGGCTAAGAAGCGAGCTTTACGCGCATCGGGTAGCTCCGGAAGTGTCTCACGGACCGCTTCAATGTAGCTGTCATCGATCTCGATAGGCAGTAGGTCCGGACAGGGGAAGTAACGGTAGTCATTGGCTTCTTCTTTGGAGCGCATGGAACGGGTTTCGTTCTTGTCAGCGTCGTAGAGTCGGGTTGCCTGTTCTACGCGACCGCCATCTTCGATCAGGTCGATCTGGCGCTCTATCTCGCCCACAATCGCTTTTTCAATAAAGCGGAACGAGTTGATGTTCTTTGTCTCGGTACGGGTGCCGAACTCTTCCTGACCTTTTGGGCGAACCGAAACGTTACAGTCGCAACGGAACGAGCCTTCAGCCATATTTCCATCACAGATGCCAAGGCTGGTGACGATAGAGTGAATCTTACGGACGTAAGCTACAGCTTCTTCAGCGCTACGCATATCAGGTTCAGAGACGATCTCGAGCAGAGGTGTGCCCGCACGGTTCAGGTCTATACCTGTCATGCTTGGAAATGCGTCATGAATAGATTTGCCTGCATCTTCCTCTAAGTGGGCGCGAGTGACGCCTATTCGTTTCTCTGTGCCATCTTCCAGTGTGATATCAATATGACCCACACCGACAATCGGATGGAAGAGCTGGCTGGTCTGATAGCCTTTGGGCAGATCAGGGTAGAAATAGTTTTTGCGGTCAAAAACAGATCTGCGGCCGATTTCAGCATCGACAGCCAGACCGAATTTAACCGCCATTCTCAGTGCTTCTTCATTGAACACTGGAAGTGTGCCAGGTAGGGCAAGGTCAACTGCGCAAGCCTGGGTGTTGGGTTCGGCACCAAATTCTGTACTGGCACCGGAAAAGATTTTGGATTTTGTCGCTAGCTGGGCGTGAATTTCAAGCCCGATTACCGCTTCCCATTCCATGATTTATAAACCTCTCAGATACCTTGTGGTGACTGTGTATGCCAATCAGTTGCCAGCTGGAATTGGTGGGCAACGTTCAATAGCTTCTGTTCGGCAAAGTAGTCGCCAATAATTTGCAGGCCTGTGGGTAAACCATTGACAGTGCCGCAAGGGACAGACATACCGGGAAGGCCTGCCAGGTTCAGGGAGATAGTAAAGATATCTTCCATGTACATGGCGACAGGGTCTGAGGATTTTTCACCGATCTTAAAGGCTGGGTGTGGAGTGGTAGGTCCCATAATAACATCGACTTCGCTCAAGACTTTGGCAAAATCGTCACGAATCAGGCGTCGAATCTGCTGTGCTTTGTTGTAGTAAGCATCATAGAAGCCTTCGGATAGTGCATATGCGCCGATCATAATGCGGCGTTTTACTTCAGGGCCAAAACCTTCACCACGGCTGCGTTTATAAAGATCTTCAAGATCAACAGGGCTTTCGCAGCGATATCCGTAACGAACCCCATCGAAGCGTGAAAGGTTAGAAGATGCTTCAGCCGGAGCGATGATGTAATAAGCCGGAATCGATAGCGCTGTATTGGGTAGGCTGACCTCTTTTACTGTGGCGCCCAGTTTTTCGAACTCTTTAATGGCGGCCTGTGTTTGTGCTGCAATATCAGCATCAAGGTCATCCATAAAGAACTCTTTAGGCAGGCCGATCTTAAGACCATCGAGTGGCTTATTCAGGTCGGCTGTGTAATCGGGTACTTCACGGTCAACAGAGGTTGAGTCGTGTTTGTCGAACCCTGCCATCACATTCAGCATCATCGCAGCGTCTTCAGCTGACTTTGTCATCGGTCCACCCTGATCAAGCGAGGATGCAAATGCGATCATGCCAAACCGTGATACGCGACCATAGGTGGGTTTAAGACCTGTAATGCCACATAACGCGGCCGGTTGGCGGATCGAGCCGCCAGTATCTGTCCCCGTAGCTGCCGGTGTTAACTGGGCTGCAACTGCAGCTGCAGAACCACCCGAAGAGCCTCCGGGAACACAATCGGTATTCCAGGGATTTTTTGAGGGGCCGTAGAAGCTGCTTTCATTGGATGAGCCCATCGCAAACTCATCCATATTGGTTTTACCCAGCATGACAGCGCCAGCGGCATTAAATTTGTTTACGACAGTAGCGTTATAAGGGGATATAAAGTTGTCCAGCATACGTGATGCGCAGCTTGTTCGAACCCCTTCGGTGCAGAAAATATCTTTATGGGCCATCGGCAGGCCGGTAAAGGCACCTGAAGTGCCTGCTGCGATCGCTTCGTCGGCAGCTTGGGCCTGTGTCAGTGCTTGCTCTTCGGTCACAGTGATGAAGCTGTTGTACTTGTCATCTTCTGACTTGATGCGGGCCAGATAGGCCTGAGTGAGCTCGACGCTGCTGAATTCGCCTTGCTTAAGGCCCTGTGCCAGCTCGGCTAGTGTTTTGTCAAACATGGAATCTTTTTCCTTTAATCATTTCCGTCTGGATGGGCGGGATCATTCAATAACTTTGGGAACCAGGAAGAGCCCGTTTTCAACGGCCGGAGCAACGGATTGTAGTTGTTCGCGTTGATTCTCCTCCGTGACGTTATCACTACGAAGGCGTTGAACGGCATCCAGAGGGTGGGCCATAGGTGCTACATCAGTAGTGTCTACGGCTTGCATCTGGTCGACCAGTTCCAGAATGTTTGACAGATTTTGCGCGTATTCAGGAGCGTCCTGTTCTTCAATTTGAAGGCGCGCCAGATGGGCGATTTTGTCCACATCAGAGCGATCCAGAGACATAATTTACTCTCACTTTTTGAGATGGCTTTCAGAGAAAGCGAAAAGGGGAAAAAACCAAGAGACGTACGTTACCATAACCCCACTGCTTCATGAAGGAAATTTAGCCCGTGTTTTTAGAGGGTTTTACTATTTTCACCTTGCTCAAAAGTCTTGCCGTTGTTAGAGTTACGTGTTTTCAGGATATAGCGGCTATACCTGCAGATTTCTTAGGACTCCCTGTACATGCTCAAGAAAATTCGTGGTCTTTTTTCCAGCGATCTGTCCATTGACCTGGGCACTGCAAACACTCTGATCTATGTCCGCGATAAGGATATTGTTCTGGATGAACCCTCTGTTGTCGCGATTCGACAAACGGGTAACCAGAAATCCGTCGCTGCTGTCGGTGTTGATGCCAAGCGTATGCTAGGTCGTACACCTGGATCTATTACAGCGATCCGCCCGATGAAAGATGGAGTCATTGCTGATTTTCATGTGACAGAAAAAATGTTGCAGTACTTTATCAGCAAAGTTCATGACACTAACTTCCTTACTCCCAGCCCACGCGTACTTGTCTGTGTACCTTGTAAATCTACACAGGTGGAGCGTCGTGCGATCAAAGAATCTGCTATGGGTGCAGGCGCGCGTGAGGTTTATCTGATCGATGAACCTATGGCTGCTGCAATCGGCGCAGGGCTTCCTGTTGATGAAGCTAGTGGTTCAATGGTTGTAGATATTGGTGGTGGGACCACCGAGATCGCAGTGATCTCTCTGAATGGTATTGTTTATGCGGATTCGGTTCGCATCGGCGGAGACCGTTTTGATGAGTATATTGTGACCTATGTGCGCCGGAATTATGGCAGCCTGATTGGCGACTCGACTGCCGAGCGCATCAAACAGGAGATCGGCACCGCTTACCCTTCGTCAGAAATGCATGAGATCGATGTACGTGGTCGCAATCTGGCTGAAGGTATTCCTCGTAGCTTTACTCTGAACAGTAACGAGATTCTGGAAGCGCTTCAGGAACCGCTGTCTGCCATTGTGCAGTCTGTTAAAAGTGCCCTGGAGCAGTGCCCACCAGAGTTGGCATCCGATATTGCAGAGCGTGGAATCGTTTTGACAGGTGGTGGTGCCTTGTTACGTAATATTGATCGTCTTATCAGTGAAGAGACGGGTCTGCCTGTAATAGTGGCTGAAGATCCGCTGACCTGTGTGGCGCGCGGAGGCGGCCGAGCTCTGGAGCTTCTGGATAAAAATGGTTTTGAGCTGGTAAGCCATGACTAAACTATGTCATCAGTTATCTCTAAATCTTTAAGTATGATGTGTCACCTCCTGTTTCAGGGGGTGGCCTATTAAAACTATCTTCCTGGGCCGTTCTTCCGGCCGATTTTTTTTCTTTCTATTACTACTCGCCTTTGCGTTAATGGCTGCGGATCTGTATTCGGCCAAAGTGCGTGATGGGCGTGCCTATCTGTCACTTATTCTGACCCCTTTGCAGTGGATTGTGGATGTTCCTAGTCGTGTTGCTGGGGAGGTTTCTGAGGTCGTTGTCGATCGTAGTTTATTATTGAAAGAGAATGCCAAACTAAAAGCGGAAGCATTGCAGCTTGAGCGTAAAGTTCAGCAAAATGATGCTCTGCGACAGGAGAACGGCCGTCTAAGAAGCTTGTTGAAAGGCAGTCAACGCGTTGATGAAGAGGTGGTGCTTGTAGAGTTGATAGGGGTCAATCCCGATCCATTTCAGCATCAGGTTATTATCAATCAGGGTAGTGAAAATCAGGTCACAATGGGGCAGCCGATTCTGGATGCCGGTGGAGTCATGGGGCAGGTTACTGAGATTTCGCACTATACCAGTCGTGTGATGTTGATTACTGATGCCCGGCACGCTTTACCGGTTGAGGTCAATCGGAGTGGTTTCCGCAGTATCGCATTAGGTAAGGGGCAGTTAGGCGAGTTAGAACTGGATCATGTACCGGATACCGCAGATATTGATGAGGGTGATCTGATCGTAACCTCAGGACTGGGTGGCCGTTTCCCCCGAGGCTATCCTGTGGCCACTGTCTCGGAAGTGATCCGTGACCCAGGTCAGAGCTTCTCTAAAGTGAAAATTAAGCCGACAGCGATGCTGAATAAATCCAGGCATCTGCTACTGGTGAATCTGCCCGCTCGCCCTTCCGATCCTCCCGAGGAGGAGCAAGAGTGAATAGCCATGATGTAGCCGCTCCAGGTGGGGGCGGCTTTATTATTTTAGCCACCTTTCTTGTAGGTCTGATGCTAAGTCAGATCCCGATGCCCCACCTTTTTGAATGGGCGCGTCCGGAATGGGTCGCCATGATCCTGATCTATTGGGTCATGGCATTGCCGCACCGTGTAGGAATGGGTGTCGCTTTTTTTCTCGGCCTGCTATTGGATGTGATTAAAGGAAGTGTTCTGGGTCTAAATGCACTTTCTCTGACTATTATCGCCTTCCTGACTCTGGTTCTGCATCAACGTTTGCGTATGTTTCCTTTGGTACAGCAAGCGCTGATGGTGATGGTTTTAGTGGGTATCAATCAGTTGCTCTTTCATTGGATGCAGGCATTTACAGGATATACCGGAGAGAGTCTGATCTTTCTGTTACCGTGTCTGATGAGCGGGTTGTTGTGGCCTTGGCTCTTTGTGATCTTACGCGGCATTCGTCGCTTTTTCCGCATCCGCTAGGAGCATCTGTGAATCTGATACTGGCTTCTGCATCACCGCGACGTAAAGCACTGCTTGAACAGATCGGTGTTCAATGCCAAGTGTCCCCTGTGGATATTTGTGAAGTTCCGCTTGCTGGAGAGGCTGCGAGCACTTATGTAGAGCGTTTAGCCATTGAGAAAGCACGGTGCTGTTTCAAATTAGGATCCGAGGAAAGTGTTGTGTTGGGGGCGGATACGACCGTGGTCGTTGATGGAGTGATCATGGGAAAACCTGAGGATCAGGAGGATGCGATCCGTACACTGCTGAGTCTGTCAGGTCGAACCCATCAAGTGATAACCGCTGTGGCCGTTGTGACTGCTGAACAAACGCAGTCGGTTGTGGTCGAAACGGATGTTCGTTTTAAATCGTTAACGCGAGAGGAGTGTCTTGCGTACTGGTGTACCGGGGAGCCGGCTGATAAAGCAGGCTCATATGGTATTCAGGGTTATGGCGCCATATTTGTCGAAGAGATTAAGGGTAGCTATTCTGCAGTAGTAGGGCTTCCTTTAGCGGAAACTGCAGCGATGTTAAAACAGGTGGACGTACCAGTCTGGCAGTCTGAACAGGATAAGGGATAGGTCATGGGTGAAGAGATACTGATCAACTTTACACCAATGGAAACGCGGGTTGCGGTTATCGAAAATGGGATGCCGCAAGAGGTGTATGTTGAGCGCGTCCATCGTCGGGGAATTGTTGGTAATATTTATCAGGGGAAGGTTGTCAGGGTGTTGCCGGGGATGCAGGCAGCGTTCGTTGATATCGGCCTTGAACGTGCTGCTTTTATCCATGTGGAAGAGGTATTACCTCAAGGCGCAAGCCATGAGGAGAAGAATAATACCTCGATTGTACAGGTCTTGCGTGAAGGGCAGTCCCTACTTGTTCAGGTGACAAAAGATCCGATTGGAACAAAAGGGGCACGTCTAACCACTCACCTCTCGCTTCCCTCCCGATACCTTGTCTGTATGCCGGGTAATCGTCATATTGGGGTCTCCCAGCGCATCGAGGATGTTGAAGAGCGAGATCGTCTACGTTCAATTATCCAGTCTATGATTGAAAACGATGAGGGCGATCCTGCGGGATTCATTCTGCGTACGGTTGCAGAAGGCGCGGCAGAAGCAGAGCTTAAAGCAGATATCCAGTTCTTGAGGCGTTTATGGGCGTCGATAAAAGAGAAGATCTCCTCTGCAAAAGCACCCAGTGTAATTTATGAAGATCTGCCCCTGAATATGCGAGCCCTGCGTGATATGGCGCATACTGGTTTGGAGCGTATTCGGATCGATTCACGAGAAACATTCCAGAAAGCAGAAGCGTTTGTTCAGGCGCTGGTGCCGGAGGTTGCTGATACACTGGAGTACTATCCAGGTGAACGACCGATCTTCGATCTCTTTAATGTCGAGGAGGAGATTCAGAAGGCTCTGGGACGTAAGGTGGAGCTTAAGTCTGGTGGATATTTGATCTTTGATCAAACTGAAGCGATGACCACTGTGGATGTCAATACGGGGGCTTTTGTCGGTCACCGTAATCTGGAAGAAACCATATTTAAGACCAACCTTGAAGCTGCTACGGCGATAGGTCGGCAACTCAGATTACGTAATCTGGGTGGAATTATCATTATTGATTTTATCGATATGGAAGATCCGGATCATCAGCGTCAGGTGCTACGTACCCTGGAAAGGGTGCTTGAAAGAGATCATGCTAAATGTAAGGTGACAGGTGTTTCTGATCTGGGCCTTGTTGAGATGACTCGCAAACGTACCCGTGAGAGTCTGGAACAGGTGCTCTGTGATGTCTGTAGTGAGTGTCAGGGCCGGGGTTCGATTAAAACTCCAGAAACAGTCTGTTATGAGATTTTCAGGGAAATATTAAGACAGCATCGAGCTTATGATACGGATAGTTACCTAGTTTTGGCTGCACAGCCAGTGGTGGATTATCTGCTTGATGATGCCTCAAATCATGTGGCTGAACTGGAAGCGTTTATCGGGAAAACGATTCGTTTTCAGGTAGAGCCTATCTATAACGCAGAAAGTTTTGATGTTGTTCTGCGTTAGAAGGAATTATTTGTGAAGCGACACGCTCACTCTTTTTTTTGGTTCCTATATTGGGGACTCGCAGTTGTCGGAGCAATTCTGGCAGCACTCCTGCTGGTAATAAAATTCACTATCCAGGATCTGGAGCAGCATCGGGGGCGTATCGAGACGTTTCTGTCTGAGCAGCTCTCTGCAAATGTGCATCTTGCAGGAATTCGCAGTGAATGGGAGGGATGGGCTCCGGTTGTTGAGATCAGGGGGCTGGCCATTGATGCTGTTGAAGGCCGTCCAGAACTGTCTTTGGCGCTAATGCAAGGTGAGGTTGCGCTAGATCCGATCGCTTCAGCCCGTATGTTGTCTCCTGTTTTTTCCCGGCTTGATTTGGACGGCCTGACGCTTAGGTATTCTTTATTGTCGGGTGGTGATTCTGCAGAGAAAAACCGCTCGGATAAACAAGCTAAACATCAAGTTAGCAGTGCTGGGTCAGGCCTGCTGGCTTTCATTCTGAAGCAGTCCTCTATCAATTTTGATAATGCCCAGCTGGTTGTGGAAGGAAGTGGGGGAGAAGAGGTATCGCTCTCACCTATTCACCTTAGCCTTGAACATGATGGGCTCCTGCACCAGCTGAAGGCTAACGCCGAGTTGAAAACATCAACAGGGCAAGCAGAGATCGCGTTTGTAGCAGAGGTGGAAGGAGACCCCTCAAAGGAGAAAACCGATTTTTATCTGAAGGTGCAGGGGTTGGATCAGCAGATTGTCTCCCCTTGGCTGGCACTGGCTGATATTGAGTTGGAAAGTATAAAGGCCGAACAGGAGGTTTGGGGTCAGTCCCACCGTGGGAAGTTGATCTATATGACTGGGCGGACAGCAGTATCAGATTTCAAATATAAAGCGTATCAATTTGATCAGTTTACACTGCAAACTTCACTGATCCGTCGTAACGAAGGTTATCAGTTACAGTTCAATGACCTGATGCTCGATGCAGAGCACTCAGCATTAAATCTACCCAAAATTAGTCTGGACCTGAAACGGGAAGGGTACAAGATCGTACCTCAGAAATTGATGGTCGATAGTCTTGAGTTGGAGAAGGTGGCTGCCTGGATTGGGAAACAGGGTGTCATCTCCGCTGAAGTACAATCTGTATTAAAAACGCTCTCTCCTGAAGGACGGGTTGAAAACCTGCTTGTTACCTGGGGTGGGAGTGAACTAAATGATTTCCATATACTGGCAGATCTCAATACGGTTGGCATCAATGCATGGGATGATGTTCCTGAACTTAAAGGCATTAATGGCTTGCTGAAAGCGGATATGAAGGGGGGGCAGATCCACTTAAATAGCCAGAAATTCTCGATGCATTACCCCACTCTTTTTGATTATCAGTGGCAGTATCAGGGAGCTGAAGGGGTTATCGGGTGGCGTTTTGAAGAGGAGGGCGTGGTTGTTGCCTCCCAGTTGTTGAATCTTAGCAATGAACACCTTTCTGCATCTGGACGTTTTAGTATCTATCTTCCTTTCAGTCAGAACGAGCAACCACTTTTGAACCTGCAGATCGGGATGCAGCAGAGCGATGGGTTACAGGCTAAGTATTATATTCCCCCTAAAGAGGTAGGTGTTAAAACCTATCAATGGCTTGTTGACGCAATAAAGCAGGGGCGGATC
Source organism: uncultured Neptuniibacter sp. (assembly GCF_947498015.1). Lineage (GTDB taxonomy): Bacteria > Pseudomonadota > Gammaproteobacteria > Pseudomonadales > Balneatricaceae > Neptuniibacter. The sequence goes on from NZ_CANMIR010000006.1 coordinate 170,328, forward strand.
AAACGTGCCGGTTTTATTCTGAACGGGGTGACACGATCTAGGCTTGACGATTATCAATTACCAGCTGTTCAGATGTTTTTTGATGTATCTGATGCCACCTTCGAGTACCAGCCTGGTTGGCCAGCTATCGAACATGCTGAAACCTTTGTTTTTTTCCGTAACGGTGAATTGGTTGCCGAAGCAGAGGGTGGACAGATTTTCGATTCAACTATTCAAAACGCCTGGGTACATCTGCCGCAAGCGATGGATAAATTACTCATTGCAGGTAGTGTTGAAGGTGGCGCGCAGGATATTGAGAGCTTTCTACTTAAGAGTCCACTTAAGCAGGAGGTTGGTGATGATTTAGCGGCTTGGGAGATGGCCGGTAGAGCAAACACGACTGTTGATATCAATTTGCCTCTTAAAGGGGGGGAGCTGCCGATGGTTGATGTGCAGACGGTACTAAAAGATGGGCGTTTTCACTCTCCTTCGGAACGGATCGATTTTACTCAGATGAACGGTAAGATACGTTATCGAAGTGATCACGGACTTGAATCGGACAAAATTACTGCAAGGCTGTTTGCGCAGCCGGTAAGTGCGGCTATCTCCACAAAGCGGAAAAAAACTCAGATTTTGATCGATGGAGCCATTGAGGCCGATCTTTTAAGAGAGTGGCTTGCACTGGATCTTCTTAAAGTGGCGAAAGGTAAGATCCACTATAACGCTCAACTACAGATGTGTCCTGGAAAAGTGTGTAACCAACTGGTCGTTAAAAGCACTCTGAGGGGGGTGGAATTATCGGCACCTGCTCCGTTGGCAAAGACCGCCTCTCAGACCAGGTCCCTGACGATCATGAGTGACTTGGGCAGAAACGGTAGAGGGCAGACCGAAGTTCGTCTGAATCTTGCGAATCAACTGCGTGGCATCATGATCAATAGAGGTGATGCGCTGGAGGCTGCTCGATTTACTTTGGGAGGGGATAGGCCCGACCGACCGACTGAGCCAGGCATCATATTGGATGGAATGATCCCTGCGCTCAATTATGCAGATTTAGAGCAATTTTTGTCTGCTGCTGGGTTTAACGACTCAGTAGGGTCACCGCAACGTTCGAAGGATCAGGATGCAGATTCGCTACTGCGTGAAGTCAACCTTTCTATAGGGCGATTTGACTTCAATGATATTGCGCTGTCGGATCTCAATGTGCGTTTGAAACCGCAGCCTGAAGGGTGGATGTTGAACCTTACTAGTCCAGAGGTTGCTGGGAAGTTGTGGTTGCCTGAGAGTGCAAGCAAGCCTTACAAGGCTGCACTTAAGTATCTTGTGATTACTGATGGCGATGAGACTTCAGATACTGAGGAACCATTTATTACTGCGGATATCAAACCCGAATCACTACCGATGCTTGATCTCCAGGTCGATGATTTACGACTGTATTCAAAGCAGATGGGAGAGTGGGCGTTTAATCTGAGGCCAACTGAAAATGGAGCTTCAATCAATGATATCCGTGGCAAGATAGAGAGCGCAGATGTCAGAGGGGAGTTGCGCTGGGAGAAAACAGATCAGGAGGTTTCCGATCTGACTATCAAGTTAGATAGTGAGGACTTTGGCAAAGTGCTTTCCCTCTGGGGATTTGAGGAGAGTCTGGAGACCAAAAGCCTTCACTCCTATCTGCAACTTTCCTGGGGTGGTGCGCCCTGGGAGTTTGAGCTTGCCAATGCTGATGGCGAACTGCAATTTACAGCAGGTAAGGGGCGCCTGTTGGATGTGGGCAACTCGGGTAACTTCTTAAGGGTCTTTGGCATTCTCAATTTGCAGTCTTTGGGTAGACGTCTACGACTTGATTTTTCAGACCTGTTTAAAAGTGGTGTTGCTTTCGATGAGATGAAAGCGAACTACAAAATCCAAAAAGGGATAGCGACTACGGCGGAACCTTTTATTATGACCGGCCCCTCCGCAAATCTTGCTATGCAAGGTAGTTTGGATCTGGTTCGGGAAACCGTTGATAAGGATATTGAGGTGGCGCTACCTGTGACAGGAAATATCCCTCTTGTCAGTGTCCTGTTGGGAGCACCGCAGGTAGCAGGTGCTGTATTCCTGTTCGATAAGTTGATAGGAGACCCGCTCGAGAAATTTACGACGGTCAAATACCACATGTCAGGTGACTGGAGTGATCCAGAGGTCGACCTGAAAAATCACAATCAATCACTTCAATAGCGGATTCAACCGGAGAGAGGAGATGGCAAAGGTTGCAGTTGCGCAGATGCTGTCGGGAGAAAACCTTGAAAGCAATCTGGAGCAGGCTGCTCTGCTAGTAGAGCAGGCCAAGTCAGAAGGAGCAGAGCTATTACTGCTTCCAGAGAATTTTGCCATGCTGGATTCAAAGGCATTAATTAGACTGGCTGCAAGTGAGGAGCGCAGTTCACTGATAGAGCGAACATTGTCTGGGCTGGCATCCAGGAATAAGCTTTGGGTTATCGCGGGTAGTGTCCCTTTGTTAGTGACAGAAGATGAACAGATTGGGGGTAGGCAGAGAGTTTATGCCAGCAGTCTAGTTTATGATGAATCGGGTCAGCGCTGTGCTCGCTATGACAAGATCCACCTGTTTGATGTTGATGTCGACGATCAGCATGCGGCGTATAGGGAATCTGATTTTATTCAGCATGGGAGTGGATTGACTGTGGTTGATAGTCCTGCAGGAACCTTGGGATTATCTATCTGCTATGATCTGCGCTTTCCAGAGCAGTATCAGGCGCTGAGGGAGAGAGGGGCTGAGATTCTGACAGTGCCATCTGCATTTACCGCAGTGACCGGTGAAGCTCACTGGGAGGTCTTGTTGCGTGCAAGAGCGATTGAAACCCAATGTTATGTCTTGGCCGCTAATCAGGGGGGGCAGCACTCTGCAACCCGATCGAGCTGGGGGCATTCGATGATTATATCTCCCTGGGGAGAGGTGATCGCAGAGCGGGTGGAATCAGGGCCAGGTATCATTGTTGCGGATATTGATCTGGAATCACTGCATAAGAGACGTAAGGCGATGCCTGTTATGCAGCACAGGTTGGCGGCCAAACTTTAGATATTGGCAATTTCGCGTAGGTACTTAAACAGCTTGCGTGCGGATGCCGGTGGTTTCTCAAGCTTCGCTTCTTTCTGCGCATTTCTGATCAACTGACGAAGGTGCTGAACATCGGCTTCAGGGTGTTCATCAATATACTCTTGTAGAGCGCTGTTGCCGTCAGTGATCAGGCGGTCACGCCACCTCTCAAGCTTGTGAAAGATCTGGGTATGAGCCTGATGACCAGCTTCAAATAAACCCAGGCTGTGTTCAATTTGCTCCGCATCCTCAGTTCGTATTATTTTGCCGATAAACTGGATGTGACGTTTCTGTGCGCCGTTGGATTTTATACGATGAAATTCATCTACAGCGCTGCGTAGACGATCACTCAGATCAAGCTTTTCCAGTTGTTCTTTGTTGAGCTTAGTCAGGCGAGCTCCCAGCTCCTGAAGCGCATGCATCTGGCGTTTTACATCGGTTTTACTCAGCCACTCCTCTTCTGTGTCATCGATGGGGCTTTTATTAAAATCGTCAAATTCGCTCATGGTTTATCTCAAGCATAAAAAATAGTGGCAAGGCCAAGAAATGCAAAGAAGCCTACCACATCGGTAATAGTGGTTAAGAGTACACTACCTGCAAGCGCTGGATCGATACCCATAGATTTAAGTGTGATCGGCAGGAGTGTACCTGCAATGGCTCCGGCTATCAGATTGATCACGATAGCCAGCGCAATGATAATGCCGATATTGATGTCATTGAACCAGATTGTGGCGACCACAGCGATGACAAGGGCCCATAGTAGGCCGTTGAGGGCACCAACGATGATCTCTCGGTTTAACAGCCAGCCTGCGTTAGAGCGTTCTACGTGCCCGAGGGCTTGACCTCGGATGACTAGTGTCAAGGTTTGTGACCCTGCGATGCCCCCCATTGAAGCAACGATTGGCATCAGTACTGCCAGGGCAACGACTTTATCGATAGTATCCTCAAAGAGGCCTATGACTGCTGAGGCGATAAATGCTGTCAGCAGATTGATACCTAACCAGACCGCTCGGCGTCGGGTGGTTTTCATCACAGGAGCAAAGGTGTCTTCATCTTCATCCAGGCCGGCCATGCTCATCAGGGAGTGGTCAGCATCTTCACGGATAACATCCACCACATCGTCGATGGTTATACGGCCAAGAAGTCGACCATCATCATCAACGACAGGTGCTGAAACCAGATCGTGTTCTTCAAAAAGTGCCGCTACCTGATCATCAGGAAGGTTGGCATTAATCGGCTTAATATCCGTGTTCATGATCTCGCGGATAGTAATGGCAGGATCCGACACTAGAAGTTTGGTCAGGGGTAGTAAGCCAATATAGGAGTCTTTACGGCTGACGATGATCAGACTGTCTGTCATTTCGGGAATTTCATCGTGCCGACGAATATAACGCAAGGTTGTCTCAACAGTGATATCTGGCCGAATGGTTGTTGTGTCAGTGTTCATCAGGCCGCCCGCAGTATCCTCTGGATAAGAGAGTAGCTGTTCTACTCTGCTGCGGTTCTGTTTATCCATGATCCTGAGTGTTTCCTTCATGATCCGGTTAGGGAGCTGTTGAAGGATGTCGACCATGTCATCTGAATCGAGCGATTCAGTCAGTGCCAGTACCTCTTCTGAATTCATTCGGCTCAAAATGTCAGCCTGAATATCATCTGAAAGGTGCTGGACAACCTCTGGTTCAAGTTCCTGGGAGATCAGATTCCATAAAATCTGACGCTCTTTAGGAGGTGATTTCTCTATTAAGCGGGCAACTTCGGTGGGGCGCAGGGTGTGGTTCAGGGTAAAACGTATCTGGCGAAATTCACCGCTATCGAGGGCTTCGCTAAGCCTATCTAGCTGAGATTTTGTTTCTGTGTGCGCCATAATGCCGTCGCTAATGATCTTTCAGAGATGATCGAGGGAGCCGGGTAAAAGCCCTGACAGGCTGATTATAGCGGATTGTTTAGAGGAGGGATAACCTAATGATATGTTTATATTATTTACTCATCCTCATCGAAACGATTGTTGATCAGCTCTTCGATGGCCAGAATTGCTTTATCCTCATCACTGCCCTGTGTTTTAACCGTCAGAGTGGTGCCTTTGCTGGCTGCGAGCATCATCACCGACATAATACTCTTACCGTCCACTTCACGACCCTCTTTGATCAGGGTGATATCAGCTGAAAATCGCGAGGTGACTCCGATGAGTTTAGCCGCGGCACGTGCGTGCAAGCCCAGTTTGTTAATAATAAGAAGGTCTTTTTCCTGCATGATCCCTCAGCTTAGTTCTCGATGGCGGACGTGAACATTATCCATATGTTGAGCGAAATAACTAGCCAGAGTTTCGCAGATAAACACTGAGCGATGCTGACCACCTGTACAACCAATGCCGATTGTAATGTAACTGCGGTTATTGTCTGCAAACCGGGGTAGCCATCTTTCAAGAAACACCTGGATATCCGTGATCATCTCAGACACTTCAGCCTGTTGTAGCAGGAACTGCTGGACCGGTTGTTCAAGGCCCGTATATTGCCTGAGTTCAGGTATCCAATGAGGATTGGGTAAAACTCTGACATCGTAAACAATATCAACGTCAAGCGGTACACCGTGCTTGAAACCAAAGGACTCAAACTGTACGGACAGGGCCTGTTCTTTTCGTTGTGCCACCCTAAGTTTGACTGTATCACGCAGTTCATAGATCGATAGCCGAGTCGTGTCTATGCGGATGTCCGCCAGACTGGCGATCGGCTCAAGCAGCTTGGATTCTGACTTTATCGATTGTTGCAGGTTGTTGCATTCATTAGAGAGAGGGTGTTTTCGCCGTGTAGAACTATAGCGTTTGATCAGTGTTGCTTCTGCAGAATCCAAAAAGATCACTTCGTACTCAGCCCATCGTTGCTGGCGTAGTTGCTCCAGAATTTTTGGAAACTGGGTCAGATTGCTTAAGAGGTTTCGTGCATCAATGCTCACCGCGATACGATCCGGGTGGCTTGGTTCACTGCTCATCTGCTGGACGAGATCGGGAAGGAGCAGGGCAGGTAAGTTGTCTATGCAATAGAAGCCGATATCTTCAAGGGCCTGTAGGGCGGTGCTCTTTCCCGAACCTGAACGACCACTTATGACTACCAGCTTCATCTGTATAACTCCTATGAACTCATCTGGCACACGGTATCAAATAGAGCCGTATTGTCCTCTGCCTGCCTGAGTTTGATACGCATGCTCTCCTGGCTAAATAGCTCTGCTACAGAAGCCAGAGTCTGTAAATGCTCTGAGGTCGCATCTTCAGGGACTACAAGTACAAATAGAAGATCAACTGGCTGATTATCGATAGCATCAAAATCGACCGGAACCTCGAGTTTAATAAGGTAGCCTGTTGCATCCTGGCAGTTTTCGAGTCTGCAATGGGGGATTGCTACACCATCACCAATTCCTGTGCTACCGAGCTTTTCTCTGCTGTGTAACCCATTAAATATACAAGCGGCTTCCATCTCTGGATGCTGATCAGAGATGATTTCTGCCGCTTTTTCTAAAATGCGTTTTTTACTACCGCCCTCAAGACCGCAGAGGGTGCTTGAGGGGGTTAAGAGTTCTTGAACCAACATAATTCGTTGAAACGCGAGACCTATTTGTGGGTTTTCATTTTTTCTTTATGCTTGATGACCTGGCGGTCCAGCTTGTCAGTTAAGCCGTCAATGGCGGCATACATGTCTTCATGTTCATGTGTTGCAAAAAGCTGTGCGCCTGAAACATGCATCTCCGCCTCGGCCTTCTGGCGTAACTTTTCAACACTGAGAGTAACCTGAACGTTAGTGATGTTGTCAAAATGGCGTTCAACTTTCTGCAATTTTTCCAGAACATAATTCTGCATAGAGTCAGTCAGTTCAACATGATGTCCAGTGATATTGATCTGCATAGGTCTCTCCTACTTGTTGGTGACGTGCTTCGTCATCCTTAGTTATCAGTGTTATTAAACCAGACGCTTTCTTTCATTAGAAGGAGGAATGCCCATTGCCTCTCTATATTTTGCGATTGTACGTCTGGCGACTTTAAATCCCTGTTCATCAAGAAATTGAGCTATTTTGTTATCACTCAGTGGTTTTGCTGTATTCTCAGCAGCTACCATCTTCTTAATCAACGCTCGAATGGCCGTTGAAGAGGCTGCACCACCTGTTGCCGTACTGACGTGGCTGGAGAAAAAATATTTCAATTCAAAGATTCCCCGAGGGGTATGCATAAACTTCTGTGTGGTCACACGGGAGATGGTTGATTCATGCATCTCGACAGCCTCTGCAATATCATGCAGAACCATCGGTTTCATTCCCTCTTCACCATGGTCAAGGAAGCCAGCCTGCCGCTTAACTATTTCATTGGACACTTTAAGTAGTGTCTCATTACGGCTTTGGAGGCTTTTAATGAACCAGCGGGCTTCTTGTAGGTGGTTTTTAAGATAGGTGTTATCAGAACTGTTGTCTGCGCGCTTCACTAAGCCCGCATAGCCTGAGTTGATTCTCAACCTGGGGGAAACTTCCGGGTTAAGGTTTACTGTCCAGACGCCTCGCTGTTTCGTCACAATAACATCTGGGATGACGTATTCAGCTGTAGAGCTGCTGATCAATGCGCCTGGCTTTGGATTAAGGGTTTGGATCAGTTGGATAACCTGCTGTAACTGAGGTTCCCGTAAGCGGGTTTTTCGCATCAGTTGGCGGTAATCATGGGTTCCCAGAAGCTTGATATGTGACTCGGCTACTTTGATCGCTTCTTTTTTCCAGGGTGTCTCGACGGGGAGTTGTTTGAGCTGAATGCAGAGGCACTCGCTCAGGTCCCGGCAGGCTACTCCCGCAGGATCAAATTGCTGGATTCTGTGGAGAACTGCTTCTATCTCATCCAGTTCAACCTCGTCAAACTGTACCTGTTTCTGCGCAAGAAAGTGTTCGTGAATCTCTTCAAGGCTGATAGTCAGATAGCCATCAGGACTAATTCCGTCGATGATGTTGGTAGCAATGAGTCGATCCAGATCGCTCATAGGTGTCAGATTTAATTGCCAGTGGAGGTGATCCTGAAGTGTCTCTTCTGCACTGTCATTGGATTCAAAGGAATCCAGATCCTCTTTGCCAATCGAGGGAGTAGATGATTGAAAGGTGTCATCCCAGGAGCTGTCAGTGGATAACTCTTCAGGGATACTATCGTTCCAGTTATCTTCAGCCGTTGCGGTATCATCGTATTCAGACTCTGAACTACTGCTCTCCTGAGAGGTGGCAGTTTCTGTTACCGGGCTGGGTTCTTCTGTTGCTGCATTTCCGTCGGCTGGGCTTTCATCTTCTGAAACGTCCAGCATCGGATTGCTTTCAAGAGCTTCCTGGATCTCCTGCTGGAGGTCGAGTGTTGATAGTTGTAACAAGCGGATCGCTTGTTGCAACTGAGGGGTCATAGTGAGCTGCTGCCCAATTTTAAGATGAAGCGCTTGTTTCATATGCGATAGACTTACTTCCTGATACTACTTTGATTATCCGACCGCTGTATCCCATCTCACAGTGAGAACTGGTCTCCGAGGTAGGCATTTTTCACAGCTTTATTTGCCATAATCTCATCTGGTGTGCCTTTCGCAAGTATAGTGCCTTCACTGACAATGTATGCACTTTCACAGATATCGAGTGTCTCGCGAACGTTATGGTCGGTAATTAAAATACCGATCCCCCTGGATTGAAGGTGTCTAACAGTCTGTTTGATATCGTTGACTGATATAGGGTCTACCCCTGCAAAGGGTTCGTCAAGCAGAATAAAATCTGGTTCAGTTGCAAGGGCCCTTGCAATCTCAACGCGCCGTCTCTCGCCACCAGAGAGGCTCATGCCTAAACTGTCGCGGATATGCGTAATATGGAACTCTTCTAGCAGCTCTTCCATCTTGCTCAGAGCTGTGTGCTTGTCTAGCTCCTTGCGGGTTTCAAGAATAGCGAGAAGGTTGTCTTTAACCGATAGCTTCCTGAAAATAGAGGCCTCTTGAGGCAGATAGCCAATACCCTGCTGCGCCCTCCCGTGCATGGGCTGTGAGGTGATATCATGGCCTTTGATCTTTACATTGCCGCGGTCTGCCTGAACCAGACCGACAATCATATAGAAACAGGTTGTTTTCCCGGCACCATTGGGGCCGAGTAAGCCGACAATTTCGCCACTTTTGATCTGCAGTGAAACATCTTTAACAACTTCACGACCTTTATAGCGTTTTGCCAGATTGTTGGCTTCCAAAAAACTCATCTATTCTGCGGCCTTATCTTTTTTCTTGGGTTGGATCACCATGTTTACACGGCCACTCTGGTTATCGCTGCTACTCTGCTTGCTGCTGCCAAATGCGTTAACAATTGAACGATCAAGATCGTAAACAATCTTCTCCCCGGTAAAGGTATCCTGATCTTGAATCACTTTTGCTTTCTGGGTGATTGTTAACAACTGATCATCGACCTGATAGACCATCTTCAGGCCCCAGGCATCACTAAAGGGTTCGTTTGCTTTAGGTTTTTGACGGAAGTGGGCGGGTTGGCCGTTTGCAATAAGTTTTTCTACGCCCTCATCACCGCGATACATATCTACATGTTTTGCTTCAATAAGAAGTGAGCCCTGTTTGATGACAACGTTACCTTTATAGGTAGTAATGCCTGTCTTATCATTGATGCGAGCACTGTCAGCCGTTATGTAGATCGGTTGGTCACGGTCATCTGGTAAAGCAGAGGCATGAAAGGCTGTGAAGCTAAGTGCGAAAATGAGTGCCCGGGGCAGATTATTCAGCTTTATCATGGGTTCCCTTTACCTGATTGTGCAAATTCATAATACGATTATTAAACTCTATATCCATGCCAACACCTGCCATGATCGTCTCGGGAGATTCGATTACTACCGGCTGATCGGTTTCTGCAAAGTCCTTCTCTGGATAGATAGTCAGATGTTCTGTCTTCAGTGTCGTTCCAGAAAGTGAATCTGGATTATCATGAACAATAACATTCCCTGCAAGATCTGTACGGCTGTTATCATCTAATGTGATCCCTGTATCTGAAGTAGTCAGGAGCTGAGTGCCATTATCTCGATAGTGAATGCTTATTGGCGTAGTCAATTCGCTATGTTCGCGTTTAGGGTTGTGCTCCAGTCGGATGGTTTCCAAACCTCGTTGCAGGCCACCATCTTTTTGCCATTCTCGGATTTTGGCTCCATCGACAAAATAGTCCATTTTATCCGTGAGTGGGCTCGTCGATTTATCGCCTTCATGAGGGGAGCCGGAAAAACCCCAGTAGAGTAGCACGGGTATCAAAATAGTCGCGGCCAGTATGAGTCTGAGTTTGCTACTTAGTTCAGGCATTAGAGGTAGTCATCATGTAGTATGGCCAGTTTTCCCTGCGCGCTCAGGATATACTCACAGAACTCGCGTGCTGCGCCTTCACCCCCTTTTCGTTCAGTGCACCAGTCAGCATGGGATTTTACAAAGTCATGCCCGTTTGGAACGGTGGCGCCAAAAGCGCAATGCCTTATCGCCGATAGATCGGGGAGGTCATCACCTATATAGGCAGTCGTTTCAGCGCTGTGACCCGTCCTTGACCAAAGCTCTTCAAGAGCCACGAGTTTGTCTTCGCGCCCCTGTTGAAGGTGGTTAATACCGAGAGAGCGGCTGCGCTGGATGACCTGGGGAGAGCTGCGGCCGGTGATGATTGCAGTTTCAATTCCTCCCTGCATCAGCAATTTCAGACCTAAACCATCAAGCGTATTGAACTGTTTTACTTCCTGACCATTGGGTAAAAACAGCAACTGGCCACTGGTTAGGATGCCATCAACATCAAAGACGGCAAGCGTGATCTTCTGCAATCTGCTATTAAGGCTTTCCGCCGCTTCATAGGTCATTAGAGTACTCCGGCCCTGAGAAGATCGTGCATATTTAACGCTCCAATCGGTCTGTTACTTTGATCCGTGACAATCAGAGCATTGATCTTTTTGGACTCCATAATTTGAAGGCACTCAGCGGCAAGCATCTCACTGGTGACAGTGGTGCCCTGAGGGGTCATTACATCGTCTATGATGGTTGTCTGTAGATCAACATTATGGTCCAGAGCTCTGCGCAGGTCGCCATCGGTAAATATGCCCAGTAGGCGGTCTGAACTGTCAACAATGGTGGTCATACCCAACCGCTTACGAGTAACCTCTATAAGTGCATCTTTCAGAAGAGTTCCTGAAGATACAATAGGCACATCTCGATCTGCATGCATAATGTCGCTTACTTTCAGCAGTAAGCGACGGCCTAAACTGCCTCCAGGGTGCGAAAACGCAAAATCTTCTGCACTAAATCCACGGGCCTCAAGCAGAGCAATGGCCAGAGCGTCGCCCAGTACGAGTTGTGTGGTTGTACTGGAGGTAGGTGCCAGGCCGAGTGGGCAGGCTTCCCGTTCAACACCGATATGAAGGTTAGCATCAGCGGATAGGGACAGCGTTGACGTTGCGTTTGCAGTGATACTAATGAGGGGAGTGTTCATCCGTTTCAGCAGAGGAATAATGGTGACGACCTCTGCTGTTTCACCTGAATTTGACAGGGCGATGACAACATCGTTGGGTGTGATCATCCCCAGGTCACCGTGGCTGGCCTCTCCTGGATGGACAAAAAATGAGGGAGTGCCGGTACTGGCGAGTGTGGCGGCAATTTTTTTGCCAATATGACCTGATTTTCCCATACCTGTCACAATGACTCTGCCGGTACACTGCATCATGATACGGCACGCATTTTCAAAATGTTGATCAAGGTGAATCAGAAGATCGGTTACTGCTTCAGCTTCAAGCTGAATGGTACGCTTTGCAGAACTTAAAAAATCTGGCTGTGTCATCTTTGCTCTGCCCCTGCTTAAGATACAGTCATAGTGTATAGCAGGACCAGATATCCTGCATAGGCTGCAGCAAGCACTATACCCTCTATGCGGCTGATAGAAGGGGGCTTCTGCCATAGAGCGAATGCTAACAAAATGAAGGTCAGAGCCAGCATAGTGACATAATCACGCTGGAGTACGACCGCCTCCATCCCTATGGGGGAGATTAAACCCGGTATTGCCATAACGGCAACCAGATTGAATATATTGGAACCAACGACATTGCCGATTGCAATGTCGTGATGATTTTTCAGGGCGCTGGCAATAGATGCGGCGAGTTCAGGAAGGCTGGTGCCGATGGCGACTATGGTTAAACCGACAACAAGTTTGCTGACACCGAGAGAGAAGGCGATTTCACTCGCTCCCCAGACTAACATGCGAGAGCTGACTGCAAGCACGACTAAACCGACAACTAGCCAGAAAATAGCGGTGCGAGTATTAAGCTCCGGGATCTCATCCTCTTCATGAGAAAGTTCGTCACTTGGTGCGTTTTTTTGAAAATGATTGAATAGAAAGAGGCAGGTCACCAGTGCAATCAGAAGGATGATACCATCCACCAGATCTAGCTTAAGGTCGAACAGAATAACGCCAGCAAGTAGAGTGACCCCCAGAAGTAGAGGAAGCTCCTTTTTGAGTACACCTGATTTGACAGGGAGAGGCGCGATAATCGCGGTAATACCAAGCACTAGAGCAATATTGGCAATATTGGAACCCAGTGCATTACCTATGGCGAGATCACCGGCACCTGATGTGGATGCCATAATCGAAACTAATATTTCAGGTGCTGAGGTGCCAAACGAGACAATGGTCAAGCCTATCAACATTGGAGACATGCCAAAGTTCTTTGCTGTACCGGCTGCACCAATAACAAATCTGTCTGCACTCCAGACCAGCAGGACCAAACCAGCCAGCAGTGCCAAAATCGGATAAAGCATATTCTATTTGTATTCCACTGATAATAAAGCTGGCTATTAAAGCAGAATGGGGAGAGCGTTTGAATCGGCACCAAGGAAGTAGTTGGAAATATTTCTGTTTTTATATCGAAATGGTATAGTTGCCACCCCCAAAGAAGGGGTATTTGAATACAGCCTGAACAGAAGCAATGGATCTGTTCTGTTTCAACACCATAAATGGATACTTATGAATTTATTTGATGATGTCATCATCGATATTCAGAAGCTCAGTTTTTCCCGTGGGGAGCGACCCATCTACAGTGATGTGGATATAAAAATTCCCCGGGGGAAAATAACAGCAATAATGGGACCGTCAGGTACCGGTAAAACCACGCTGCTTAGATTAATTGGCGGCCAGTTACGACCGGAGTCTGGTTCTATTTTGATTGATGATCAAAATGTTCCCGAATTGAGTCGTGGTGACTTGTTCAAAATTCGTGAACGTATGGGAATGCTTTTTCAAAGCGGAGCGCTCTTCACCGATATGAGTGTCTTTGAAAATGTTGCGTTCCCTCTGCGTGTGCATACAGATCTGCCTGAAGATATGATTCGGGATATTGTCCTGATGAAACTGCAGGCGGTAGGCCTTCGAGGTGCTAACACACTGATGCCAAGTGAACTATCCGGAGGAATGGCGCGTAGGGTTGCGTTGGCGCGAGCAATCTCATTAGATCCTGATATTGTGATGTACGATGAGCCATTTACAGGGCAGGACCCTATTGCGATGGGGGTGCTGGTTAATCTTATCCGCCACCTGAACCAATCATTGGGGCATACTAGTATCATCGTTTCACATGACATTCAGGAAACTCTTGGTATAGCTGATTATATCTACCTGATTGCAGATGCCTCGGTGATAGCACATGGCACACCGGAGGAGCTGAAGCAGGTCGATTCTCCTCAGGTTCGCCAGTTTATGCATGGATTACCCGACGGACCGGTTCCCTTTCATTTTCCTGCAGGTGATTATTCCGATGACCTGCTGCAGGGAGGTTTATAGTGGATAGATTAGCGTTACTAGGACGGGCAGGATTGGATAAGCTTGCGGCGTTTGGTCGCTCCTCCATGATTCTGTTTCAGTCGCTGATTGCGAAGCCTCAGCCTGTAATGATGTTTCCGTTGCTGATACAGCAGATCTATTTTGTAGGGGTCCTTTCACTGGTTATTATCGTGGTGTCTGGTCTCTTTATTGGTATGGTTTTAGGGCTGCAGGGTTACACCATACTGGTTGATTACGGTTCAGAGCAGGCGGTTGGCCAGATGGTGGCACTCAGCCTTGTTCGTGAATTGGCTCCGGTTGTGACAGCACTGCTTTTCGCCGGGCGTGCAGGTTCGGCGCTGACGGCTGAAATAGGCCTGATGAAAGCTACTGAGCAACTTTCGAGTCTGGAGATGATCGGTGTCGATCCCTTGAGGCGTATTATTGCACCTCGTTTTTGGGCGGGCTTTATCTGTCTACCTATTCTAGCTGCCATATTTGCGATTGTGGGTATTTATGGCGGGGCGATCGTGAGTATCGATTGGCTGGGAATCTACGATGGTTCTTTCTGGGCCAATATGCAAAACTCGGTCGATTTTGGTGAAGATGTCGTCAATGGTTTGATTAAGGCGATAGTGTTCGGTTTTGTTGTGACCTGGATCGCTGTTTTTCAGGGGTATGACTGTATACCAACCTCGGAAGGTATCAGTCAGGCAACAACTAAAACCGTGGTTTACTCATCCTTAGCGGTGTTAAGCCTTGATTTTATTCTTACAGCTGTAATGTTTGGAGAGCTTTAATATGCGTATGCGGATCTTGGAGATCAGCGTAGGTGCTTTTATCTTGGCAGGGATTCTAGCGCTGATTGGATTGGCATTGAACGTCAGTGGTCTGAGTATGTCCAATGCTGGGGATACATACACAGTTTATGCGCGTTTTGAAAACATTGGAGGCCTGACGCCTCGTTCAAAAGTAACGATGTCAGGGGTGACGATAGGCAAAGTTACCAATATTGATCTGGATACGGATCAGTTGGTTGCCCGGGTTACCATGGAGATCAATGGTGACGTAGATTTTCTGTCGATTGATAGCTCAGCTTCTATCTTGACCGCTGGGTTGTTAGGTGAAAAATATATCGGGATATCGGTAGGCGCTGAAGAGGAGTACCTTGGATCTGGTGATTATATTGAGGATACTCAATCGGCCCTAGTGCTTGAAGATCTGGTTGGAAAATTCTTATTTAATGAGGTGAGTGAATAATGTTGGCCGCACTTTTTAAGTCAATTAATAAAGCTCTCGTACTGGTTTTTACACTGCTGCTTTTTGCACCGGTTGTACAGGCATCCTGGGAAGAGGCGGGTGGTGTGATTGAGGGCGCTACTTCAGATGTTATCAAGTTGCTTGAAAATGAAGAGCTCCTCGTTGAAGGGCAGGAAGATCAGTTAATCAGTGAAATTGATCTGTTGCTGACACCTGTTGTCGACTTCCCTTATATTGCTAAAGGGGTGATGGGGAAATATTACCGTCGTGCTTCAAAAGAGCAGCGAGAGCAGTTTGCCGGAGTTTTTAAAACCACTCTGTTGAAGACATACGCCAAAGCGCTGGTGGGCTTTAAAATTGAAAATTATGAGATGGTGCCTCCTCGCTCTGAAAGTCCTGATGAGCGTAAGCAGATTGTGACAATGAATGTGTTTTCTGCAGATGGGACAAAGTATTCCCTGATCTACTATATGAAGAAAGCGGATCAAGGATGGAAGCTGGTTAACGCCATTCTGGATGGTAGTGTCAATATCCGTTTAAGCTTCAAGAATCAGTTTGCGGATATGGTACAAAAAAATCGGGGTGATCTGGGTAAGGTTATCTCAAGCTGGAAAGAGAAAGTTGATCCTGGTAAGGAAAGTGCCTGATGGCTGCCGTTAAACTGGTTGATCAGCAGCAGATTAAGCTTGAAGGTGAGCTGAAGTTTCCCGTCATTATGCAGGTGCGTAAACAGCTCGAGAATATATTGTCAGAGTTGAACGGTTTAGTTCATGTCGATTTCTCGGGTGTTACCGGTGTCGATAGTTCAGCGCTCTCTTTATGGTTATGCTGTTTGCGTTACTCGCAGGGTAATGGAACCCAGTTAAAGGCACTGAATATGCCGGATGATCTTCAGGGGATTATGCAGCTGGTTGGTCTGGAAGGGCAATTAAGCTAGAAAGGCCAGTTATTATGAATAAGGCGGTGCATGGCATCGCCTTTTTTGTTGCGATCCGGTATTATTTCCGCCTTATTTTTTTCTTGAAGTATTCGATCAGGAGCTTTGAATGCAGGCTGAACAGGTTAAACAGATTCTGGAATCTCAACTGGAGAACTGTACTGTCGCAACAGCGGGTGAAGGTTGCGACTTTCAGGTAACTGTTGTAGGCGAGCTGTTTGAAGGGCTCCGCCCGGTCAAGCGTCAGCAGATGGTATATGCCTGCCTGAATGAATATATTGCCGATGGCAGTATTCATGCCCTTACTATTAAAACCTTTACCCCGGCACAGTGGGAAAAGGCTCAGAACTAATCACCTTTGACTGGATGAACCATGGATAAACTGATTATTACCGGTGGCGAACAGCTAAATGGTGAAGTTCGCATCTCCGGCGCAAAAAATTCCGCGCTGCCGATTCTCGCAGCGACTTTGTTGGCTTCTGAGCCCGTAACTGTATGCAACCTTCCGCATCTGCATGACATTACGACGATGCTTGAACTACTCCGTCGTATGGGGGTCGAGCTGGTTATCGATGAGAAGCTGAACGTCGAAATCGATGCAGGAACAATCAAGCAACTGGTTGCTCCTTATGAACTGGTTAAAACCATGCGTGCTTCTATCTTGGTTCTGGGGCCGATGGTAGCGCATTTTGGTGAAGCGGAAGTTTCACTTCCTGGTGGTTGTGCAATAGGTTCCAGACCGGTAGATCTGCATATTCAGGGCTTGCGGGCTATGGGAGCAGATATCACCGTTGAAAATGGATATATCCATGCCAAGACAGACGGTCGTCTTAAAGGCGCACGCGTTTTCTTTGACACGGTAACCGTGACCGGTACAGAGAATATCCTCATGGCCGCTACGCTGGCTGAGGGGCAGAGTATTATCGAAAATGCTGCTCGTGAGCCTGAGGTTGTAGATCTGGCAGAATGTCTGATCGCTATGGGTGCGGATATCTCGGGCCATGGTACCGATACTATTGTGGTCAATGGTGTGGAAAAACTGCACGGTTGTAAGTTCCCGGTAGTGGCAGACCGCATTGAGACGGGTACTTATCTGGCTGCTGTTGCGGCGACTCGCGGTAAAGTTAAGATCAAAAATACTTCGCCTAAGATTCTGGATGCCGTGTTACAAAAGCTTGAAGAAGCGGGTGCGCATATCACAACCGGTGAAGATTGGATTGAGCTGGATATGAAAGGCCAGCGTCCAAAAGCGGTTAATGTAACAACCGCACCTTATCCTGCGTTTCCTACCGATATGCAGGCGCAGTTTTCTGCTATGAATGCCGTGTCTGATGGTGTGAGTATTCTTAAAGAAACCATCTTTGAAAACCGGTTTATGCACATGCAGGAGATGATTCGCATGGGGGCAAAAATCAATATCGATGGAAACACCGCGGTTGTCGAAGGGGTTGAACGTCTGCAGGGCGCGCCGGTGATGGCAACTGATCTGCGAGCTTCAGCCAGCTTGGTGATTGCAGCACTTGTTGCCGATGGAGATACCGTCATTGATCGTATCTACCACATCGATCGCGGTTACGAGTGTATTGAAGAGAAATTACAGTTATTAGGTGCGCGTATTAAACGTGTGCCAGGTTAATCGATAGGTATAAATAGCGCTATGAAGCAGCAACTCACAATTGCACTGTCTAAAGGACGTATCCTTAAAGAAACTCTGCCGCTGCTGGCGGAGGCTGATATTGTTCCAGCTGAGGATATTCATAGCAGCCGCAAACTGATCTTTGATACTAACCACGACAACATCAAGCTGGTTGTGATTCGCGCTACGGATGTTCCCACTTATGTCGAGTATGGCGGTGCCGATATGGGTATCGCTGGAAAGGATGTTCTGCTTGAACATGGCGCGGCGGGATTGTACGAGCCGTTAGATCTGAATATCTCTAAATGTAAGCTGATGGTTGCGGGTCCTAAAGATGCAAAGCCTGTTGAAGGTCGCATGAAAGTAGCGAGTAAATTTGTCAATGTGACACGTGACTACTTTGCCAAGCAGGGATGTCAGGTTGATATCATCAAATTATACGGCGCAATGGAACTGGCTCCCCTGATGGGACTGGCTGACCGCATTGTCGACATTGTTGATACTGGTAATACCCTGCGTGCAAACGGACTGGAGCCGATGGAAGAGATCGCTGATATCAGCTCTCGTTTGGTTGTGGGTCAACCTTCGATGAAGATGAAACATCGCCAGATTCAACCAATTCTTGATAAGTTGGCTGATGCTGTTGCGCGTCGAGATGCGGAGGTGTCTGCATGAGTGAACTGACGATCAAACGACTGGATTCGACTCAGGCAGATTTTAGTGAACAGATGGATCAACTGTTGGCTTGGGAGGCCGTTTCAGATGAGAAGGTTAACCAGATCGTCAATGAGATCCTGAACAGAGTCCGTGCTGAGGGTGATTCCGCTGTTGTTGAATTTACAAATCGGTTTGATAACACCTCTGTAAGTGAGATCTCTGAGCTTGAGATGAGTCAGGCTCGTTTGCAGCAAGCATTGGATGGTCTGCCTTCTGAACAGCGCAAAGCGCTTGAAGTGGCGGCAGAGCGTGTTCGTAGCTATCACGAGCGCCAAAAAGGTGAATCCTGGCAGTACACAGAAGAAAATGGCACGATGCTCGGGCAGAAAGTAACCCCGATGGATCGTGTAGGGCTTTACGTCCCTGGCGGAAAGGCTGCGTATCCATCCTCCGTCCTGATGAACGCTATGCCAGCTAAAGTTGCTGGTGTTGCTGAAATTATCATGGTTGTCCCAACCCCAGGTGGTGAAGTTAATGAGCTTGTGCTCGCAGCAGCTTGCCTGGCTGGTGTAGATCGAGTGTTCTGCGTTGGTGGCGCTCAGGCTGTGGCTGCATTGGCTTATGGCACTGACACTGTTCCAAAGGTTGATAAAATTGTAGGCCCGGGGAATATCTTTGTTGCTACCGCTAAACGCGCAGTTTTCGGTGCAGTGGGCATTGATATGATCGCTGGTCCATCAGAGATTCTGGTGGTGTGTGATGGCTTGACCGATCCTGATTGGGTTGCGATGGATCTCTTTTCACAGGCAGAGCATGATGAAGATGCGCAACCTATTTTGGTAACCCCCGATGCTGATTTTATTGAAAAGGTTGAAACCAGCATCCTTAAGCTGTTACCAACAATGGAGCGTAAAGAGATTATTGAAACGTCGCTGCGCTTGCGTGCAGCCATGATCAAAGTTCAAGATATGGATGAGGCTATAGAGGTCTCAAACCGGATTGCGCCAGAGCATCTGGAACTTTCAGTGTCAGATCCTGAGGCTCTGCTGCCAAGGATTCGCCATGCGGGTGCAATCTTTATGGGGCGTTATACAGCAGAAGCTTTAGGTGATTACTGTGCGGGCCCAAATCATGTGTTGCCGACATCCGGAACTGCTCGCTTCTCATCACCATTGGGGGTTTATGACTTCCAGAAACGTTCTTCATTGATTATGTTTTCTGAAGAGGGTGCGTCTGAGATGGGGAAAGTTGCATCAGTGCTCGCTCGGGGTGAAAGCCTGACTGCTCACGCAAGGTCTGCAGAGTATCGCATCAAAGATTAAAGCTTTCTGCTTTCAGGAGGGTTCGTGCTCAATAGCACGGCCCCTCAGTTTTACAGTACTCATTACCTCTTACATCCCTTTTTTCATCGTTTAATTACGGCTTTTCGGGCGTTCGCCGATCGTGGCGCTGAGGCTTAACGACTCTCCCAAACGAAGAACCTTAATATTGACCGCTTTCCCCGGACGAAGTCGTGCTATCTGAGTCATCGATTTCTTACCATCAATGATCGGCTGGTCATTAATTGAAAGCATAATATCTCCCGGTTTAATACCTGCTAAGTGTGCAGGACCATTGCGAAAAACACCTGCAATAATAAGCCCCTGCATCTTATTCAGGCCAAAGGATTCAGCCAGACTAGGTGTCAGTTCCTGAATTTCAATCCCCAGCCAGCCTCGAATGACACGGCCATGTTCAATCAGGTCCTGCATCACCTGTTTGGTGAGATCGGAAGGGATCGCAAACCCGATGCCTTGAGAGCCGCCAGATTTTGAGAAGATGGCTGTGTTTATACCGATCAAATTGCCATGTGCATCAATGAGGGCGCCTCCAGAGTTTCCTGGGTTGATAGCCGCATCAGTCTGTATGAAGTCTTCATAGGTATTCAAACCAACACTGTTTCTGCCGGTTGCGCTGATAATTCCCATTGTGACGGTTTGACCTACGCCAAAGGGGTTGCCAATCGCTAGAACGACATCGCCGACTCGGTACGCATCTGAGTGACCTAAAGCGATACTGGGTAGATCACTCAGTGTGACCTTTAAAACGGCCAGATCAGTTTCTGGGTCGGTACCGATCACCTCCGCCACCGCTTCCCGTCCATCCCTGAAAGCAACGATAATGCTGTCCGCACCTGAAATAACATGGTTGTTTGTCACAATGTAGCCTTGTGGACTCAGTATGACCCCTGACCCCAGGCTGGACTGAATTCTTTCGCGCTGTGGAATGCTCTCTGAATCAAAAAAGTTACGGAAAAATGGGTCATTAAAGAGGGGGTGAATTTTTTGTTTCACTACAGTGCGGGTATAGATGTTGACGACTGTGGGGGCTGCTACTGAGACTGCGTCGGCATAGCTGACAGGGCCATTTCCCAGAGCGGATGTCTGAGGCTGAGCCACCTCTCTTATCTCAATGGCTTGCGGTGATGTATTGAAAAAGTCTGGAAAGTACTGAAGCAGAAGTACTGCGACCAGTACACCAGATATTACAGGCCAGAAAAGAAAATTAAATTTACGCATGAGTCCCTAGTCGTTCACCCTTAAACAGGAATAGAATTATACGATGAATCAAGACTTTGTGAATGGAAGACAACCGATGTCAGTGAAACTTTCCGATCTGCTTGCCTATATGAATCAACGCCTCACACCTGAGTTGTTCAAAGATTACTGTCCGAATGGCCTTCAAGTAGAAGGTAAAGAGAACGTTACTTCAATTATAACAGGTGTCACGGCATCTCAGGCGTTATTGGACGAAGCAGTTTCTGCTGGGGCTGATGTTGTTTTAGTTCACCATGGCTACTTCTGGCGCGGAGAAGATAGTTGTATTACACGTACCAAAAAGCGTCGTATCAAAACACTGCTTGATCATGATATAAGCCTGATTGCGTATCATCTTCCCCTGGATGCTCATCCTGAGATTGGTAACAATGTTCAGCTTGCCCGTTTACTCAATCTCGATATTACGGGGGGGCTTGAGCCGGATAATCCAAGGAGTATTGGCCTAACAGGCCGATTAAAACAGCCACTTTCTGCCCAGGATTTTTCAGAACAGGTTGCCCATGCGCTGGATCGAAAACCGCTTCTGATTCAGGGAGGAGAGCATCTGATTGAAACGGTGGGTTTATGCACAGGGGGGGCGCAAAGTTATATCAATAAAGCGATCGATCTGGGATTGGATGCTTATCTCTCTGGGGAGGTATCGGAACCTACTTTTCATGATGCGCGTGAAAATGAGATTCACTATCTAGCGGCTGGGCATCATGCGACTGAGCGATATGGTATCAGAGCGTTAGGTGAGGAACTGGCGCAGCAGTTTAATCTGAAGCACCAGTTTGTCGATATAGATAATCCGGTTTAGGCCTGCTTAGCTTTCTCTTCTTCAGTTGGGATAGCTGCATCGGCAAGCGGGGGCTCTTGTGAGTTCACCTCGCTTTCGCTCTCCGGTTTCTCCTCTTTAAGACCAAAGGTTTCGGATAAAGTACCTTCATCTTCTTCAGTCTTTGGGGCGTAATCCCTTGGTGGCTCAACACTCTCTTCCTCTACGGACGGCGTAGGTGAACTGGTATCGGAGGCGGTTTCATCGCTCTCAAGTTTCGGTGTCATTGCGGGTTCCAGGGCCATATCTATGGTTCCTGGTTGACATAACTCCTGAGCACCTTCGGCCAGATGTTGATGTACATCTTTATAGCTGTTAGTGAGGTCATTCACGAGGCTGGCTGTCTTTTCGAAATGCTCTGCAACTTCCGACTTATAGCTCTCCAGCTCTTGGCGGGTATCTTCGAGTTGCTGAGTGAGTTCTGTTTGGCGGTTGTTGTTTCCGCCGGAACGCCCCATCAGAAAGCCAATCACAGCGCCGATGATCAGAGCGGCAATACTTAATAGCCAGATATTTTCCACAAGGACTCCTTAACTTTTCTATGGGAGGTACTGTTATAGGGCTGTAAGAATAAATCATATACAGCTTACTGCCTAATATAAGCTGATTTTAGGATTGTTGCAGGTCAATTGAATTGGCGATTAGTCGCGTTGTTGTTTTCTGGCATGATTCTCCCTGGCTTCATCATGGAGTGAAGAAAGGTAGTTAACCTGCTCTTTGATCACCTCTACGGCAGTTACCCTGTTTTGATCACGTATTGCCTGTAGCAAGCGCTCGTGCTGGGAGATAATGATATCCCGTTCGCGGAAATGGAAGGTGATCATATTGGCTACCGGTTGCAGGGCTTCGATCAGCGTATACATGACAAAACTTAGCATTCGATTATGGCTAGCCTCGGCAATTGCGCGGTGGAAGCTGACATCTGCGCTGCAAAACTCTTCGGGACTGATATTGATATCCCTTTGACGCTCCAGTTCTGTTTCCAGGCGGGTTAAATCTTCATCAGTGCGATGTTGGCAGGCTAGTTGGCAGCATAGGCTCTCGAGCTCAAGTCGGGTATGTGCAATTTCGCTGAGAGAGATCTGATTCATGCTCACAAAGAGAGTTGCAGCTGTTGTCAGATGATCACTAAGCTCGTCGGCGCCTAAATGGTTAACAAAGGTACCACCTGTTGGTCCTCGGCGTGACCGAATCAGGTTTTTGGCTGCGAGACGTTTAAGTGCTTCCCGGATCGTGGGGCGAGAAACCTGAAAGCGCTTTGAGAGTTCCTCTTCAGTCGGTAGCCGGTCATCAGCTTTAAGTGAGCCTTCGAGAATAGCTTCCTGTAGTTGGTCAGCTACCTGTTTAGATAAACTGGAACGGATAATCGGTTCAACTTCTAGGCTCACGTGTGGCTCCGGGCAGCAATATGTGATGACTGGGCTATTCTACCTAAACAGTACAGGTAAATAACAGATTGCAGAATTAATTATAGTAATTTATATTTGTATGACAAATTAACTTTTCCCGAGTTCTACGAGGTAAAGGCATGTTTAAAGCATTGGTTCTTAATCAGGATGATGGCAAGACAACAGCTGCTGTACAGGAGCTATCACACAGTGATCTGCCTGATGAGGATGTATTAATCAAAGTTGATTACTCCTCACTCAACTATAAAGATGGCTTGGCGATTACGGGTAAAGGCAAAATCATCCGTAATTTCCCAATGGTACCCGGTATCGATCTTGTGGGCACCGTGGAGGAGAGTGCAGATAGTCGTTATAGCAAAGGCGATAAGGTTGTACTAACTGGTTGGGGAGTCGGGGAGAATTTCTGGGGAGGTTATGCTCAGTATGCCCGCCTTAAAGCTGATTGGCTGGTTCCTCTACCTGAGGGCATGGAGCCGATCCGCACGATGCAGGTTGGTACTGCGGGCTTAACGGCTATGCTATGCGTGATGGCCCTTGAAGAGGGGGGGGTAACACCGGATAAAGGCCCAGTTATTGTGAGTGGTGCTGCAGGGGGAGTGGGTAGTGTTGCTGTCTCAATTCTCTCCGGGTTGGGCTATCAGGTTACAGCAATTACAGGTCGACCTGAGACGGCGGAGTATCTGAAGAACCTTGGTGCTCAGGAGATTGTTACACGAGAAGAGATGGCAGAGCCGGCTCGTCCTTTGGAAAAACAGCGTTGGGCAGGGGCTGTAGACACTGTTGGGGATACCATTCTGGGTCGTATATTGGCTGAGACCGATTATGATGGTGTCGTGGCTGCCTGTGGATTGGCTGCGAGTTTCAAACTGCCAACCACGGTGATGCCATTTATCCTGCGTAATGTCCGGCTACAGGGGGTGGATTCGGTGATGTGCCCATTTGAGCGCCGTCAGCAAGCTTGGCAGCGCTTGCAGACTCAGCTGCCTGAAAACGCAATTGGGGATATTGCGCAGATTATTAGCCTGGAGCAGTTACCAGAATACGCAGAGCAGATAACCAATGGTCAAGTGAAAGGCCGTGTGGTCGTTGATCTTAACCAATAGTGGATCTGGGAATTAAAAAAGGCCTCAATTGAGGCCTTTTTTTATCCGTAAACACCATCTAATCTCGGTTTAATCAGGATGGGAGTGTACTTGAATACAAACAAACTCCAGGCTATGACCCATAAGCTTCCAGAGAGGTGTAGCCCCGCAAGATAGGGAATAGGAAGATACCCAATTGCTACCCGGACTATGGCGGAAAGAACCATTAACACAAACGCGGCGATGATGATGGGACCCGTTTCCAGCTGTCTGCCAGTATGGCCGAGTGATACGCGCGCCATCATGCCTAAAGTTAAGCCGCCAATACCACCAACTGCGAATGCGTGATATGCAATGGAGCGCGAGACCAGCCCTAACTCACTCAATCCAAACAGGACAAAGCCAAAGCCTATACAGAGATAGCCGAACTGTAGAATCCAAACCAAAGGCACGTTAAGTACTTTGGTGTTAAACCAGCCTGATACCCTAACGAGGTTAAGACAGCCGATTATAAGGCTCAGCGTGGCGATGATCTGTTCAATGCCACTCAGGCTTACGATGACCCATAAGGCTGTAGCGGGAAGGATGGCTTTTTCGATAAAGCCATATTTTTTACAGCTTACTCCTGCGACACCGCGTTCTGTAAAAAACGGGATAACGCGTCCACCAAGGACAGTAATCACCATCACCACAAGAAATAATCCCAGCTGAATTCCTATGTCAGCAGTCTCTGTTGTGACTTTGAGTAGCTGTAAGTGGATCAGTAAGTTAGCGATAAAAAAGCCAGCAATTAGAGGTATGAAGAGTAAATTTCTGTAGTTTTTTGATCGGATGATTGGCCAGGCAACACTGATCGCTAATAGCGGAGCGAAAGCAAGATCAGCGGTCGCGATGAATAAGCCGGGTACTGTATCGAATAGCGGGAGTGCCCTTGCGGTTAACCACAGGAGGAAAAGTGCAGCCAGCGGCCAACTGTATAAGGTTTGTACATTGGTCCAGTTGCGCACAGCTGTCAGCAGAAAGCCCCCAATAATTGCGAGGGTGAAGCCAAAAATCATCTCATGGGCATGCCAAAAAACACCGTAGCTATAATAGTGAGGCTGCATTCCCCGACTGTATATAACCAGCCATAAGGTGATGATAATGAGTGAAGCGATCGCTCCTCCGAGGAAAAAGGGACGAAACCCTAAATTAAAGAGTGAGAAGTTCTTAGGCTGTCGCCGCTCCTGGAGCTGTATCATGGGAATCTCCGCTGCTGTCTTGCGAGTGTAATGCGATATACTGTAACCACTGATTTTATATTATGTATTAAATATACATGTTAATACATATCAATTTTGTTGCTGTGAATAAAAATATTTTTTTGGTGATTATGTGCGTCAGTTGATCTTGGGAGGAGCGCGTTCCGGAAAGAGTCGGATAGCGCAAGATAGGGTAGAGCAGCTAGGTACTCCGGTCGTTTATATTGCTACGGCGACAGTGCGACCTGATGATCAGGAGATGTGCCAGCGAATTGAGCTGCATAGAAATAACCGGCCGAAAGCATGGCAGGTTCTTGAGGTACCTGTTGATCTCCCACAGGCTTTAGCTCGGTTAAGTGGTGAAGGTAAAACGGTATTGGTTGATTGTCTGACCCTCTGGCTGACAAACCTGTTACTTCAAAATACAGAAACTATGCAACAAGGAATGTCAGAACTGGTATCAGTTGTGGATGACTTCGAAGGAAACCTCATTTTAGTCTCTAATGAGGTGGGTTGGGGTATTGTTCCGATGGGGGAATTAAGCAGAACATTTCAGGATAATACAGGCCGATTGCATCAGGATCTGGCAGTGTTGGTTGAACGAGTTAGTCTATGTGTTGCGGGTATACCCATGGATCTGAAAAATGGTGAGCGCAATGAGTCTTGAAGCCTGGTCGACGCTAGAAGCTAAACCGTTAAATGCTGAGTGTGAGCAAAAGGCGCGTGAGCATCAGTTGAGATTGACCAAGCCGCCTGGATCACTAGGGGAGTTAGAAACACTGGCTGTATCCCTGGCGTCGATGCAGGAAGTTGTTTTCCCCGCATGTGATCAGGTGCATATCTCTGTCTTTGCTGCTGATCATGGTGTGGCAGCCAGGGGGGTCTCAGCATTCCCGCAGGTAGTCACCTCTCAGATGGTCCTGAATTTTGCTGCGGGCGGAGCCGCAATTTCTGTTTTGGCGAAGCAACTAGGGGCTGATTTTGAAGTTATCAATCT
The DNA here is from genome assembly GCF_947498015.1 of uncultured Neptuniibacter sp. Lineage (GTDB taxonomy): Bacteria > Pseudomonadota > Gammaproteobacteria > Pseudomonadales > Balneatricaceae > Neptuniibacter. The sequence goes on from NZ_CANMIR010000006.1 coordinate 196,833, forward strand.
CGGGACCGTCGCAGCTGCCGACCATCCTGATGTAATCGATCGTAGGATTGCAGAGCAGACCGCTGATTTTTCTGTTACTGAAGCCATGACTGAAGAGGAGATGCTTCGAGCCATGGATGTGGGGGCTGAAGCAATCGGACGGGCTTTAAGCAAGGGCGCGCAGTTATTTATTGCAGGTGAGATGGGGATCGCAAATACTACTTCAGCATCTGCGCTGATGGCTGCCTTACTGAATATGTCGGGTGAATCAGTTGCCGGTCCGGGAACGGGTATCGGTGCTCCAGCAGTAAAGCGTAAGGCCGAACTGATTTCGGGTGCAATACGCTATCATCAATCCTCTTTAACCTCTCCTCTGGGTTGTTTACGTTGCTTAGGCGGGTTTGAAATTGCGGCTATGGTTGGTGCATATCTGCAGGCAGCACATCAGGGGATTCCTGTTTTAGTTGATGGTTTTATTAGTTCAACCGCGGCTTTTATTGCGTGCAGCCTTTGTGAAGATGCAAAACAGTGGATGCTGTTTGCGCATCAATCGGATGAGCCATTTCATCAGCAGATTCTCTCTGCTCTTGATGTTGAGCCTCTGCTGCAATTAAGCATGAGGCTGGGAGAGGGAAGTGGGGCTGCGCTTGCGGTCAATATTCTGAGAAGTGCTTGTGAATTGCATAAACAGATGGCCACTTTTGAGGGGGCTGGGGTAGCGGATCACTGATGAATCAAAACGCAGATGTCGATGTTAAATTCTAAAACTATTGATCTCTTCCGGCATGGAACGCCTGCTTTGAGCGGGGTTTACTTAGGACAGACTGATTCCCCTTTATCGCATGAGGGAGCTCAAGAGTGTCGGGACCGCTTGGAAGAACACAGGAGCTGGGAGCTGATCATCAGTTCGCCTCTTCAGCGCTGTTTACATACGGCTAGTTGGCTAGCGAAAAAACAGGGGATTGAGCTGCTGATCGCGGAAGGGTTACAAGAGTATGATTTTGGCGATTGGGATGGGCAGGTGTTTGAGGAGGTATATCAGCAGATGCCTGAGCACGCGGATCGTTTTTGGCGGGATCCAGAGCATAACCCACCACCAAAGGGTGAAACGCTGCACCAATTTAAACAGAGAATCACTACAGAGCTGGAAGCGCTGCTTCTAAGGCCTGAACAAAAAATTCTGATAGTGACACATGGTGGTGTAATACGCGGTATAATTGCTGAAATGTTGGGTGTATCCCCTGAACATTGGGGGCGTATAAGGCTGGATTATGCGAAATTCACTCAACTGAAATATGATTACGATGGGACTCAGTTTTGGCCTCAGCTGATCAGCTGTAACAGTGCCAATCCTTATTGATCGCTCTCTGAATTAGGGCTTCTATGAAGTACACGGACACACTCAAAAATATACATCGAAGCCTGGATAAACTCGGAGATCTTCCGGTATTTACTGCCACTGTTAACAGAATTCAGCAGATCAGTTCTTCAGAAGAGAGTGATGCGATGGCCTTGGCAATGGCCATTATGAAGGATGCTAGTCTGTCTGCCCGGTTATTGAAACTGGCCAATTCCCCCGCTTACAAGCGTGGTCAGGGTAATATCACTGTGGTCTCCCGTGCCGTAGTGCTTTTGGGGTTTAATCAGATTAAAAATATCTGCTTAACCCTGAAACTGATCGAGAGCTTTCACGACACCCACCCCGATCTAGATGTCCCTGGCATGATGATGCGTCAGTTTCTCAGTGCGAATATGGCCAAAGAGTTAGCGCTGCGAAGTGAACACCCCATTGATCCCGAAGAAGCTTATATTGGGGCGTTGCTGTTTGGTTTGGGTGAAATTATGGTTGCCTGTACCCTGCCTGATCAATACCGAAAGATGCTGCGCCTCAAAGAGCAGGGTGATAAAAAATGGCCGCATATTCAGGCAGAGGTGCTTGGAATCAGCTTCAGTGAATTGGGACGTGAGATGGCTGCAGGGTGGGGTTATCCGAAACAGGTTTTAGGTTCGATGGCGCAGGTGGACCTTAAGCATCTGGATGAAAAAAGTGATCTTTCTGCCTGCCTGCCATCACTATGTAATGGTATGGTGGAACAGCTCTACGGCCAGGATCAGCAGAATGAGCAGCCTTATGACCGGCTGGTTGATGCAGTCTCTCTCGTTGGAAATATACCTTATGACGATGTCGGCGAGATTACGTTACAGTGCTTCCGTCAGGTAGCAAAAGTCAGTCGCACCTATGGGTTAAAAACACGTTCGATGATCCCCTCGTTTACAGAGAGTGGCGATTTCGCAAAAGATGATATGGTGCGACAGTTATCATTCCTTGCGCATGGTGAGGTAGAACATCAGGCTCAGTATGAGGAGCCATCTGCGCCTGTAGCTTTAGCTGCAAATCCTAAGCAGAACCAGGCTGACAATCAGTTGTTATATATGAATCAGCTGACTGAGATGATCGCAGCGGAAGGCAAAATTCATGAAGTCTTTAAGCTGGTGGTTGAGGCGGTTCGGCATTGTGCCGGTTTTGACCGTAGCCTGCTTTGTCTACTGGATCGCACCCGAAAAAAACTGTCAGTCAAAATGATCGAGGGTGATGAAACCGACAGTCTTCAAAACTATTTTGAGCGTCAGAAAAATGGGAAGGCAGATGATCTTTTTTTCCGTGTTCTGGAAAAGCAGGTCACGCTCATGGTCAACGATCTCGATGAAGATGGCTGGAAGAAACGATTGCCGCCCGAATATGTAAGAAAGGCGGGGGCTCAGGGGTTCGTATTGATTCCACTGGTGATGGGTAAGCGTGTGATAGGGATGTTGTATGCGGATCGCAGTGCTGGTAATGGTGCTGTTACCGAGGAAGACTTTAATACTTTCAATCGGTTCGCTACGCAGACGCGCTTGGCTCTAATGTACGCAGACAGTAAAGCCAAGCAGTAACGTTCACTTTTATTCGGTTAAACCTTTCACAAAAGATTTCGTATCTTCCCAGGCCTCTTTGCTAACCTCGACGCCTGCATCAATGACCTCACCACCGGTCTCAACCGCTGTTTTTGCGCCCGACTCGGTTGAACAGACGGCTCGTTTAGCTGCGCACTTAGATTTACACCCTAATTCTGCTGCTTCATCATTGAAGTGTTTAAAAGCACACTCAGTGTTACAGAGCGTTTGATCGGTAGAACAGTCGGCCGCCGCCCAGGGGGCAAACAATATTAAACATAGTAGGTATATCTTTTTCATCTATCTCTCCAAGAGGGCGAGTAAATTTATCTTTTTTCTCTGGGTTGCCAGAGAGTTTCTTCGCCGCCCTGCCTTCGCGCTATCTCTCTACTTGCCACAAAAAGTAGATCAGAGAGACGATTAATGTAGATAACACAATGGTTATTTACCTCTTCGCCCTCGTACTGAGTTAGTGCAATCAATCGTCTTTCAGCACGCCGGCAGATACTGCGTGCTAAATGGGTATAGCTTGCACCGATTGATCCGCCTGGAAGAATAAACTCTTTCAGAGGGGGGAGTTTGGTATTGATGTTGTCAATCTGTGCTTCCAGATATTTTATCTCGCTGGGCTCGATAACTGTATAGCTTTTTTCTGCGACAGCCAGTTCAGCGCCCAGGTCAAAGAGTTGATGTTGAACTCTTTGGAGGCAACTGGTCATAGGGTCGTTTGTAGCGAGATATGAGATGAGTAATCCGATACAGCTGTTAAGTTCATCGATTGCGCCGATCGCTTCAATTCGGGGGGAGGTTTTCAGGACCTGTTTACCGTTAGCCAGTGATGTCGTGCCGGAATCGCCTGTGCGGGTATAGATTTTTGTCAGCCGGTTGGTCATAGAGGTGTTTTAGCCGTAAGGGATTGGACTAAGTTAGATTGGCAAAAGGGGAAAAGGTTCAGTCTTAGAAAAAATGGCCTGCTGATGCAGGCCATGGGGAGATCTTAATTATCGAAATGTTCTGCAAAGTGACGTATTTCATGCGCCAGCTTATCGATCTTGTCAGCCGCTTTTTCCATCTCTTCAAGAACGGCAGCGCTGATAGCAGATTCGATCAGGAGCGCCAGTTCATCAAAATGTGACTCACCAATATCGTTAATCATGGCATCAGGCAGTTTTTCCTTGAAAGAATCTACCACATGATTGGCATGCGCAGTTTGCTTCATGGTCATAGCTTTTACTCCTTACTATTATCGAGTCACAGGGTGACGCTCAACTTGCCCCGATTGAGCATTGCTGACGATCAGTGGGTCTGGATGTAGATCGATCTCTTCATTCTTATTTGGATAAGACATCCGGCTCAGTAGATGACGCATCGCATTTAAGCGGGCACGTTTTTTATCGTCAGACTTGATTACAGTCCATGGTGCATCGGCGGTGTCGGTATAAAAGAACATCGACTCTTTTGCTTCAGTGTAAGAATCCCACTTGTCTAAAGAGGCCAGATCAATGGGTGACAGTTTCCACTGTTTAAGTGGGTCTACGCGGCGAGCCTGAAAGCGACGAAACTGTTCGTCACGGCTGACCGAAAACCAGAATTTGAAGAGCTTGATGCCGCTGCGTGAAAGCATTCTTTCCAGATCTGGCGTCTGTCGCATAAATTCCAGATATTCAGCTGGAGAACAGAAATTCATCACCTTTTCTACACCGGCACGGTTATACCAGGAGCGGTCAAACAGAACGATCTCGCCCGCTGTCGGAAGATGGTTGATATAACGTTGGAAATACCACTGCCCTTTCTCTTGCTCGGTGGGCTTTTCTAGTGCTACCACACGTGCTCCACGAGGGTTCAGGTGTTCCATCATGCGCTTGATGGTACCCCCTTTACCCGCAGCATCGCGTCCTTCGAAGAGGATAACAATACGTTGACCAGTTTCGCGAACCCAGTTCTGCATTTTAAGCAGTTCAATCTGAAGCTCTTTTTTGTTTTTCTCGTATTCTTTACGTGAAATTTTATTGTCGTAGGGGTAATCACTGGCCTCAAAAATATCAGTCATTTCCTGATCCAGCAGCACAGAAGGGCATGCGTTTTCAGTAGTCTCAACGCATTGTTCTTCAATAGGGGACTCCGGGGTCTGTAACTCCTGGTTCATAGGCTTTCCTCGCATAATTGGTTAATCGTTGGTAGTAATTATGCGCCTCTCACACAGGTAGATATTGATGCAGGTCAAGCAGTGTTTGTTTGTTGGAGTTAAAGACTATTTTCTATGAAAAATGTCAGCTACGATTTTGCATTTTTTTGATTTTAGAGAGGTAGTGGCCGTTGATCGGAGTTTTTATGCCCAATTCTGCAGCCAAATTGCACAGGTAACCTGTGATGTGATCAATTTCTGTGGTGCGGCCGTGTTTCATATCCTGCAGCATGGATGAATAGTTTTCAGCAGTTAATCTGGCCACCTGAGATGCTTGTTCAATTAAAGGAGCTTCAAACAGGGGGATATTCAAAGCATTTGCAACCGCTTCTACTTCTGCGCAGAGAGCTGTCATCTCATCCATCAGCTTTGGGGTGGTGATAAGTTCACCATTCTTGCAATGATGTACCGCTGTGAGTGGATTGATAGCACAGTTGATTGCCAGCTTACGCCATAGAGAACCGGCTATATCCCGATCGATTTCAACATTCAGAAAACCACCCTGTAAATTATTCAGCCATTTCAGGTGAGTTGTTGGGGATCCAATATGTGTCACGCCTTTTCCAGCGTGTTTAACTGAGAAGGGAGACTTAATCCAGGCACCATCTGTAGTTGAAGCCCAGGCAACCTCAGTGTCAGGAGATTGATCAGTTACCCATTGCTGACTTCCCATGCCATTTTGTAAGACAACTATATGGGCTCCCGGGTTGAGCCTGTTTTTAATGCTGTTGAAAGCACTCTGTGTATCTGTTGATTTTGTCGTAATCAGAAGCTGTTGAATTGAGCCAGAGTCGGCTGTTAACTCTGCATCGACCGGGAACAATTCACCGTCCCTAAGGACTCCTTCTATCTGTTTGAACTGATCCAGACGATGTTGATCTCTTAATAGTAGAGTGACCGAGCTGCCTGCTGCGGCCAGATTTGCTGCCCACAACGTTCCGATCGCGCCGGCTCCTAGAATATGCCATCTATTACACATAAAAATCCTCCTCCTCTATTGTGACGTGAAATAGGGGATGAGGTCAGCTAGAATCGGCAAAAAAGTCAGGAGAAGGGTAATGCCATCATTTGATATTGTCTCAGAACTCGATATGCATGAAGTGACCAATGCGGTTGATCAGGCAAATAGAGAGCTGCAGATGCGCTACGACTTTAAAGGCGTTGATGCACGTTTTGAGCAAAATGACTCAATGGTTGTGATTCATGCAGAGGTAGATTTTCAGCTTCAGCAGATGTTGGATGTGCTGCGCACGAAAATGGTTGGACGCAAAATAGATATCCGTTGCCTGGAGGTTAAAGATCCAGAAAAAGCGAATATGCGGGCTCGTCAGGAGGTGGTGTTGCGTCAGGGGCTTGATCAGCCATTAGCCAAAAAAATTGTCAAGATGGTCAAGGATGCCAAGTTAAAAGTTCAGGCGCAGGTTCAGGGTGAGCAGGTTCGGGTTACAGGTAAAAAGCGGGATGATCTACAGAGTGTGATGGCACTGTTACGCGAGTCTGATTTGGAGTTACCACTTCAGTTTAATAATTTCCGGGATTAAAGTATTCATGGAATGAGTGGGGTCGGTGACCCCGCTACTCTTGGTGTAAGCAGTCCAGTAAAAACAGATCTTTAATAAGTTCTTGAGTGGGCTCACCTTCAAAATCTTCTATACAGATCGCACCACTTTGTAACTTCTTGGCTAGGACTTCCCCCTGCCAGCTAACCACAGATACGCCTGTAGTGCAGTGGATGACACGAAGATAAGGATTCTTGCGTTCAAACCAGGCATCGATCAGATAGGTCATCATTTATCTCCTTTGATGTTTTAAGAAGATAATAGATACACAGTATCTGGAAGTAAATGGTAATAATTCTTATTTGTGTTTGAGTTTGAGTTTCTCTATCTGACTGGCTAAATGAACAAGAAACAAGACCGGTAGACCCAAGGCAGCAACGATAATGAAAAATGTTTCATAGTTGTAATGATCGACAAAGCCACCCGAGAAACCGCCCAGAAATTTCGGGAATAAAAGCATAATAGAGCTGAATAACGCGTACTGGGTGGCGGAGTATTGGATATTTGTCAAACTGGATAGGTAGGCAACAAATGCGGCTGTGGCGATACCTCCACTGAGATTATCCAGAGAGATAACAACCGTCAGTGCAGTCGTGTTATTACCCAGCGTGGCAAGCCAGGCGAATAGTAGGTTTGTAAGGGCGACAAGTAAGCCCCCTAGAAACAGTATCCTCAATACACCGAAACGGTTCACAAGAATACCGCCAAGGCCTGCCCCCACTATCGTCATGACAACACCATAGACTTTGATGATTCTCGCGATATCAGCCTTGCTGAAGCCCATATCAACGTAAAAGACATTTGCGATGATTCCGAGAATGACATCAGATATACGGTAAGTGCCTATCAGGGCAAGAATGATGATCGCTTGCTTTCCGTAGCGTTGGATAAAGTCTACAAAGGGACAGATGATAGCAATATAGGCCCAACCCAGAAAACGGGCAATGGGATCAGGTAGGTGAGCATAGCGCTCAGTATATTCGATAATCTTTTCTTGCTGCTGGAGCGTTTCCTCATCCATCTCAACAGCGGTGGGTTCTTTCACGACTAAGGTTGTGAAGATGCCGATCATCATGAGTGCTGCCATACAGAGGTAGGCTGTTTTCCAAGCGTTTAGATCGTATAGATCGGGAAATATGGAGAACATATTCGCAAGGGCAAGCGCCCCGGCCCCGGCTACAATCATCGCTATACGGTACCCTGCCATATAGGTTGCAGCCATCGCTGCTTGCAGGCGTTCACCTGCAGATTCGATTCGATAGGCATCAATAACAATGTCCTGAGTAGCAGAACTGAAGGCGACCAGTAGTGCAAAAAGCGCCATCCATTCCAGGTTATCAAGCGGGTCAGCATGGGACAAACCAATCAGGCCTATAACAAGCATGAGTTGCGCGATCAGTAGCCATGCGCGCCGTCTTCCCAGAAGTTTGGATAGTATGGGAATAGGGAGACGATCTACTAAAGGAGCCCATAACCATTTAAAGCCATAGGCTAGCCCCACCCAGGAAAAGTATGTGATTAAGCTTCGTTCAACGCCTGCTTCTCTTAACCAGAAGGAGAGGGTGCCAAATACAAGAAGCAGCGGAAGTCCTGATGAAAAACCAAAAAAAAGCAGAGTGATCGCGCGGGGATGTAGATAAATTTTGATCGAGTCAAGCCAGGTGCGGGAGTTTGAATCAACTGATGACATGAGGGTGCCTTCCATGAGTAAGCCCGTATTGTGGCTGTCACGGTAAATTAAGGCAATAAAAAGGCCCGAATATTCGGGCCAGAAGTTTCAGTAAGAGCGGTCTGAAGGGGGGAGACGGCTCTACACTTAAACTTGATTAGAACTTGATCTGCATACCGGCCAGAATGTCCGTCTCCACTGTTGCATCTTTTGCCGCATCATCAAAATCGGTGGAGCTGACTTCAGCAAACAGTTTAACGTTTTTCTGAGATGGGAACTTGTAACTTACGTTAGCGTACCAAGTATCAGCGTCTTCAGTATTGTCATCTGAGTTTAGGTTGACATAACCCAGAGCAACTTTTGTCGTTTTAGATGCTTTGAAAGACGCAACCAGGTTGGTCACGTTAGTCTCAAAATCAGTTGCGTCATCTTCTGAAGAGGAGTAATCCGCACCAAATGTTGCAAAGCCAGCATCAAATTCAGCGCTCAGACCCCAAGTGTTGATGTCGTTAGCAGAAGGTGAATCCTGATAAGTCTGGTATGCAGCTGCGATGGATAGTGCATCGAAGTTTGCGCCGACAAATAGATCTGTCGCTTCACCGTTCTCAGAGTCATTGCCTTCAGCTTCCAGGTCATGGGAGAAAACAACACTTACGCTATCGAAATCCCCTTCCACCCGAATTACATCATCGCCAGAGGTTGAAATTGCATCGAACATATCTTCTTCAAGCGTGGTTTCATAAGCCCCTTCGATACCGAATTCGTCGCTTGCCAGATCTTGCTTACCAACCTTAACTTTAAAGTTGTTGTACTGCATACCAACATAAGCTTCTTCCAGCTCGCTGTTGTCCTGTCCATCTTTGTCTGCAGCATCTTTGAAACCAAAATCAACCTGGCCGAATGCTTTTAGATCATTACCCAGGTCATAGATGACAGTGTTCTTGATCTCCAGATCATCGAACTCCACATCCATATCATTGGCTTTTTTGTAATCATCGCGTAGCTGGATCTGCCAATCACCTTTCATTTTGAAAGTAAGGCCTTTGTCTTCGTAAATAGTGGCAGCGGTTGCAGAGTTGGCTGCAATTGCTGCAATAGCAGAAGCCAGTATCAGCTTTTTCATTTTAATATTCTCCAAACGTTTGGTAGGTATAAATGTTTATAAAAAGTAAGGGTTACTGTTTATTAATAATTTCTTTAAAGGATTCTCTTGTTCTTTCATCTGCCTGGTTGTACCAGTAGATCAACATCTGGGCTGCTATATTTTCCTTTGAAATATTTTTATTATTTTTTACATGGTTTGTGATTTGCGTATTTATTTGGCTATTGGAAAATATCTTTTTTTGAGGAAGTGCAGCTTGTGAATTAGTTTTATTAAAATCCTCAAGCTCTTGTTCATAGTCTCTGCTTAATTGAAAGCCAGATCTTTTTATTAGGTTAGATTTGAAAGGGAGAGTCTTTCCAACACCGTCTCTTAAAATCCAGTTTTGACTTTCCTCGAATGTGCTTAGATCTTTTAATTTTTTAATTTCAGGAGCTTGCAGGTAGATTATGGCGTCTTTTATTTTAAATAAGATGACAGATGCATTACTGCTTTCTAATTCGTAATCACTTCCCTTCTTTATCTCTGCGGTATAGTTGACGAGAATTTGGTTGATCCCATTAGGAAGCCTGTATTGACTACTATCACCAAAGAAACTTTCTGAGTTTACTTCTTTACCATTGACAGCAATTAGGTTTACACCGTCACCTAAGTGAAGTGTATTACCAGCACTAGGGAACATGCGATTAAGTCCCTCAGCATGAGACAATCCATGCTCTGATGTGCTGAGGACTATCCATGGATCACCAACTCTCCTTCGCTGACAGCGAATTCAACAACAAGCGCCGCCAAACCCGCAAAGAGAAGTTTCTAGGTCGCATGGAAAAACTGGTTCCTTGGCAGCGGCTGGAATCAGTGATTGCCCCTCACTACCCAAAGGCCGGTAACGGTCGCAGGCCTTATCCGTTATCAACCATGCTACGCATCCACTGTATGCAGCAGTGGTATAGCATGAGCGATCCAGCCATGGAGGATGCGCTCTATGAGATCGCCTCTATGCGTTTTTTTGCTGGTCTCTCGCTGGATAGCTCGATACCTGATCACACTACCATCATGAACTTCCGTCACCTGCTGGAACGGCATGGTTTGGCTCGAAAAATATTCCAAGAGGTTAGCTCCTGGTTAAGCGATGCCGGTGTGCTGGTAAAAGAAGGAACGCTGCTGGACGCAACGATCATCGAAGCACCAAGTTCTACCAAGAACAAAGCGGGTGAACGTGACCCTGAAATGCACCAAACCAAGAAAGGCAATCAATGGCACTTCGGAATGAAAGCCCATATCGGCGTTGATGCCAGAACCGGTCTGACGCATAGTTTCACAACTACCGCCGCTAATGAGCATGACCTCAACCAAGCCGAATACCTTCTTCATGGCAAAGAAGAGTTTATCTTCGCCGACAGTGGTTATCGTGGCGCTGAGAACCGTAAAGAGCTAGAAGATGTAAAAGCGGACTGGCATGTTGCTGAAATACCCAGCAAGGTCAAAGAGCTGAAGAAACATCCACGTATCAATAAGCTCCCATTGAAAACCGAGTATCTGAAAGCCAGTATCCGCGCGAAAGTTGAGCATCCGTTCCGGATCATTAAGTGCCAGTTTGGTTTTACCAAAGCTCGTTATCGTGGGCTGATGAAGAATGACAGTAAGCTAGCTACGCTGTTTGCTCTGGCAAACATTGCTCGCGTGGATCAGATTCTGCGGGCGTAGGATAAATCCGCCTGCATGCTGAGAAATCGGCATGCAGGCAGTAAGAAATAACCAGCAATCGTGCGATTATGCCGCAAATACAGCTTTCTTGGGAGAGTGAGCTAAAAAGTGGGGCTTAATCGCATGTTCCCTAGCCGAATGAGTAATAGTTACTAGTGTCAGAGAAAGTACTAGATTTTTAAAAGTATCTGCTAATTTCAATTTGCTTGCCTGTTTTGGTTGAAAGCTTTGTTGCGCCGCAATAATAATTTGGATTTGTTGCAATGCGGTTTCATATTTATTGTGTCCTTATGACACTTTTACTTTTCTCTATTTCTACTATTTCCATTTAGGGGATTCCCTACATCGGCTTCCTTGAAGAAATGTGTGCGCATTATATGTAAAGGTGAATCATTATCAATAGCAATAGCGACATTAATTATATAAGTGTTTGCTATTAGTATATTCCCTGCGTATATGCTTTATCTCATGGGCATAGTGCGGTGTGGCTGATCTATCTTTAGTTGCTAAGGGAAGAGGGGGGATTGAGGTAAGAGATTGATGATCTAATATGCGCTTTTGACTTCTAGTATCAATATGTCATCACTGTAAACAGTGACCGTTCTGTTTACAGGCTTCAGGTATTACCTGGATATTAAAAGCCATGGAGTTAGTGATGAGTATCGGATACGTAAGCTCTGTTCATCAGATTTTCACAAATGAGTTCTACTTTTATCTATTTGAGCATGGGGATTACGAATACCCCATTTATTAAAGCTGAAGGGTCACCCTATGGTTGATCCGCATATACTGAGTGGTATCTAGGCTATGAGCTATAACAATTCACATGATCGATGCAGCAATTTGGAAGAGCAGCAGGATTCTGAGTTCACACAGATAATTGATATGAGCGTTAGTCGTCGGACTTTTCTGACAGGTATGGGAGCACTGGGTTTGGGTGCTTTTGTCGCGACCACGCCATTGGCACAGTCAGTTCATGCTGCTATGAATTCGAAAGTACAGAGTAGTTTGATTGGCTTTAATCCGATTGTTGCAAGTACAGCTGATACTGTTGTGGTTCCAGAGGGTTATAAGGTAACTAATCTTATCTCCTGGGGGGATCCTCTTTTTGAAAGCGCACCTGAGTTTGATCCATCCGGGAATGCACCGGCTTCCTCACAGGCTCAGCAATTCGGAGACAATACTGATGGTATGTCTTTATTTGCTGTGGATGATGATCGTGCAGTGTTAGCCGTGAACAATGAGTACACTAACAATGATCTGCTTTATCACCATCAAGGTGAGAATATGACTGCGGATGATGTACTGAAAGCTCAGAATGCGCATGGTGTTTCTGTTTTTGAAATCAAAAAAACTGCTGCAGGTTGGAAAGTTGATCGATCAGGTAAACTTAATCGTCGCATCACAGCAAATACACCGATGAAGTTAACGGGCCCTGCTGCTGGCCATGATCTGTTGAAGACTGCTGCTGATTCATCCGGTACAGAGGTGCTTGGAACATTTAATAACTGTGCTAATGGTGAAACCCCTTGGGGGACTTACCTCACGTGTGAAGAAAACTTTCATAACTATTTTGGGACCGAGGATGGTTTTTATGAAGTGTCCGAAAGGCAGAAGCGTTATGGTATTAACACGACAGATAAGCGCTATCAGTGGAGTAAATTTGATGAACGTTTTGATCTGTCGAAAAATCCGAATGAACCGAATCGCCATGGTTGGGTCGTAGAGATTGATCCGATGGATCCGGATTCAGCTCCCCTGAAGCGAACTGCTCTGGGGCGTTTCAAGCATGAGAATGCGGCGCTTATGATCGATAACAGTGGACACGTTGTTGTTTACCTGGGTGATGATGAGCGTGGTGAACACCTCTATAAATTTGTCTCCAAGGGCAAATTTAACGCGACTAGCGGAACCGCCAACCGTGATCTTTTAGCAGAAGGCACGCTCTATGTGGCGAAGTTTGAAGCAGCTGAGGGTGAACTTAAAGGTAGAGGAAAATGGATCGAGCTCTCGTTTGGTAAAAATGGTCTAACGCCAGAGAATGGTTTTAACAGTCAGGCTGAAGTATTAATTTATACTCGTCAGGCTGCTACACAGGTAGGGGCGACAACGATGGATCGTCCTGAATGGGTTGCTGTCCATCCCAACAAATTGAGCGTTTGTTGCACACTGACGAATAATAAAAACCGTGGAAAGAAGGAGAATCAGCCTGTTGGAGGCCCTAACCCACGAGCTGAAAACCGATATGGTCAGATCGTTCGCTGGTCACCGGTAAACGGCGATCATACTGCTCATGAGTTTAGCTGGGATCTGTTTGTTATTGCAGGCAATCCATCTGTTCATAGAGAAGGGCTGTTGGCGGGTAGCAGTAATATAACAACTGAAAATATGTTCAACAGTCCAGATGGTCTTGGTTTCGATAAAGATGGGCGCTTGTGGATAATGACAGATGGTCAATATTCCAACAAAGATGGCTTTGCAGGCATGGGGAACAATCAGATGTTGTGTGGGGATCCCGAAACGGGGGAGATTCATCGCTTTCTAGTTGGCCCGATTGCGTGTGAAGTTACTGGGCTTGCCTTTTCACCTGATCAGAGAACTATGTTTGTAGGAATTCAGCACCCGGGTGAAAAGGGACAACCTTCTCACTTTCCGGGGGGCGGGGAGAGTAAACCTCGTTCTACAATTGTAATGATCACGCGTGAGGATGGAGGTATTATTGGTGCTTGATCGAGACAGTGATATAGATAACAGGCGATATCCTGATATTAGTTGATTCAGACGTAAAAAAACCGGCAGTTGCCGGTTTTTTTAAGATCTGAAAGATCGTACTTAGATGCGCAGGCCACCATCAACCTCGAAGCAGCGACCACTGATGTAGTCGTTTTCAAGGATGAATGTAACCGTTTTAGCGATCTCTTCTGGTTTGCCCAGACGCTTAGCAGGGATACCAGCAGCAATTTTATCCAGTGCTTCAGGTTTCATGCTCATTACCATCTCGGTGCCGATGTAACCTGGTGCAATTGACGCTGCACGGATTCCATAACGAGCCAGTTCTTTCGCCCAAGTAACAGCCATCGCCTCAACACCTGCTTTAGTAGCTGTGTAGTTTGTCTGGCCCATGTTGCCAGAGCGAGAGATAGAGGAGATGTTGATGATGCAGCCTTCAGTGCCAAGGTCGATCATCTGTGCAGCAGCTTCACGTGCACACAGGAAAGTACCTGTCAGGTTTACATCCATGACCAGATTCCACTGATCCATAGACATCTTCTTAGCTACTTTGCCTGTTTCACGGTCAACTTTCAGGAATAGGCCATCGCGAGTCACGCCTGCGTTGTTAACCAAGCCGTTTAGAGTGCCGAAATCAGCAACAACATCAGCAAACATTTTTTCTACGTCTTCTTCTTTTGCAACGTTACAGATGTAAGCACGTGCTTCAACACCTTTCTCCATGCAAAGACCAACAGTCGTGTCCAGATCTTCCTGGCTCAGATCAGCGAGTGCCAATTTAGCACCCTGTGAAGCCAGTTCCAGCGCCATTGCGCGACCAAGACCACGGCCACCGCCGGTTACAACAATTACTTTATCTTTGAGTTCCATTGAGGACTACCCTTACTTCGGTTTGACTCTGTTATTGTGCGTTGCGTCATTGTGCAGAATTCAAACTTATCTCGCTTTTGCGGAAATGTCTACTTCTAAGCAAATCGAATCATTTATCAATAAGTTTTATAGACCATTGAGGGAGTTGTGCGGCCCTATGCTGTGGGTGCTAACTTGCTGTTTTGAGATGTTTTTTCCGCACTGCGGAATAGGTTCTGTACTTTAGTATTAGGGGTGCTGCCGAGGGGCGGTGGCAGATTAAAGCCGGTTTTTATAGCAAATTCTATCCCTGAAGCTTGAAAAAATTGAGGCTGGCCCATAAGAATAGGTTATCTATTCCCTACGATCAGACCCGTTTTGATCTGCAGGAACCCTGGTTACAACCTGTTTGAGGCATTCATGAAGTTTCTATTCCTGCTGTTCATTATCGTACCCATCATCGAAATTTCTGTTTTGATCAATGTGGGTGAAGCTATCGGGACCTGGAATACTGTTGGCCTTGTACTTCTTTCTGCATTTATAGGCGTGAACATGTTGCGCTATCAGAGCCTTTCTACACTTGCCCGAGCCCAACAAAGGGCGAATCAGGGAGAGATCCCCGGACAGGAGATGGTGGAGGGGATTGTACTTGCAGTAGGCGGTGCCCTGCTGGTAACACCCGGTTTTGTTACGGATGTGATCGGGTTTAGCTGTTTGCTTCCATTTGCCCGTAAAGCTTTTGCTAAAAGTCTACTAAGTCGCTTTACGGTGATTGCATCACAACAACAGCATACCTCTTCAGCGCAGTTTTACAGTAGTGATCCTTTTCGGCATCAACAGAGCCAGGATCGATCCGGTCGCGATATATCGCCCAACTCGGGTGATGTGATCGATGGAGAGTTTGAGCGTAAAGATTAGTTTTTTTAAAAAAAAATCGAGAGGGTGTTGAATTCGGTTTTAATGCCCCAACTTAGCAATTCAAAGGGTGATGCGCCGATTGGTTGGCCCACCTACTTAACTAAACGTGTTTATTTTGGTCAGCAAAAAGATCAGGAGAAAAAACAGATGAAAATTCGTCCGCTTCACGACCGTGTAGTTGTTCGTCGTCAAGAAGAAGAAGCTACTACTGCCAGTGGTATTGTGCTGCCAGGTTCTGCTCAGGAAAAACCTAATCAGGGTGAGGTAATCGCAGTAGGTGAAGGTCGTATTCTGAATAACGGTGAGCGTCAGGCGCTGACTGTTCAGGTTGGGGATACAGTTTTGTTCGGTGGCTATGCTAATACTGTCAAAGTTGATGGTGAAGAGCTGCTAATTCTTAGCGAAAACGAAATTTACGGTGTACTTGAAGACTAATTCTTCAGGTTTGACTTTTCGTTTACCCAAGATTGTTTAAAGAATTTTTGATTACAGGATTTTAACAATGGCTAAAGACGTACTATTTGGTAACGACGCTCGTCAGCGCATGCTGGCTGGAGTAAACATTCTCGCAGACGCTGTAAAAACAACTCTGGGCCCTAAAGGTCGTAACGTTGTTCTGGACAAGTCTTTCGGTGCGCCAACAGTAACTAAAGACGGTGTGTCCGTTGCTAAAGAGATCGAGCTGGAAGATAAGTTCGAGAACATGGGCGCTCAGATGGTTAAAGAAGTGGCGTCTCAGGCTAACGATGTTGCGGGTGATGGTACAACTACAGCAACTGTACTGGCTCAGGCGATCGTTAATGAAGGTCTGAAATCTGTTGCTGCGGGTATGAACCCAATGGATCTGAAGCGCGGTATCGACAAAGCTTCCGCTGCTGTTGTAGAGCAGATTAAGGCGATGGCCGTTCCTTGTGCTGACAATAAAGCGATTGCTCAGGTAGGTACCATCTCTGCGAACGCTGATTCTCAGGTCGGCGAGATCATTGCTGAAGCGATGGCTAAAGTGGGTAAAGAGGGTGTTATCACTGTAGAAGAAGGTTCTGCACTGGAAAATGAGCTGGACGTTGTAGAAGGTATGCAGTTCGACCGTGGATACCTGTCTCCATACTTCATCAATAATCAGGACAATATGTCTGCTGAAGTTGAGCAGCCATTTATCCTGCTGGTTGATAAAAAGATCTCTAACATCCGCGATCTGCTACCTATTCTGGAGCAGGTTGCAAAAGCATCCCGTCCACTGTTAATTATCGCAGAAGACGTTGAAGGCGAAGCGCTGGCAACTCTGGTTGTAAACAACATGCGCGGCATCGTTAAAGTTGCTGCGGTTAAAGCACCAGGTTTCGGTGATCGTCGCAAAGCGATGCTGGAAGATATTGCTATCCTGACTGGTGGTACTGTGATCTCTGAAGAGGTAGGTCTGACACTGGAAGAAGCTTCTCTGGAGCAATTGGGCCAGGCAAAACGTGTTTCTATCACTAAAGAAAACACAACTATCGTTGATGGTATCGGTGCTGCTGAGAATATCGAAGCTCGCGTTAACCAGATCCGCGCACAGATGGAAGAGACCTCTTCTGATTACGACCGTGAGAAGTTGCAGGAGCGTGTAGCTAAACTGGCGGGTGGTGTTGCTGTAATCAAAGTAGGCGCAGCAACTGAAGTTGAGATGAAAGAGAAGAAAGCACGTGTTGAAGATGCGCTGCATGCAACTCGTGCTGCTGTTGAAGAAGGTGTAGTACCTGGTGGTGGTGTTGCCCTGATTCGTGCTATGGACAAAGTTAAAGATCTGAAAGGTGATAACCACGATCAGAGCGTGGGTATTGAACTGGCATTCCGTGCACTGGAAGCGCCACTGCGTCAGATCGTTGGCAATGCGGGTGAAGAAGGTTCTGTCATTGTGTCTAATATTCGTGAGAAGGGTGAAGGTAACTACGGTTATAACGCTGCTTCTGGTGAGTATGGCGATATGATCGACATGGGTATCCTGGATCCAGCTAAAGTAACACGTTCTGCGTTGCAGGCAGCGGCATCTGTTGCTGGTCTGATGATCACTACTGAAGCGATGGTTGCTGATAAACCAGCTGAAGGTGGTGCGCCAGCTATGCCTGACATGGGTGGCATGGGCGGAATGGGTGGTATGGGCGGCATGATGTAATTGCCGGTCAACCGACCTGACTGTTCGAAGAGAGCCCCGCATTTTGCGGGGCTTTTTGTTTCTGCGTAAAATGGCCGCATTGATAATTTTAAAGAAGTGAAATCAATCTAATGAACCGTGATGATGACGATATTAATGTTCCAAACCTTGGGCCTGCTGATCCAAATGAGGAGGGTCGTAGCAAGCCTGTGAAAAAGGGTAAGCCTGCTGTTGCTGCTGATAGTAATAAATTACCGGCAGGAAACAGCAGCGGAGGGAGCTTAATACAGACGTTTGTGATCATTATTCTTATCGCATCGGTTGCTGGTCTGGGCTATTTCGGTTTTGGTATCTATCAGGAGCAGCAGGAGCGAAAAGCAACTTTCCAGCAGGCTCAGGAGCAGATTGAGCAGCTTCAGGCGCTTTTAAAACAGGCGGAGCAGGGTGCGGTGAAGTCTGATGAAACGCTCAAAGGTGATGTGAATTCGCTTGAGAACAGCCTGAAGCAAAAAGATAAGCAGCTGGATTCAGAGATTGCAAAGTTGTGGGTGATTGCTCACCAGCAAAATAAGCCAGAACTGACGAAACAGGGTAAGCAGCTAGCTGAGTTAAAACGTTCGTTGTCGGATCAGGCAAAAACGGTTAAAGCCTTGAGGGCGGATCTTGCTGCGCAGTCAAAACAGCTAAAAGCGGTTGCAAGCTTTAAAGAAGATGCTGCGAAGCTGAAACAATCGGTGAATGAAGAGCTTAAAAAGCTCAGTAGGGTGGTGGCCCGTGCGGAGACCGAGATGCGAACAGCGGGCGAGTTGATGCAGGAGCAGCTGGATGAACAGCGTAAAACACAACGGGTTTTATCGGATCGACTGGTTAAGCTGGAAGGTAAAAGCACAGTGGATTTGGAGCGCAGGGTTAAATTGAATGAGCAGTCCGTCAGAGCATTTGATAGTACAAGGCGCCAGTTGAATCAAGACCTGCTTCAGGTAAGACAAAAGCTGAATAATTTACAGTTGATGATCGAACAGCGATAGTTCTGACTAAATAATGATCAGTATTTTGTTTTCAGGGTTTGCTATGTGCACGCCTTGAAGGCAAAATACACGATTCCTCAAAGACAGGGATAGATTTAACCTCTTATGAACATCCGTGCTTTTTTTGCACTAACGCTACCTGATTCAGTCGTTCGTTGGTTAGCTGATCATGCTGATACGCTCTGTGAGTATGATCGTAAAACAGAGGTTAACTGGGTCGATTCTGACCGTTATCATTTAACGCTATGTTTTCTTGGAGAGATCGATCTGAATAAGGTCGATGAGCTTGAGCATTGTGCACGTGAAAGGTTGGCTGATTTCAGTTCATTTCAGGTGCATATTAATGCGGCAGAATACTATCGCGTGAGCAAAAAACTGGCGCTGATCGCTGCGTTGCCAGATGTTCATGAGGAATTACAGTCTTTGCACGACATTATGGTGTCCGTAGCCTCTGATGCAGGGGTTAACTACACTGAAGAGGATTTCAAACCCCATGTGACATTGGGGCGTTTACCTGGAAAAAATAAGTTTAAGAAGCCTGAAAGCTGGCCTGCGATTGACTTGTTCAGTCTGGCTGATTCAGTGGTTCTTTTTCAGAGCAAACCCGGGGAAGACGGATCTATCTATACGCCGCTTTTTGAGATCCCATTAAAGGATCTGTCCTGATCTGAAATCAGCAATTAGCACATTTAGACTCTTACAAAAGCCATCTCATAACTATGTTGAATCCAGAACTTTTGTCCCCTGCAGGGACACTGAAGAATATGAAATATGCATTCGCCTACGGGGCTGATGCAGTGTATGCAGGTCAGCCACGTTACAGCCTGCGTGTGCGGAATAATGACTTCAATATGGATAACCTGTCAGAAGGGATCGATCTTGCTCATCAACTGGGTAAGAAGTTTTTCCTCGCCAGTAATATCCTCCCGCACAACAGCAAGCTGACAACCTATATCGATGACCTGCGTCCTGTGATTGAGATGGGACCAGATGCTTTGATTATGTCAGACCCCGGTTTGATCTATCTGGTAAAGGAGCAATTTCCGGATATTCCGATCCATCTATCCGTTCAGGCGAATACCATGAACTGGGCTTCGGTTAAGTTCTGGCACTCAATGGGTGTAGAGCGCGTTATTCTATCACGCGAGCTCTCTCTGGATGAGGTGGCTGAGATCCGTCAGCGTTGCCCGGAGATGGAGATTGAGGTTTTTGTTCACGGCGCGCTGTGTATCGCTTATTCAGGGCGTTGCCTGTTATCCGGGTATATCAACAAACGTGATCCTAACCAGGGAACCTGTACTAACAGTTGTCGCTGGAAATACGATGCGCATGAAGCGAAAGTCGATGACTCCGGTGATGTTGTTCCTGTAGAACAGTTTGATCCACAAGCTGAGCAGGAAGCAAAACCAGCACTGGGTGTCGGAAAGCCAACGGATCAGATCTTCCTGCTACAAGAGGAAACGCGTCCAGGTGAGTATATGCCAGCCTTTGAGGATGAGCATGGCACCTATATTATGAACTCCAAAGACCTTCGTGCGATTCAGCATGTTCATCGTTTGGCAGAGATGGGTGTGGATTCTTTGAAGATTGAAGGCCGTACCAAATCACACTACTACGTAGCCCGTACAGCGCAGGCGTATCGTAAAGCGATCGATGATGCTGTTGCAGGTAAGCCATTTGATATGAGTCTGATGGATGAATTGGAAAATCTGGCTAGCCGTGGGTATACAGAAGGTTTCTACCGTCGCCATGTCCATGATGAGTACCAGAACTATGAAACGGGTAACTCCGTTGGTGTTCATCAGCAGTTCGTAGGTGAAGTGATGAGTTACGATAAAACTGCTGGGATGCTCGAGATTGATGTGCGTAACCGTTTCCTCAAAGGGGATACGCTTGAGCTGATGACCCCGCAGGGAAATCATAAGTTTAAACTCGAAGAGATGATCGACAAAAAGGGTAACTCAGCAGATGTTGCTCCCGGTTCAGGTCATGTCATGCGAATCCCTATGAATCTGGAAGCTGATCTGGAATATGCGCTGTTGATGCGTGATCTGCCTAATGCACCGGGATACAGCAGCCAAAAGTAATATGATCGCCGAAAAATACCTGTTTTGGCGTGCTATACGGCCGTTTTCGTTCAGTGTGGCTCTTATAGTATGCCTGACAGGTATTGTCATCGCTTATCGGGATGGTATAACCAACATCCCACTCTCCCTCCTTATTCTATCAGCAGGCCTTCTGCTACAGACCGGCGTTAATCTGATCAATGATTATGCGGATCTCTCTCAACCTGAGTTGAGCCCGGCCTCGATTCGGCAGATTAAGGCAAACTTCAACTATGGCCTGATCAGCTTCCTGCTGGCAGCCATCATTGGGTTCTTTCTGATCATTAATTCAGGACCTCTCCTCTTAGTGCTAACTGCCATCGGTGTTGTTGGGGCATTGGGTTACACGTTGGAGCCGATCAATTACAAGCGTCGCGGTCTTGCCGTCCTGCTGGTCTTCTGGCTCATGGGAGTGCTGATGGTGGTTGGAAGTTACTATGCCCTGTCGTCTGAGATAACAGCTGATCTGTTTCTGTTATCGGTTCCGGTAAGCCTGTTTACATCTTTGTTGCTTCTGAGTAATGAGATTCGTGATTTTGAGGATGATTGTGCTAATGGGATCAACACGTTGACTGTGAGGTTGGGATATCCGACTGCGGTCGTGCTTTACAGATCACTTGTTGTGTCCGTGTATCTTGCGTGTTTGTTGCTCTATCTCTTCAATTTACTTCCAGGCGCTCTCTGGGTGCTACTCAGCCTTCCTGTTCTACTGCTGCCCTTAGGCCGGCTTGAAAAGACAGGTGCAGATAGGAGCAGGCTTCCACCCGAAACGGGGCGTTCCTTTCTCTGTTTTGGCTTGTGCTACTGTCTGGCGTTGCTATTTTAGTTTTTTCGGCCTATATAATTAATAGATAAACCATTGGCGCCTGATCAGCGTTGCTTTACTCTTGGCCGGAACGGTATGAGTTATCTACGAAAGTTGCTCTCGTTATTAGGCGTAATGCTGTTCGTTTTTGCAAACGGCGCCTCAGCAATTGAACTTAGGGAAGAGGAGCGGGCGTGGCTTGAGCAGCATCCCGTGATCCGCTATGCCCCTGCACCGAACTATCCCCCCGTCGAATTTTTTGATGAGACTAAACGTCATCTCGGTATCACTGCGGATTTTCTATCACTGATTTTACAGAAGGTTGAACTACCCATTGAGATCCTGCGTTACGACACGTGGGATGAGGTGATGGATGCAACCCGTCAGCGAGAAGTTGATATGTTAGGTTCTGTTGCCAGAACCCCTGAGCGTGCCCAGTTTTTAGAATTTTCTCCGGTATATATCTCTCTGCCCACATTGATCTATATGCGGCATGATTCGCGCTACGAAGAGATCGAGCTGAGTCAATTGATTGGCAAGCGAGTGGTTGTTATTGAGAGCTATGCATCGACAGAATTTCTTCATCAGAACTATCCGCTGATTGACACAATTACCGTACCGGATATTGAAACGGGGCTCCGAATGGTCTCATATGGCATGGCTGATGCGATTGTCACGACAGAGGCGGCAGCGGTTTACTATATCGAGAAGCACCGGTTGTATAATCTGAAATCTGTAGGTAGCTCTGATGTTGTCTGGCATCTAAGGTTTGCTGTACGCAAGGATTGGCCTGAGCTGATCAATATCATCCAGAGAGCAGTTGATGAGATCCCTTCTCCTAAAAAAGAGTCTTTGATCCAGCGCTGGCTAAAACTCGATTATCCAAAGCAACTTTTACAAAGCCAATGGGTTCAGATGATCCTGGTACTGGTGGTGATGTTGCTGTTGATGAGTTCAATCATTTTAAATGGGATGCTGTATAAGCAGATAGGCCGGCATAAACGTCAGGTTGCTAAAGTTAAGCGCCAACTTGATGAAGCAAAAGAGCAAGTTGAAGAGTTCAGGCGTGTTGACCCTTTAACCGGTATAGCCAATCGTCGTTCCTGGCTGTCAGAAGCCAATAAGGAGTTAGCGCGTTTTCATCGATATGGTCAGAGTTTTTCAGTGATCTTCATTGCAGTTGAGGATTATCAACGCTTATGCAGTGAAGGGTTGAAACTTGTTGCGGAAGATCGATTACGCCAGGTTTCTCTGATTATCGCAGGGGAGGTGAGGGAGCACGATCATTGTGGCGATATTGGTAATGGTCATCTCTGCCTGCTGGTGCAGGGAGAAGATGAGGTCAGAGCGCAGCAGGTAGTGGAGCGGCTTAATGCACGTTTGCTTGAGAAAACCCAGAAAGGTGACAGTTTTGATGGACCGGTTATCAAAGTGGGTATAGCCAGCCCGAAAATTTCAACAGTATCGATTGAGGAGTTGCTCCAGCAGGCTGAAGCGCAGCTTTATGCGTCGAATACATCCCCCGAATAATACCAATGCCCGACACCGAAATGCGGTACTTTTGGTGTATACTCCTGTCCCAGTTCAAGCTCTCCTGAGAGAGAGCGTAAACGGGTGAGGATTCAACATACTGAATCTTCCTAACCTCAGCCCTTTGGCAAGAAGCTTTACTGGGAGTCTCCGAATGAGCGTAATCCGTCAAGACGATATGATCAGCAGTGTTGCTGATGCATTGCAGTTCATCTCTTATTACCATCCGATTGATTTTGTACAAGGTGTACATGAAGCCTATCTAAAGGAAGAAAATCCGGCTGCAAAAGATGCGATGGCCCAGATCCTGATTAACTCCCGTATGTGCGCAGAGGGGCATCGTCCTATCTGTCAGGATACTGGTATCGTAACTGTCTTCCTTAAAGTGGGTATGAACGTTCAGTGGGATGCTACCATGAGCGTTACAGATATGGTGAACGAAGGTGTTCGCCGTGCTTACACTCATCCGGACAATGTTCTGCGTGCATCAATTTTGGCAGATCCGGCGGGTAAACGGCAGAATACTAAAGATAATACGCCTGCTGTCATCCACTATGAGATTGTAGAGGGTGATGAAGTAGAAGTTCATGTTGCAGCGAAAGGCGGCGGTTCTGAAAACAAGTCTAAGATGGTCATGTTGAATCCATCCGATAGCATAGTGGACTGGGTTGTTAAAACAGTCCCGACTATGGGAGCAGGCTGGTGCCCACCAGGTATGCTGGGCATAGGTATTGGCGGTACTGCTGAGAAAGCCGCAGTCATGGCAAAAGAGTCCCTGATGGATCCGATCGATATCCATGAGCTTCGTGAGCGCGGACCTCAGAACCGGGTTGAAGAGCTACGCTTGGAAATTATGGATGCAGTTAACAACTTGGGTATCGGTGCTCAGGGTTTGGGTGGCCTGACAACTGTTTTGGACGTTAAGATCATGGATTGCCCAACCCATGCTGCGTCCCTTCCTGTATGCATGATTCCAAACTGTGCAGCGACACGTCATACGCATTTTAAACTGAAGGGTGATGGTCCAGCTGTACTGACACCACCAAGCCTTGAAGACTGGCCAGATGTGACCTTTGAGGTAGGCTCAAATACACGTCGTGTTAATCTGGATGAGATCACACCTGAAGCTGTTAAAGAGTGGAAAGTCGGAGAAACTGTTCTGTTGAACGGTAAGATGCTGACGGGGCGTGATGCAGCGCATAAGAAAATGGTAGAGATGCTGAATAACGGCGAAGAGCTGCCAGTAGATCTTAAAGGGCGCTTCATCTATTACGTCGGCCCTGTAGATCCAGTACGTGATGAGGTTGTAGGTCCAGCAGGCCCAACAACATCTACACGTATGGATAAATTCACCCGTCAGGTGATCGAAAGTACAGGTCTTCTGGGGATGATCGGTAAATCTGAGCGTGGTCCAGTGGCTATTGATGCGATTAAGGATAACGAAGCTGTTTATCTAATGGCTGTTGGCGGGGCTGCGTATCTGGTATCGAAAGCGATTACTAATGCCAAGGTACTGGCTTTCCCAGAAATGGGAATGGAAGCGATCTACGAGTTTGAAGTGAAGGATATGCCGGTAACTGTGGCGGTTGATACATCAGGCGAATCTGTCCATACGACAGGCCCTGCTAAATGGAAAGATATCATCGCTAAGCAGGCATAAAGCCAGAATGATAGGAAAAACGCAGCATATGCTGCGTTTTTTTTGGTTAAAATAACTTAGATATTGTCCCTTGGGAGTATTAAATACGTACTTTATGTCAGGTTAAAATTCCTGCGTAAGTGCAGTAGTGGTTCTACATTCATCGGCGGATACTGTGGGGAGTTTTGGCATTCATTTAGAGGGGAATGATAATGAAAACTAAACTCGCTGTGGTCTCTTTACTGGCATCGATGTCAGCATCAACATTGGTTTCTGCCGATACTGATGCAATGATGGAAGCTGCTGGAAAAGAGCTGTTCTCAAAATGTTCGGCTTGCCACTCTGTGGATAGCAGTAAAAACGCTTTTGGTCCCAGCCTGATCGGCGTAGTAGGGCGTAAAGCAGCATCACTGCCTCGTTTTGCATACTCTGATGCTCTGAGAAAGTCTGAGATCACCTGGGATGAGGGTAACTTGCGCAAGTGGATCGCAGGTAATGATCAGTTTGTACCTGGAACACGGATGCGTCATGTTGAAATCACAGATAAGGCGGAGCAGGATTATCTGATCGCTTACCTGAAAACACTTAAGTAAGCGCATAAGGTTCTCAAAAAAGCGGCAAGGGATGCTTGTCGCTTTTCTTTGTATTGGCCTCAATGTTGGCCTACCAGAAAAATATCGCGTTAGTCAGAGTTGCTAACACAACTTTCAGGAGGCATCTAACAACCGTTTTTGTTCGGCAATATATTTAGGCATAGGGCCGGCATCTTCGAAGATCTCCTCCCCATCCTCTATCCGTATCACCTTGCTACCCTGAACATAGGGCATTTTCGCTTCCAGCTCATTGAGTGCTTCATGAATTAAGGTTGCCACGACATCATCTTTTGGCAGCTCATACATTGCAGCCAGTGCCTCCAGCTTTATGATATCGCTTTGATAAATTGAGAGAGTTTCGCTTCTACGCCCATTGATTTTGCGGGCCCTTTTCTCCCATTCATCCAGTAATCTTGAAAGGCTTTCGTTTCCCATGGTCCATCCCCCGTAAACCGATGCTCACATTCAGTGTAGGTGCTGTTTCCGGTATTACCAGTGAGTTATTTTCTGACTTATTCATCAATATAAGCGGCACAATAGTATAATTCTGAAGGGCTCTTAAACCTTTGGCTTAATACGGGTGTATTTAATGGCAAATATTAAAATTCTGGTAGGGACTGTCTACGGAAACGCATTGGATGTTGCAGAGATGTGTTTTGATCAGCTCATGGATAAAGGTCATCAGGTTAAACTTCTCAGACAGCCTGAGTTTGATCAGGTGTTCACCGATGATGCTGATGTGCTTTTAGTCTGTACTTCCACTACCGGACAGGGTGAGATACCGGATAGCTTATTGATGTTTTACTGCCAGTTGCAGGACCGTCAACCAATCCGCCCTGAGCTACGTTATGGCCTGATAACGCTGGGTGATAGCTCCTACGATACCTTTGCGGAGGCGGGGAAATTAATTGATAGCCTGTTTTCTCAACTCCAATTCCAGCGCTTGGGTGAGCCTCTGGTGATCGATGCGTGTGAATCGCTGGCCCCCAGAGAGGATGCTCAACCCTGGATTGAGAGCTGGGAGAGAAACCTCTGAACGGCAACAAGATTACAGGATCGGTGAAAGCCGGTCTTGTAGAGTCTTGCTAAATTCAGCGGCGTCTACCGGTTTTCCAAAGAGAAACCCCTGTAGCTGATCACAGCCTTCATGCTCTAAAAATGTTCGCTGTGCAGTAGTTTCCACACCTTCTGCACAGACCGTAAGATCTAATGTGTGACTCAGAAGAATAACGGCCTTGGTAATGGCTTCATCGTTGGGGTCATCAGGAATATCTCTTACCAGAGAGCGATCAATTTTCACTTTGTTGATCGGTAGTCGTTTGAGGTAACTCAGTGATGAGTAACCTGTTCCAAAATCATCCAATGCAAGTCCGACCCCCATCGCTTTTAAGGCCTCAAAAGTGGCCGTTGCTTCTTTCTCATGCTCCAGCAAAAATGTTTCCAGGATCTCAAGCTCGATCATCTCTGCTGGGACATGATATTTCTCTAGCAGTAGGTGAAGAGTATTAGGTAGATCCTGCTTCGTTATCTGCTCACTTGCTAGATTGATAGAGAGTCGGAAATTATCCAGCCCCATCTTTCGCCATTCAGCGAGTTGAGCAATGGCTGTCTCAAGGACCCAGTTGCCGATTTTGAGCATTAAACCGATCTCTTCAGCGATGGGGAGGAACTGTATTGGGGGTATATTGCCCATCACAGGATGTTTCCAGCGAATGAGTGCTTCTGCACCGATCAGATTGGTGCCGCTGTTATCCATCTGCGGTTGGTAGTGAAGAGATAGGTGATTCTGCTTCAGCGCGTTACGTAATTCAGGTTCCAGTTTTATCCACTCTTCTACTGTTTCGGAAAGTTCTGGCTGGAAAAATGCGTAGTTGTTGCGGCCAATATCTTTAGCCTGATTGAGGGCTATGTCAGCGTGTTTAGTGAGTGTGTCAATATCTTCGCCATGATCAGGGGCTAAGGCTACTCCGATACTCGCTGTCGTGAAGAAGGTTTTACCGTCCAATTCAAATGGCTGTTCAAGTGCTGAAACTACCTGATCAGCAATGGAGGCCGCATCGGCTGCATGCTCCTGCGACTCTACCAGAATCGAAAACTCGTCCCCCCCGACTCTTGCAATTGTATCCTTATCGCTCAGGGTATTGATCAGGCGTTCAGTTACTTCGATCAATAATTGGTCGCCATAACGGTGCCCCAGGGTATCGTTAATATGCTTAAATCGGTCCAGATCAAGGTGCAGCATCACGATTTTTTCGTCATCACTCCGGTGGGTCAAGGCGTGATCAAGACGGGCGCTGAATAGCAGTCGGTTGGGAAGGTTGGTGAGCGCATCATGATGCGCCAGGTGAGACAGCTTCTCTTCTGATGCTTTGATATTACTGATGTCTGCAATAACACTGACGTAATGGGTGAGCTCACCGGATTTCGGATCATGAACCGCATTAATATTGGCCCAATGGGGAACCACTTCGCCATTTTTGCGGCGGTTCCAGATCTCGCCCTGCCAATGATGTTCCTGATTGAGGGAGTTCCAGATCGATTGGTAAAAATCTTCACTATGCCGTTCCGATTTGAGCAGGGTCGGATAGTTGTTAATCAACTCATCCCGGGAGTAACCAGTGATATCGACGAAAGCGCGGTTAACATCAATAATCTTATTTCCGCGATCAGCGATCATGATCCCTTCATTGGTACTGGAAAAGGCGATACCCGCTAATCTTAATTGTTCGATAGATGATTTTTCTGGCGTAATATCCAGAAACACGCCGTTCCAGCGCGTTATCCCGGTTTTCTCATCAATTTCAGGTGAGGAGGAGCCTCTTACCCAGTGCAGATCGCCATTTTTATGGTAAATCCGGAACTCATGGCTCCAGGAAACTAGTTGCTGACTCGCATGAATCATTGAAGCTAATAATCCAGGTTTATCTTCAGGGTGGACCTGCTTCCAGATCAGGTCGAAATCTTTAACGGCGTCATCCGCGGAGATTCCGGTGATTGTCTCGATCCCTGGACCGATATAGTTGAAGGATTGATTAAGCTCAGCGTCCAGTTGGGATTGGTAGATAACACCGGGGATCGATTTTGTGATGTTTTGTAACAGCAGTTCTTTATCTTCTATGTATTGTTGTGAACGCTGGCGTTTAAGAATAATGCCGACGATGCTGGCTGCTGCCTCAAGCAGTAATGCGTGAAAGGCGAGAGGTGTGCGAGGTTTGAAGCTGGAGATAGCGATAGTACCGGCGATCTCCTGTGAGTCTATTTTGACCGGGTAGGACCAGCAGGCTCGAATCCCCAACTGAGTGGCTAGGCCTCTCAGTTGATCCCAACGGTTATCAGAACCCGTCTCTACAACATAGACAGGTGAGCCGAGAAAGACTGATGTGCCGCAAGAACCCGCTCCAACCCCAGGTATCAAACCATTAAGTGTCGCTGCCGCTTCAGCTGGTACGCTGGGAGCGCAGGCAAGATTCAGATGCTGTTGTGCCTGATCAAGTAACATAATGGTGACAACACAATCAGGAATAGCATGTTCTATATAGCGACAGATTTGATCAAAAAGTTGATCGGCATCCGTATCTTGAGTGACCTTTTCAAGCACCCGGTTCTGAAGCGATAAGATTTTATTCAGCTCTGCAGAACTGGGGGTGCCTTCAATAATAGGGTTTTGCGTAATCGCTCGGCTATTCATATAACGTGTCTTAATTATTTTTATATCGACTTTAACTGCTTCGCAAATTATACCTGAGGTTAAGGTTTTAAGTGGAACTCTTAACCGGAAAATATTGACGAAGGTCCTAAATCTGAATTTTTCTGAAAGTAAGATTAATACGCGCAGTAACCGGTTTCTTTGTTTTGGGCAGGCTGTGCTGACATTGATTTTGGAAAGAGGGGCCCATCCATAGTAACGCACCGGAGTTGAGCTGAAGTTCATAGCGTTCTCTGTCCCGGGTGCGCATAAGGAAGCGTCGCTGGGCTCCAAGAGAGATACTTGCGATCACCGGGTTACTTCCAAGTTCTGGCTCATCATCCCGGTGCCAGCCCATACTGTCATGACCATCCCGGTAAAGATTCAATAAAACGGCATTAAACTGAACCTCAGTTTTGTGGAGTAGCCGATCCCTTATCTCGGCCACGGCAGGGTGCCAGTCGATCGCACTCAGGCTCAAACCTGAATAACGGTAATCAAGTCCTGCCTCCCCCATGAATGCCTGTAGACGTGGGATAGATATACTCCGGCCAAAGAGTTGTATCTGATCCTGCTGCCAGGGAATCTCCTCGTAGAGTTGCCTGAAATAGCTAGCAGCCGTTTCAACCGGGATGAAGTCTTCATCAAGCCAACCATCCAACTGAGTAGAAGGCAGAGGCTGCATCTCAGATAAACTCTCTGGCTGCATCTGAGAGTGTGCTACAGATATCTATCTGATTGGATAGGTGAGGAATGCTGTTGCAGGTAATCACCTCTGCTTGCATCGAGAGCTGTGAGTATGCCTCATCAGAGAAAAGCCCATGAACACCGATACAGACTGCTGTTTGTGGAACTGAACTTTTAAGGTGGGTGACTGTTTCCTGCATGGTGCGTCCACTGGAGATGATATCGTCTACCAGTACCGGAGTATGATTTTGCCAACGCTCCACCTCTGGGAGAGATACCTCGACATCATAATCTCCCCGGCGAATTTTTGAGAGTACCTGGAAAGGCGCATCGGCCAGTGATGCCACATGGGATACCCACTGTTCGCTTTCACTGTCTGGCCCGATTAAAAGCGGTTTTTGAATCGTATTTTTAATCCACTCAGCGATCTTCGGAGCCGCATGGCACACTCTGCTTTGCAGGGAATAGATCTCATCAAGCGAGTGGTAACGATGAAGATGCGGATCCAGAGTGACCAGCCAGTCCAGTTGTTCTGAGAGGAGTTTGGCAAATGGGCGGGATGAGATACATTCCCCTGGCTGAAAGCGTTTATCCTGACGCATATAAGCCAAGTAGGGGGTGATCAACCCAATTTTTTTTGCGCCAAGCTCACGTAATGTAGAAGCAAGAAAGATCAATTTGAGCAGTTTGTCATCAGGCTGGAATAGATTGCAAAAAATGATGACCGAACGGTTACGGCAATCAGTATCTACTCTAAGGTAGCTTTCACCATCGGGGAACTGTCGCATATTGAGTTTGCCGATCTCAGCACCCAGCTGTTGGCTGAGGTTTTTAGCAAGACCCGGATCGGATTCAATCGTAAAGAAGAGCGGTTGCATCACACCACCTCGCATGTCGTAATTTCGATAATTCCCTGATGATCTTCAAGGTATTCGACGGCATAGCTGAGCTCACCAGAGCTCTCAGCATGTATCGTGAGAAGAGGCTGATTAGGTTTCACTGAATCACCAATTTTACAGTGCATATCTACACCGGCTGCCAGATCTGCAGGTGCTCCAGCTAACTTCGCCACTTTGGCTAGTTGACGATTATTGATGCGGTTCACTCTGCCAGAGGTATGGGCAATCAGTTCATATCGATAAGGTGCAATGGGGGGCTCCTTGAGCGCTCCTTGTGTTTGGCAGATGGATTGGAACTTATCCCAAGCTGCGCCTGAGTCCAGCAGCTCAAGAGCCTGGTTATAGCCTTCACCGGGAGGGACCTCGTTCACCATCTCTAGCATGGCGCCTGCCACTTCAGCAGCTCTTTGTCTGAGATCCATCGGCTGATCGGAATGATTTTTTAATACAGATAAAATATCACGCGCTTCTAGCGCAGGGCCGATGCCGCGACCTACAGGTTGGGAACCGTCTGTAAACATTGTGGTTATTTTTAAGCCCAGGGTATCCGCTACCGCCTGAAAATTAGTAGCAAGGGCTTCAGCGGCTGCCTGGCTCCGCACTTTGGCAGTCGGACCTACAGGAATATCAATGACAACATGAGTTGCTCCGGCGGCGATTTTTTTAGAGAGAACCGACGCAATCAACTGACCTTCACTATCGATATCCAATGCTCTTTCCACCTGAATCAGCAGATCATCCGAAGGGGAGAGGCGAACAGCGCCTCCCCATGCGAGACAGCCACCCTCCTGCTCAACGACCTGACGCATCTGTTGAAGGCTGAGGCTAACATTGGTCAAAGTCTCCATGGTATCGGCAGTACCTGCGGGTGAAGTGATCGCCCGGGAAGAGGTTTTCGGCATTGTTAATCCGGAAGCGGCTAATATGGAGACTAATATGGGAGTGGTTCTGTTGCCCGGAAGTCCACCCACGCAGTGCTTATCGACCACCATGGGTAACCCCCATTCAATCTGGCTGCCGGAATTAACCATCGCTCTGGTGAGATCGGTAATTTCACGGATATTTAGTTTGTCATCACCGCAAGCCGTGATAAAGGCGGCCAGATGAACATCTGCATAGCGTCCTGCAACGATATCATCAATGATCTCCTGAAGCTGTTCCGCTTGTAGTTCGTTGCCATACACCTTGGAGCGGATATATGAAAGAGACTGCACAGGCTTGGGGTGTGAAAGCCACACCGATGTTCCTGGTTTTAGCCCCATCCGTTTCCAGGCTGATTCGGAGAAACCGATCTCGCCAGGCATCAACAATTCACCTGTCACCATATGCAGGGTAGCGATCAGGTGGCGCTGTTCTGTTCTGACTAAGACGCGAGAGAGAGCAGAGAAACCCTCAGACCGACAAACTGGACTATCCTGTCGTAAGTAGATGGTGAGTTCTTGATGGGTATCTAGCCCTAAACGGCACGCGCTCAGGGGAGTCATTCGCTCGAGTGTGTAATTCATGCCTAATCTCCCTTCCAGTGATAAGTATATGAAGGATTGGCAAAGGGGAAAACTATTCTGTATCAACTCATTAGGAGCGACGGGAGAAAATGATGCCAGAAACACCACTGTTGGTTGAAGAAGCATGCGAAGCGTGCCGCGCTGACTCAGTAACATTAGATCTTCCTGAGATCGAAAAGCTTTGCCGACAGATTCCCTGTTGGTCAGTGGTCAAAAGTGACGGGGGCCAGCAGCTGGTTCGTGAGTTCCGCTTTAAGGACTTTTCCCAGGCGCTGATGTTTACCAATCTGATAGGGGAGATGGCTGAAAAACAGAACCATCATCCAGATATTCTGACTCGTTGGGGGGCAGTCGAACTGATTTGGTATACCCATCGGATCAGTGGATTACACCGGAATGATTTTCGCTGTGCTGCCCGTTGTGATCAGCTCTATTCATCGATTCCAAACACAAGTTAACTGCTGCTAGAATAGGCTTTCGAATTTTCGCAGTGGAGTTTTGGCTAAATGGAACGTAGATTCAGGTTGGTTTTGGCATGCCCTGATCGTGTGGGTATTGTGGCGATGGTAAGTAATTTTATTTCTAGCCACGGTGGTTCGATTTCAGATGCAAACCAGCATACAGATACTACGACCGGCTGGTTCTTCATGCGGGTTGAAATTAATGCAGCGACACTGCCTTTCTCACTGGAAGAGCTGAAAGAGGCTTTTGCCCCGATTGCGCAATCGTTCAATATGGATTGGGATATCAGCGATTCCGGCACACCTAAGCGTGTGATCCTGATGGCCAGCAGAGGGGCGCACTGCCTGGCGGATCTCCTCTATCGATATCATGAAGGTGAACTGGATTGTGAAATCCCCTGTGTGATCTCGAATCATGATGATCTGCGTAGCATGGTCGAATGGCATAACATCCCATATTTCCATGTCCCTGTTGATAAAGACGATAAACAACCTCATTTTGATGAGGTCAGTCGCCTGATCAGGGAGCATAAGGCTGATACGGTGGTTCTGGCGCGCTATATGCAAATTCTGCCATCAGATATCTGTGCAGAGTATGCGCATCGAATCATCAATATTCACCACAGTTTCCTGCCCTCATTTGCGGGGGCCAAGCCCTATCACCAGGCACATGAACGTGGAGTAAAACTGATCGGTGCAACCTGTCACTATGTGACTGAAGATCTCGATGCCGGACCGATTATCGATCAGGATGTTATTCGGATCAGTCATCGTGATATGCCCGAAGATATGGTTCGACTGGGGCGCGATGTTGAAAAAACAGTTTTGTCTCGTGGTTTGCGCTGGCATCTCGAAGATAAAATTTTGGTACAGGGCAATAAAACGGTCGTTTTCAATTAAGCTAAGTGAATGCGCTTGCGGGAAAGTGCGGAAGGGTGTAAAGATAGAATCGTCACAGGAGCTGTTAACGATTTTCTTTGGGCTCCGGTATTTAGTTGTCAGGTAGGGTGCCTACCGGCCATGGAGGAAGGGTAATGTTAAGATCCGTAAAAGCTCAGGACTATATGTGTGAAGACCTGATCACTTTTTCACCAGAAACAGATCTTTTTGATGCGATTAATCAGCTGTTGGAATACCGAATTACAGGTGCCCCAGTGGTTGACGGTAGTGGCAACCTGGTTGGTCTTATGTCCGAAGTAGACTGTTTGAAGGCCATTTTGACACTGACCTACCATGAGGAAGAGATGGGAGGCCTTGTCGGTACCTATATGTCTGAAGAGGTGTACACCATCAGTCATGATGCCGATATTATCAAAGTGGCAGAAGAGTTTATAAATAATAAGCGTCGTCGTTTACCGGTCGTAAAAGATGGTAAACTGATCGGCCAGATCAGTCGTCGAGATGTACTGCGAGCGGTAGAGCGTTTCGCACAAGATGGTTGATCGCCGCATTTTTTTCAAAGCCGCGGCTAAGTCTGCGGCTTTTTTGTTTCTAAGGTGCTCTTCTAAGAGTGTCCACCGTATTTAGGTGCTTGATCACTACATGAGTTATTCATTTCCAGAAAGTCCGATACTGCTTTACCCCTCACTGGCAAAACGTTTGGGGGTTGAAGCTGCAGTATTGTTAACCCTCTATCATAAGCGTTTTGAGCGGGTGGCCGGGTTTGGCAGTGATGAGCAGCCGGAGCTGATCTTTTCCAGAGAGCAGTGGTTGTCACTGGGGCAGTTTTGGGATGAGGAACAACTGGCGCAGCTGACCAATCTGCTGGTGGGTGAAGGGATGATTGATGCAGCATTTGCATCGGATGGTCGAGTACGGATTATTATGCTCGCTCCCGACTCTGAGAGTGATGATCTGCCTGTTGCTGACGCTGACGTTGAGATTGTGGCGCGACTGCCTGTTGTTGAAGTGCTTCCTGAGCGGGTTGTCCCGCCCTCTGATGTGCTAAATCATACGGCGCCTGAGGTACAGGATACACCCTACTACCCTGATCCCCCTGTTAGTCAGCCTCAATCGACTTATAACTCTAACCCGGGGCCAGCGCCTACTTTTGGGGGCAGTATCGGGTGGGCGAAAAAGAATCGTCAGGGCGATGAGCTTCAGGCACTCTTCCAGCAGCATGAAAAACGTAATAAACAGTTACATGCAATGGAGCTGGGGTGGCAGCCATCGGAAAACTTTTTTGCGTTGCTACCACGGCACAATATCGCTCCTCAATTTGCGATATCCTGTCTGGATGAGTTTGTGCTTTACTGGTTAGATAAAGATCGTAAAGAAACCAACTGGGATCAAAAATTTCTGGGTTGGGTCAAACGCGAGTGGGTGAAGAAACAAACCCAGGATGGGCGCCAACAGCGTATTAATAACGAACAGAAAGCAGGCTTTAACCATGAAAACCCCCGCAGAGATACTCGCGAAAAACGAAAACGGGTTACCGCAGCCATCATGGACATCAAAGACACAGACTGGTGAGGAGCCTTCACATCCACGTGAGCTGAGCGTTGAAGTTAAAACCTTCGTGAATATGATTTTTGCCCGGTTTATGGCGATCTATGGGCATAAATTTAAGAGCTGCTTTGAAACACAGGATGAGATCCGGATTGCTAAGCGCGAGTGGGCGTTGAGCTTAGGTGGATATACTGAGGCTGAATTGGTGTCTGCGATCGACTACTGCAAAGAGCACAGTGCTTGGATGCCGACGATCTCAGAGTTTCTGAAGGTCTTGCGTAACCTGACCGGAGATCACGGGTTGCCCGTTGCAAAACATGCTTATGAAGAGGCTTGTATGCATTCAGAGCATGCAAGCAAGCATCAATGGACCCATCCCGCTATCTACCATGCCGGTAAGGCGACAGGG
Organism: uncultured Neptuniibacter sp.; assembly: GCF_947498015.1. Lineage (GTDB taxonomy): Bacteria > Pseudomonadota > Gammaproteobacteria > Pseudomonadales > Balneatricaceae > Neptuniibacter. Next base: position 232,387 of record NZ_CANMIR010000006.1, read on the forward strand.
TGGTTCCGTTTACGAACGGAAGATGAAGCGCAGGTATTTACAGATTTTCGCTACAACTATGATGTGATCTGCCGCAGAGTACGCGCAGGAGAACGGTTGGATAACCCTGTTCCTGTAGCCCTGCCTGATCAAAGTGATAACTCACTGTTTGAGTTTATTCAGGCGTGGGGAAAGGAGCATCAACTTAAACCGGAAGTAGCCAGTACCTGGTTGTTTTACCTCACAAAACCGAAGGGTTCGATGGTTCGAAAACGCTTTCAGCAGCAAGCTCAGGTTGAAGCGACAGCGATGGGGATCGAACTGCCGGATGACTATCAGTAAGTTATTCTGATTTGTAGTGAGCCGCTTCGATCCCATGCTTCTTTAGAAGCTTATAAAAATCGGTTCGATTACGTTCTGCTATCTTGGCTGCCTGAGTGACATTTCCCTCTGTAATCTGTAGCACTTTGCTCAGATAACGTTTCTCAAATTCTGATCGTGCTTCATTAAAACTGGGAATCACCTGTTCCTGATTGGCAAGCGCTCGTTTAATGGCTGCATCAGAGATAACAGGGGTGGTACTTAGGGCTGTAACCTTCTCGATCACATTTTCCAGCTGTCTGACATTCCCGGGCCAGGCTGATTGAGCCAGAACCTGAAGAGCATCAGCGGAGATCGATTTCACTTTAGGGTTGTGACGCTGCGCTGATTGCTCAACAAAATAGCGAGCCAACGGTGGGATATCTTCAGGCCGTTCCGAAAGGGGGGGCAGGTGCAGATTAACCACATTCAATCGGTAAAAAAGATCCTCTCGAAACTGGTTATCCTGCATCGCCTGCTCCAGGTTTCGATGGGTGGCAGAGATAAGGCGAACATCGACAGGGACCGTTTCAGTACTGCCGACAGGTCTGATCTGGCGCTCCTGTAGCACCCGTAATAGTTTAACCTGCAGTGGTGCTGGCATATCACCTATCTCATCGAGAAAAAGTGTGCCGCCATCGGCTGCCTGAAATAGGCCTTCATGCTTGCTCACCGCTCCTGTGAATGCGCCTTTTGTGTGACCAAACAGTTCTGACTCCAGCAGCTGTTCTGGAAGAGCTCCACAGTTGATCGCGATAAATGGTTTATCTGCTCTTTGACTGGCTTGATGCACTGCGTTAGCAAGCAACTCTTTACCGCTGCCGCTGGGCCCTGTGATCAGCACACTGACATCAGAGGTCGCTATCTGCTCGGCTTCCTGAAGAATGTTCTCCATAACCTGGCTGCGGCTAATGATGCGGCTGCGCCATTCACTGTCTGAACGACTGGTTCCCGCCAATGCTGATGCCATCGTCTGCAGTAACTGATCCCGGTCGATCGGTTTTGTCAAAAAACCGAATACGCCTTGCTGTGTGGCCGTGACCGCTTCAGGAATGGAGCCGTGAGCGGTGATAATGATAACGGGGAGTTGAGGGAATTTGCGTTGTACTTGCTCAAACAGGGCCAGCCCATCCATGCCCTCCATCCTAAGGTCGGTGATAAGCAGGTCAAATTGGTCACTCAGAACATTCAGGGCTTGCTCTGCACTATCTGCACAGCTTACCTGATAGCCGCTGGCCTCTAATCGCATAGAGAGGAGTTTCAGAAGAGAGCTGTCATCATCAACCAGAAGAACGTGGGGGGTCATTCCTGCACCTCGCGCTGTTTTTCGAGGTCTGTCTCAATCTGGGTCAGGGCATCGATTTTGATCTGAAGATTACGGTTCTCTGTTAGCAGATTATCCTGCTCTGCTCGCATCCATAACAGAGCGGATGCGAATCGATTTCGGGTATCCAGATAGCGATCGCCCGGGCAATCAACATGTGGATATAGCACGAGTTTTGAAAAGTGACGTTTGCTCTGTTGTAACTGCTCAGTTGAGGAGTAGGGAGTCGATAGTAATAACGCCAGTAGAGGGCGATCCTTACTGCGTATCGCATTTTGCATAATACGGCTTCGGTGATCTGCTTTTTCTAGAAACTTCAGCTCGATAGTCTGAAGTGCAAAGAGTTGTTCTTCGTCAATCAGGCAGCTATCTCGATTGGCACTACCTTCGAGCGCTAACTGCTGGAGCTGACAGCCTTGCAGGAGAACCAGGATAGAGAGTGATAGATATTTAAACATGTGAGTCTTCCTTGGCGGGCAGACAGATACGAAAGCCAACCTGTTCATCCGAATTTGTAACAAGAGCCACTTCGGCACCTAATGAATCCGCTGCGTCACGTACAATGCTAAGTCCAATACCTGACCCTTTGACCGGACCTAAGCGGCGGTTCTGTCCCTGATAAAAAGGTGTAAAGAGGTGAGGTATATCATTTTCGGGGATGGTAGGACCATCATTGATCACCTCAATGCAGAACTGCTCCGATCTTAGTTCCGTTTTAATTCTGAGTTGACCACCGGGATCTCCATAGAGGGCAGCATTCGAGACTAAATTGCCCAGTATACGGATTATCATTGCACGATCAGTGTAACAGAGCTGATCTTGCTGAGGTAACGTGACGGAGATCCGCTTCTGTTCCAGAAGTAGTTTATAAGGTTCGAGCGCTTCATGCAGAACGGGTAGCAGATTGACCTGATGAAGGTTCACCGGCTCGTTTTGGTGTAAGCGGTTATAATCAAGTAGCTGTTCAATGAGGGATTGGAGTTGTCGTGAGTTGCTTTGCAGTAGCTGTGCAATCTCCATCTGATTATTGTTGAGCTCGCCAGTGATCTGATCAGCAAGAAGATCAGACCCCTCTCTCAGGGTTGTTAAAGGGGTTTTCAGCTCATGGGACATATGGCGGAGAAACCGCTGTTTCTCTTTTTCAACTTCGGCCAGTCTTTCAGTGAGCCAATCCAGTTGTTGCTCCAGTTCAACCAGTTCATCGGGACCGCCTACTTTATGTCCCAGGTACTCCTCTCCTGTACCTAATGCCTGAATGCGTTCTGCAATGCGTTTGACCGGGCGGGTGATAGTGAAACTAAAGAAGAGAATCAACAGCGCTTCAAGGCAGAGGAGAACAATTGCCAGTGAGCTCAGTTGTGCCTGAGTTTTTTGTGCCGTTTCATTAAGTGCTTTGAGCTTCTCATCCAAGACCAGATCAACCTGTTGGTTTACCTCTCGGGTCATGCCGAGTAAAAAACCTACCTGTTCCGGGTTGGATTGATCTATCTCAGCCAGCAATTGGGTAATTTGGGTATAGAGGCCTGAATCGGTCAGTAGGAAACTATGAACAGAAAGCTGACTGGAGTAATCCTCTAGATATTGGTTGAGCCGCTCCTGAATTTCTGGCTTAGCGACAATCTGATATTGTCTGACCGAGCGAGTGATATCTTCGGCGAGACGTTCGAGTTGCTGCCCCCGACGGGTGACTTCTAATGCTTGTTGTGCCAGTAATCGGCCCTGAGTCGATTGTTCAACCAGTTCATTGGTGGCGTAGTAGACCAGGATGCCAAAGGGAGTGACAACCACAAGAAAAGAGAGAAGCACTAATTGCTTCAGAGAGCTGAGTCGCCAGGGATGGTGGTTATAATTTGGCATTAAGAGTGATCGGACTTTTGAAACAGATGTATCGCTATTATCCATTAATTGTCCATCACTTGGGTAGTCTCCACTGATTAAGGAGGAAACGGTTGCTCCTTAATTAGGGGAAGGAAGGGTGGGGAGCCGGATACCCGTTAGGTATCCGGACATGCTAAAACAGAGCTGGCGGCTAAGCTGTGGACAAGGATGCTCTGAATTAACTTGTTATCAGTTAGAAAAATAGGGCTTTTCTGAGGCTGTCTCGGAATCAGTGAAACCACTATCTCTCCAACTGATGAACCCCTTCATAACTTATACAGCAGCCACAACAGCATAGGTTTTGGCTGATGTGTTTTTAACCTGCAGCATGGAAAACTCATCCTGGCTCAGGAATCCATCTTTATTGGTATCGATTTTTTCAAACCCTTTTACCAGAGCGGGTGAAACCTGTGCTTCCTGCTGGCTGACTTTGCCATCTTTATCCGCATCCAGTTTTTCGAAAATGCTTTCAGACTTTGGCTGTTCTTCAGTCATAACTTCAGGCTGTACAGCGGGCTTAACTTCAGCAGCGGCTTTATCGTCAGCTGCAACAGCTGAAACAGACGCAACGGCAAGAACAGAAGCCAGTGTCAGTGTGGTCATTTTCATTTCTAATTCTCCTTGATAGATACAACATTAAATCGTGCAAAAATTGAAATTCGATCTGTATGTATCAAGTGTTGTGCCAACTATTAAAAACGCTTATAAATCATATGGTTGAAAGTGTTCCAAACGATTTTAAACTAGCACGAAGAAAAATTTTGGTTGATATCAGGCGAAACTGTCTCTAAATAGAGACAGTTAACTGTATGGAAATTATACTTATCTTTTAATTTCAATAGGTTAGTTGGTTACTTATTGGCGACAGGGATTATTGGCCTGTAGTTATTTTGGCGACAGACTAATATTTTTGTGTATCAGGTTCCTCAATAACGTGATTGATCAATTTGCCAATTCCTTCTATCTCTATCGTTACTCTGTCTCCTGGTTTCATATAACCTCGTGGTTTCATTTTTACACCGACACCTGAGCAGGTGCCTGTAGCGATCACATCTCCCGGTTCTAGGGTACAGACTGTCGAAACAACTTCCACCAAGCGGTAGCAGTCAAAAATTAGCTGATCGGTATTGGATTGCTGTCGTAGTTCGTTATTGACCCATGTTTTCAAAGCGAGCTTATGGGGATCAATCTCATCCGCGGTCACAATCCATGGGCCCATAGGTCCGTGGGTGTCAAACGATTTTCCAAGGGTCCAGGTGGGCGCTTTAATCTGCCAGTCCCTAACAGAAACATCATTGACGATGGTATAGCCTGCAATCACCTGATCCGCTTTGGCGTAGGGTACATGGCGACAGGATTTTCCGATCACGAGAGCTAACTCGCCTTCGTAGTCCAGTTTCTCTGAAACAGCGGGACGTTGAATCGCTTCATTTGGGCCAATGATGCAACTGGTTTGTTTGTTAAAAATCGTCGGAAAGGTGGGCTGCTCTAGTCCCGTTTCCTCAATGTGGTCTGCATAGTTGAGCCCGACTCCCAGAAACTTCTGAGGGTTGGGTACAGGAGCCATCAGAGTGACCTGCTCAATGGGAATATCATCCTTGCCTGAGAGAGCGAGTAGCGCTGCTTGCCCTGCTGAACCCAGGCTCAGAAACTCGGTCATGGTCTCTGGTAGAGCAGGGTCTAGCCAGGCGGGGGTTACCCGATCATTCACAATACAGCCGACAGAGATGTGATCACGATACTTAAAGGTTACCAGCTTCATAAAAATAGGCTGTTTTGAAACTAATTGGATGGTTCATACTCTATTAACAACTGAGATACATTTTAAATGTATGGCTGAGAAACTTTAGCCCTTTTCAGAACCTTAAATCCTCAATGGGAGGGTGTTCTATGAGCCGTAATCTCAACTTTACCGCACTCATGCTGGTGGGTGTAGCCGCCAATTTAAGTGCAGCACCGGATAAAGTGTTGATTGAAGCCGGAGCTTTTAATATGGGTTGCTCTCAGGGAGACGGAGCATGTGAAAATGACGAAGCTGGGGCCGGAGGAGTGACGGTCAATGTGCCTGCATTTGAATTAGATCGATTTGAGGTGACGGTTTCTAGTTATACCGCGTGTATTGAAGCTGGAATTTGTGTTCGCCCAAAAGATCATCAGAGAAATCAATACTGTAATTTAGGAGCAAGTGGGCGTGAGAACCACCCGGTAAACTGTGTTGATTGGCAAGAGGCCCTGAGCTTTTGCCAATGGAAGGGGGGCCGGTTACCTTTCGAGGCTGAGTGGGAGAAAGCGGCTAGAGCTAAAACTGATACTGCATTTCCCTGGGGGGAGCGGGTCAGTTGTAAACAGGCGATTCTGGATGATGGTGTGACACAGGGATCAGTACCTGGTGAGCCTGATGGCTGCGGAGAGGATAGAACCTGGCCGGTCGGCAGTCGTAAGGCGAATATGTACGGGCTTCATGATATGCACGGCAATGCTGGGGAGTGGACCATGAACTGGTATGAGAAGTCAGGGATTGCTCGCTATGCTAACGGTGACTTGAAAGGGCCTGAGCAGGGGCGTCAGCGTGTAGTCAGAGGGGGTTCATGGGATGAAAATAGAGCTAATCTACGTAGCTCTTTCCGAAATGTAAAACCTCCGGTGAGCGGCCGGTCGGTCTATGGGTCTATTGGATTCCGCTGTGCCTATGATGTGAAATAAAGCACCCCTGAGGGCGCTTTACTGATCAACGGCTGCTGACCTAATGACTAGGGCTGTGCAGTGCCTTGAAAATATTGGTGATCACAGCATCATATTTCTTGCGATCGGGGCGTTTACTACTCAGAACCCGTAACCCCCAGATGTTAGTCATCAGGAAGGTTGATAGTTCGTCAGGGTCCTTGTTTTTATCCAGTTGTCCCTGAGCCTGAGCTTCGGTTATCAACTGATAAAAGTAGCTTTCGACCTGATTTAGGTAGTCGTCTACCTTGAGACGCACTTCCTCATCCTCAGTGGCCAGTTCCAGCATGGTGTTAACCATGAGGCAGCCTTGTCCGATAGAGTCATGGGACAATTCATCACAAAAACGCTGGAAAAACAGTTCTATCGCATCTAACGGTGAGGATGCATCTTCCATTGCGCCTTTAACACGATCGATACTGCGAACGGCATAAGTATCAATAACCTCCAAAAACAAACCGCGCTTGCTTTGGAAAGCACCGTATAAAGAGCCAGGCTTTAACTTGGTGGCATTCACAAGATCTGTAACAGAGGTGGCGTTGTAGCCTGTCCTCCAGAACACATTCATTGCCTTTTCAAGTACTTCAGTACGATCAAATTCCGCTGGCCGTGCCATATTTTTGCCCTCCATGATCAATTAGCATATTATCAATATTCGTTCCTTATCTCGCAATACCTATATGAAACTTAATGGACAAACGCACCAGCAGGGAGTTCTCACCCTTCTGGCTGTAGGTATTCTCGCGGGTTGTCAGACCCTGCCTGAGAATATGACAGGAGAGTCAGGGCCCCTATTCAGGCGTGGTATCATTTCTCAGGTTGGGGATAACCTTCATTTCAAGCCCTGTTATGTACAAAAGGGTGAGTTGATATCCGATCGCTCCGGCCGTCTTAAAGAGTTCTTTCAACAGTATGAAGTGCCGGCAGCTTATGCAGAACTGAGCGGCGACCATCTCTATCTGGGTGAACCCTGGGCGGTATATAAAGTGCATATGCTGAGTGGGAACCAACTAAGCTGTAGCTATGAACTTTCAGGGAACCACTATCGTGCAGCGGGAGAAAAACCGGTTTGGGTAGTCGATGTCCGTGATGAGGGCATCTATGTGCAAAACTATGGCCGGCTTTCTCAACTGATCTTCCCCGCAACAGAGCCAGTGCAGCAGGGCAATGGGCTTGAATGGAACAGCTCCCTTACCGGATTTAACGCCTACGATCTGACACTGAGATTATTGCAACAGCGTTGCACAGATCGCTACGGTGCAGTTTATCAATACCGGTCAGAGATGGTACTGAACGGTAAAATGCATTTTGGCTGCGCGCGGCAGGGAGATCTTGATATCCGCACGTTGCCGGGGCTTTATCGGGCCAATCTTGCTGGAGTCCGAGGAGAGGGGCGGTTTATTACACTCGATCTGACAGTGGATGGTCAGGCACTGATGAATCAGGATTACCGCAATAACCAGCCTGTGATCAAACAACAGGGGAGTTGGAAGCGGTTGGAGGGTCGTACGATTATTCTGGAACTAAATGATGATAATAGCCGTGCGGAGAAACAGGTACTGATTTTCGAACGTGACAAACAGGGCGCGTTGAAGATGAAAGGGTATAACAGTACCTATGGTCGATCCGGGTTGCGTTTGGAGCGGGTTGGGCCCGCACAAAGCTATCGAAAATCTATCCGTGTAGAAGCAGGTCCTTCGCCTGATTAATTTTTGCGGCCAGATAATCACTTCCGCCACGGTCGGGGTGGTATTTCTGCATCAGTCGCCTATGCGCATTGACTATATCTTCTCGTGAGCAACCGGGGCATAAGCCTAAAATATCGTATGCTTCTTTACGGTTCATCATCCGTTCGCCCTTGTTGACGGTATTTTCCCCCGGATCATCTTCTCGCCAGCTATCGCCAAAGCGCTTATCCAGGTAGGCCTCTAGCAAGCGTGCTGATTCGCTATCCTGCTGGCGGCAATAACTTAGCAGGTTTATAAATTCCTTTTCATTGAGCTCTCCTAACTCGCGTCCTGCAAACGGTCCCGATTTGATGGTTCCGTACATCACCCCGGAATCATGATCGAGTGTCAGGTGTAAAATCAGGGTGTCGACCTCTGAGCAGTTGCCAGATGTTGGGTGTGGGTTTGGGCGTGACTGGTACCACTGCCGTATAAATGGCAGGGCTCTCAATATAATGGGGATTAAGTTACGCCAGAAGGGAAGTAATCCAGCAAAAACAGCGGCGATCCAATGTAATCGCCCTGTGAGTGCCATCAGCAACATAAACAGGGAAACAACAACGATAGCGATCATAACCAATGCGCGTATTCGCTTTTTTGGTGACATCGATTTCAACCAGAGAAATACCATAAAGCCCAGACCGGCTAAAATCACTAAGCTAACAGGGTTCACAATAGGCTCCGTAGAATTTGATCATCTTTTTTGTTTGGTCATCTCTTATTTTAACTGTTCCAGCAGCCGTGTGATGGCTGGATCTTTATCTTGTGCAAAATGTTGCAACGCTTTCTTTCCACCGCTGGCATAAACAGCTACAGCATTGAGCAACTGTTTAAGCAGATGAGAGCTGGCGCTGTTAAACGAGTGATAGGCACCACCGGATAACCTCGCCACCTCTTTGAATGCTCGCTTGGCTATAAGTTCATTCCCCTCCTGAAAGATGAAAACCGGTGTGGAAAGTAATCCCAGTTCGCCAGCTTTCTGGCATAGGTTATCAACCGGTTCCTCCATACAGTCACCGATATAGATAACGGCTTGAACACTTTTAATTCGCGTTTCCTTAAGCGCAAGATTCAACACCTTACCTATCTGAGTATGCCCAGCCGCACATGAAACCTGCTGCATGATGTTCAGTAAACTGTGTGAATCAGTGAGCCAGTCACTCTGATGAAACTGCTGGAACCCCCGGAAATAGCAGAGCTTCATCATCAAACCACCTATTTTACCAGCTTCTATAAACATAGAGTTCTGAAGATGGCAGGCGTGATCCCAGGTTAACTGTCGGCTGGCTGTCGCATCGAGTGCGAAAAGGACTCTACCCTCACCTCCAGCGGAAAAAGTCACCGGTGTTTGCTGCATCTTATCAATAAATGCATCCAGTTCCTGTTTTGAGGTTTGTGTTGCTAAAGGCTGTTTAGATTTTGGCATAGCAGAGTTATCGATCAGAAACGGTTAATTTCAGTATAGCGATTCCAGATCGGAGTAGGTTTTTTACTTTCCATCAGGACAGTTTGATGGGGTTAGGTTAAGATCGGACAAAATTACAAAATGGAGTTTTGGACGGTGCGAAATCTCATTATAGCTGGAGCGGTTGTCGCAGCTGGTGCAGTCGGATACCTGGTAAGCCAACAAGGTGGTGAAACGTCGGTGATGCAACCCGCAGATCATCCACTGGCGTATGTGCCTGCAGATACTGTTTTCTTTTCAGGGCAATTGGAGCCGTATCCGGTAAAGGACTATCTGCAATCTGTTACTTATACCCAGACTCAGGTGCCAGATGATTTTCTTGAGGAGTTGGATGATGATCCGAATCCCAAGAATCGCTTTATTGGAAGCCTGGTTAGATCCTACTTTGAAGCGTCACGATCAGCAGAGAGCTTTCTGAATACCTTTGGTCTGCCTGAGCAGATGAGAATGTTGGTGTACGCAGTAGGGTTTATTCCAGTCCTGCGTTATGAAGTCGCGGATGAAACACGCCTCTGGGCTCTGCTGGACAAAGCTGAGCAGGAGAGTGGGTTTACCCATCAAACACGCTCCATAGGGGAACTGAACTATCGGGTTTATCCCTTTGAAAATAGCGACAATGGGGAAAAGTTTGAACTGCTGGTGGCCTTCCATGAGGGCTGGGCTACCTGGAGCTTCAATACTCACTTAAATGATGCGCAAACGGAAGCTGTTGTTCTGGCTCAAAGCAAACCAAAGGCTTCGCTAGAACAATCGGGAACGTTGGATGAAATAGCAAAAAACCATGGATTTATTAAAACCAGCCTCTCCTATCTGGATCATCAGGGGGTGGTTACTGCGTTGACAACAGAGAAGGGTAATGCCCTGGCACAGATGTTGACCCAGGTTTTGGAACGGGAGGGCAAGACGGATGATTTTGCTGAACTACGTACGCCCGAATGCCAAACAGAAATGGGCGCGATTGCTGCTAATTGGCCGCGTACGGTTCTGGGTTTCAGGGATAGTAAGGATATCCAGATATCAGCGGAACGTAGTTATATGAAGATGTCGATGGTTGTGGAAAGTCACAATCAGACGGTGCTGGATGCCTTAAATGCGGTGCAGGGCTATCTTCCAGACTATCTGAACGGAGATCAGGTGTTCAGCATGGGGTTTGGTATTGATGCGAATAAGCTCAGCTCGTCAATGTCATCGATCTGGTCAAATATGCTTGAACCTGTATACCAGTGTAAACCATTGATGGAGATGCAGGAGGGACTGAAAGCCAGTAATCCGGCAGCGCTTGCGATGTTTACAGGTATGGCACAGGGGGTGAAAGGGATCGGTATGGGAGTTCAGAGCTTTGCACTGAATCTGAACGGACCGGAACCGCAGCTGGATGATCTTCAGGGGGTGATCACCCTTTCCGCTGATCAGCCGGAAGTTATTTTTAATATGGCCAAAGCATTTGCGCCGCCACTTGCAGGTATTCAGGTGCCTAACGATGGTAGTGCTGTGGATCTGGCAACGGTTATGCCGATTCCGCCGGAGCTGAATATTCGACCGATGCTGGCAGTTAAAGGTAAACATCTGGTGATCTATAACGGTGAGAAAGGTGCGGCGATTGCCGATCAACTCGCTGATGAAGAGCCGATTAGTAACGGAATTCTGGGTCTATCAATCGATTATAAGAAGTTACTTGCGCCGCTCGTGCCTGTGCTGGAGCAGGCAGCCGCAGATCCTGCTGTAACGGAACAGCTTGAGGTGCTCAAACATATGGATATGCGGATTAAAATGGCTATGGATATGAATCCACAGGGGATTCAACTTACCAGTGAAGCTGACATCAAAGCGGCCCCGAAGGGAGAGACCGTTAGTCGGTAGTTGCCTTGCCAATTATGAAAAGGCCACAGAGATGTGGCCTTTTTTTTATGAGCAGCAAGCGTTCGGCTTAATATTTTCAGCTTGGTTGCTCAATCTGTTCGCCGATATAGCGTTTACGCTTTTTCTCTTTAACATGGTGGATATCAACTAAAACCAATCCATCAATACAGTAGTTAAAGTCTGCATCAACACCAAAATCTAAAAAACGAACACCTCCCTCTTCACAGAGCTCACTGTATTGTTTGTAAAGGGTCGGGACACTAACACCGAGAAAATCAAGCTGCTCTTTGAGTACCTTAAAGTCCGCTTTATAGTTATCCCCACAAAATAACCGTGTCATATTATTTTGAGTTTCACTGTCTAATGGGTAGGGGGAGAAAGAGCGGCCTAACGCTTCGGTATCACCAAAATAGTGTTTGTAGAACCAGATCAGCATATCTTTGGCAACTTTGGGGTAGTTATTACTCAGGCTGACCGGGCCAAACATATAGCGAACTTCAGGGTGTCTGCGTAGGTAGGCACCGATTCCGTACCAAAGATAATCCAGGCTACGTTTTCCCCAGTATTTGGGCTGTACGAAACTTCGGCCCAACTCGATCCCCTGTTCGAAGATCGGTTGCATCTGCTCGGAGTATTTGAACAGGCTTGCACTATAGAGCTGCTGGTGTGCTTCTGGATCAAGTTTTCCAGCTTCTGCTAATCGGTATGCGCCGGCAATCTCTAACTCATCTTCATCCCAGAGGATCAGGTGGCGATAGTACTGGTCGTAGAGATCCAGGTCTCTACGGTCCCCGGTCCCTTCACCGACACACCGGAAGGCGATCTCTCTGAGCCGGCCAACCTCCTGCATAACCGCAGAATCTGCCTGGTAATCAAATAGGTAGATCTTTTTACCATCCGAGGTCTCCCCTAAAAGCTCGGAGTCTCTGAGTTCCTGCTTCAAGGATTGCCGGCTCTGAGGGTGAGCGATCGTTTTCTCAGTGATAAACAGAGGTTTTTTATTTTTGGCAATTCGGTAGAGATGCTTTTTCAGCAGCTTGGTTTTTTCGGCGGTGGATACGGGCACTGCATCGATCTGGCTGAACGGGATCGCCTCTCCGACTTTCATCGAAATCGTCACCGAGCGTTTATTAAACATCTCGTGAGCCAGCATGATGGTAGACAAAGCTTTGTTGATATAGGAAACACTGTAAAACAGAGAGGAGTTTCTTCCGCCGATAAAGATGGGGAGCACTGGTGCATTGGCTTTCCGGGCAAAACGGATAAACCCACTGTTCCATTTATCATCTTTAACGCCGGTGATGCCTGCTCGTGAGACCTCTCCGGCAGGAAAGACAATGATCGCCTGGTCCTGATGTAAAGCGTCTACAATGCGTGAAATGTCACGCTTACGGGTGCTCTTTCCTAAGTTGTCGACGGGAAGGAAGAGGTTTTTGATCGGATCAAAGTTCATCAGAATATCATTGGCAACAATTTTGACATCCCGTCTCACCTCGCCGACCATTTTGAGTAGAGCCAACCCATCCAGAGCGCCGAGAGGGTGGTTCGCAATGATCACAACCCTGCCTGATGAGGGAATGTTATCGCGGTCACGATTACTGATGCTGTAACCAAAATTAAAATACTCCAGGACGCGGTCAATGAATTCAAAACCACGGGCATCCTGGTTCGTATCAAGAAAGTTGTTGATCTCACCCTCATGAACCAGCCTGCGAAGCATATAGAGAGCTGATCGCTTAAAGGGGGCTGGTTTTTCAGAGAATGCCGGATATTTACTGATAAGAGCCTGCTCTATATTGAGAGCGGGCTCAGTTACGATGAGGTTGTTTTCACGTCTATTCATAGCGTGAAAACTATATGAGGGTTTCGTGACTAAACTTTTACGTATCGTTTACGTTTTAGTGACATGGGGCTGAGAAGAGAGTGATTGATCACTCTCCTTCATACTTGTCCCAAGGGTCTCCATCTTCAGCGCGGCGCCCACGTGTTTTCCTGCGATCAGTTTTACCCGGTTCAAAACGAATATCTTCACGGCGGTCTTTCAACTTTCTACGGTCGCCACCTTTCCTTCTATCACCTTGAAAAGCGCCTTCTTGCATTACTGATTCCTTTTATAGTGATTACTTCAATAAGGGAAGTTCTGGGCAGTAGTAGAGGAAGAGAGAACACTGCCCAAAACTTCAGATACCTGTGTATTGCTATTCAGAATAGCAAAAAAATCTGTTGGCTGGGAAAAATGATAGTATACAATACTGTATATATAGTCAGTATTTGGGTGAGCAGGTGCAGAGGAAAATCATTCACTGTGATTGCGATTGTTTTTTTGCAGCGGTTGAGATGCGAGATCAGCCTGCACTCAGCAATATCCCAATGGCGATTGGCGGTTCATCTGATCGTCGAGGTGTTATTGCTACCTGCAACTATCCTGCCCGCGAGTACGGTGTGCGTTCTGCCATGCCAACAGCGCAGGCTTTGAAGTTGTGCCCCACGCTGACGGTGATGTCTGGAAATATGGCTAAGTACCGTGAAGCATCACAGCAAGTTATGCAGATTTTCAGAGATTACACCAACCTAATTGAGCCTCTCTCTCTGGATGAGGCGTTTCTTGACGTGACCGGCGTGCCACACTGCCAAGGCAGTGCTACCTTGATAGCAGAAGAGATACGCAATCGGGTTAGGGAGGAGGTCGGTATTACCATCTCTGCTGGTGTTGCACCGAATAAATTTTTGGCCAAAGTTGCCAGTGATTGGAATAAACCTGATGGTCTCTTTGTCATACACCCCTCGCAGGTGGCCACTTTTATCACCGACTTACCGGTAAAAAAAATATCAGGAGTCGGGGCCAAGACGGCTGAAAAGCTCAAATTGATGGATATTGAAACCTGTGGGGAACTGGGTGACCGTAGCTTGCCACAGCTCATTGAGCGCTTTGGTAAGTTTGGCCAGCGTCTTTATGAACTTGCGAGGGGGGTTGATGAACGCCCGGTGCGTGTTTCCCGGGTTCGTAAATCGATCAGTGTGGAACATACCTACTCCAGGGACCTACCGGACTTGGAGGCCTGTTTAGAGCAGTTACCCCGGTTAATCATGGAGTTGGAGGAACGCTTTCAGAAACACAAAGATGCCAGAGCCGTGAGTGGTGTGGTGGTGAAAGTAAAGTTTTTTGATTTTGTGCAAACCACTGCGGAGCACTCTGTTGCTGCCCCTGAGCTGTCACATTTCAGACAGTTGCTGATCGATGCCTATCATCGGGGTGGGCGACCCGTACGTTTGATTGGGCTGGGCTATCGTTTAGCGTCGGAGGAGCCAGGGCAGCCGGAGCAGTTGAGTTTACTTTCCTAATCTGAAAGAGGCAGGAGCCGAGTGTGACAGAGCGATCAGAGCATGAACTGGAATCGATAGCGTTAAGGCTGGCTGCATATCGGTCAGAATACGGAACAGGCGAAGAAAAGTGGGCGCTGAGGGTCTGTGAGTTAGCCTGGCAAGCTTCTTTGCAAGGAAACTATGGGGTAGGGGCTGTGCTGGTTGATGGGCAGGGCGACCTTCTGGCTGAAGGATCTAATCAGGTATTTGAACCGGTGTTTAATTCGTCAGCACATGCAGAGATGAAAGTGCTTGATCTATTTGAAGCGGTTTATCCCGATTATCATCAGCGTGTACAGCTAAGCTTGTTCACCTCACTTGAGCCCTGTCCGATGTGTTGTGGTCGTATTCTTGCTGCAGGGATCGGTCGGGTTGTTTATCTGTCTGAGGATAAGGAGGGTGGTATGATGTCGCATTGCACTAGGCTGCCAGCCGCATGGAAGAATCTATCGCAGCTCCTTGAAATTAAAGTATTTGATAAAGAACATGAACTTTCAGTTCTGGCCTCTGATATTGCGACTGCACAAAAAATCAGGCTCCGTCATAAACTAATGGCCGTTATTCGTCCATGAACGCCTGTAATTAACACCTGCATTTGTTATACTCGCGCGCTTTTACGCGGTCTGGTTAAAAAAGAACCAGTTCTTTTGCAGGGGTGTTAAATGATCGAATTGCTTGTGTCCAAGACACAATCACTCAAAAGTGATGTTCTCTCCGGATTGACAGTGGCGTTAGCGCTGGTTCCGGAAGCGGTTGCTTTTGCCTTCGTTGCGGGTGTTGAACCCTTAGTGGGTTTATATGCGGCGTTTATGGTGGGATTGATTACCGCTGCAATTGGTGGCCGTCCGGGGATGATCTCCGGTGCAACAGGTGCTTTGGCTGTTGTGATGGTCAGTCTGGTTGCGCAGCACGGCGTTGAATACCTGTTTGCAACAGTCGTTCTCATGGGGATCTTTCAGGTATTGGCGGGGGTTTTCCGGCTGGGTAAATTTATCCGTCTCGTGCCTCACCCGGTGATGCTGGGCTTTGTGAATGGCCTTGCGATTGTGATCTTCCTTGCACAGATGAAGCAGTTCCAGTTTACCGATGAGCAGGGAGTACTTCAGTGGCTGCAAGGTCAACAGATGATGCTCATGCTGGGACTGATTGCGCTGACGATGGCGATCATACACTTCCTGCCTAAACTAACGCGTGCAATCCCATCATCACTGGCGGCGATTGTAACCGTGACTCTGCTGGTTATCGGTTTGGATCTGGATGCGCGTACCGTACAGGATGTGCTGGCAGATATGACGGGTAACCCCGCAGCTACTATAGCCGGCGGTTTACCCGAGTTTCACATCCCGATGGTTCCTCTGAACATGGAAACGTTCCAGGTCATTGTCCCTTATGCTTTGATCCTTGCTGCTATCGGTTTGATTGAGTCGCTGCTGACATTGACACTGATTGATGAAATCACTGAAACCCGGGGTCGTGGTAATAAAGAGTGTATCGGCCAGGGTGTTGCAAACGTGGCGACAGGCTTCTTTGGAGGTATGGGCGGTTGTGCGATGATTGGTCAAAGCATGATCAATATAAACTCTGGCGGCCTGGGTCGCGCATCCGGGATCTCTGCGGCCCTATTTCTGCTGACCTTCATTCTTGTCGGTTCGAATCTGATAGAGATTATTCCAGTTGCCGCGCTGGTCGGTGTGATGTTCATTGTTGTAATCGGAACGTTCGAGTGGGCAAGCCTACGCCTGTGGGGCAAGATTCCTCGTTCTGATCTGATCGTGGTTATTGCCGTGACGGGTGTCACTGTGTGGCAGGATCTTGCGGTTGCGGTTGTTGTCGGTGTAATTATTTCAGCGCTGGTGTTTGCGTGGAAGCATGCTAGCCATATGGTGTTTGAGATTCGTGATGAATACGATACGAAGGTTTATCTGCCAAACGGTCCCCTATTCTTTGCCTCTATTCAGACTTTCCGCGATCAATTCAATCCTAAAATGGATCCGCCTGAAGTCATAGTCGATTTTGTTAACTGCCGTGTGATGGATCATTCAGGTATCGAAGCGATCGATTCTTTGGCAGAGCGCTATGAAAAAGCGGGTAAAGAGCTTCATCTTCGCCATCTAAGCCCTGAGTGCCGAGCCCTATTGAGGAAGGCCGGGAACCTGGTCGAGGTGAATATGATTGAGGATCCAAAATATAAAGTGGCAGATGATAGTCTCGCCTAGATTCTGATTCATCGTTCAAAAATATTGATATCTAAAACCGGCATTTATGCCGGTTTTTTTATGCTAACTATTTGATATTAAAAGGTTGTGAGGCTTAGGGTCGTGCCGGGTTTTAAATGTAAAAAGCTTGGTAAGTTCCGATATTCTATTTTTATGGTGTATATAGAGTTGGTTATTACTTTTCGGTATATAGTTTAACTGATTGTAAATTAAGGGTTTTTTGGTTTTCTGGTTTTGATTGTACTTCAGTACAGTAGGTAGTAACGCTTATCAGGTCTAATTTTGAGTGTAGATTAATTGAACAGTTGTAAGTTGCGACTGTATTCCTTCAATTAGCGCCTCTGATAAGTTTTAAAGCTGCTGTTTTCAGTGCGCAATGATGAATTCCTGAATAATGGAGATATTCTCATGAGCGTCATCGGTTCTGTATCACAAATCACCGGTAAAGTTGTTGCAATAAAGCCTGATGGATCTGAGCGGGTGCTCTCCCTCGGCGATCCAGTTTTTGATGATGATCTGATCAAAGTCGCACAGGATGCGACGATTGAAATCTCCATGAATGATGCCGGTCCGGTCTCTCTGGAAGGTGGCCAGACATGGCTTGTCTCTTCAGAAACTTACAACACGGCTGAATCGCTGGATGTGTCAGAAGCGCGTGCCGGTGAGGAATCTATCAACGCTGCTATCGCTGAAGCCAATGCTGAAGCAGCGGCTGAACGTGCAGCCCAGGCGCAGCAGAATGCTGAGTCTGAAGCAGCAGCCGAAGCACTAGCCAATGCAGAATCACAAGCTAATACAGATGCCGCGGCTGAAGCTGATGCGATTCAGGCCGCAATCCTGGCGGGTGCTGACCCTACCGAAGTAGGTGAAGCAACAGCTGCAGGGGGTGAAACCGGTGCTGGTGGGAACCAGGGTAATGAAGGTACCTCAACGGTTAATATCGCGCGTACCGCAGGAGAGGTTGATCCGAATGCGGGTTATGAAACCATCGGTATTCAGGATTCCTTTGAGCAGCCCGAGCAGGAAGATCTGGGAGTAGTACTTCCAACCGTATCTGTCTCTGTAAATGTTAATGTTGATACACCAACAGATCCAACCGATCCGGAAGTACCAGATACTCCAACGGAGGAGTTCCCAGTCCTGGTTGAAGGAAACAGTGTTTCCATTCTTGAAGGGTCAGATGTCTCGGGTGGTGCGGATAGCCCAACACTACGTGAAATTAAGTTTGAGCTGGTTCTGGATAAAGTATTTGGCTCAGATGTGACCGTGACCTATCAGCTCGTAGCCGGTTCAGCTGAGTACGGCGTTGACTGGTTGAACGGGGATGATCCTGAACAGATCTATACCGTTGTGATTCCTGCCGGTGAAACTGCGATTCCGGTCTCTATCTTTGTTATTGAAGATAAATTAGATGAAGGCAACGAAACCGTTGATATCGTCCTGCTAAGCGCAGATAACGCGACTATCGGACCTGATTCCAGTGGTATGCTCACCATCTTTGATGATGATACAACACCTGTCGCAAATGCAGATACCAACTGGTTAGTCTCTGAAGGACAACTGGCTGATGAAGAGAGCCAAGAGCAGGCGATGCCCTATGCAGAAGGTAATATCCTGCAATCGATCGCACATGATGGTGATCCATCCGATGAGATCGATTTTGCAGATCAGGCTGATTCTGATGCCGATGGTGATCCACTCTCTATTTTGACTGTTAGTTCGCCCGTCAATGGCGTTACGGATATTACGCCCGATGCGGATGGTGAAACTATCCAGGGTCAATACGGTACTCTGACCATCTACGATGACGGCAGCTATCGTTATGAGTTTAATCCAGAGTCTGTCGAGCTCACCTTTGGCCAGACGGTAGAAGATGAATTCGGGTATTCGGTTACAGACGGATATAACACCCCACAAGATAGCACCCTGACGATCACTATCTTCAGTGGAGATAGCGGTGTTGAAATTCTTGATCTGACTCCGACCCTTGAAGGGGGAGATGTCATTGTTGATGAGGATGACCTTCCTCAGGGCAGTGATGGCTCTCAGTCCAATACTCAACAGGGTACATTTACAATTTCTGCGCCAGACGGTGTTGATACCGTTTCTGTGGGTGGAGTGACCCTGATTGCAGCGGGCGCTCTGGTTGCGGATCCAAGCTTCTCTACGGCGCTGGGCAATACATTCACAGTCACCAATTATGATGCTAACTCAGGCGTGATTACCTATGAGTACACGCTTGAAGATGCAGAAACCCATGCGAACGCAGATGGCGAGAACAGTCTGTTTGAAGAGCTGGCTGTCGTACTTAGGGATACTGATGGCGATGAAGCCAACGATATCCTGAGTGTTCAGATTGTTGATGATCTGCCTGGGGCCAATGATGATGGCCCTGTGGGTGTAACTGAAGATGCAGCAAGCTTTATCGATGGTGATGTTTTACTCAACGATGATGCCAATGCGGATCAGAGTGCGGTCTTTGTGGGCTGGTCTGCAGATGGGCAGGATAACGCTGCTGCAATTGCTGCGCTGGATAGCTACGGTACTCTGGTGCAGGGCGGCGATGGTACCTGGAGCTTCACACTGGATAACAGTTTGGCGACGACTCAGGCGCTGACTACGTCCGACAACTTAAGCTATGACCTGTGGTACACCATGGCGGATGCTGATGGTGATGAGTCTGCTGCAAAACTGACCATTACCATTACCGGATCTGATGACAGTGCAAGCGTAGCGACTGGCGAAGGCGAGACTGTTTATGAAGCGGGCTTGCCAGCGGGTTCTGCCAACGATGAAAGTGATCTGGTTGTGGGTGGTACCTTTACGGTCTCTGCCAGTGACGGAATTGAAACGGTCACCATTGGTGGCACTGACTTTACCCTGGCAGAGGTGGAAGCGTTTGATGGTAGTCAGACGGTGAATACGGGTCAGGGTGTTCTCACGCTGATGAGTTACGCTGCGGGTACAATCACCTATAACTATGCACTATCGGCCACCATTGATAATGACAGTGCGACACCAATCTCACCGGAAGCAGTCGACGGTGATAGCTATCTGGATGTTGTGACTATTGAAGTCGATGGCATCGGTGGAAGCTATGCGACAGATGATCTGGAAATCACGATCATTGATGACACGCCAACCGCTGTCGATGATGGCCCTGTGGGTGTGACTGAAGATGCAACAAGCTTTATCGATGGTGATGTTTTACTCAACGATGATGCCAATGCGGATCAGAGTTCGGTCTTTGTGGGCTGGTCTGCAGATGGGCAGGATAACGCTGCTGCAATTGCTGCGCTGGATAGCTACGGTACTCTGGTACAGGGTGGCGATGGTACCTGGAGCTTCACACTGGATAACAGTTTGGCAACGACTCAGGCGCTGACTACGTCCGACAACCTGAGCCATGACCTGTGGTACACCATGGCGGATGCTGATGGTGATGAATCTGCTGCAAAACTGACCATTACCATTACCGGATCTGATGACAGTGCAAGCGTAGCGACTGGCGAAGGCGAGACTGTTTATGAAGCGGGCTTGCCAACGGGTTCTGCCAACGATGACAGTGATCTGGTTGTGGGTGGAACCTTTACGGTCTCTGCCAGTGACGGAATTGAAACGGTCACCATTGGCGGCACTGACTTTACGCTGGCAGAGGTGGAAGCGTTTGATGGTAGTCAGACGGTGAATACGGGTCAGGGTGTTCTAACGCTGATGAATTACGCTGCGGGTACAATCACCTATAACTATGCACTATCGGCCACCATTGATAATGACAGTGCGACACCAATCTCACCGGAAACAGTCGATGGTGATAGCTATCTGGATGTTGTGACTATTGAAGTCGATGGCATCGGTGGAAGCTATGCGACAGATGATCTGGAAATCACGATCATTGATGACACGCCAACCGCGGTCAATGATGGTCCTGTGGGTGTAACTGAAGATGCAACAAGCTTTATCGATGGTGATGTTTTACTCAACGATGATGCCAATGCGGATCAGAGTTCGGTCTTTGTGGGCTGGGCTGCAGATGGGCAGGATAATACTGGCTCGATAGCGGAATTGGCTAAGTACGGCTCATTATCACTGAATGCGAACGGAACCTGGGATTACACTTTAGATAACAGTCTTCCAGCGACGCAGGCTTTAACAGCAGGTGATAATCTATTTTATGATCTTTATTACACGATGGCTGATGCAGATGGTGATGAAGCAATTGCAAAACTCACTATCAATGTTATTGGTGCAAATGATGGTTCATCTGTTGATGCAGGTGATGGTGAAACGGTTTATGAAGCGGGTTTACCAGCTGGTTCTGCCAACGATGACAGTGATTTGATTCAGTCCGGCACATTTGATGTCGCAGCTACAGATGGGATCGCAACAATTACCATTGGTACAACAGTACTGACCTATGCAGAGTTAGCAGACGCGGATGGCACAGCGACCTATCAGATAAATACGGGACAAGGCTTGTTAACTTTGACCGATTATGTCGGAGATGCCATGGGTGGAACTGTAACCTATGACTATGCTTTGGCTGGTGCCATTGATAATGACAGTGCGACACCCACCTCTCCAGAAACGGTCGATCCGACAAGCTATTTAGATGTCGTCTCTATTACAGTTGATGGTGCTGGCGGTAGTACAGGTAGTGATGATTTGGAGATTACTATCATTGATGATGCGCCTACAGCGAATGATGATGCTCGTAATATTTATGAGGGAACCTCTGCCATTGCTGGTAATGCCCTGGGTATATTAGGTTCAGCGTCTGGTGACCAGGCTGATATTAAAGGGGCCGATGGGGCAACTGTCACCGCCTTCAGAACTGGCACAGAAGCATCCGTTAGCGGTACTTCAGGCGTGGTTGATGGTAGTACCAAGTTAATGGGGAGCTACGGTGAACTCACACTGGATAGTGCTGGTATATATGTATATCACCTTGATCAGTCGATGGTCGACAGCTTAGCTGAAGATCAGACCGTACAGGATGTATTCACCTACACCATTACCGATGGTGATGGTGATACTGATCAGGCAGAGATAACTATCACAGTGACTGGGGTGAATGACCAACCAGTAGTGTCTGCCGATACCAACTGGGCACAGGAGGATCTGGCGACTATTGCTACAGGTAATGTTCTGGATACCCTTGCCCATGATGGTGCGCCAGATGGTGCTTCTCGTGGAGATGTGGAAGATACGGATGTTGATACAAACGATATATTAACTGTTACCAACATAGCCGATGGAGATGAGAATAAAGCGGTTGCAGCGAATACGACCTCTGCGGATGGTACCGTTGTAACGGGTCTGTATGGAACGTTGACCATCGGTGCGGATGGTAGTTACAGCTACATTCTGAATGATGCAGCGATTCAGGGTATGGACGATCT
>NZ_CANMIR010000007.1 GCF_947498015.1 uncultured Neptuniibacter sp.
TTTGTAAAATTTTTTACTCAGCAACCGGACCTTGAATCCTGCCGCGTAAGCAATCTAAAAACTCAACGTTTTCAACCGCTTACTCAACCCTTAACTCAGTTCAAATCCGCCTTAAAAAGCGGCCTCCCTAAGCAAGGACGGCGAATTCTACAGAGATCTCAGACACCGTCAACACTTAACTTTAAAAAATCCTAAAAAAACTCAAAAAAAGCGAAAAACACCCTCAAACTGTTCACTCCGCAACCAGCGCTGATCAATCCCTGATCAACAACCATAAAAAAAGCGCCTGACGGCGCTTTCTTTATATCTGCGGTTTTATGCATTATCTATTTATGCTGCCACATAGTTCAATGGAATTACTGTGCCCCACAGTATCACTGACGCTACGATGATCCCGACTAGAGTGCATAACCCTACGGTTAGAATCGATGTTGAAAATAGAAATGCCCGCTCTTCAGGTATTTTCATGATCACTGGTACTCCGGTATATAACAGATAAACAGAGTAACAGACCGCAACCAAGCCAACAGATACGTTAAACCACAACAACGGATATAACGCCGCCAGACCTGACAGGAACATAGGTGTAGCTGTATAGGTTGCCAATGACAGGCAATCCTCAAAAGCAACATGGCCCCCATAGTTTTTTTCCATCCAGTGGATGGCGTATGTGATAAAGCCTACTGCGACCCACATCGCAAAGTAAAATGCGATAGCAGCAGGTAATGCACTCATAGCGTCAAGTTTCACGTATTCTGTCCCAGCAATACTCCAACCGACCTGAGTAGTCCCGATAAACATGCATACAGCAGGTATAGCCGCAAGAATGCTTATTTGCTGCAGATATATATGTGCAGCGCTGTAGTGCTCTTTTCTTATCTGCCCCCACTCCTCTTTTGGGTGATAAAGTATTCCCATCATATGTTGAATAAACATGATGCATCCCCTCGTTTAATTTAGGTGCAGCACCATTCCCTTAGTACCACATCGATTTACGTCTTTCTCATTACTGTTTTTTCTCCATTTCCACAGGTTTCAGGAACTTCCTATCTTTTATCGCTGCTGTTTCACTCTATTAATATGAAATAGTGATCCGTTAATAAAATGACAAACAACAGCATGATGTAATTAATGCTATAGCGGAAAAGTGCCATCGGAGCTCCGTTTGGTTTCCGCCATAGACTCCATACCCAATAGATAAAACGTGCATTTAATACGGTTATGCCTGCCAGATAGATAAACCCACTCATTCCGGTCATTACGGGTAGCAGAGTTGTTACTACCATTAATACACTATAGAGCATTATCTGAAATCGCGTGTATTCATCACCGTGTGTTACAGGCAGCATTGGTATTCCAGCTTTCTCATAATCTTTTTTTCTTGCTATACACAGCGACCAGAAATGCGGTGGTGTCCAGGCAAAGATAATCAACACCAGTAACAGCGCATCAGGTTCTATTGTCCCAGTTATCGCCGTCCAGCCCAGTAACGGTGGTGCCGCCCCTGCGATCCCACCAATAACAATATTTTGCGGTGTGGCTCTTTTAAGCCATACGGTATAGATCACCGCATAGCCCATTAGCGCAGCTACGGTCAGCCATGCTGTTAATAGGTTCACCCAGAGAACCAATATAGCGATGCCTGTAATACCTATCACAGCTGCAAATAACATCGCTTGATGCGGTGTCATTTTCCCCTGAGGTATTGGACGACCTCGGGTTCTCGCCATTTTTTCATCTATCTTTCGATCCATGACATGATTAACGGCTGCAGCCGATGCAGAAGCAAACGCGATCCCCAACAAGCCCAAAATAATATCTAACACCGGTGGGACTGTGGGTACGGCCAGTAACATTCCAACGACCGCTGTGATCAACATCACCACAACCACTTTCGGTTTACATAACGCTAGGTAATCCCGCCAGGATATACGCTCATTTTGAACTGTCGCTAATTGATGTTCGGCCATCACTTCATACCTCATCCTGTACTTTCAATCGCCCATGGATCCACAACAGCACCATAAGAAGCGCCACTGCCATGCTGTGATGAACAATTGCCAAGCCTGCTGGAACTGCATATGTGACATTCATGCCACCTAAAACCAGTTGGGCTACCAGTAGGAATCCCAACACCAGCAGGGGTCCTCTTAAGTGCCTGTAACGATACAGTTTGACCGTAAGACAGATCACCGTCAGCGTAACAATCGCTGCTCCGATTCGATGACCTATATGAATTGCAGCCCTTGCATCGATAGGTAGAAGCCCCCCCTCATAGTTTGGTCCGATCACTTTGACAGGGTTAAATCCGGTAGCAAAATCTGGCTGCAGATCTGCCTGTGAATTACACTGCAACCAGTCACTACACGCTGTACCCGCATAGTTAGAACTGGTCCAACCACCTAATACAATCTGTATCAGCAACACCCCAAGTGCCAACTTCAGTAATCGCGCATTTTTCCGACTCTGTGTACCCTGATCATTTTGTTCCAGCAATAATCTGATCCTGAATCTCACCAGCAAGATGATCATGAGTGTTACCACACCACCCAACAGATGGAGTGTCACGACAGGTGGGTAGAGTTTTAGCGTCACTGTCCACATTCCAAACAGCGCCTGTATAATTACCAGAAGGAACATGCCATAGCTTTGCCATACTGGGTAACTCTGCTTATTCCTCATTAGAAGAGCGCAAGCAGCCAAGAGCATAATCACCATCCCTAACCCCCCGGCCAGATAGCGATGCGCCATCTCCAACTGGGTTTTCCCCTGCTCAATGATCTGCTCGGGATATAACTGTTGTACTTGTTGAAGCTTTTCAGGATCTGAGGGCAAGACCATATGGCCATAACATCCAGGCCAGTCCGGACAACTCAATCCAGCATTATTTATTCGCGTCCAGGCACCTAAGATCACAACACACAGAGCGAGTACAGCCGCAAGATTGATCAGCCTCCATGCATATCGCAAGATCCTGCTCTGATCAGTGCTCATTGCTATCCCAACCGTGAAACTTTCAGTAGCTTGCGCAGATCACGTAACACTATTTTTGCTTCCTCATTCAGTGAATATTTCAAAACCAGGTTTCCCAGCGGATCTACAATCCAAACTGCGGTCCCCAAACCCTCAAACTCTTGTGGCTGCATCAAAGATGAATCAGGAATAATTCGCTCCACAAGCACCCTCGGGCGATCTTTACCTAAAGCTACATGAATATTTTCCAGTGTTCCTATCCACTCATCGCACCTACCCTTACACTCTCCGGGTGTTGTTAACAGCAGAGACCAACGTTTTTCAGTTTGCTCTCCTCTCAACTGCCACTGGCGTATATGTTGATCTCTCAACAACTCCCCACCATGTGTTTTGTCTTTGGGCAGCATTACACCTAAGAGATACATCAGCACGGCTAAACACACAGGAATAATCGCCACGCCCCAAACCAGCCAGAAATTCAACTTATTCATATGCCGCTTCCTTAGCCACCCTACGTGATGCCCAGATAATTAACCCGCAGAGCACCACAGCCATCAAAAACCATTGCGCTGCATAAGCCAGATGCTTTTCCGGCATCATCACCTTCAACGGCCAGTTCAGATCCAACTCGGGCAACACTGCCTGACTGACTTTCAACTCATATGGTAAAAGTGATATTTGCAACAATGCCGACATCTTTTCGGGCTCTAACGCCTGAATCACAACCGGCCAGGTTAGCAGCAGAGTTGAATCTTTGAGCGTAAAAGCCGGAGATATCAACCGGACGCCACCGCTAATCTGTATCTCTCCTGCGGGTAATTGAATGATTGGTAGAACTGACCTTTGATCTCCACCCCGAATCCAGCCCAGATTAACCAACAGATTCTGATGCCCATCGGTCCTGAGAACAGCGATCACTTCATAACCAGCTATTCCCTCTCGCTGCCTGTTATCCAACAAAAAATAGTGTTTCAGATCGAACGACCCCGTGAGTTGAACCGGAAGGTATCGCTCTGCCAGCACCTCTAAATCAGAAGGCAAAGTGGAGTATTGTTGTGGCTCGGACCAACTCTCTATCAACTGTTGCTTCTGCTCAGCCCGTTCTAACTGCCAGAAGCCCAGAACAACCAGCATTGGCAGGACCATGCCTGCGGCCACAAGCAACATCCACTTGAAGCTCTGCTTACTCTGAACTTTACTCATTACATACTCCTTTTAGTTGGAGCCAACGATGTCGTTAAAACTAATTCTTCTGTTCCTGTTTACTGCAGTCGTGTTGAGCCTTTTTAGCGGGCTTTATTTCCTGATACGTGATCAAGGAAAATCGCACCGTACGGTGAATGCCCTTTTCCTTCGCGTTACTTTCAGCTCCCTCATTATTATTGTTTTACTCTATGGCTTTTATACGGGTGAACTGACCCCACACCAGCCCTGATTAAGTCAGAGAATGTATACAAACAGGAAAAGCCCCACCCAGACCACATCAACAAAATGCCAGTACCAGGAGACCGCTTCAAAAGCAAAATGCTTCTCTTCACTGAAATGCCCTTTAAGCACTCGTAACCAGATAATGATCAACATGACGGTACCCATGGTGACATGCAGCCCGTGAAAACCGGTCAGAATAAAAAAGGTGGCCCCATAGATGCCAGAGTGCAACGTCAGGCCTAATTCGTTATACGCTTCGGCGTACTCATAGGCTTGAAAATAGAGGAAGATCACGCCCAACAGGATGGTTGCCGCCAACCAGAACACAACTCTCGATCGCCCCCCCAGCTTAAGCGCTTTATGGGCTAAGGTGACGGTAAAACTTGATGAGATTAGCAGTATCGTATTCAACAGCGGGATATGCCATGGATCAATAACCGCCTGTGGTCCTGGATAGAGCTGGGGGTCAGGCGTACTCAGAAGTGGCCATTGTGATGAGAACTCCTGCCACAACATATTTGAGACCCCTTTATCACCCTCCCCACCCAACCAGGGCACGGCAAGATTTCGCACATAGAAGAGCGTGCCGAAGAAGGCAGCGAAAAACATAATTTCAGAAAAGATAAACCAGCTCATCCCCCATCGAAATGACCTATCCATCTGCTGGCTATATAGCCCTGAGTGACTCTCCTTGATCACGTTTCCAAACCAGCCTACCAATATCATTCCCATCCCAAGCGCACCGGCCAGTAACATGACTAAACCAACACCTCCGCCGTCACCTGCTGAGAGCGCATTGATCATATTCCCAGCCCCAAACGCCATCAGGAAAAGCGCCATTGAAGCCAGAATTGGCCAGCGGCTCTGATCGGGTACATAGTATGACTGAGTACTCATAGTGAGCTCCTCCCCAGCAGAGTTAGCTGGGTACTGTCTTCAGGGGTAATATCGAACAGCGTGTATGAGAGCGTGATAGTAGTGATATGTCTTGGCAGTGCCGGATCAACTGACAACACAAGAGGCATCGCTCTCTCTTCGGTCCCTTTTAAGGGCTGTCTTTCAAAACAGAAACAATTGATTTTTTGTAAAAATGGCGCCGCTTCAGAGGGGGATACCGAAGGTACGGCCTGAGCAACCATAAACTTCGAGGTCAAATTCCGTGCAAGATAAGCCGTTTGATACATCTCACCCGGTGACAACTTCACCTCTGTTGTTTCAGGCCTAAACTGCCAGGGCATCATCTCATTATTGGTCGCTACCATCTGTAATTTAACCTCGCGGCTGTGGTCAACAACTTCAGAAGGGGTGGCAGCCACCAGATCAACCTTGCCGTTAAGCCCGGTGATGCGACAAAAAACATCATAAAGAGGCACCAGCGCAAAGCCGAAACCAAACATCGTCATACACCCGAATATCAGGAGCGTAACTGTGCGTTTGTTTCTATCGGCGGCAGACATAATGACCGACCTCTCTCATTGTTACTTAACTTGTGGCGGCTCGCTGAAACTGTGATAAGGCGCTGGGGAAGGTAGTGTCCACTCAAGTCCATGACTCCCCTCCCATACACGGTCGTCTGCCGGTTTACCTTTGCGAATACAGCTGATCACGTTGTACAGAAAGATCAGCTGGGAGAATCCGAAGATAAATGCTCCGACGGTTGCAATCGCATTAAAGTCTGCAAACTGCAACGCATAATCTGGAATTCTCCGGGGCATTCCGGCAAGACCGATAAAATGCATCGGGAAAAAGGTAATATTGACGCCAATAAAGCTACACCAGAAATGCACCTTCCCCATGGTTTCGTTGTAATAACGCCCACACCATTTCGGCAACCAGTAATATGCCGCCGCCATAATGGCAAAGACCGCTCCAGGTACCAGCACATAGTGAAAGTGAGCCACCACAAAGTAGGTGTCATGATATTGAAAATCCACCGGAGCGATCGCCAGCATCAATCCGGAAAACCCACCAATGGTAAACAGGACGACAAAAGCCAGCGCAAAGAGCATCGGTGTTTCAAAGGTCATAGAACCTCTGAACATAGTTGCAACCCAGTTAAACACCTTCACCCCGGTAGGTATCGCAATCAGCATGGTGGCAAACATAAAGAACAACTCACCGGCTAAGGGAAGGCCAACAGTAAACATGTGATGAGCCCAGACGATAAACGACAACAGGGCGATAGAAGCGGTTGCGTAAACCATTGAGGCATAACCAAACAATCTTTTACGTGCAAAAGTTGGAATGATCTCACTCACGATCCCAAAGGCTGGCAGGATCATGATGTACACTTCCGGATGACCGAAGAACCAGAAAACATGCTGAAACAATACGGGATCACCACCACCTGCGGCGTCAAAAAAGCTGGTACCAAAATGGATATCCATCAACATCATGGTGACAACTCCAGCCAGCACAGGCATGACCGCAATGAGCAGAAATGCCGTAATCAGCCAGGTCCAGACAAACAGCGGGAGCTTCATCATGGTCATTCCGGGTGCGCGCAGATTCAGAATGGTGGCAATGATATTGATCGCCCCCATGATCGAGCTGATCCCCATCATATGCACAGCAAAGATAAAGTAGGTGACACTGGGTGGTGCATAGGTCGTCGAAAGCGGCGCGTAAAAGGTCCAGCCAAAGTTTGGCGCACCACCTTCCATAAAGAGCGTTAACAACATCATGGAGAAAGCAAACGGCAGTATCCAGAAACTCCAGTTATTCATCCGCGGCAGAGCCATATCTGGCGCACCGACCATCATCGGCACCATCCAGTTGGCCAAACCGACAAAGGCAGGCATCACTGCACCGAAAACCATAATCAGACCATGCATCGTCGTCATCTGATTGAAGAAATCCGGTTGGACTAACTGCAGGCCTGGCTGAAAAAGCTCAGCCCGGATCAATAAGGCCATGCAGCCCCCGGTCAGAAACATAATAAAGCTGAACCAGAGATAGAGCGTGCCAATATCTTTATGATTGGTAGTGAATAACCAGCGCCCGATTCCAGAAGCCGGGCCATGATGGTGCGTTGCTGCAACACTTGTATTCATTGTGCTGGCTCCTTCAGCTCACTAATTTGAGCGGGTGAGACGATATCACCTGTTTTGTTCCCCCAGGCGTTGCGCTCGTAGGTGATCACTGCCGCCAGTTCAACGGCGCTGAACTGATCCCGAAACGCCTGCATTGCTGTACCCTGCTTACCGTTGAGCACAATATCTATATGTGCTGATTGATCTCCCAACGCAATTGGGCTGTTTTTTAATCCGGGGAATACACCGGGTATCCCTTCACCATTAGCCTGATGACAAGCCAGACAGGCTTTGTTATATACCTCTTCACCAACCACCATCAGATCAGCCAGGCTCCAGCTTTTCTCGGCCTGAGCCGTTTTCTCCTGTTCTGCCTGCTTCACTTCGGCAAGCCAGGCATCAAACTCGGCCTCCGGTTTGACCTCTACTACGATTGGCATAAAACCGTGGTCCTTGCCACAAAGCTCAGCACACTGCCCCCGATAGACCCCCGGCTTATCCACAACCGTCCATGCCTCATTAATAAAGCCGGGTATGGCGTCTTTTTTTACCGCTAATTCGGGTACCCACCAGGAGTGAATCACATCATTAGCCGTCAGAAGAAAACGGACCTTCTTCCCCGCCGGAATCACCAGAGGGTTATCGACCTCTAACAGGTAGTGCTCACCCTTAACCGCTTCATTATTGATCTGATCTCTGGGGGTTGAGAGGCTTGAGAAGAAATCGATCTCCTTCCCAATATACTGATAACGCCACTTCCACTGATATCCTGTGATCTGGATATCCAGCTCGGCTTCCGTATTGTCATACATTTTGATAAGGGTCGCGGTGGCGGGTACAGCCATTGCGATCAGGATGACGAAGGGGATCACCGTCCAGGTGATCTCTACAAAGAGGTTTTCATGAAAGTTATGCGCTTTTGCACCACGGGATTTTCTGTGATGAATAACAGACCAGAGCATTACACCAAAAACAGCCAGTCCAATCACCACACAGATCCAAAAAATAATCATATGCAGGTCATAGATCTCACGACTGATTTCGGTGACACCGCGCGTCAGATTTACTTCCCAGTCCGCTGCCACATTACCCGCAAGCAACAACAGTCCTGTGCAACTCAGCTTTGCTTTAAACATTGCAGGCCCTCTTTACTTACACGCAAAAGAGCCTGTCAGAATCCTCTCACTAGGGGCGTTGTACTTCTATTTCAACGTCGGTAGCGACAGGGTTCGGGCAGGCTCTCTTTTGCCTGGGTTCCGTCCTATCATTATCCGACCAGTCCGCTTGGTTGTTATCAGCAAGTATAGCAGCGAAAAAAAAGATGCAAGAAAATCACACTAGGCATAACTAAGCGCAAGCAACACAAGGAGATAGACTATAAAAATAAACAACCCCGCTCCAAACAAACCAAAGATGATATAGAGCCATGCAGAATCCGAGGCAAAATCCCGTAGATAGTTACGTCTGGATTGCACACCGAAAAAAGCGGCAAATACGCTGCATAGCACTCGCTTCCAGCTTGGGCCCGGCGCCTCAATCCTGTACCTATTCAGAGTGCACAACTTATTCCCCTATCAACATAAAAGCTGCGCTGATCAATAACATGATCATCAGGAAAAAGGCGGTGGTATACAACAGAATCTGCAGATGACGGCAGTGACAAGATAGTAGCTTCATCATATATCTCCTGAATCAGAGGACTACTATCAGGTATAGCAGAAATAAAAACGGCCTCCTGATGGAAGCCGCTCTATTATCTTATGCTGAAGGTTTTTGACGTGTTTTACGCATCACCCAGAGAAGAGGGCCTGAAGCAGCGTAAGCAAGGAACAGCATCCAGAGAAACGTGGGCGGGCTGATCGAGATGATACCCACTGCCAGTACAATGCCAGCAAGAATCAGGAAGGGTACCTTCTCTTTTAGACTCACATCTTTAAAGCTGTAGTAGAGCACATTGCTGACCATCAACACGCCTACGATTCCAACATATAGAGCAATCAGGTAGGCAAAAGGAGTACCATCTATTTCATATTCAGTAGCAGCCCAGACCATTCCGGCTACCGCTGCAGCTGCGGCAGGACTGGGAAGTCCGATGAAATAACGTTTATCGGTTGATCCTATCTGCGTGTTAAAACGAGCCAACCTTAAGGCAGCACCGGCCACATAGATAAAGGAAGCAAAGAAACCTAATTTACCAATATCATCCAGCACCCAGTTATAGACAACCAGAGAGGGCGCTACTCCAAAGGAGACCATATCAGCCAAGGAATCATACTCAGCCCCAAAGGCACTGGAAGTATTAGTCATCCGCGCGACACGCCCATCCAGACCATCGAGCACCATCGCTACAAAAATTGCGATCGCCGCATTCTCAAAGTGACCGTTCATACTGGCCACAACGGCATAAAATCCAGAGAAAAGCGCACCGGTAGTAAACAGGTTAGGTAACAGATAGATACCACGACTCCGTGGTTTAACCGGTTCCTGATTATCTTGGTTTTGTGGCTCATTCATCGCGATTTCAATCTTCCATTTACAAGAAAAAGACCATTCTACTGCGCGCGCGTTCAGGAAGCTAATCCCAACCTGACGGATTACTCTTCAAGATGTTCCTGATCAACCAGAATCCGATCCACAAACTTTCTCATCAACGCATTCGACTGCGGAGTTTCACGTGCATTTGTAAGCACCTGATCAAGATGGTCATCTCCATCTGTATATTTTTCTTTATAGAATGTCAGCCGCTCCACCAGCACGCGCCGGTCCACTTCAGGGTGAAACTGAAACGCCCAGAAAGGTCTATTGTTAACCCTGAACGCATGAACACACTGATCGGTATAAGCCAATGAAAGGCAGCTTTCCGGTAACGATTCTGCATACTGTTTATGTACCGATACCGCATAAAAATTATCGGGCGTGTCTCGAAACAGCGGGTCATCCCAAACACTGTACTCCAGTGAAATCGGCACCGTACCCATCTCAAAATCCGTTTCACGATGAAGAATCTCTCCCCCTAACGCCAGTACGGCAAGCTGAAATCCGAAACAGGAGGCAAATACCGGCTTCGCATTTTCTGCACAATGTGCCAGCAGTGCTTGGCAATCGGTGACAAAAGGGTAAGTTTCTGGCAACAACACATTAGCCTCACTGGCCCCACCGACCAACAGTGCATCATAAGGATCGGCAGCAGTGACCGGAAACTCAGGTGTATCGAACACATTCAGTACATCGATCTGGTCCAGAGAGAGCCCACAGTACTCTGCAAAACTGTTGAGTTCCTCCTGACGTACCTGTGCTCCATCCCGAATCTGTAACAGAAGCAGTTTGAGTTCCTGACGATCTTTTGCCATTGAATCTTACCTGAGTCATTAAACTATCAGCTCACTATAAAAACATCGCTGCCAGGTCACAACTAGGCTTAAGGCCGATCTGCTCAATTCATTCCCTACATTGATATACCGCAATTTGCACAGTGATCGAATAGGGATTGCGTAAACAGGTTTAAAATCCCAATAATTAGCATAAACTAAGGGATATATTTCATATATCACAACACTAAACATGGATATCAAACAGCTCAAACAGTTTGTACACCTCGCGGACACCCTACACTTTGGCAGAGCAAGTGAAGCGTCACATATCAGCCCTTCTGCTCTGAGCAGGAGCATTAAACAGCTCGAGGAAGAGGTGGGCGCAGAGCTGTTTGAGCGTGACAACCGCAGTGTTGCGTTAACAACAGACGGCGACATATTTCTCAGCTATGCCAGAGATGCCCTGAGCCAATGGGATATGATCCGCACGCAGTTGATGGAGCGATCAGGAGAGCTTCAGGGTGAGATCAGCATGTACTGCTCCGTCACCGCCAGCTATAGCTTCCTGTTTGATATCCTCAGTGAATTTAGACATAACTACCCCAAAATTGAGATCAAGCTCCATACCGGCGACCCTGAGCATGCCATTGCCCGAGTGATCGCCGGAGATGAGGACTTTGCCATCACGGCCAAGCCAGATATCCTACCTTCAGGATTGGCCTTTAAGACTATCGCACTCTCGCCACTGTTATTTATCGCCCCGAAAAAGAGATCGGCACAGAGACAGGCCCCCGACGCAAACACACCGATGATTTTGTCTGAAACAGGGTTGGCACGTAAGCGTGTGGATCGCTGGTTCAAAGATCAGCAGATAAAGCCCCACATCTACGCACAGGTTGCAGGTAACGAAGCGATAGTCAGCATGGTGAGTCTGGGATTTGGTATCGGTGTGGTACCCAAAATCGTGCTGCAAAACAGCCCCCTGGCCAATACGGTTGAGGTGCTTCAGATCGAACCGGAACTGAAAGGTTACGAAGTCGGCATCGTAACGCTGGAAAAGAAACTGAAAAGTCCGCTGATCAGCGCCTTCTGGTCACAGCTGAAAACTGCGCGTTAATCGCGCTTCTGTTTAAAAGGAAGTATCAGCAAGCCATCTAAACGACAGATCTCTTTTGGATCATCCAGAGAGGGAAGACCGATCTTCACTCCCAACTGACCCAAGGTCGGTTCGGTTGTGTAGGTGGAAAAGATCCGATCCCAGACAGAGAGCGCAAAGCCGTAATTACTATCGGTTTCACTACGGAGCTGGGAATGGTGCACCCGGTGCATATCTGGAGTAACAAAAATACGCCGGACCCACCTGTCCAGACACGGGGGTAACTGTACATTAGAGTGATTAAACATCGCAGACCCATTCAGTAAAACTTCGAATATCAGCACCGCTACGGCGGCTGGCCCCAATAGAATAATGGCCAGCATTTTGATCAGCATCGAAAGAATAATCTCTATGGGATGAAAGCGAGCACCGGTCGTAACATCGTAATCGGGGTCCGCATGATGTACCTGATGCAGCCGCCATAAAAGGGGCACATGGTGAAACACAACATGCTGACCATAGATCAGCAGATCCAGAAGCATCACGGCTATGAGCACTTCCAGCCAATAGGGAAGCTCTACCAGGTTAAACAACCCCCACCCTTTTTGTGCCATTTGATGTGCAATACCCACAGCAGCTAACGGAAAGAGAACTCTAAGCATGACACTGTTAAGGACAACTAAACCTACATTATTGGCCCAACGATACAAACGGCTATAGCGACGCTCACGACAGGGGGCGATGCCCTCCCACACTGCCATCAGCGTAAAGATAGAGATGAAGCAACCCAACCGGACAGCCACCTCATGATCTAACAGCCACTGTGCAGCATGCATCGCCTCACTCCTCGGGCATCAACGCAGCAATCTCAGGCAGAATAAATGGTCGCCCACGCTCATTCAGCGCGGTACCGATGACCAATGCATTCAATGCAACCTTCTCATCGCTTAAGCGTATTACTTTCTGCCGAAATCCAAATTTCACCTTGCTGATTCGCTCAACACTCACCTCCACTACAAATCGATCCCCACTGGTGAGTGATTGTTTGTAATCCATCTCAGAGCGAACAACTACCAGATGGATTTTATCTGCGGTCAGGGCTGCAAAATCGATCCCTTTATCCAACAGATACTCATGGCGTGCATGTTCCAGATAGTTAAAGTAGACCCCGTTATTCACGATACCCTGCATATCGCACTCATAATCACGGACCTTAAACTCCACTCGGTATGTCATTCTAAACCCTTAAAGTTGTCTTAACTTAGCTACAGATGCTTATATCCAGCACAGTATCGATAAAAAAATACCATTTTATTTGGTATGGGTATTCAAAAACACTAAAATAGATGCTGGATGGACGGACCAGACTGATAACTGCCTCTATTAAATTGTTATCCAGCGCGTTTTAAAGTTCCCCAGACACAGTTAATCTACACTATTATTCAACGCTAAAGCTGGATAAAGACAAGGATCACCCATGAAAAAGATGCCCGTCACAAACCGGGAAGTCGTTCTTCCAGAAGGACAGCGTATTATTTCCACAACCGACCTGAAGGGTAGGATTACCTACGTCAATCAGATTTTTTGTGATATCGCGGGTTATTCAGAACAGGAACTTATCGGCAAAGCCCACAATATCGTCCGTCACCCTGATGTCCCTCCTGCTGCCTTCGCAAATCTGTGGGATGCAATGAAAGCGGATCAGGCCTGGCGCGGCATTGTCAAAAACCGCTGTAAGAATGGTGATCACTACTGGGTCGATGCCTATGTCACGCCTCTGTACGAAAATGGCCAGAAGGTTGGCTATCAATCTGTTAGATTCCGCCCGACTCAGGCTCAGATAAAAAAGGCTGAAGTCATCTATTCAGTCGCGAATGCGGGTAAAGCTGGCAAGGCACTAAAAATGGGCTCTACGTCCAATCAGACCCTGCTGCTATTCACCCTGATCTCGCTGATTAGTTTGGCAGCGGCCTGGAGTGTAGGCGCCACTCTACCAGTGCTGGGCATTATCGCCACAACTGAAATTCTACTCGCTGGCTGCCTGCTTCGGGTACTTTCCCCGATCAAAGCCCTCGCACAACGTGCCCGTAACCGATTTAGCAACCCGCTGATCCAGCTGATGTATTCCCCCCGGCAAGATGAGTTTGGTGAAATTGATCTCGCCTTGCAGATGAACGATGCTCGCAATACAACCGTGTTAACCCGCCTGGGTGATGTCAGCCATACCATTGAACAAGCCATCAACGTCACAGAAAAAGCGATCCATCAGACCAATACGGGAATTAGCCAGCAAGATAAAGAGAGTGATATGGTCGCGGCGGCAGTTCATCAGCTAGCCTCTGCCTCGCAGGAAATTGCGGGCACCACCAATGATATGACATCTGCAACTCAGGATGCCCTGAGCACAACCGAAGATGGCCGTAGCGCTCTCTTTAACACCGTCAATCATATTAAGGACCTCTCCACCGAGGTCGAGGAAGCGACCGAAGCCACTCTGGAGCTAAAACAGCACACCGATACCATCGGAAACGTCGTGACGGTGATCAATGAGATCGCAGAACAGACTAATCTGCTTGCGCTCAATGCAGCGATTGAAGCGGCCCGTGCGGGTGAGTCTGGACGCGGCTTTGCTGTCGTTGCCGATGAGGTCAGAACGTTGGCTACACGCACACAGAATTCAACTCAGGAGATTGAAGCTTCCATCGAGAGTGTTCAGGGCGCTGTAGATAAAACAGTTAAGGTCATGGAACTCAGCCGAGACCATGCTCAACAGAGTGTTGATGTCGCTAATCAGGCCGATGAAGCCTTCCAGAAGGTACAGCATTCGATGGATGATATCTCAGATCGCTGTTTGCAGATCGCCAGCAGTTCAGAGCAACAATCCTCAGTGGTTGAAGAGATCCAAAAAAATATCGTTGCGATACGCGATCTGGCCAGGCAAAACAGTGAAGCCTCAGATGAAACAGCCTCTGCCAGCCAGGAGCTGCATGAACTGGTCAAACAGCTTGATTCCATGGTGACAGCATTCGACCGTTAAGCGGGAGCATAATATGCCGGATATAAAAAGCTACAGTGGCAGTTGTCTGTGTGGCAGCGTTCGTTATGAAATCACGCCCCCTTATTCTACCTTTCAATACTGTCACTGCTCCCGTTGCCGGAAGATAACCGGCAGCGCTCACGCCAGCAATATCATCATGCCACCGGAACAGTTCAGATGGACCCAAGGAGAAGCGTTGGTGGGCCGTTTTGAACCCTCTGACAGCAAACACTTTGCCACCAGCTTCTGCAAACAGTGTGGATCATCCCTGCCCTGGTTGGCGAAAACCAGGAAAGCCTTGGTTGTTCCCGCAGGAACTCTGGATGATGGACCCGACACCAATCCTGAGCGCAATCTATTCTGGGATAGCCGGGCGAGCTGGTATGTTTTTCCACAGCAATTGGATGCTTTTGAAACGCTTCCGGGTAAAAGCGAAGCCTGCAGACTGGATTAACCACTGAACTCTTTTAAGGCTCTGTAGTCTCATTCTCAACAGGAGTACAGAGCTATGAAAACACTGCTGATCTTCTCACTGATAGCCTCGGTCGGTCTTGGCTTATCTCCAGAGGCAACCTCCGCACAACAGATTTTCCACCAAGAGGGATCGCCTCCCCGTTTAATCGAACTCTATACCTCGGAAGGCTGCTCCAGCTGCCCCCCGGCAGATCAGTATCTAGCGAATCTGGTGAGTTCCCCTGACCTCTGGCATAGCGTGATACCTTTAGCTTTCCATGTCGATTACTGGGATTACATCGGCTGGGAGGATCGTTTTGCGCAGCCTGCTTTTAAACAACGACAATACGATTATCGGCGCCTGGGCAGACTGCGCAGCGTCTACACCCCAGGCTGGCTTGTAGATGGTAAGGAATGGCGTGGATTCTTCCGTAATCAGCCACTTCCAGAACAGAAAAAAGCCGCTGGAGGAACACTCACTGCCTCATTACAAACCAACCAACTCAGGGTTCAATACCAGCCCGTCGCAACACATCAAGCGCTCGTCGCTCACGTAGCCCTGATGGGCTTCGATCTGCATAGCGACATCACTGCGGGTGAAAACCAGGGACGACGCCTCCAGCATCAGTTTGTGGTGCTCGATAAACAGCAGAAAACACAGGTGAACTATGAGTGGCGTTTTACACTTCCGATACCACAGGATGGAGCACGTTACGCATTGGCTATCTGGGTGACACGACCTGACCAGTTCCCTCTTCAAGTCACCGGGGATTGGATCCTTTCACCATAAAAAAAGGCGACCAAATTGGTCGCCTGAACACCCATAAGGGTTATCACAAGTGCATAGCTAGTCAATCCAAAACGTTACTCATCACTACCCAGAACTCCCAGAATATGCAATAGACTGGTAAACAGATTGTAGATAGAGATATACAGTGACACGGTAGCCATGATGTAGTTGGTCTCTCCACCGTGCAAAATATTACTGGTTTCATAAAGAATAAATCCGGACATCAGCAGTACAAACATCGCAGAAACCGCCAGAGCCAGGGCAGGAATCTGGAAGAATACCGCAGCCAACCCAGCAAAGAAGGCCAGCAGGACGCCCACCATCAGGAAACCACCCATAAAACTGAAGTTTTTACGTGTCGTTAGAACATATGCAGACAGCCCCAGAAAGATAAGGCCGGTCATACCCATCGCATTCATAACGATCGTACCGCCGCCGGGCATGGTTAAGTAATGTCCAACAATGGGCCCCAAGGTGTATCCCATAAAACCGGTCAGTGCGAAAACCGAAGGGAGCCCCCAAATACTATTACGCAGTTTTGTTGTCAGGAAATAGAGTCCAAAAAAGCCCACTAAAGAGATGATGATGCCGGGGTGAGGGAGCTGTAAAAGAAGAGAGCCACCCGCAGTGATGGCACTAAACAGCAGTGTCAGGGATAACAATGCATAGGTATTGCGAAGTACCTTATTGGACTCAAGCGCTGATGATTGCGTTTGAGTTGCAGACGTTCTCATAGATGGTTGCATAGTACCTCTCCCAGTTTTTATATAACCCAAAGCCACAATTAGCTTTCCGGCACCAACGCTCAAAATTTAGACGCCTATCACATTTAATAAAAATCGATTATTCTTAAACAAATCATCATTTTTAGCGATTCATAATGATCAACTATAAACACCTGCACTATTTCTGGATGGTAGCTAAAGAGGGCAGTATTGTAGCTGCAGCGGAACGCCTCAGTGTCACTCCCCATACCATCAGCGCTCAGCTAAGTCTGCTTGATGACTATCTTGGTTGCGCCCTTTTTACCAAGGTTGGGCGCCAGTTGGAGCTTACCGAAACCGGGCATATGGTGCTCAGTTACGCCAGTGATATCTTTTCGTTAGGTGGAGAGCTGGAAGAGCGAGTGCGCAACCTCGATAAGATCAGACCGCTGGTCTTCAAGGTGGGCGTTGTTGATGTGGTTCCAAAATCGATCGCCTATCACCTACTCTCTCCCGCCATGGACGATATCAATAAAGTTCGCATGATCTGCCATGAAGGGGAGGTCAATGAGCTACTGGCCGAACTCGCACTTCACCGTTTGGATCTGGTGATATCTGAGTCACCGATCCCCTCCGATGTCAGCATTAACGGTTTTAGTCACAGTCTGGGCCGATGCGGTAGCAGTTTTATGGCGCATCCGGATGTCAGTGCAGAACTAGAGGGAGAGTTCCCCCATAACTTGAACGGCGCCCCGATGCTGATCCCCAGTGAAACCACCGTTGTTCGCTCTCAACTTCTGCAATGGTTTAACAAACATCGCATCCACCCCAGAGTAGTCGGTGAATTTGATGACAGTGCCCTGATCAAAGCCTTTGCCAATGCAGGCAAGGGGATCATGGTTGTCCCGACTCCGATCCGCGAAGAGGTCTCCAACCAGCTGGGATTGGTCACACTGGGAGAAACCAACGAGATTGTGAATAACTTTTATGCGATCTCCATTGAACGAAAAATTTCGCACACGGCTGTGGAAAAGATAACAACCGCCGCCAGAGACTGGCTTGGGGATAACTAGGACAGTTATTTATTGATTCTTCCTACTTGACCTAGAACCCAAGCAGAGCTGATATTTAAAACAGTCACAACTAATATTCCCTCAACGTTCAAGGATGATTACGGCGGTATACAACACTTCTTCAGACTCAGCTAACACAGCAGTAAGAGCGTTTCTAACAAAAGTCGGCGAGCATTATCTGGGGCATTCTTTTAATACGGCGAGTGGTAAAGGGAAAGCCATCTGGCATTCGATAAGGGACGACAGTTTTGAGGCATGTTGCGCTTATTGCGGTGAGCAATCCCACCCTCTACAAATAGAACACGTATTAATGTTCAACCGTGCTGAATTTGGATTGCACCATCCAGGAAATACTGTTCCCTGTTGTAAATCCTGTAACAAGAGGGAAAGGCTTGCAGATAAAACCTACTGCAACTGGGAACAGCATCTACAGAAAGTGTGTTCTTCTAGAGATGAAGCACATCAATTCAACGCCCGCAGACAAAAAATATTAGAAAACTTTCAAAGATTTAATTATCCAAACCTCAATCAGAATGAACAACATGCAATTCGCGTTATAGCCAACAGCCTTTATGAAAATATTAAAACAGAGTCTGAAAAATCCTTGGATCTGTACAAACAACTCGATGAAGCATTTGTAAAATAAGCACACGACTAACGTACTTTTTTTAGATCGTTCCAACTCGTCGTGTAACGTGGTGACAGATAGTTTCGCTGCATCGCCCAGTGCTGTTGCCTCCCCTGACCCGCAAAAGTAAGCCCACGGTGGTATCTCCGGTTTATCCGATCCAGCGCCTGCATCAGGCTTAGCGCTTTGGGGGAACCGCAATCAGGGGTAAACAGGTCTGCCTGATAGTTATCTTCTGGCTGCAGGTCATTCAGTACGACCCCTGCTTTCATATAGCGATAGCCCTCGCGGTAGATCCCCTGTAGCAGCTGCAAAGCAATCTTCATGATAAGGCGAGAATCGTTGGTAGGGCTGGGCAGTGTATAAGTCGCACCATTGGCATACTTTGCTTCAAATCGTGCATTCGGATTAGTACGGATATAGATGGAGACACTCCGGGTTAAACGATGTTCGATGCGCAGTTTCTCTGCCGCTCTCACCGCATACTCGCGGATCGCCTCCTGCAAAGGCTGTAGTGTTGTAATGCGAGTACTGAACGTTCGGCTACATAACACCTGCTGTTTCGGTTCTGGCTGTTCATCAAAACCCAGACAGCTGATCCCTCTTAACTCCAGAATCGTACGCTCCAGAGTAACCGAGTAACGCCGACGCATCGTCTCCGCATCGCTATCAGCCAGATCCGCAGCCGTCAGAATATTTTCAGCACGTAGTTTCTCCGCATGCCTGCGCCCAACACCCCAAACTTCACTGACATCGGTAATCGCCAGTAACCGTTCCCGCCAACGCGGATCGGACAGCACCACGACCCCCTGCGTTTTCGCAAAATGTTTCGCCGCGTAATTGGCCAGTTTAGCCAGGGTTTTCGTCTCGGCAATCCCGACACCAACCGGCACACCTACCCAGCGTTTGATGCGCTGCTTGATCTTGTGGCCCAGCGCATTCAAATCAGGTTCGGTCACCATGCCTCGAAGGTTGAGAAAAGCCTCATCGATTGAGTACACCTCGACCTCTGGCGCCATCTCCTCTAATGTCATCATCACTCGGGCAGAGATATCACCGTAGAACGCATAGTTACTGGAAAACACATGCAGCTCCCCGCGCTCGTATAGCTCTCGCACCTCAAAAAAGGGGACAGCCATCTTTATCCCCAACGCTTTTGCCTCGGCCGAGCGCGCCACAACACAGCCATCATTATTGGAGAGGACGACAACCGCCTTACCCTCCAGATCAGGGCGAAACAATCGTTCACAGCTGGCGTAGAAACTGTTGCAATCAACCAATGCATACATAGCCGGGACTCTCAGCGAAGTGCATGAATCACATTCGTCACTACACCAAACAGCTCCAGACTCTCTCCTTCCGGGATCATAATCGGTGGGTAACGTGAGTTACGCGGCAGAAGACGGCAGCAAGGGCGTAGTTCTAACTGTTTGACAGTCAGTTCACCCTGTAGAGAAGCAATTACAATATCCCCATGCTTTGCACTTAATGAGCGATCAACAATCAGTATATCCCCATCATGGATACCGGCACCGATCATCGAATCCCCTTCAGCCCGGACAAAGTAGGTCGCAGCAGGGCGCTGAATAAGCAATTCATTCAGATCCAGTGTCTTTTCTACATAATCCTGGGCGGGGCTGGGAAACCCGGCAGAAACAGATGAGAGGAAAAAGGGGATATTCAGGGTAGAGCGGATCTCACTCTGACCCAGCATGACAACAGACATAACACAAACCATATACTGTATTTATATACAGTATATTTTAGAGCAGATGATTTGAGAAGCCCATGACCATCTCATTAAATTCATCATTTCATTAACTCAGAGCACCGCCATTAAGGCGTAAAAGATCACATCTTCCTTATGTACTCTCTGCTTATCCAATAAAGAATAGAAGATTCAATGAGTTATAAATTTGGCACCGCAGTTGCTGTATAAAAAGTAAACACTCAGGGAAAAATGAGGTCTGAATAGGTAAGGAGCACGCAACCAAGAGGCCCTAACGATGTTATCCACAGTCAAAAGCCGTCTTGAACGGGAAAATGAAGTTTATGCAGGCAGTGGCGGTATCAGCCAGAACAACAGAACAAAACGATTTCTGCCTGCGTTTAAAAACAGTCTGACGGGTGAAGTCGTGCTATCACGGTTTGCCAATGGCACTACAGCTCCTTTTCATCTGATTGATGCACTCCCCAATACCTGGATTGATCAGATCGATGAACAGCGCAGAGAACTAAAAGAGCACATAATTTCCGGCTTTGTGCGCCAGGGCCAGTTTTTCAACCGTCAGCAAGCTGCTGATCTCATTGCAGAAGCGGTCTGAACAACGATAAGCACCGGCATTCAGATACAAAAAAGGCTGCTAAACAGCAGCCTTTTTAGAAAGATCAG
The DNA here is from genome assembly GCF_947498015.1 of uncultured Neptuniibacter sp. Lineage (GTDB taxonomy): Bacteria > Pseudomonadota > Gammaproteobacteria > Pseudomonadales > Balneatricaceae > Neptuniibacter. The sequence goes on from NZ_CANMIR010000007.1 coordinate 20,918, forward strand.
CACTCGCCTTAAGCGATCTTAGGATCCAGCTCACCGCTTTCGTATTTCTCTGCCATGTTTTCCAGAGAGATCGCTGTGATCTTAGATGCATTACCCGCTGTACCGAAGGCTTCGTAGCGATTCACACAGATATCTGTCATCGCTTCCATCGACTTCTTCAGGTATTTACGTGGATCGAACTCAGCCGGGTTTTCAGCCAGGAAGCGACGGATCGCACCGGTAGAAGCCAGACGCAGGTCAGTATCGATGTTTACCTTACGTACACCGTACTTGATACCTTCAACGATCTGCTCAACCGGCACACCGTAAGTTTCTGGAATCGCACCGCCGAATTCGTTGATCACCGCCAGCCACTCCTGAGGTACAGAAGAGGAACCATGCATGACCAGATGAGTACCGGGGATGCGTTCATTGATCGCTTTGATGCGGTCGATCGCCAGAATGTCGCCTGTCGGTGGACGGGTAAATTTGTAAGCACCGTGAGAAGTACCACACGCAATCGCCAATGCATCTACACCGGTTTTCTTAACGAAGTCCGCAGCTTCATCCGGATCTGTCAGCATCTGATCGTGAGACAGTGTGCCTTCCGCACCAATACCATCTTCTTCGCCTGCCTGACCTGTTTCCAGAGAACCCAGGCAACCCAGCTCGCCCTCTACAGAGACACCACACGCATGAGCCATCTCGACCGTACGGCGAGTCACATCAACGTTGTATTCGTAACTGGATGGCGTTTTGCCATCAGACATCAGGGAACCATCCATCATTACAGAGGAGAAACCCATCGCAATGGTGCGCTGACAAACAGCAGGAGAGGTTCCGTGATCCTGGTGCATACATACCGGGATATGTGGAAATTCAGCGATAGCTGCTTCGATCATGTGACGCAGGAAGTTAGAGCCCGCGTATTTACGTGCACCGGCAGACGCCTGAACAATCACTGGAGAGTTAGTTTTATCTGCCGCTTCCATAATAGCGCGCATCTGTTCCAGGTTGTTCACGTTGAATGCTGGAATGCCGTAGTCGTTTTCAGCAGCATGATCCAGCAGCTGACGCATGGAGATCAGAGCCATTTTGTCACCTTTAAATATTTGTTAACTTCGTCGAAAGACGGGGATGGGCAGAGTTTACCACCCATCCGACATTAAAATCAGGTTCTTATGAATTCTTTGCTTCCAGAGCTGCTACTGCAGGTAACTTCTTACCTTCAACAAACTCAAGGAACGCACCGCCACCTGTCGAGATGTAGGATACTTTATCTGCGATGTCGTATTTATCCACAGCGGCTAGCGTGTCACCACCACCAGCAATAGAGAAGCCCTGGTTCTCAGCGATCGCCAGAGACAGTGTCTTGGTACCTTCACCGAACTGGTCAAATTCAAATACACCGACCGGGCCGTTCCAGATGATCGTACCTGCATCTTTCAGCAGCTCAGCCAGGTTCTGTGAAGACTGAGGGCCGATATCCAGAATCATCTCATCTTCAGCAACATCGTCTACAGACTTCACGGTTGCTTCAGCCGTTTCAGCGAACTCTTTCGCTACCACAACATCAACCGGCATTGGGATGTTTACTTTCTTCATCAGATCCTGAGCAACAGGAATCAGGTCATGTTCGCACAGAGACTTACCGACAGGCTTACCCGCAGCTGCCAGGAACGTGTTCGCGATACCACCACCAACGATAAGCTGATCAACCTGATCAGACAGCGCAGTCAACACTTCCAGCTTAGTGGACACTTTTGAACCGCCAACAATGGCCGCCAGAGGTCGAGCCGGCTTGTCCAATGCTTTACCCAGCGCATCCAGTTCGCCTGCCAGCAAAGGACCTGCACAGGCAACATCCGCAAATTTCGCGACACCATGAGTAGACGCCTGTGCACGGTGTGCTGTGCCAAACGCATCCATCACATAAACATCGCACAACGCGGCCATCTTCTGAGATAGCGCTTCGTTATCTTTCTTTTCACCTACGTTAAAGCGAACATTTTCCAGCAACACCAGCTCGCCTTCAGCAACATCAAAGCCGCCATCCAGCCACTCTTTGATCAGTGGAACTTCGCGACCCAGCAGTTTACCTATGTGGTTAGCTACAGGCTGCAGAGAGAACTCTTCGTTGTATTCACCTTCAGTCGGACGACCCAGGTGAGACATAACCATCACCTTAGCACCCGCTTTCAGTGCCAGCTCGATGGTTGGCAGCGATGCACGGATACGCGCATCAGAAGTTACTTCACCATTCTTAACTGGTACGTTCAGGTCTTCACGGATCAGAACGCGCTTACCGCTCAGATCCAGTTCGCTCATTTTCAGTACGCTCATTGACGTGCCCTATCAGATATTGAAATGTTTAAATCAGGAATTCGTTTTATTGGGGCTGGAGTCAGCCTCCTGTTTCAATCCCAACCAGTGCTGTGCGACATCTAACATACGGTTGGCAAAGCCCCATTCATTATCAAACCAGCACACTAGCTTGATCAGACGCCCCTCAGACACTTTTGTCTGGGTACCGTCAACCACCGCGGAACGGGAATCGCGGTTGAAGTCTACCGAAGCATGTGGCTCTTCGGTATAACCCAATAGTCCTTTTAAAGGCCCTGTTAACGCAGCGTTCTGTAATAGCTGATTCACCTCGGAAACAGTAGCGACCTTTTCTACATTGATCGACATATCCATCATAGAAACGTTGATGGTCGGCACCCGTACATGCAGACATTGGAACTTACCTGCAAGGTGCGGTAGTAACCGGTCAATCCCCTTATCCAACCCAGTATCAACAGGCACAATGGAGTGCATTGCACTGCGGGTCAGACGTAGATCAGTCTGATGATAACTATCAATTACCGGTTGATCATTCATTGCAGAATGTATGGTGGTCGTGACCCCATTCTGGATACCAAAACGCTTATCCAACAGATCCAGAACCGGGATAATACAATTGGTCGTGCAGGATGCAGCTGAGACCACCGTTTGATCAGCTTTTAACAGCTGTTCATTCAGACCAAAGACGATCGTGGCATCCACGTCGGCAGTGGCTGGTTGTGAAAACAACAGCTTTTTAGCGCCACGATCTACATGGAGGTCGGCTTCTTGACGTGCTTTAAAGGAACCCGAACACTCAAACAGCAGATCGACATCTAACGCCTCCCAGGGTAGATCTTCAGCACCCGTTTTATTCAGGATCTGAATACTGTGACCGCCGATAAGCAAGCGCTTTCCATCATTCTCAACCGATACAGGAAAACGACCATGGGTTGTGTCATAACGGGTCAGATAGGTAACGGTATCCAGATCAGAGAGTTCATTGATCGCCACAACCTCAAACAGGTCCTGCAAGCCATTTTCATAAATAGCACGCAGCACACACTGACCAATACGGCCATAGCCATTGATTGCAACGCGATAACTCAATCTAAAACCCTACCCAGTGTGACTAAATAACTAAAAAGACCCGGTAAGAACCGGGCCTTTTTATGCGTTCCGTTAAAGAACGGATTTGACGGTGTTCACTACATTTTCAGTGGTGAAACCAAAGTGTTTGAACAGATCACCAGCCGGAGCTGACTCACCAAAGGTACGCATACCTACAATCGCACCATTCAAACCAACATACTTGTACCAGAAATCAGCTTGCAGTGCTTCGACAGCCACACGAGCGGTAACCGCAGCGGGTAGAACCGATTCACGATACTCAGCAGATTGCTGGTCAAACAGACCTGTTTCAGGCATAGATACTACACGTGTTTTCACACCGTCAGCAGCCAAAGCTTCAGCTGCATCCATCGCCAGCCCCACTTCAGACCCGGTTGCAATCAGAATGGCATCTGGTTGTCCATCTGTATCACTCAGGATATAGCCACCTTTAGCGATATTCGCCAGCTGTTCTGCTGTACGCTGCTGGTGAGGCAGTCCCTGACGGGAGAACACCATCGCTGTCGGACCATCCGTACGTTCAAGTGCCGCTTTCCAGGCAACCGCTGATTCAACCGCATCACATGGGCGCCATGTGCTCATATTCGGTGTATGACGCAAGTTTGCAACCTGCTCAATCGGCTGATGGGTCGGTCCATCTTCACCCAGACCGATAGAATCATGCGTATATACATGGATCGCACGCTGCTTCATCAATGCAGCCATACGGATCGCATTCCGCGCATATTCCATGAACACCAGGAACGTAGCACCGTACGGAATGAAACCACCGTGCAGAGCGATACCGTTCATAATGGCGGACATACCAAATTCACGGACACCGTAGAATAGGTAGTTACCAGAGGCATCGTTTCTCTCAACACCTTTGCAGTCGGACCACAATGTCAGGTTGGAACCAGCCAGATCAGCCGAACCACCCAACAGTTCAGGTAGCATCGGGCCATAAGCATTCAATGCATTCTGAGAGGCTTTACGGGACGCAATGGTCTCCCCTTTCTCATTGATCTCATTGATCCAGGCATCCGCTTTCTCTGCGAAATCAGCTGGCAGATCACCTGCGATACGACGCAGTAGTTCATCAGCCTGTTCAGGGAACTCAGCACGGTACGCAGCAAAGCGCTCATTCCACTCATTTTCAGCGTGAACACCGGCTTCCTGTGCATTCCAATCTTCCGCAATCTCTGCAGGAATCTCAAACGCAGGATGATTCCACCCCAAACGCTCACGTGTCAGTGCGATCTCATCATCGCCCAGTGGTGCGCCATGGCAATCTTCTTTACCTTCTTTGTTTGGAGAACCGAAACCGATCACCGTCTTACAGCAGATCAGTGTTGGTTGATCTGTATTCTCTTTAGCCTTCTCGATCGCTGCACGAATCTGATCAGCATCATGACCATCAACCGCAGGGATAACCTGCCAGCCATATGATTCAAAGCGTTTAACGTTATCGTCGGTGTACCAACCTTCAACTTCACCATCGATAGAGATGCCATTGTCATCCCAGAACGCGATCAATTTACCCAGACCCAAAGTCCCTGCCAGAGAGCAAGCTTCGTGGGAGATACCTTCCATCAGACAGCCATCACCCATGAATACATAAGTGTTATGGTCGATAATGTCGTGACCTTCGCGGTTGAACTGAGCCGCAAGTACTTTTTCAGCGACAGCAAAACCAACAGCATTCGTGATGCCCTGACCCAATGGACCCGTCGTAGTTTCAACGCCCGGGCAGTAACCATATTCAGGATGACCTGCCGTTTTAGAGTGCAGCTGGCGGAAGTTCTTCAGATCTTCGATAGAAACATCGTAGCCAGTCAGATGCAGCAGGCTGTAGATCAGCATGGAACCATGACCGTTAGACAGTACGAAACGGTCGCGGTTAAACCACTGTGGGTTGGATGGATTGTGGGACATAAAGTCGTTCCACAATACTTCGGCGATATCCGCCATACCCATAGGTGCACCGGGGTGACCAGATTTTGCTTTCTGTACGGCATCCATGCTCAGCGCGCGAATCGCGTTGGCAAGTTCTCTACGAGAAGACATTCACTCAGCTCCTGGGCAGATAGCCCAAATAGAAGGTTCAGGAAAAATTGGGCGCAATTTTCTCGCAGATAGCCATTCGCTTCAAATAAGTTTTGCTATTTATCGGTAAAAATGAGCGAATTTCATTCAAAAAGTGATAATTCTCATCTTCAAAGGGGGTAAAAATATGCATTTAACTAAAGTCGCGAGTACAATACGCCCTTAATTTTTCCGGACGGCTTCCCGCCTGCTAAACTTTCTACGCTTTACGCAGCTGTTATAGCACTGAAGTAAGCCTCTCCTGATCCTCTTTTGAAAGGTAATTATCACGATGAGCGAATACAGCTTATTTACATCTGAATCCGTATCTGAAGGCCACCCAGATAAAATTGCTGACCAGATCTCGGACGCTGTTCTGGATGCAATCATCTCAGAAGACAAACACGCCCGTGTAGCCTGCGAAACGCTGGTAAAAACAGGCGTAGCGGTTGTATCAGGTGAGATCACTACATCTGCATGGGTAGATCTGGAAGATCTGGTACGTAAAGTGATCTGTGATATCGGCTACACCTCTTCTGATGTTGGTTATGACGGTGATACTTGTGGTGTGATCAACATCATTGGTAAACAGTCTCCCGATATCAACCAGGGTGTAGATCGCGCCAAGCCTGAAGATCAGGGCGCTGGAGATCAGGGTCTTATGTTCGGTTATGCATCCAACGAAACCGATGTTCTGATGCCTGCGCCGATCACATACGCCCATCGACTGGTTGAACGTCAGGCGGAAGCACGCAAATCAGGCCTGTTACCCTGGCTGCGCCCGGATGCCAAATCTCAGCTGACATTCCGTTATGAAAACGGCAAGCCGGTTGCTGTAGACGCACTGGTTCTCTCTACCCAGCACAACCCGGATGTTTCACAAGCTGACCTGCGCGAAGCAGTGATGGAGCTAATTGTTAAACATGTTATTCCTGCCGAATGGATCACTAAAGATACGCAGTTCCACATCAATCCAACCGGTAACTTTGTGATTGGCGGCCCTGTTGGGGATTGCGGTCTGACAGGCCGAAAAATCATTGTTGATACTTACGGTGGTATGGCACGCCATGGCGGTGGAGCATTCTCCGGTAAAGACCCCTCCAAAGTAGACCGTTCAGCGGCCTATGCAGGTCGTTATGTAGCGAAAAACATCGTTGCGGCGGGTCTTGCAGACCGCTGTGAGATTCAGGTTTCCTACGCAATCGGCGTTGCAGAACCGACCTCTGTATCGATCAACACTTTCGGTACAGGCCGGATCTCGGACGAGAAGATTATCCAGTTGGTACGTGAGCACTTTGATCTGCGTCCATATGCGATCACTAAGATGCTGGACCTGCTTCACCCAATGTATCAGCCGACAGCCGCCTACGGTCACTTTGGTCGCAACCCATTTGAGATGGAATATAACGGTGAGACCTTCACCGCCTTCACTTGGGAACGTACTGATAAAGCCGATATCCTTCGAGAGGCCGCAGCTCTGTAGCACTCGAATTGCGAATAAAAAAGCACCTCCGGGTGCTTTTTTTATACGTTGTTCCCGCAGAAAGCGAGCACAGATCCATGACCTTGATGGATCTGAAGCTTGAGCAATCCAAAATCTGTGGCAGACTAGACGGCAACCCCATTTACGATGCAAGGCAGATAGCGCAACGATGAGAATACCCCGCTTTTATGAATCCCAACCCATGAGAACAGGTGAAGAGATTACGCTGAGTGATACCGTAGTTCAGCATGTCAGCCGCTCACTGCGCATGAGGCCTGGCGATACACTCAGACTGTTTAATGGTGACGGAAAAGAGTATTCCGCCTCTCTCACTGCCGTTGAAAAGAGAAGCGCCCGTGCCCATATAACTGATGAGCACCACCCCTCCACAGAAACAGATCTGAAGGTGAGTATCGGTCAAACACTCTCCCGCGGTGAGCGAATGGACTTTGCGGTACAGAAAAGTACCGAAATGGGTGTGAGCCATATAACCCCACTGTTTTCTGAACGCTGTGAGGTAAAGCTACCGCCTGAGCGCCAGCAAAAGCGCATCCATCACTGGCAACAGATTGCGATTAGCGCCTGCGAACAATCAGGACGCGTCACACCACCGGAGATAAGCTCGCCGGATACGCTGAAGAACTGGATAGCCTCACAAAATGCAGAGTTGAAGCTGGTGCTACATCATCATAGCGAGCAACCTCTGCAGGAGATGGTGCGCCCCGCTTCCGTCGCGCTTCTGATTGGCCCTGAGGGGGGATTAACAGAGGATGAGGTTGAACTTGCGATTCAACATGGGTTCAAACCATTAACGCTCGGCCCCCGGGTGATGCGGACAGAAACAGCACCCATAGCGGCCCTGACTCTGTTAAATTACCTTTGGGGCGATTTGGGATAATCACAGTTTTAAGGCAAAACGCCCTTAGCTTATAACAGCACGTTGACACAACAGGATAATAGAATGGCGATCAAAATCGGCATTGTGATGGACCCTATTGATAACATCACTTTCAAAAAAGACAGTTCACTGGCTATGTTATGGGCGGCTCAGCAAAAAGGCTGGGAGCTCTGGTATATGGAACAGCATCATCTCTTCTCTCTGGACGGTATTGCTCAGGCACATATGGCCCCACTGCAGGTCGCCATGGATGAAGATCAGTGGTTTGAGCGCGGAGAGTATCAATCCCGAAAGCTGGCAGATCTGGATGTCATTCTGATGCGTAAGGATCCCCCTTTCGATAATGAATTCATCTATACCACTTACCTGCTCGAACAGGCGGAAAAAGAGGGCACTCTGATCGTCAACAAGCCTCAAAGCTTAAGGGACTATAACGAGAAGTTGTTCGCCACCCACTTCCCGCAGTGCTGCCCTCCGGTGCTGGTAAGCCGACATGAAACCATGCTCAGAGAGTTCCATAAAGAGCATGGGGACGTCATTTTTAAACCGCTGGATGGTATGGGTGGATCACAGATATACCGTATCAAAGAGGATGGACTGAACCTCGGTGTCATCATCGAAACACTGACAAATTATGGCCAGCAGACCATAATGGCACAGAAGTTCATTCCCGAGATCGTCGATGGAGATAAACGGATCTTACTGGTCGACGGCGAACCGGTTCCCTACGGACTGGCCCGCATACCCACCAACGGCGAAACCCGCGGCAATCTGGCAGCAGGTGGACGTGGAGAGGGACGCGAGCTTACCGAAAGGGAGTACTGGATCTGCGAACAGATCGCTCCAACACTGAAGGAAAAAGGGTTATTATTTGTTGGATTAGATGTGATCGGCGATTACCTGACCGAAATTAATGTCACCAGTCCAACCTGCATTCGTGAACTGGATAATCAATTTGGTCTAGATATAGGAATGCAACTCATGGATGTGATTGAAGCCAAGCTGGCCAATCAGTAATACTTTACTGGAGCAGGAATAACAGAGTGACTACGGTAACGACACAAGCGGTTTCTGCTATAGAGCGTTTCGGTTTTACTCTGTTTTTTGCTACAGCTCTGCATGCGGTGGCTATTATCGGTATCTCCTTTACGGCCGAAACTACCAAGCCACCGCAACAAACCATCGAGGTTACTCTGGCTCAGTTCCAGCAGGAGAAGAAACCTAAAGAGGCTGACTTTATCGCGCAGGCCAATCAGGAGGGTAGCGGTAGCAGCGAAGAGAAAAAGCTGCCTTCCACTCCGCAACGAGCCAATTTCCATGATGAAAAACGCAAACGTCTGGCGCCCTCGCAAACCAGAGCGATCACCAATAGCCAGCAACCTACACCTTTAACCTCTGCTGAAGCCAAACCTAACAACAAACCTGCCCCTGAAGCTAAAGCCAAGACTGCCAAACGCCAGGTCGTTACAACACAGAAAGTGGCGCAACAAAAGGCCCCTGATAAGATTCAAAAAAAGAGAGAAAAAACAGCCACCAGCAGTAAAACCGGTAATACCAGCTCTCTGCTCAGCCGCAGTTTGGAGATTGCGAGCCTTCAGGCAGAACTGGACTCTCATCGCGAGATGATGGCGAAGAAGCCACGCGTCAAACGACTTACTTCAGCCTCGACCCAAAAACGTGAAGATGCGCTCTACCTGGAAAACTGGCGTAAGAAAATTGAGAACGTCGGTAACCTGAACTATCCAGAAGAGGCTCGCAGAAACAAGCTTTATGGGCGTTTACGCCTTCTGGTAGCCATTAAACCAGACGGTGCTGTTCACTCTATTGAGGTCCTTGAGTCATCCGGCCAGACAGTCCTGGATGATGCAGCGATCCGAATTGTCCGTCTGGCTGCACCATTCCAGCCGTTCCCCGTAGAGATCCGCAAGAACACGGATATTCTGGAGATAATTCGTACCTGGAAATTTGAGAAAAAAGCATCGGTATACTAAGCCTTAATACAGCATACGTAATATGGGCCCACCAATATGACAACACCCTGTCATTCTCTGAGAAACCACCTACTCATCTCAATGCCCCACTTACAGGACCCGCACTTTTCACACACTGTTACCTATATCTGTGATCATAGTGAGTATGGGGCGATGGGTCTGGTCATCAATCGTCCGATTGGCATCACTCTGGCTGAGCTATGTGATCATCTGAGCATACCCTGCCTCTCAGTTGCTAACCAACAGAGGGAGATTTTCAGCGGAGGACCCGTTCGGAGCGATCGCGGCTACGTTTTACATAAGGCCGATGACCCGATGGACTGGAGTAGCAGCCACTGCGTAACGGATAACATCCTACTCTCGACCTCACTCGATGCCATAGAAGCGGCCGCAGCGGGCCAATTTAACCACAACTATCTGATTGCATTGGGTTGTGCTGGCTGGGGACCGGGGCAGCTGGAACAGGAGCTTAGCAATAATGTCTGGTTAAGCTGTCAGGCAAATTCAGATATACTCTTCACCATTCCGGCTGGCGATCGTTTGCAGGCAGCCGCATCAATTCTGGGCGTCAACCTTGATCTGCTGACCGCTCATACTGGACACGCCTGAGCCTACATAAATAAGGTTCTGGCAACCCTGAAGGTTAAAGCAATCAATGAGCAATGTGATCAATCAAGCGCTGGCTTTTGATTTTGGTACATCACGAATCGGCGTCGCAACAGGACAATCGATCACGGGCACCGCTACTCCCCTCTCCCCCATCACTGCACGTGATGGCATTCCTGATTGGAATAAACTCACAGCCCTGATAGATGAGTGGCAGCCGGAGGCTCTGGTTGTCGGCATTCCGCTAAACTATGACGGCTCAATCAGTGATATGGCATATCGCGCCAGGAAGTTTGCCAACCGCTTGCATGAACGGTATAAAACGCCCTGCTATTTAATGGATGAACGTCTCTCAACTGCAGAAGCAAAAGAGATCCACTTCGCAGCCGGTGGCAGTGATAACTTCAAAGAGGAATCGGTCGATGGTATTGCGGCACAACTGATTCTGGAAAGCTGGTTTAACTGCGACATCCGAATTCCAAGCCACACCCGACTGGAGGAGGCCTATGACAGCCAACGCTCTTAATGCTGATGCACTACTGGAAAAAATGCAGCAGGAACTCAGCGCTTTACTATCTCAGGGCAAACGGCCTGACCCGTTGATGATCGGCATCCACACTGGCGGGGTCTGGCTCGCAGAACGGTTACATCGATCTCTAGGGCTATCCAGCCCTCTTGGGGTCCTAGACATTTCGTTCCATCGGGATGATTTTGACCAAAGTGGGCTCAACCCTAAAGTGCAGCCATCAAAGCTCCCCTGCCCAACTGAGGGACGCCATATTATTTTGGTCGATGATGTCATCATGAGTGGTCGCACTATCCGCGCCGCCATGAATGAGCTGTTTGATTTTGGCCGCCCTGCTTCTGTCACGCTGGTCACCTTGCTTGACCTACAACAACGCGAACTGCCCATTCAAGCCGATATTATTGGTGGCACTTTAGCGATCAGCGCCGACCAGGCTGTAAAACTTACCGGTCCAGAGCCACTGGCTCTGGAGATTCGTAACCGTTCTGAAGACTGAGTTAACATCATGTTTGAACAAACAGATCCGAATCAGATTCAGCTTACCGATGAAGGTGAACTGAAGCACTTTATCACGACAGAAGGCCTGTCTCGTGAGCTGCTGACAGAGATTCTGGATACCGCAGACTCCTTTGTGGATATGAGCGTCAAGCAGGTCAAAAAAGTACCGCTGCTCAGAGGTAAAACCGTTGTTAACCTCTTTTTTGAAGCGAGCACCCGTACACTATCCACCTTTGAGCTGGCAGCTAAACGTCTCTCAGCCGATGTACTCAATCTGAATATCAGTACCTCCTCAACATCCAAAGGGGAGACACTCAAAGATACATTGATGACACTTCGTGCAATGCATTCAGATATGTTCGTGGTCCGCCACTCCAGTAGTGGTGCCGCTCATTTTATTGCAGAGCACGTCACCCCGGATGTTGCCGTCATTAATGCCGGTGACGGCCGCCATGCACATCCGACCCAAGCGATGCTGGATATGCTCACAATTCGTCAGGCCAAAGGGGACTTTACCCCTCTGAGCGTGGCTATCGTCGGCGACATTCTGCACTCACGGGTTGCCCGCTCGCAGATCCACGCCTTGAGAACGCTTGGTGTCAGTGATATTCGCGTAATTGCGCCTAATACACTGCTACCCCGTCATATAGAAAGCCTGGGCGTAAAGGTATTCACCAATATGCAGCAGGGGATCAAGGATGTGGATGTCGTCATGATGCTCCGTCTACAGAAGGAACGAATGAATACTGCGCTCCTGCCAAGTGAAAGTGAGTTCTATAAGTTATATGGGCTGACAATGGACAAACTCGCCCTGGCTAAACCGGATGCCATTGTGATGCACCCTGGACCAATCAACCGCGGAGTGGAGATCGCTTCTTCTGTCGCTGATGGTGAACGCTCCCTGATCCTCGATCAGGTAACCAATGGCATCGCAGTACGTATGGCTGTCATGTCAATGGCGATGAGTGGACAAGCAAAAAACCGTCCTAACTTGACCGGGGTTGGAGAGTAGTCACGATGAACATTCTTATTCAAGGTGGTCGCGTCATCGATCCGGCCAATCAGATCGATCAGATCACAGATCTTTATATCTCAGATGGAAAAATTGCAGCGCTAGATGCCGCCCCGGAAGGTTTTGAGCCTGAACAGACAATTGATGCCAAACATCAGGTCGTCTCACCGGGCTTTATCGACCTGTGCGCGCACGCTCGTGAGCCCGGACCATCGCAAAAAGGGTCTATCAAAACCGAATCCGCGGCTGCAGTTGCGGGTGGTATTACTACGATGGTTACCCCACCCACCACTACACCGATTGTCGATACCTCAGCCGTTGCTGAGCTAATCAAAGATCGATGTGCAGAGGCGGGTAAGATGCAGATCCTGCCTATGGGCGCCCTTACCAAAGGACTGGAAGGCGAACAGCTGGCTCCCATGGCCGCCCTCGCAGCGTCAGGTTGTATCGCATTCAGTAACGTCCGGATGCCGATCGCTAACTCATTGATCATGATGCGCAGCCTGGAGTACGCCGCTACGCACGATCTGCTGGTGATCTTCCAGCCTCAGGATGCTGCGCTGGCCAAAGGAGGCTGTATGCATGACGACAGCACCTGTACTCGCCTTGGCCTTAACGGCATCCCTGAGTCGGCTGAAACTATTGAGGTCGCACGCTGCCTGCTTCTGGCCGAACAAACGGGCGTACGCGCCCACTTCGGGCAGCTATCCTGTGAACGCTCAGTCCGTATGATCACGGAAGCCAGAGAGCGTGGTTTACCGGTGACCGCCGATGTATCGATCCAGAATCTGCTTTTAACAGATGAAAACGTGAATGGTTTCAGTAATGATTTCCATCTGATCCCGCCACTACGTAGTCAACTTGACCGTGCAGGGCTGATACAGGGTTTACTCGGGGGAAGCATTCAGGCGATCTGTTCTGATCACCAGCCTCATGAAAGAGCCGCCAAAGAAGCCCCCTTTGCAGATACAGAGCCGGGTATGATCGGATTAGAAACCCTTCTGCCGCTCTCTTTGCTACTGGTCGAGCAGAAGATGTTGGATCTACCGCAACTGATTGAGAAGCTGACTACTGCACCTGCGTCTATTCTCGGCCTTGAATCCGGATCATTAGCCGTAGGCAGCCCAGCTAACATCTGTATTTTTGATCCAAACATTGAGTGGCAACTCACGCCTGAGAACTGTCACTCTCGCGGCAAGAACACCCCTTTTATGAACTATCCACTGAAAGGTAGGGTCACCTGTACCCTATTTGAGGGGAAAGCTGTATTTCAACTCTGAATTCCCAGATATAAAAAAAGCCGTGACTCTTTGAGCCACGGCTTTTTTTTGCGCATCGAGCGGGTTACATACTCTTCACACCCGCATCACCTTTCATATGCATATAATCATCCTCATCCTGCAGGTCAAATGACTGCCCGTCATCACCCGCCAGTTCCGGATTGGTATCCGCACTCAGTTTAATCATCAAACGCAGGTCGTTTGCTGAGTCCGCATGAGCCAAGGCTACATCATAGGTAATCGCGCCATCTTTATAGAGCGTGAACAACGCCTGATCGAAGGTCTGCATGCCAAGGTTAGTGGATTTTTTAACCACATCCTTAATCTCATGCACATCTCCCTTACGAATAAGATCCTGTATCAAAGGCGTATTAATCAACACCTCAATCGCAGCACGACGGCCTTTACCATCTTTGGTTGGCAGTAGCTGCTGGGCGATGATCGCTTTGAGGTTCAGGGACAGATCCATCCATAACTGATCATGATGTTCAGGCGGGAAGAAACTGATAATACGGTCCAGCGCCTGGTTGGCGTTATTGGCGTGAAGAGTTGCCAGAGTAAGGTGACCTGTTTCCGCAAAGACCAGACCATGCTGCATCGTCTCGCGAGTACGAATCTCACCCATCAAAATCACATCCGGTGCCTGACGCAATGTGTTCTTCAACGCCACATCGAAAGAATCAGTATCGATGCCGACCTCTCGCTGAGTAATAATGCTCTGCTTATGGTCATGCACATACTCGATCGGATCCTCAATTGTAATGATATGCCCACGATGATTAGTATTTCGATAATCGATCATCGAGGCCAGAGAGGTTGATTTACCGGTCGATGTTCCGCCCACAAACAGAATAAGTCCACGCTTCGTCATGGACAGATCACGCAAGATTGGAGGCAGGTTCAACTCTTCCAGGCTGGGTATGTAATCACTGATCTTCCTCAGTACCATACCCGCCGAATTGCGCTGAAAGAATGCAGACACACGGAATCGGCCTAAACCAGGAGCACTGATCGCGAAGTTACACTCATGCGTGCCTTCAAATTCAGCCAGCTGTTTATCATTCATGGTACTGTATACCAACGCACGCGCCTGTGAGGGCTTAAGCGTGTCCTTGGTGAGAGGTTTCAAAGTACCATCCACTTTGATTGTCGGTCTGGCTCCCGCTGTTACAAACAGGTCGGAAGCATCCCGCTCAACCATGACTTTCAGTAATTGCGTAAAATCCACGCTTTTCTCCTAACTTCCCGGTTTAGAACTGCTGAGGATTAGCTGCCCTGTCTCTTGCAGTCTCCCGAGAGATCATACCCTTCTGAACCAGCTCTTGCAGCGACTGATCGAGGGTTTTCATACCAAAAGACGCGCCCGTCTGAATAGCAGAGTACATCTGCGCCACTTTGTCTTCTCGAATAAGGTTACGAATCGCCGGCGTACCTATCATAATCTCATGTGCCGCGACACGGCCACCGGTTGGCTTTTTCAATAGCGTCTGAGAGATAACCCCCATAAGGGACTCTGACAGCATCGAACGAACCATGTCTTTCTCGGCAGCAGGGAACACATCGATCACACGGTCGATGGTCTTAGCCGCTGAGGTTGTATGCAGCGTTCCGAATACCAGATGCCCGGTTTCTGCTGCGGTCAACGCCAAACGAATAGTTTCAAGGTCACGCATCTCGCCCACAAGAATAATATCCGGGTCTTCACGCAACGCAGAGCGCAGGGCATGGGCAAAGCTGTGAGTATCACGATGCACTTCTCGCTGGTTTACCAGACACTTTTTACTCTCATGCACAAACTCAATCGGGTCTTCGATGGTCAGTATATGATCGGCACGGGTCTCATTGACATAATCAACCATCGCCGCCAGGGTTGTACTCTTACCGGAACCTGTAGGCCCGGTTACCAGTACTAATCCACGCGGTTTATCCGACAGATCCCTGAACACTTTCCCCATATCCAGATCTTCCAGAGTTAGCACTTTACTCGGAATCGTACGGAATACGGCACCCGCACCACGATTCTGGTTGAAAGCGTTAACACGGAATCGGGCTAAACCGGGTACTTCGAAGGAGAAGTCTGTTTCGAGTACTTCCTCATACTCTTTACGCTGCTTATCATTCATAATGTCGTAGATAAGCGTGTGTACGGCTTTATGATCCAAAGGGGGGAGCTTGATACGGCGCACATCACCGTCAACACGAATAACAGGCGGCATCCCCGCAGAGATATGTAAGTCGGAGGCGCCTTGTTGTACGGTGAATGATAGAAGTTCAGTAATATCCATAGTGTTCCTGCCACCCGGCACTGCTAATGTATTTAAGGATAGTTCTAGCAGAATACCCGGCGCAATCCAATTGCTAAGGTCACAAATATATGTCTAGCATAGCAAATAATATTCATATGGTTCAGCAGCACCTCTCTGAGACTGCTAAAAAGTACCATCGGAACTCCGAGGAGATAACACTGCTCGCCGTTTCAAAAACCCGTCCTGTTGATGATATTAAGGATGCCTATCTGGCCGGGCTTCGCCATTTTGGCGAAAACTATCTTCAGGAAAGTCTGGAAAAGATCGATACGCTCAAGTCTCTGGATATCTGCTGGCATTTTATCGGACCCTTACAGTCCAACAAAACACGGGCAGTTGCTGAAAACTTCCACTGGCTACACACCGTTGCACGATTCAAGATAGGCCAGCGCTTGTCAGACCAACGTCCTCCTGAGATGCCTCCCCTGAATATCTGCGTACAGGTTAATATTAGCGAAGAGGAGAGCAAATCTGGATGTTCAGTAGCTGAGTTGCCCAAGCTAATCGAACAACTCAGTCAACTGCCCAACATTATAGTCCGAGGTCTGATGGCGATCCCCACAGCAACGGATAATACCGAGCTGCAACGTAAAACCTTCGCCCAAATGAAACAGCTGCTACTTGAATTGCAGCAAAACCACCCTCACTTAGATACATTATCCATGGGCATGTCTGGCGACATGGCAGCGGCAGTGGCGGAAGGCTCGACAATGGTGCGCATCGGCACAGCTATTTTTGGCCCCCGAGCACCTAAAACTGCTCAGTAAGTCCCTATCAGATTGAATAAGAAGGAATCCATTTGTGAGTACTCAACCCGTTCTGGCATTTATCGGCGCAGGCAACATGGCACGCGCAGTCATTGGTGGTCTTATCAGTAATGGCTATCCGGCTGAAAAAATCTGGGCGAGTGAGCCTGATGCCACGCGTTTAGATGACTTAAAATCCCAGGGGCTACAAATTACCAGCGACAATAACACGGCAGTTCAGGCTGCAGATGTTGTTATTCTGGCGGTCAAACCACAGGTTCTTAAACAGGTTAGCGAAGCGATGGTGTCAGCCGTCCAGACGTCGAGACCTCTCATTGTATCAGTAGCGGCAGGGATCATGACTACCAGTCTGGATCAATGGTTAGGTGGCCAAACCGCCATTGTCCGCTGCATGCCGAACACCCCTGCTCTGGTTCAGACCGGCGCCAGCGGTTTATATGCTAATCAGCAGGTCTCTACTGAACAACGTAATCAGGCGGAAACCGTGCTACAAGCTACGGGGATCACTCTATGGGTAGATACAGAGTCGCAACTCGATGCAGTGACCGCAGTATCCGGTTCCGGGCCTGCATATTATTTTCTGGTAATGGAGTCGATGATTGCCGCGGGTGAAAAGCTCGGCCTCTCTAAGGATATTGCCACGCAACTAACACTACAAACCGCATTAGGGGCAGCGAAAATGGCCCAGAGCAGTGATGTCGATCCGGCTGAACTTCGCCGCCGCGTGACCTCGCCGAACGGTACAACAGAACAGGCGATCAAACGCTTTATTGATGGGGGGTTACCTGAACTATTTGATGACGCATTGCAGGCGTGCAACGACCGTTCAGTAGAACTGGCAGAAGAGTTAGGCAAGGCCTGATAACAGGCTACGATCAAAGGTTCAACAAAACCCAACTTAGCTCTATACTTCCTATTGTTGAACCTTTATTCCCTGTTTCTCTATTTTATCAATCACATAGGCTGAATTATGGCACAGGATCCAATCATTCTGATTATCCGCACACTGGGGGAGATGTACGCATTCATCGTGATTATCCGCTTCCTTTTGCAGATATCACATGCCGACTACTACAATCCGATTTCTCAGGCGATTGCCCGCCTGACTAACGTGCCAGTTCTGGCACTCAGTCGCGTCGTCCCACGTATCGGAAGGATCGATTTTTCCGCATTGCTTTATGCCATCGCCATTAAAGTCGCTGTTCTCTGTTTGATCGTTCTGTTTTCCGAGATAGCAATGCCCAACCTGTTGCAGCTCGCCATGCTCGCTATTGTCGGTGTGATTGATGCGATCTTAACCATCTATTTCTGGGCCGTACTGGGCTCAGTCATTATCAGCTGGGTGGCTCCCGGCAGTTATCACCCGGGGCCTCAACTGATTCAGCAGATCACTGAACCTCTTTTCAATCTCGCCCGAAAAGTGATTCCCCCCATTGGTGGACTAGACCTTTCACCCATTCTGATCTTTATCGTGATACAGCTGATCCAGTCGCAATTAAGCAGATTGCTGTTCTAAATGGCTTGGTATGAGTGGCAGGCGGAAGATCTAATTCTGCACTGCCATCTTCAACCGAAAGCCAGTAAAGATGAATTTGCAGGTTTACATGGTGACAGTTTAAAAATCAGAATTTCGGCTCCACCGGTTGACGGTAAAGCCAATAGCCACCTGATTAAATTTCTTGCCAAACAGTTTGGCGTGGCTAAAAATGCAATAACCATCGTCAAGGGCGAGCTTGCCCGAAAAAAACGCGTTAAAATAGAACAACCAGAAACGATTCCTGAATCATTAAATATTGAGACTCCCTAACGTGACAGCACAACATCATCTATCTCTAGGTCGCGTACTCATCTTCTACGAGATGTGAAGCTCGACGCCCGGTGCGCCGCACCCTTATCTATGTTCCCTGTTGAAGTTACTGAGTAGAGTCGAATAGTGATGCCTGCTGTTATTCCAGAAGATTCCGTAGGAATTGTTGAACCGCAAAAGATAGAATTCACTGAGCCATTACAGCTGCAGTGTGGACGCGTTTTGCAAAGATACCATCTAATGGTAGAAACCTATGGCGAGCTAAATGAAGCCCGCTCTAATGCCATACTGATCTGCCATGCCCTCTCTGGTAATCATCATGTCGCCGGTTACCACAGTATGGATGACAAAAAACCAGGGTGGTGGGATTCCGCTATCGGCCCCGGCAAAGCGATCGATACCAATAAATTCTTTGTTATCGGGTTAAATAATTTAGGGGGCTGCCACGGCTCCAGTGGTCCAAACCAGATCAACCCCGAAACCGAAAAACCTTACGGCCCGGATTTCCCCATCGTTACTGTCAATGACTGGGTAGAAAGCCAGGCCCGACTAGCCGACTATTTCGGAATTTCTCAATTCGCAGCTGTCGTTGGAGGCAGCTTAGGAGGGATGCAGGCTCTGCAGTGGTCTATCAATTATCCCGACCGCCTGCGTCACTGCATGGTTATTGCGGCTGCACCGAAACTATCTGCGCAAAATATCGCATTCAACGAGGTGGCCCGGCAGGCGATCAGCCAGGATCCACAGTTTCATCATGGTCACTACTATGAGGAGGATGAGGTCCCTCGTGTCGGTTTGATGCTTGCGCGCATGCTGGGTCATATCACCTACCTGTCAGATGATGGCATGCGCAGCAAATTTGGCAGAGAGCTCCGCTCCGGGCAGATCAGCTATGACTTCACCCCCCAGTTTGAAGTGGAATCATATCTACGCTATCAAGGTGAGCGCTTTTCGACTGCTTTTGATGCCAACACCTATCTTTTGATGACGAAGGCTCTGGATTATTTTGATCCGGCATCTGAATCAGGTACTGAGTTGCCTAGTGTCCTGAAACAAGCGAAAGCGAAATTCATGGTCATCTCTTTCACGACCGACTGGCGTTTTTCTCCGGAGCGTTCAAGAGAGATCGTTGACGCCCTGGTTGAAGCGGATAAACAGGTGAGTTATGCCGAAATTGAAGCGGCTCAAGGGCATGATGCCTTTTTGATCCCTATCCCACGCTATCTGGATCTCTTTTCCGCATATATGCAGCGGGTTGAAGCAGATACACCAGAGCTGCAGAATAAGGAGTCCATCTGATGCGTGCTGATTTAGAACTGATCAAAGACTGGGTAGAGCCCGGCAAACGCGTACTGGATCTCTGCTGTGGCGATGGCGAGTTGCTCAACTACCTCCAGAATGAAAAACAAGCATCTGGATACGGTCTTGAGATAGGCCCTGACAATATCACAGCCTGTGTTCGCAAAGGGGTCAACGTCATTGAAAAAGATATCGAAGAGGGACTCGCTTCAATCAAGGATAACACCTTCGATACGGTTATCATGACACAAGCGATCCAGATTATGATGCGCCCTGATGAGATCGTCGATGAGATGTTGCGCATCGGCAAAGAGTGCATTGTAACCTTCCCGAATTTTGGTCACTGGCGAGCTCGAGGTTATCTGGCCTTCCGTGGGAAAATGCCGGTTTCCAAGTTCCTGCCCTATACTTGGTATAACACACCTAATACTCATTTCTGTACGTTTAAGGATTTTGAACGGCTCTGCGTTGAGCGCAATATCTACATAATGGAACGTACAGTTGTGGATAATGAACACCAACACCGGTGGTGGATTCATCTCTGGCCTAATATGCTGGGTGAGATCGCCATCTACCGGATTACTAAATAAAATGGGGCAGATCATGAATCGACTCGCGAAATGGACATCAGCTACGCTGTTAGCAGCGATAGCCTTGGTTAGCCAGCCGTTATTTGCCGAACAATTTGTAGCGCACGGCGATTATGAGGTGCATTACAACGCCTTTAACAGCACATTTATCCAGCCCGATGTTGCAAAAAATATAGGTATACAGCGTAGTAAGCGTAAAGCTTTAGTGAATGTTTCAGTTCTGAAGATAGAGGGTGACAAGAAAACAGCGGTCACCGCTGTGGTCAGCGGCAAAGCGACCAATCTGATCCAGCAAACTCAGGAGATCGGCTTTTCAAAGATCGATGAGGGCGATGCCATCTACTACCTTGGGCAGTTCGGTTTCACTGATGATCAGGTCATACGTCTCGCTTTGGACGTCCAGCCGGATCCGAACCAACCGGCCTTCCAAGTGGAATTTGAACAACGTTTTTATGAAGAGTGATGCTCTTTAATTCCAGAAGGCGCGCTTGCATGCGCGCCTTTTTTTATTCTGTTAATGCAACATAGCGATACTATTGTGATCAATCAAATTGTCCTGGCCAGTGGAAATAAAGGCAAACTCAAGGAGTTCAACCAGATCCTTAAGGCTCTTCAGGTTGAGGTCCTCCCTCAATCGGATTTTAACGTTTCTGATGCTGACGAAACCGGACTCAGTTTCGTTGAGAATGCCATTCTGAAAGCCCGGCATGCAGCAGAGATCACTGGCTTACCAGCACTCGCAGATGACTCCGGCCTTGAAGTCGATGCCCTCCAAGGTGCACCCGGAATCTACTCCGCACGTTTTTCAGGCAGTGAGGCTACCGACGAAAAGAACAACGCACTGTTACTGGAAAAACTGCATGGTCTCCCGCCTGAACAGCGTTCAGCACGATTTCGCTGCGTCCTGGTCTTTATGCGTCATGCTCAAGACCCAACACCTCTGATCTGTCAGGGCACATGGGAGGGAGAGATACTGACCTCCGCTCAGGGTGAAAATGGATTTGGCTATGACCCTCTATTCTGGATACCTGAACTGCAAAAGAGCTCGGCTCAACTGCCTGCAGAGCAGAAAAACCTCTTAAGCCATCGAGGACAGGCAGTCACTTTATTAAAGCAGTCGATTACACCCTATCTGAAATAAGTCGCCATGAGCCTACAACTCCCCCCTCTCTCCCTATACGTACATATCCCCTGGTGTGTCCGAAAGTGTCCCTACTGTGATTTTAACTCCCATGCACAGAAGGGGGATCTTCCTGAAAAGGCGTATATTCAATGCCTGATTGCAGACCTGAAAGAGGAGAGCAGACTAGCGCAGGGGCGAGAGATCCAGAGCATTTTTATCGGTGGCGGCACCCCAAGCCTCTTCAGTGCTGACAGTTTCAGACGGTTGCTGACTGAGATCGACAAGGTCATTCCTATTCAGCCAGAGGCGGAGATCACGCTGGAAGCAAACCCTGGCACTTTCGAACAGGATAAATTTCGCGGTTACCGATCAGCCGGCATCAATCGTTTATCGATCGGCATCCAGAGTTTTGACGCGCATCAGCTTAAAGCCCTCGGGAGGATACACTCCCCTGATGAAGCGATCGAAGCCGCAACATTAGCACGTGAACTCTTCCCTAAGCTCAATCTCGATCTGATGCACGGACTCCCCGGCCAAACCGAAGCGGGTGCGTTGCAGGACCTGAACCGGGCAATAGCGTTACAACCTGATCACCTCTCCTGGTACCAACTCACGATCGAACCTAACACTGAGTTTAATGTTCACCCCCCTGTGCTGCCGGTTGATGAAGTGCTATGGACTATTCAGGAGCAAGGACAGGAAAGACTGAAACAGGCTGGGTATACACAGTATGAGATCTCAGCCTACGCCCTGCGGGAAAGCAGCCGTGCCCAGCATAACCTGAACTATTGGCAGTTCGGCGATTATATCGGTATTGGCGCAGGAGCCCATGGCAAGCTGACACTGCTGCATGAGCAGCAGATCATCCGCAGATGGAAGCAGAAGCAACCGAAAGCTTATATGCAGGCGATCACCCGTCTGGGTGGCCATTCCCCGATCTCTCAAAAGGAGCTTCCTTTCGAGTTTATGCTGAATGTTCTGAGGCTACATGAAGGGGTCAGTGTAGATCTTTTAACGGCGAGAACCGGACTCACTTCAGATCAGCTTTCAGCACCGCTCTCACTGGCTCGCCAGAAAGGGCTGATGGAGGTGGACGCTTCATGGTTGCGCCCAAGTGAAAAAGGCCGCCTATTCCTCAACGACCTGCTTGAACTGTTTATCGACTGAAGCAGGTTTCACCCAGATCAGAGCTTGACCCGTTTTTTGGCCTGTGCCTGAATATCTTCCACCGCTGAGGGAAGCTCTGCCAAACTGCTAATCTCTGCCGTTGCAGGTTGCACCGTCTTACTGCCGTTTAGATTAACCCAGACGGTCCAGATACCTAACGGGGCGGCACCTGCCACATCATGCTCAGGATTATCCCCAACATGAATAACCTGCTCAGGCCGCAGCCCGGTATAGGCCAGCATCTGCTGAAACATCAACGGATGAGGTTTCATCTTGCCAACCTCATCCGCCTTAAACTGGAAATCGATCAGATCACCTAATCCCACCTTGTGGATATCTGCATTGCCGTTACTTAAAGCACCTAGCTGATAGCCCCGCGCTTTAAGCTCAGCCAGCATTTCACGCGCATGCTCAAAGAAAATCACCTGTTGGCGAGCCTGTATAAACACCTCGAAAGCCTTCGCCATCAAGCTTTCAGTATCTTCGGCTGAATAACCCGCCTTGCGCAGACCATAAGAAAGCTGTGCCTGACGAATCAATGTAACACTGTGAGAAATCTCAGGCATTTCAGCCAGTACCGCTTTGCGTAGCGTGACTAAATCATGCAACTGGTAACAACGGGTGAACTCAGGAGCATGCTCATCCAGCCACTCAAACATCGTCTGATTGGCCTGCCTGATCACTGGATCAACTGCCCACAAGGTGTCATCAAGATCAAAGGTTATACAACGGATCATTTCTTATCCTTTTTATGCGCTCGAGGGTGAGCCCCTTCGTAGACCTGCATCAAGTGCTGGAAATCCAGATGTGTATAGATCTGTGTTGTGGATATATCCTCATGACCAAGCAGCTCCTGAACCGCCCTTAAATCGCCACTGGACTCAAGCATATGGCTGGCGAAGCTGTGCCGAAGTCGATGAGGGTGTACTTTGCCTTGTATATCCAGACGTTTCCCCCAATGATCCATCCTCTGCTGTACGGCACGCACCGTAATCCGACTCCCCCGCATACTGACAAACAGGGCATTTTCATCATAGCCCGCAAGTTCATGACGGAAATCCAACCAGCGATCAATAGCCTGCAACGCTTTACCCCCTATAGGCAGATCCCTCTCCTTCCTGCCTTTGCCCTCCACCCGGAGACTACGGTCTGCCAGATCCAAACTGTGCAGATCCAGGCCCACTAATTCCGATATACGCAATCCAGAAGAGTAGATCAGCTCCATCATAGCAACATCACGCGCTGAAACCGCGTCAGTTACGGGCAGGTCCAGCAGGTGACTTATCTGATCAGCGTCGAGTGTATGGGGTAATTTTCGAGGGGATTTAGGAGCTTGCACCGCATCCGCAGGGTTCTGAGTAACCAACTGCTCTCGAGAGAGATAGCGGTAAAAGCTGCGAATTGAGGAGAGCGATCGCTGAATACTGCTCCCGGCCAATCCCTGACGATGGAGCTGTGCGACAAACTGGCGAATATGCTTCGGGGTCAGAGAGCTCCATTCACCTAACTGTTGCCGTTCCACAAAGGTCAGCAATCGAACCAGGTCCCGGCTGTAGTTATCCAACGTATTAGCGGAGAGCTGACGCTCCGTTGCCAGGTAATAAAGGAACTGTTCCAGCAACGGCTCGTTCAATAGACCATTCCGCCTGATGTAAATTGATCAGAGGGACTGCTGACGCAATATCCGATAGGCAACCCGACTTAACACTTCACCCACGTAGCTCAGCAACACCGTTCCCTGACTGCTGGTGAAATAGTTCGGATCATAGCTACCCACTGCCAGCAAGCCCAGCGTTTCTCCCTTCACCAGAGGTACCACAGCAGCAGATTGGACCTTGACCGCATCCTCAGCAAAGATAAAGCGGTTCTCCGCTTCACTCAGACGTCCGCAGCTTGGCAGATTGGTCCCTATCAGTTGCCCTACAGCCTCTGCATCCTCACGCAACATCAATCGCAAATTATTAGTATCAAGCTGTTTGTTAGTAAACAGGATCAATGCGGTGGCATCACTGGCAAAGTCCTGACAGAGGCTCTCATCAATAGCGATCGCAATATCATCAAGCGTTTCAGCATCCAGTAACGCAAGAACCATCCGTTTAGTTTTTTCAAACTGAAGATCATTATGGCGCGCAATGTCGATCAGGTCAGAGAGGTGAGCGGTAAGGTTCTGATTTTTCTCTCTCAGGACACTGGTCTGGCGTTCAACCAGAGAGACTGCACGACCCGTCTCATGCGGCACATGCAACTTTTCAAGCAGTTTTGCATTTCGCGAGAAAAAGTCAGGGTGTTGCAATAGAAACTCTGCAACTTGCGCTTCTGAGATCGATTCCTGAAGTAGATCACTCATACAAATATCTGCCCTTCATATACTGTCGTTGCTGGCCCGGTCATAATGACAGGGTGACCTGCCCCTTGCCACTCAATTTCCAGATCGCCTCCCGGAAGATGAACGGTTACCGGCATATCCAACTGCCCACGGAGTTTCCCTGCGACCACTGCAGCACAAGCACCGGTACCACAAGCGCTGGTTTCCCCCACACCCCGCTCGTAAACCCGCAGATTAACTTCATTGCGTGAAAGCACCTGCATAAAACCAATATTAGCCTTAGCGGGAAAACGGGGATGGGCCTCTAAAGCCGGACCGAGTGTCTCGATGGGGGCCTGCTCTGTACTCTCAACTAATAGAACACCATGAGGATTCCCCATTGATACCGCACTGAGAACAACCGTTTGCTGCTCACCGTCCAGATCTACATTGACCTCATAGGTATCAGCACAATCGGCAGCCTCAAACGGTACTTCAGAGGGCTCAAGAACCGGCTCCCCCATATTGACCTCCACCCGTTTGTCCGGATGAATTTTCAATGCCATTCTGCCATTAGCAGTCTGAACCACAACCTCAGAACTACCGGTCAAACGTTTGTCGCGTACAAACTTGGCAAAACAGCGCGCTCCGTTACCGCAGTTTTCAACCTCTGAGCCATCCTGGTTGAAGATCCGGTAGGAGAAATCCACGTCTGGCTCGGTCGGCGGTTCCACAATCAGCAGCTGATCGAAACCAACGCCAAAGTTACGGTCACCCAACTTTTTGACCAATTTGGGAGTGACTTTTACGCGCTGAGTCACCAGATCCAGCACCATAAAATCATTACCCAAACCATGCATTTTAGTAAAACGAACTAACATCAGATTACCCTTAACGATCTTTAGGCAGAAGCTGTTCACCTCTTACCAGATCAGCCAGAGTTTCACGCTTACGAATCAGATAGTGCTGATTATCATCCACCATAATCTCGGCAGGACGGCCGCGGCTGTTATAGTTCGAGGCCATCACGAAACCATAAGCGCCCGCAGAACAAACAGCCAACAGGTCTCCCGGCTCAAGGTTCAGCTCACGATCTTTACCCAAAAAGTCGCCTGTTTCACACACAGGTCCTACCAGATCCCAGCTTTTAGCTTCACCGGTTTCACGTAGCGTCAGCGGAATAATCTCCTGATATGCGCTATACAGTGAGGGACGGATCAGATCATTCATCGCGCCATCAATAATCGCGAAGTTTTTATCGCCCGTGCATTTTAGGAACTCGACCCGAGTCAGCATGACACCGGCATTCGCAGCAATAGAACGCCCTGGTTCGAAGATCAGTTCAAGATCCCGACCCTCAACTTTTTTCAGGACTTCAGAAATATACTCCTGAGGCGTTGGAGGTGTTTCATCGGTATAACAAACACCCAGGCCACCACCCAGATCAAGATGTTTAATGGTTATACTTTGCTCTGCCAGTTTATCCACCAGCACCAACACGCGATCCAACGCATCCAGGAACGGCGCGACCTCTGTCAGTTGACTGCCGATATGGCAATCCATCCCGACCACATCAACGTTCGACATCTCGGAGGCACGCGTATAGATACGTACCGCATCATCGATGTCGATACCAAACTTATTCTCTTTAAGGCCTGTAGATATATAGGGATGTGTGCCCGCATCGACATCCGGATTCACTCGGAAAGATATCGCAGCAACTTTACCTTCAGTTGCTGCGACCTCATTCACCCGCTCCAATTCAGATTCGGATTCAATATTAAAACAGCGAATCCCAGCATCCAGCGCCTGCTTGATCTCGTAAGGCTGTTTGCCAACGCCAGAAAAAACCACTTTGGCGGCATCGCCTCCGGCTCTCAGTACTCGTTCCAGTTCACCGGCTGACACAATATCGAAACCCGCACCCAGTCGTGCCAGCACATTTAATACAGCCAGATTTGAATTTGCCTTAACTGCATAACAAACCAGCGCCCGATGACCTTCTAACGCTTCAGCATAAGCCAAGTAGGCACGTTCAATTGCATCGCGCGAGTAAACATATGCAGGCGTTCCGAACTCTTCGGCAATTTTTGTTAGCGCTACTTCTTCGCAGCACAGCTGCCCATTTCTATACTCAAATGTATCCATTAGATTCTCTTAAACCTGCTTACTTCTGCTGCGTCTTTTTCTGATCTTCACTATCAGGCAGATACAAAGGGCCTTTCTGGCCACAGCCACCCAGCAATACCAAGCTGAACAACATGATTAATCCAATACGTTTTGTCTGTGTTTTCACAGAGGGAATCCCCTTTAAACGGTCTAATTGTCCGATTATACCCAGATCCTGCTTATTTCATAAAAGCGTTTTTGAAATCACCTCTAAAAAGTCACAAATAACGGCAATACCAAAGCCAAAGTTAATGATAACCATTCTTCGGCTTTCGGCATTTGCTTGATATACTGGCGCTCTGAATTTTGTTTATTGGCTTAAAGGCCGGAGACCTACATGACTGAGAGTGAATTTAACGATCGGGTTGATGCCACACTGGAACAGATTGAAGAGGTTCTGGATGATGCAGAAACCGATATCGATGTACAACTAGGTGGAGGTATCCTGACTATTATCTGTGAAAACCGCACTCAGTTGATATTTACTCGTCAGGCCCCGGTCAAACAGCTTTGGCTCGCCACCAAAAGCGGTGGATTCCATTTTGATTACGATGCAGACCAAGAAAGTTGGGTTCGCGACAGCGATGGTAGCAGGCTCGACACTTTCTTTTCTCAGGCTTTTGCAGACCAGGCCGGTGAAACCCTACCCTTCGACCTGACAGGAGCCTAAACAGATGTCATTTTCTGATGCACTACAGCGACACTTTGATACCTTCAACCAACTCGGCCAGCTGGAAACGGAAAGCCGCCTGTTAGCCGATCAGATCGATCAATGTTTTCAACAGGGTGGGAAGCTCATTTTTATGGGTAACGGAGGCAGTGCAGCTGACAGCCAGCATCTGGCCGCTGAGTTTGTGGTGCGCTACAAGGCAGAACGCAGTCCCTTAGCCGCCATTGCTTTGACGGTGGACACTTCCATACTGACCGCTCACAGTAATGACTACAGTTACGATTCTGTTTTTACTCGCCAGGTTCAGGCATTAGCCAAACCGGAAGATCTCATCATCGGCATCTCAACATCAGGCAACAGCGCCAATGTTATTGATGCGATCGAAGCCGCAAAAAAAATCGGCTCTACAACCTGGGCCTGGACTGGATCACACGGCGGCAAACTACTGAATATTGCCGATCACCTGATCCGGGTGCCGTCAGATGAAACCGCACGTATTCAGGAAGCACATATTTTTGTCGGTCACTGGCTATGTGAAGAGATGGATCGCCGTCTCACTGCAACAGCTTAATCCGGCAACCGGCAGACCTTAACAGTCAGGGTGTACAATCGTTCCAGTGCACCCTGATTTTGTTTTACAAAGGCATACCCTTTTTCACCGACGCTCTGCTGCAAAGAGGGTTCCTCAAGCAACTGCTTTGTCTGCTCTATGAGCATCGTCTGATCATCTACCACCCAAAGCCCTCCAGCCTCCTGCAAGGCATCACATATCAACTGGAAATTGAAAAAATAGGGTCCCATCAACACCGGTTTTTTTAGAACAGCAGGCTCCAGTGGATTATGGCCGCCACGTTCGACCAGGCTACCACCGACAAACGCAATATCCGCTGCAGCAAGCAGTTTCATGAGTTCCCCCATCGTATCCCCCAGATAAACCTGCGTCTGGGATGACGGCTGCTGACCGTGACTACGACGTGCAATTTTCAGCCCCTCGCTTTTGATCAGTTGCGCTACCGAATCAAATCGCTCAGGATGCCGAGGAACCAGTATCAAAAGCAGACCGGGATAATCATCCAGCAACGCTTTGTATAGTGTAAGTAGTACCTGTTCCTCACCTTCATGGGTACTGGCGCCGACCAGAACAGGTCGTTCCTTCCCCCACATATCACGAAGTGCAAGCGCCAGACGCTCACTCCCCTCAGGCGCTTTCACATCAAATTTAATCGAACCGGTGACATTCATAGCCGACTGGGGCAGTCCCAGATCAAGAAAACGCTGACCATCGGTGCTGTTCTGTACCGCGATAAGGTCGATCTGCTCCAGCATCTCAGCCGCCATTTTACCGAACCGGGCATAGCCCTTGGCTGAACGCGCTGAAAGCCTGGCATTTGCAACCAAAATGGGTAGATCCCTCTTGGCACAGGCAGCAACTAAGTTTGGCCATAACTCTGTCTCAACAATAATGGCAGCACGCGGATTGACCTTTTTAAGAAAACGCCCTAATGCACAGGGAACGTCGTAGGGGCAGTAATAGTGAGTAACGCTCTCACCAAAATTTGCCTGAACCCGCTCAGCCCCCGTCGGTGTCATCGTAGTCATCACTATCGGCAGATCTGGATGGCGTGCTTGTATTAGCTTCACTAAAGGTACAATCGCCAGCGTTTCGCCGACTGACACGGCATGGATCCATAACGGCTGCTCTGTTTCGGAATGACGTGGAGTAAAGAACCCCAGCCGCTCACGCCAGCGCTTACGATATGCAGGGGCCTTAATCCCCCGCCACCAAAGAAGCATAAGAATGACAGGCAGGGCCAGATAGAACAGAAAAGTATAGAGTGTTCGGTTCATGCCAGTTCAGATACTCTCAATCAGTGAAGGTAAGGTGCCAGTATAACATGCATCAGTGCACGCTAGCCCCCAACCGCAACGGCGCATATAATGCCCCTCTATGAAAATATTAAAGTGTGACCTGATCATCATCGGCGGGGGCGTCGCGGGCCTCTGGCTACTGAATCGTGCTGTCCAGAGCGGATATAACGCTATCCTTTTTGAAAAAGATACGCTCGGAGGCGGTCAATCTGTCCGTTCACAGGGCATTATCCATGGCGGCACTAAGTATGCACTGAACGGTGTACTGACTCAGGCATCCAACACGATTAAAGAGATGCCTCAGCGCTGGCGGGACTGCCTGCAGGGTCAAGGAGAGATAGATCTAAGTGATGTAGAGATGCTTTCTGAAGCCCACTACATGTGGTCTAAAGGCTCCCTTGGCTCTAAAATGACCACCTTTTTTGCCACCAAGGCGTTCCGTGGGCGTGTCGAAGAGGTCTCTGCGGATATGCGTCCGGCAGTTTTTTCCGATAAGCGTTTCAGAGGCTCACTTTACCGCCTCAACGAGCTGGTTTTAAACGTTCCAACCGTGATTAATGCACTGCGTAAGCCGGTTGACAACAGGATCTACCAAGCCGATATCAGCAGTGCTCAGATATCCATTGAAGGGGACAGGGTCTCCTCGATTGTTTTTCCAGAGCATGATCTACAGTTAGAGCCGAACTCCCTGGCTCTGACGGCAGGCGAAGGATTTGAGCAGCTAGCCTCAACACTGGCGCTAAAACAACCAGAGATGCAGCGCCGACCACTCCATATGGTCATGGTCAAACACGCACATAATCTTCCAACATTTGCTCACTGCATCGGGACTGGCAGCAAGCCGGTAGCAACGATCACGACTCACCCCTGCTCAGATGGAAAACAGGTGTGGTATCTGGGTGGAGATATTGCTGAAACGGGTATGGATCGTACCCCAGCGGAGCAGATCAGCTTTGCCCAAAAAACACTTGCCGAGCTATTACCTTGGGTAGATCTAAGCCGGGCCCAATGGCAAAGCTTCCATGTCGATCGGGCAGAACCGAAGCAGTCATCGCTTGTCCGCCCTGATTCTGCTTTTGCACAGAAGAGAGGCAACTGCATCGTAGCCTGGCCGACAAAGTTAGCACTGTCGCCTGATCTGGCTGATCAAGTGCTCCAACTGTGCACCCAACCTGAAACCGTAACAGACCTCTCTGCACTGTCTGAATTTCCAAGGCCAGAAACAGCCGTACCGATCTGGGAGAGCGCCTTTTGCTAAAACGCCACCTTGCAAATACCGACATCTATATTTCGCCGATTGGGCTAGGCACAGTTAAACTCGGCCGGGATAAAGGGGTGAAATACCCTGAAGAGTTTACTATTCCTAATGATAGCGAGGCGTTGAACCTGCTTGCTCTCGCGCGAGACCTGGGAATAAACCTGATCGATACAGCACCCGCCTACGGCATCAGTGAACAACGCCTCGGCAAGTTGCTGAAAGGGCAACGTCAGGATTGGGTGATCTGTTCGAAAGTTGGTGAGGAGTTTAACAATGAGACCGGGGAATCAAGTTTTAACTTTACGCCGGAACATGTGCGCCATAGTGTTGAAAGAAGCCTAAAGAGACTTAACACTGACTATATAGATATGATGCTGGTCCACTCCGATGGTAACGATGTAGAGATCATTCAGAAATTTGGAGTTCTTGAAGTACTCAATGACCTCAAGGCAGAGGGGAAAGTTCGAGCCACCGGCATGTCCACCAAAACAGTTGACGGTGGAATCTTAGCGCTGCAGCACTCTGACTGCGCTATGGTGACCTACAATCTGGCTCATACAGAAGAGAAGCCGGTTTTGGATTTTGCTGCCAAGCACGGAAAAGGGATTCTCCTAAAGAAAGCGTTAGCATCCGGTCATATCTGCTCAAATCAGGAAACAGATCCAGTACAAGCCAGTTTTGACTTTATTTTTGCACATCCGGGTGTCACATCTGCCATCATTGGAACGATTAATCCCCTTCACCTTGAAGCAAATGTACTAGCCGCGAAAATGGGGTGAAGGGCTTTAGATACTATTCAACTAGAGCGAAGTGCCGCAGTAATGAACACTGATAAAATTGTAAAACTTATCCGCTATGTTTCAGGCATCCCGAAAAGTATCTATGTTAATTTTCGCTTGCTGCCATTTCGTCAGGCTCTACATCTACCTATCCTTGTTTCACGCAAAACAAAACTGAAATCTCTCTCCGGCCGGGCGCATATCACACAGATTAAAACCGGAATCGTCCGCATCGGCTTTGGTGGTATCGATATGCTGGATTACCGCTATGACAGGCCCGTTTTGCAGATTAAGGGGGATATACACTTTAAAGGGAAAGCCAAAATCGGAATCGGTGCAAAATTGCTTGTTGATGGGACTCTATACCTCGGTAATAACATAAACATTACCGGTGACGCCCTGCTCATCTGCGCAAAAAAGATATCCATCGGTGATGATGTGATGATTGCATGGAGAAGTACCCTAATGGATACCGATCAACATGCGATCTTCAATAAAAACAGAGAGCAGATCAATCCTGATCAAGAGATTATTGTGGGCGATAATGTATGGATTGGCTCACAAAGCCTGATTTTAAAAGGCTCAGACATCAAAGATGGCTGCATAATCGGGGCTAATACGACCATTACTAAATCATTCAATACCGAGAATGCCGTAATCGCCGGAGTGCCCGCAAAAGTATTAAAAGCCGATGTAACTTGGCAACATTAAAGCGGGCACAATCCTTATTCACCTGACACCCAATCATCTTAGTCGGCGACTTAAGAAACACTCACTCTTTATCGCCCTGAATCTTATCAACGATCGCAGTAGTGGAACAATTATCCAGAAAAGAGAGAACCTTCACTTCGCCGCCGTAACTACGCACGAACTCGCCACCAACAACGCCATCAATCCCATAGTCTCCCCCTTTCACTAATACATCCGGGCGAACTCTTTCAAGTAACCGTTCAGGGGTGTCCTCC
The DNA here is from genome assembly GCF_947498015.1 of uncultured Neptuniibacter sp. Taxonomy (GTDB): domain Bacteria; phylum Pseudomonadota; class Gammaproteobacteria; order Pseudomonadales; family Balneatricaceae; genus Neptuniibacter. Next base: position 53,782 of record NZ_CANMIR010000007.1, read on the forward strand.
TCAAAATAGAGAACCCAATCAACCGCTTCGAGCCCTGATAACACTGCCATACGGCGCTCTACCGGATTAATAGGCCTACCCGGCCCTTTTAAACGGCTCACAGATTGATCACTATTAATCGCTAATACCAGTCGATCACCCTGCGCTCTGGCCTGCTCCAGATACCCCACATGGCCAGCATGCAGAATATCAAAACAACCATTGGTAAACACGATCGATTCTCCGGCCGCTCGCGCATCAGCCAGCGCTATCAACAACTGATCCTCTGTCACCACCCCACGCTCGGCACCTTGCTCCTTCATCACCTCACGGCGGAGTTCGGGCGCACTGATAGCCGCTGTGCCCAACTTACCGACGACGATACTCGCAGCTATATTTGAGAGCGCGACAGCATTACTCAGATCTTCACCCGCAGCAAGAGAGGCCGCTAAGGTTGATATTACGGTGTCGCCTGCACCGGTGACATCAAACACTTCTCGGGCCCTTGCCGGGAAATGTAACTCCTCCTGATCAACCCGAATCAGAGTCATCCCCTGCTCACTCCGAGTCACCAGAAGTGCCTCCAACTCGAGCTCTTTTGCCAGTTGCTGCCCTTTTGACACCAACTCCTCTTCGGAATTACAAGAGCCAACAATCGCTTCAAATTCTGAAAGATTAGGTGTGAGTAACGTTGCACCTCGGTAACGGCTGAAGTCACTCCCCTTCGGATCGACCATAACAGGTACATTTTCAGCCTTCGCTGCTTTGATCAGTTGCTGACAATCCGCAAGGGTTCCTTTCCCATAATCAGAGAGGACGATAACCCCCACATTCTTCAACAAGGGTTCTGCCACATCGAAAACACGGTCGCTGTAGCAACTGGAAAATGGCTCTTCAAAATCCAACCTGATCAGCTGCTGATGCCTGCTGATAACACGCAACTTAGTAATCGTTGGTTCATTGTCAGCTACAGAGAAAGCGCAGTTAACTCGTGCAGAAGAGAGCTGTTTTTCCAGTGCTTGGCCGGCCTCATCATCACCCACTAATCCGACCAGCGACACACCTGAACCAAGTGCCGTCACGTTCAAGGCCACATTAGCAGCACCGCCAGGGCGATCCTCACTCTGATCAACCTTAACCACAGGAACAGGTGCCTCAGGTGAAATGCGTGATGTTGGTCCATGCCAATATCGATCTAGCATCAAATCACCAATAACAAGAACCTGAGCCTTTTCAAAGCGTGGCATATGTATCTTCATTCAGAGGGCTCCTGTTTATGATCGGTAATAGTTTGGGTTATTGGTTCTGCCTGATTATCAATTTCACTGAACTGCATTTTGTAAAGAGCGGCATAGGCCCCCTCTTTTTTTAACAACTCAGCATGCCTGCCCTGTTCCACAATACGTCCCTGATCCATGACGACTATTTTATCCGCTGCTTCTATCGTAGATAGCCGATGTGCAATAGCAATGGTCGTTCGACCATGCATCACATTTTCCATAGCCTCCTGAATGTGGCGCTCTGACTCAGTATCAAGTGCAGAGGTCGCTTCATCGAGAATAAGAACAGGTGAATTTTTCAAAATAGCACGAGCAATAGCAATGCGTTGCCGCTGCCCTCCAGACAGTTTTGTGCCCTTTTCCCCGACTTCAGTATCTAAGCCGTTTGGAAGCCGGGAGGCGAACTCCATGACATGCGCGGCTTCCGCCGCTGCCAGAACATCTTCATCTGAGCTATCCTCCATCGCACCATAAGCAATATTATCCCGGATGGTTCCTGCAAACAGAACAACATTCTGAGTCACTATCGCAATCTGTTGGCGTAAAAAATCAAGTGGATAATCCGACAGAGGATAGCCATCTAAGAGCACCTCCCCTTCAGTTGGCTCATAGAAGCGCGGTAGTAAATTGGCTAATGTAGACTTACCACTGCCTGACTTACCCACAAGCGCAACCGTCTGCCCCGCATTGATCTCTAGCTCAAAACCTGAGATCACCTTTTTCCCGGGCGCATACGCAAAATCCAGTCCCGTAAAGCTGATCCTACCAACTACATTATCAGGGCATCGGCTGCCCTGATCTTTTTCAACAGGCTGATCAATCAACTCAAAAATACTTTGGGCAGCAGCTATACCTCGTTGAATAGCGCTGTTTACCTCTGTTAGCGAACGCAAAGGCTTAGCAATCAAGCCTGCTGCTGTAATAAAAGCAATAAACTCTCCCGCTCCCATCCCTGTATTCAAAAGCGGATGCAGTGACAAGAAAATCAACAATGCCAATGCACTGGAAACTATCAGTTGGACAAAAGGTGTATTCAGAGACTCCGTCACCACCATTTTCAGGCTCTGTCGAAGATTTTGCATACTTGCAGCCAAAAATCTTCTCTTTTCAATCTCAAGTCCACCAAATGTACGTACCACCTGAAACCCCTGGATATTTTCAGAGGCAACATGTGTGACCTCACCCATGGAATCCTGAATTCTATGGCCTAACCGACGAAAACGTTTTGATGCCACCAACACCACCAACGCAATGAAAGGGCTCACCGCGACAAACACCAGCGTCAATTTCCAATTCAGAATCAATAGATAGATCAGCAATCCAATAACGGTAGCCCCCTCCCGAACGGCTATTTTCAACGATTCCGTGGCTGCGCTTGTGACCTGTTCAACGTTGTAAGACAGCTTTGACAGAATATGGCCTGAAGAGTGTTCGTGGAAATACTGGACTGGAAGAACTAATAAGCGGTCAAACATGACCAGCCTTAACTGATGGACCACGTTCCTCGCCACATAAGCCATGAAATAGTTCCCTGCGAACATCCCGATACCTCGGGCCAACGCGATACAAATCAGTGCTAATGGACCATAGATATAGGCATCCTCTTTCGACTCCCCTATGGCATCCACAAGGTATTCCATCAATGCGGCAAAGGCAGTTTGTGTACCGGCATATATGATGAAGCCGATAATCCCGATAATAAATGCGATCCAATAAGGGCGAACATATGTCAATAAACGAAGATAGATTTTCATCCCTTCGCCTGGTGCTTTCATCGGTTCATTCATTGATATTCAACTTACCCATTCAGATTCAGGTGCCTATTGTACCCTCCCAACAGCCAACCCCCAACAGCGATCTCTGGTTACCTCACCAGCGGATGGGTATAATTGCTCCGATTTACTAATGGATCATTTTTTGTGGCAAAACTTACTCAATTTACTGCTCCCCGTTACTGGCTGACCTGGCTGGGCATCGCTCTGCTACGCCTGATCGCATTTTTGCCATTTAAGCCAGGGTTAGCACTAGGCAGGTTTATCGGGATATCTCTCTACCACCTGCTACCCAAACGACGATATATTGCCGAAGTCAACACCACTCTGTGCTTCCCAGAACTGAATAAAGATCAGCAAAAGCAGTTTGTTAAGAAAGTTTTTGCCGACAACGGTATCGGTGTTGTCGAAACCGCGTGGGCTTTTTGGAGTAACAAGAAATCCCTTCTCAACAAGACAACATATGTTGATTTGAAGCTGATTGATCAGGCGCTGGAGCAAGGAAAAGGTTTAATTCTATTAGGTGGGCACTACTCAACCCTTGATCTGGGCGGTGCGCTGTTCAGCCTAAAAGGCTATCCTCTGGTCAGCATGTACCGGCGACACAACAACCCACTGATGGAAGAGATTATATGTCGGGGTCGGTCAAGCTGGAGTGACCCGATAGAGCGAAAGCAACTCCGTCAGATCGTCAGAAAACTACGTAACAATCACATTGTCTGGTATGGCCCTGATCAGGACTTTGGTCGTAAGAATGCTGTCTTTGTACCTTTCTTTAAGCAAACCGCTGCAACAATCACCGCCACCAGCAAAATGGTTCGCCTGAATGACTCTCCCATCCTATGTTTGAGACAGCGACGGAATGATGATGACTCCGGTTACACCATCTCAGTGGCTCCAATAGAAGGCTTTCCGAGTGGCGATGAAACTGAGGATGCCCGACTGATGAATTTAGCTATAGAGCAGGCTGTACGCCAGGCACCTTCGCAATATATGTGGGTTCACAGACGATTTAAAACCCAGCCTGACCAGCAACTCAATCCCTATCAGCAACGCTGAAATAGAGTAGGAACTCCCCATGCCATTTAAGATTGTTCTAGCTAATCGTTTGCTGAAAATAACGGGAGCACTGATAAAAATGTTCTCTTTCCTGTTTCATTTCTTATTTCCAAATAAACGATTCACGATCCCTAAATACAGTGCCCCATTAGTCAAAGCAAAAACGAATTCAAAAATACCGAAAACGATCTGGCAAACCAATTTTACTAACCGTGTGAGCCTGCCGGTTTACTGTAACTACCTGTTCAATCGGCTCATCTCTCCAGATTTTGAATACCGATACGTGAGCACTGAAGAGCGAGTAGAGTTCATTAAAGAACACTCTTCTGATGAGATTTTTGAGGCTTACTCCAAACTGACTGACGGTGCTGCCCAGGCAGACATGTGGCGAATGCTGACCCTCAACCACTACGGTGGGGTCTATATGGATATCGACGCTCACGCTGTCTGGCCCATCTCTAAGATGATTGATGATAGTGATAGTGAACTGTTTTTAATGAACAAAGAGCACTATACAAATTACTTTATTGCCAGTTGCAAAGAGAATGCTGTCTTAAAGAAAACAATCGATCTGATTGTTCACAATATCCAGAATAGAAAAATTGGCCGTGGAGTCTACGATCTCACTGGGCCGGCGGTATTCAATCTTGCTATTGGAGAGATCCCGGTTAAACACCGCTTTTATAAAATCACCTGCATCCAGGGAAGCTTCACCAATGAACACTTTCAATACATAGATAAGCCCAGAGGAAAGTGGACACACGCAAAAAAGGAAGACCTTCTCAAAGATTGAGTCAATGTTCTGAAAAGCTAAAAACCCCTTATATCAGATCAGTTAATACGCAAGAAACACGCATAACCTAAAGAGTGATGACAGATGAACAAACGTATTATGCAACTTTGCTTATCCCCCAATCTGGGGGGATTAGAGCTATACATGCACCGTCTGTCGATGTTCCTTCGCCCCCGGATCGTCACTCACATAACCATTGCGGAGCAAAGTAGGCTACTCACAAAGTTCACTGAAGATCAGCAACGCCTTGTTCTACGAAGATCCTCATGGAAAAACATTTTCCATAACGCCAGAGCTCTGGCCCGGTATATCGATGACAATAAAATAGACTGCCTGCATATGCATTGGACTAAAGACCTTCCTCTTTGTGTCTTCGCAATAAAGCTCAGTCAGAGACAGCCCAAGCTGATACAGAGCCGTCATATGAATATGACGCGGTTCAAAAGTGACTTTTATCACCGTTACCTTTATAAAAAGGTCGACTTAATGATCGCCGTCACTCAGCAAGTAAAACAGCAGATCACGCATTTTGTGCCTAAAGATATCTGTCCTACAGTCAAAGTTTCATATATTGGCGCGGCTCCTTACCAACCCATCTCTTCGCAAACTTATATAGCGCTTCGCCAACAATATAATCTCGGAGACAACTTCGTCATTGCGTTGGCTGGGCGCATTGAACCCGCTAAAGGCCAGGCTATTCTGATCGAGGCGCTACAAAAGCTGGATAAATGTAATATCAAGCTACTCCTCATTGGCGATGCGATGGAAGCCGATTACCTCGCTCAGCTCAAAGCGGATATTGCAGAATCACAGCTGACAGATGATATTGTGTTTACAGGTTTTGCGGATAATGTGCAGGATCTGATGGCGATCAGCGACTGTGTCGTTCTAGCTACAGACAAAGAAACCTTTGGAATGGTTATTATCGAAGCGATGCATACAGGTACAGCTGTGATTGCCAGCAATAGCGGTGGCCCACTGGAGATAATTGAGGACAAGAAAGATGGCCTACTATTTGAGAGTGGAGACCCTGACAACCTCGCCGAAAAGCTAACTTATTATATTGATAACCCTGAGTCACAAAAACAGATCGCACACTCAGGCAAAGAGACCGCAAAGCATAGGTTTGACCAAGATAAGCAGTTTAAAGAGATAGAAAACATTCTCACAAACGCTTAGAAGCACACTAAAGAAAGAGATTTAAAGTTTGTCTTTTAAAATTACAGAATTTAACAGCATTCTCTATACCAGGGCTTATCTAAGCCTCATCGTCGGCTGCTTCATCATTTTCTCAGTTACATTTCATAAAAGTTATAGCCTATTTGCCGGCTTACTAGTGCTCTCCTACTTAAGTTTCTTAAGCCCAAGCATACGTAAACAGATCAGTTTAAGCCGTACAGAGAAAGCGCTAATCTTAGTTATGCTGATGTACATAGCATCCTTTTTTATTGAACTCTTCCTATTTGATTCAGGGCCTCGCATCCTCGATAAGCCCGCCAAAGTACTATTATTAATCCCTCTCATCTTTCTGCTCAATGCGGTGAAGATTAACCATAAGCTGATTATCTCCTCCTTCATAATCAGCTCATTCGCTTTGTTCTGCGTAGCCATCTATGAGAAATACACTCTCGGTGCAGCCAGAGTCGGAAATTCCATCAATGCGATCCAGTTTGGCGCTATCTCGATTGCGATAGCTGCCGCTGCGTTAGCACTAACTGCTTCAGTCCCGCATCAATCACTTAAACAGAAGCTGCTGTTGATCACACTCACTCTTTTGTCATGCGGAGGGCTCGTAGCGGGGATTTTCACACAAAGCAGAGGAAGTATCATCGCAATCCCAATTATCTTTATCTTATTATCAGTTCTATACCTTAAACGGGAAAACAGTCACAAAATTAAAGCTGCATTAATCTTCCTGCTTTTAATAGCTGTTACCGGCATATCAATGAACAACAGTTCAACCATGGCAAGGTTCGAACACTCCTATAAGAATGCCATCTCTTTTTACGAGGGCCGTAAAACAGATACCTCATCTGGCATACGCCTAGGTCTTTGGCAGGCAAGTATAGAAGCAGGTCTACAATCACCGATTACTGGCGTAGGTTATGAAGGGTATGTTAGATATAAAAACGAGCAAGTGAAAAGTGGCAGGTTCGGTAAAGAGCTTCTTCGTTTTGATGATGCTCACAACACCTATGTTTATTCCTTTGCTCGTCGGGGCCTGATCGGGCTTGTCACAGCCATTACCTTTCTCGGTTTCCCAATCTATCTTGGATTACAGGCCTGGCGAAAAGAGGATCACTCAATCGCGCCCTATGCAGCAGCGCTGACCGCTTTCGGGAGCGTTTTCGTTATTGCGAACCTCTCTCAGGAAGTTATTCTTCTGAACACAGGAATCATAATGTATACGGGACTGCTGGTGATCCTAACCAGCCTGCTCCATGAAAGAATGAGCGCGATAAAAAGTCCACCGGACTAATTTACAAAACTTACCTTTCAACCAGATAAATAGGGCTATCAGAGATCATTATTTTGTTGCCAATCTCATGACCTGTTTTATCTATTATTTTTCGATTATCAAGGCTCAATTGATATCTTTCAGCATAAGTTTGAAGTGACTCCTCTTTACCATTACACCATAAGACAACAATGTTTTTACTATTCTGACAATCCAGATGGTAGACATTGCCATGCTCCAGATAAGCTTGCACTTCAACGTCCCCCAATAATTCCAGCATTGTCCGATAAACATAAAAGGCTTCACGCTTTCGAAGCCCTTCCCGGCTATCTACCAGGCCATAGCCGTTAGCAATCAACTGGTGCCAATAAACAGCTTCAACCCGACAAGAAGCGATGGCCTGGAGATAGTACCTAAGCATGTAATTCGCGTACTCAAATTCACTGACACATTCGGTTTCACTTGTCGGTGCCCAGGGCGCTGTGTTCTCAAGTGGCCAGTTGGTCTCAGTGAGTAACAAGCGATCAGATGATTTAGGACTAAGCCGAATGATGCTATGTAGGAAACCTATCTTGTTATATGTATCGAAGAGATATAGCTGTGTATTTTCCGGTGCACCTCTTCTGTCCACATATAACAAAGCTGCGACCATATCAAAGCGAACGGGAAACAGGTTAAACAGCGCTCTGAGGACATAAGGGTACTCAAAATCAATCACAGAGGGTCCCAGCAAGCTTAGTCCAGAAAAATGATGATCTCTGACGCTTTGAGCAACTTTGAAGAATCGCAGATACTCATCAACAGAGAAGAATCCCCACTTGGAGCGATTGATGGTCGTACCGATCTGGAATTTTTGAACAAAAGGAAAGAACGCTTCAAACACACGCTGTATATCTACCCTTAATCGCTCCGAATCTTCGATATGCTCACGACTCTGTACCACCACCAAGAGCACCTCTTTCCCCTTAAACCCTTTGAGGAACTGACAATACTCTTCAAGTCGATGCATATCAGCCAAAAAAAACCTGACCTGAATACTGTTACAGCCCAGCTCCTCCACAAGCTCATATTGGGCTTCCCCTTTATCCAGATTTACGCATAAAGAGAAAAAAGACTTACTGCACGCACGTACTTTCTTGCGATTCAAAAGCCACGCGAGCAATGCGATTGGGAAGATGATGCAGGATGTTAAAAAAGTCAGAAAATGAGCTTTAACATGCTGGCGCTTCATACTTGTTTTATACCTTCGATCCCTGATGATCGAAGGTTGATCGGAGTACTCATCCCATGGATGCTTCTCTCCAATCACAAATTTATTGATCTTTTGTTTTGCCACTATTGTTTCTAGCCTTGCACAATATGCTTAAAGAGCTGCAACCAAGTCGAGTAATCTGGCTTCAATGTCATCATATTTTTTCTGAGGATACCCCTCAGATAGAGAAAGATTATTCTGATATTCACTCTGATTTACAGAGGCCCAGCGTGCAGGTGACGCCACTCTAACTTCACCAAAGAAAGACAAAGTTCGGATATTCATTCCTGCTGCCAGATGCATAGTGCCCGTAGATGTACTGACAAAAATAGAGAAACCACTCAGTAGTAGAGCAAAATCATAAATACTCCCTACAGATTGATAGATAACCACTTGCTCACCCAGTCTCTCCTCGACCCCCGATACAAGCTCTCTATCATCTGGCCCAAAGGTAAATACGACCTGACACCCCCCTCTCTCTATCAGAGCTTTCGCCAGGCGAACATAGTGTTCCAGGGTGAGATTACCATCCGTACTCCCCCCGCTTCCGGGATGCAACCCAATGATTGGAAGCCCCATATCCAGATCATTTTTATTACAAAAATCCCGTACTGCAGCATCACATTTTCGTGGGTCAAAGTTAAACAGAGGAAAGCTGATCTGAGGATTATCGATCCGTTCATCCAACGCTTTTAATAGATCAAGGTTATATTGGTACTCTGTTTTTTCGACTCGACTACGTCGCTGTTTAATCCTGCAATTAAACCAGATTTGAGCAACCTTTGTGGCAGGTGCAATCCGCTTTGGAATACCTGCCCTCCAGAGCAAGAAGCCCAACTGATTATCGATATAGGCTGAAATACTGACACTACAGTTGGCTTTTTTTATAGCTCTTAACGTAGCGGACATATCATTTGGATCATACTCAATGACCTCGTCGATATAATCCAGTTCACGCGCAAGACTGACATTAACCTTAGCAACCAGAGCAACAAGTTTAAGGTCAGGTCTGGCCGCTTTAAGGCACTGAAACATAGGCAAAGCCACAACAAAATCGCCAATCTTGTCATGTCTGGTTATCAGTACACTAGTTGCCATTCCCGACCCCATTCTTAATCGTTTTATTCAGTTCATAAAGCTTCATGTACTTATAAAAATTTGTAGCCATATGGGAAAAAGCGATCACAAGGCCCGGCGAACCATCCATAAAACCGCGTTTAATAATATAGGTTTTAAAGAAGGAGAAATTTGAACTTAAAAAAGCCTTTAAAGGTGAGGAACTCTTCAGGCCCTTATTCTCTTCGGCAAACAGAGAGGAATACTTATCAAGCTTAATAATGAACTGAGAAATATTCTGATAGGGATAATGCTTTACTGCGCCCTGTAGCGGAATCACATCCATTCCATCGACAACCACATGCTCATGCACTTTGTTGCTGTTAAAGCCGGTCTTGGTACGGTTGTATAATCGAACAATAATATCTTTGCCCCAGCAGTGCTTAACTTCCCTGTCTTTGTAGAAGTTGCTGCGCAAGATAGAATAGACGCAATGATCGTCCAGCGATAACTCTTTCAATCCTTCGATAAACGTTTCTGACAGCACCTCATCGGCATCAAGCGACAGAACCCAGTTATTTTTGGCATAGCCCGCCGCTTTCTGTTTGGTTTCACCAAACCCTAAAAAAGCACCTTCAACCAGGTTCACATTTGGATACTCTTTTGCCAAATCCTGAGTACCATCATCGGAACCATTATCATATAAAACGACTTCGTCAAAAGCGGTCAGTGATTCCAGTACAGGCACAATCGTTTCTGCAGCATTTTTGACTATTATCACACAGGAGATATGACTGATATTAATCATTCACCGGTTTACCTTTTAAACGTTTTTTGAAGTTTTTGATCTTTTTATTTTTATTCGAGTAATGACACACTCTTTCACAGAAGTTATCAGGTACCTGAGCACAGCTCTGATACTCCTCCGCTATGAGCTGCAAGTCTGCATCGCTCGCCCATAACTTTTCAAACCCCTTCGCCCTCATTTCAGCATCCATTGCTTGAATCCGCATGCGGTTCACATCAACAATTTTGAATTGATATCCCCCTTCCGATGCCCGCTTAATGAGGATATTCCCCGGTGAATAGTCTTTGTGAAATATCCCTGCATTATGAAGATCAAGTGTAAAGCGAGCGAACGCCTTCAATACGTTATCCCTATCCTCAAAGTCAGCATCCAACAAGGGTTCCCTGATCGTAAAATCATACTCAAAGCATTCACTCAAAAAGTAACTATGACTGAGCAATCCATTTCGGCTGTATTCAACAAACCCGATCGGTGTCGGTGTAAATCTCTCCAAAAGCAGGGAGTTTTGGTAAGAGCGTTCCGCTTTACTCGGGCGCAGGAAAGTATAGATAAGGCGCTGCAGCAACCCTGGGACCTTAAACGATTTCAGTACTAAACGTTCTCCCTCGTACTGAATAATTTTAAGTTCATTACGCGCTTTATGAATCGAACGCTGACTACCTTCGAATGCTGATGGCAGATCACTCAAGAGCTTTTGAAAATCCATGCACAGGGGGTTCAAAACCGTTTTCATCAGCTGACCAGACCTTGTTTAGACATTAGCGACTTCTCATATCGATATGCACGACCAACCATTTCGTGATCATCTATACAAAACCGTATATTTTACCATAAGTTGCTATAGGTAGCCTTAAATCGAAACAGCATAATATCGCCGCACAACTGAACTAATTTCCTATCGCTTTGACTAATAGAAAATAATTTTAAAAGGTCTCCACATGAAGAAGGCACTCCTACTACTTTTCATTGCATTGGCCGTCAGCGCCTTCTTCATCTTCGACCTGAACCAGTACCTCAGCCTTGAATTTATCAAGGAGAACCAGGCCCGCTTTAATCATTTCTATGCTGAAAACCCAATTCTGACGCTAACAATTTTCTTTATTATCTATGTTGTGGTCACAGGATTATCTCTACCTGGTGCAGCTATTATGACCCTCGCAGGCGGAGCACTTTTTGGTTTTTCAGCAGGGTTACTGGTGATCTCCTTTGCCAGCAGTATCGGCGCTACTCTTGCTTTTCTCTTCTCTCGCTTCCTGCTGAGAGATGGGATCCAACAGCGTTTTTCCCAGCAACTCAGTTCCATCAATCAAGGGATAGAGAAAGAGGGTGCTTTCTATCTTTTCACATTACGCTTAGTCCCTATATTCCCGTTTTTTGTTATCAATCTGGCGATGGGCCTGACCCCAATCAAAACATGGACATTCTATTGGGTCAGCCAACTGGGGATGCTGGCGGGTACTGCCGTTTATGTAAACGCAGGAACACAATTGGGGCAGTTGGATTCTCTGGCAGGAATACTCTCACCAGAGATACTGGTCTCTTTTGCCCTGCTGGGTATATTCCCGCTGATAACCAAGAAAACCATCGATCATATAAAAGCCCGCGCAATCTACAAAGGCTTCTCCAAACCCAAGCATTTTGATACTAACCTTGTGGTCATAGGCGCAGGCTCTGCTGGCCTGGTGACCTCCTATATTGCGGCAGCGGTCAAAGCCAAAGTTAATCTTATCGAGAAACACAAAATGGGTGGGGATTGCTTAAATACGGGCTGTGTACCCTCAAAAGCGCTGATCCGCTCAGCTCGCTTTGTCGCCGACAGCAAACGAAGTAAGGAGTACGGAATTGCGCGTAGCGATGTGAAATTCAACTTTGCTGAGATCATGGAACGAGTCTCTAACGTTATCAAAACGGTTGAACCACATGATTCAATAGAGCGCTACACAGGGCTTGGTGTGGATTGTGTTCAGGGTGCCGCAACTATCCTCAACCCCTATGAAGTTGTTGTTAACGGAGAGATCATTACAACCCGCAACATTGTCATCGCAACGGGGGCTCGTCCCCGCATTCCCGCCATTCGCAATATTGAAGCGATGCAACCACTGACCTCTGATAATCTCTGGGAGTTACGCGATCTGCCTAAACGCCTGCTGGTTCTCGGAGGCGGACCTATCGGTTGCGAACTCAGTCAATGTTTCGCACGCTTGGGTTCGGAGGTAAGCATAGTCCTGCGAGGCAATCGCATCATGCCAAAAGAGGACCCTGATGTCTCAGAATATGTAAGTGATCAATTCGCCAAGGAGGGCGTTCAGATCCTTTCTGAACGAAAAATGCGCGAGTTTAGAGAGCAGGATGGTGAGAGGATTCTAATCTGCGAACATCAGGGAAACATTGAAGAGATTCGCTTTGACCAGCTACTGATTGCTACGGGTCGTCAGGCCAATGTTGAGGGTTTCGGCCTGGACAAACTGGGGATCCCCACCAAAGAGGATGGCACTCTTGAAGTTAACGAGTACTTACAAACTAAATACCCCAATATCTACGCATGTGGCGATGTTGCAGGTCCAAACCAGTTTACGCATGCAGCGGCTCATCAAGCCTGGTATGCAGCTGTTAATGCGCTCTTCGGAACGTTTAAAAAATTTAAAGTTGATTACTCTGTGATCCCAGCTGCCACATTTACCGATCCTGAAGTTGCCCGCGTCGGGCTGAATGAGACCGAAGCTGAGGCCCATGGGATCGCCTATGAGGTCACCCTGTTTGATCTTGAAGAGCTCGACAGAGCGATCGCTGACAGTGATAACCATGGTTTCGTAAAAGTACTTACAGTCCCCGGCAGGGACAAGATTCTTGGCGCCACGATCGTCGGTCCCCACTCAGGAGAACTCATTACCGAGTATGTAACCGCAATGAAGCATGGGCTAGGACTGAATAAAATTCTCGGAACCATTCATATCTACCCTACATTGAGCGAGGCCAATAAATATGCGGCCGGTGAATGGAAGAGAGCCAATGCGCCACAGGAGATATTAAATTGGGTGGCAAAATACCATCGCTGGATGCGCGGTCAGAAATAGCGTGTTCGCAGGAGCCGGATAAATTCCGGCCACGCCTGCTTTATCCACAACCGTTGATATAGCAGAGTCAGTGAGAGCCACCCCTTACGCTCATATTTACGAGCACTGGTTCGCAACTTTTGCCAACAGCATTTGAGTGGAACCCTGTTCTGACGTGCATACCAGACAAACAGGTGATCTTCGCCATAGGCTACAGATTCGGGATACCCCCCTACCAGATTAAATTTTTCCTTTTTAATCAAAAATCCCTGATCACCAAACGGAACTCCCAACAGAAGCGACCTCAAATTAGCCCCTAGGCTATTGAGAGGCATAGAGCTGGGGCCATCTGACATAAATTCGAGTAAACAATAGTGCAGGCTATTTGGGTAACGGGAGAGATTGGCTAGAAGCGCATCAATCAGGGCTGGCGAGAATCGGCTATCCAGATGTAAGAACCAGATAAACTGGCCTGACGCATGCGCAGCCCCCGTATTCATCTGGATACCCCGATCGGGAGCTGTAAAGAGCCAATAAACAGGGTAGGCATTCATGACCTGATCCGTTTGCTCCTTCAGCACCGCCTGCTCTATTGGATCACAACCGACCAAGATAATTTCACTACCCTCCGGCAGGAGATGAAGATCCTCAATCAACCCTTGTGGAATATCTGGCTCTTCAGGTCCAACCGGAATCACAACGGATAGCAGCGGCTCAGGCACTCAAAACTTCCAACAGTTGCAACTGGCTTTCGTCGAGTGCCTCCTTAGGCGTAAGCACGGCACTCGCTAAACTTTTTCGACAACCGCACACCTCTGAGCAGCTTTGTGCCTGTGCGATATAAGCTGTTAGTACTTTTTTAGCTTTCTCCAGGCTAGCGCCATAACGTGCAATGACCTGCTCGACACTCACATGTTGAGCAGGGTCATCCAACCAGCAATCATAATCGGTCGCTATTGCGATGGTGGTATAGCAAAGCTGCGCTTCACGCGCGAGAAAAACCTCCGGGACATTCGTCATACCCACCAGATCACAGCCGGCAGCTCCCCGAAGGAAAAAGCTTTCAGCACGCGTGCCCAGCCGGGGACCATCAACACAACCATACGTTTTATTCCGATGTAACTTAATATCAACGGTTGTCGCTGCTCGCTCCAGCGCATCTGCCAGTGACTTACAGGTCGGCTCCGCTGTGGAAACGTGGGCTGCCAGCCCGTTACCAAAGAAACTCTTCTGCCGGTCCCCCTTTACAAAATCGAAATATTGATCCGGAAGGGAAAGATCCCCCGGTTCAATTTCGGCCTGCAAACTGCCGACCGCTGACAAGCCGATCAGTTGGGTCACTCCCAGCTTCTTTAAAGCCCAGACATTGGCGCGATAGTTCACCTCAGAGGGGAGAAGCTCATGCCTCACACCATGCCGGGGTAGAAACAATAGATCCCTGTCACTCATGACCCCCTGTACGATGGGGGCTGAAGGCGCTCCGAAAGGGGTATCGATCTGATGCTTCTGCTTAACTTCAAGCCCTTCCAGCTGATAGATTCCCGTGCCACCAATAATACCCAGCATTAATACCCCCTTATCCTTCGCTACAGGATGCCCCATAGGCAAAACAACTATAACAACGATGATGTTTCATACTGATTCGCTCATCCAGACTCTGGCGTAAATCACTCCCCAGATCATATTCTTCATCATCATCCACCAATGTACAGGCATAGACCCGCATCTGACCCTGTTTTTTAACAACCATTTTACTGAAGGCGCACATGAAGTTTTGCCGACTCTCCTCATTTTGGTAAGTCGTCATACACGCAGTGGTCACTTGTGGTACCTGTGGCAGGCTCCCGGGTGTTGCAAAATCCGGGAAGGCCACAATATGCAGATTTTCAGGCAAGCCATTCTGTTTAAACAAAGCGCTGTAGGCTTGTTCAACCCGTTCTCGGTTCTCCCCCTTATCCATATGCCGGGCAACCGAGACCTGAAAGCCTGCTGAATATAACTGTTGTAACCCTTGCAGCGCCTTATGAAACGCCCCCTCTCCGCGACCTGCATCGTGCATCTCTGCTGCTGGCTTATCGATACTAACCCGGAACTTGACCGGATGTTTTGTTCCAGCCAACGTAGCAACCTCAGCCATCCTCTGCTGTAGCGCCTCGGTGCCATTTGTCAGCACTAAACAGGGACGAAATTGCGCCGCATAAGCTAAAATTTTCACCAACTGTTTAGCCAGAAAGGGCTCCCCTCCTGTAAACGAAAACTGCTCCACCCCCAGCTCCAGAGCTTCATCTATGTAAGGTTTCACATCGCCAAATTTCACAAGCTCCAGACGTTTATCACCGGGCCCTGATCCCTCGAGGCAGAAAGAGCACTGTAAATTGCAAGCGGTGCCAGTATGAAACCAGAGCTCGCGCAGGGTGAAAGGGTCGATATAACCACGCGCATCTCCCTCTGGCGTATAGTTCCAATTTTCCGTGCGGATTCTTTGCATAGTTTAACCATCAAACCTTAATCATATTGGATTCAGAGCCCACTAATGGGTTGACCAACCTCAACAGCGCCTGCCTTGAGGGGCGCTCATCATCGTGAAGATCTTTCACCAATTTAATCAGGTCCGCTTCCAGATCTATATCATAGCTAGGCCTTATATAGCTGACGGAACGATGTTGAGCCCGGCACGCCTGATCCAGTTCTTCGCCCAAACGGTCCGTACTCCAGGGAAGATCACTAATATCTGGCCATCCTGAGGATGATGCCATCAAGGTAATCCCCCCATCCTCCGCTGCACTCAGCACTACATCGGAGGTAACCAGTCCCTTTGCGGCTTCCCGCAGGTAACTGTGATCCAGGATAGGCGCATCAGAGCCAATGATGAGGATACGTTGGTGGCCTGAATCCCTGAGGTGGTTATCAACCGCCACAATCCGCTCACCCAGATTGCCTTCAGGCTGCACCACTACGGTGACACCAGGGAGCAGCCGCTCCGCCCAATCCCGATCCTGTTCAGAAGAGGGGGAGAGCACAACAGGTCCCTGCCAATGACCCGCATCCTCTATAGCACAATTTAAAAGGGCACGAGCAATATCCAGTGCCACTTCAGGCCCAAGAGTAGCCGCTATACGCTGTTTTCCCTGATGCAGGCGGGGCTTTTTACAAAATATCAGGAGTGTGGTGTCTGAACGATTAGTCAATGAATCATCCTTATATGGAACAACTGTTTGATAGACAGGAAGTTTTTGTAATAGTTCATGCAATCATCGTGTTTATAAGCTAACGTAAATTGATGGTCGATTCAGCCTCTTTAACGCTCTCAACCAACTTACTCACACATTCGTACCGGTATTAAGATGAATCAGGTAATACAACTTCTCAATAGCCACCGTTCTATTCGAAAATTCACGTCGCAAGCCGTCGAACAGGAGCAGATTAATCAGTACATCCAAGCAGGACAGGCAGCAGCAACCTCCAGCTTTATTCAGGCCTGCACTGTCATTCAGGTGAATCACCCTGATACCCGTGCATCTCTGGCAGAGTGGGCCGGCAACCAGACTTATGTTAAGGATGCCCCACGCTTTCTGGTGTTCTGTGCTGATATGAATCGACACCGTATCAGTTGTGAGATGCATGATTCCGAAATGCTTTCCGGATTTACAGAACAGTTTATAACTGCAACGGTCGACTGCGCCCTGTTTGCTCAGAATGTTGCGATCGCGGCCGAATCAGAAGGCTTAGGTGTGGTCTATATCGGTGGTCTGCGCAATAAAATTAACCACGTTACTGATGCACTTTCCCTTCCTCAGCTGGTTTATCCGGTATTTGGTATGTGCCTGGGCTACCCGGATCAAGATCCTGAAGTGAAACCACGCCTCCCCCTGGAAGTAGTACTAAAACAGGACCGGTATGATGATTCCACAGACGCGGAACTGATCGCGACATATGACCAGACGGTCAGAACTTACTACCAGCAGCGCACGGGCGGTCAGAAAGAGATGAGCTGGAGTGAGCAAATTTCCACTATGCTACGAAAGGAAGCTCGCCCCCATATGCTTTCTTTCTTACAATCTCGCGGGTATCTTAGGAGATAGATAAAATTTTACGCTTAATTTAATTTTCATGGTCGGCAAGGAGAATAATAATGGGCGATTCCATTGAAACGGGCGAATCACTCGATCTACTGTTAGCACGTCAGCCTGTATTCAATAAAAGCCAGGATGTTGTCGCTTATGTACTGCTTTATCGCAACGATGATGAACAGGCGCCTCATACAATTAATGACCACCTTGCAACCTCCTCTGTCATTCTGAATACCTACGCCAGCATCTGCGAAGATGGCCAGGTTCGTTCTCTCCCCTGCTACATCAAGTTGACAGATAAGACGTTGATGGCAGAGAACTTTCCAGAGCTGCCCAAAGAGCATTTTATTCTGGAGATATTAGGTCACTCAGATATCACACCTGAGTTTGTCGAGCGGGTTAAAGAGCTGGGGCAGCAGGGATACCGGTTAGCACTATCCGACTTTAAACCAGTGAAAAAATTTAAACCTCTACTGAACCTGATCCATATCCTTAAACTGGATATGCAAGCCATTGAGTCGGATAAACTTCACGATCTGGTGCGCACCCTGCGCCCATATAACTTAGAGTTGCTCGCCGACAAAGTCGAAACTCAGGAGGAGTTCCGGCAGTGCCATGAACTGGGCTTCTCACTCTATCAGGGCTATTTCCTGTCAAAACCCGAGCCGGTCAAAGGCAAAAAACTGGGTAGCAGCAAAGTACTCTTGATGCAGATGATGGTGGAACTGCAGAGCCCAACCGCAACCGCACAATCTGTCGAGCAGTTAGTGGTTAATGACCCCCTGCTGACGTATCGGATACTGCGCGTGGTGAACTCAGCCGCTTTCAGTCTGCAGCGCGAGATCGAGTCACTCTCCCATGCCATCAGCCTTCTGGGCTTTGAGCAGATACGTAAATGGGTTAGCCTCTTTCTGGTCACTGATACTCAGGATAAGCCTGAAGAGCTGACCCGCAGCATGCTGGTGCGTGGGCGAATGTGTGAACTGCTTGCCGAGATGCTGGGCCGACACCAACCGATCAATAACTTCATCACCGGGCTCTTTTCTAAGCTGGACGTCTTGTTAGATATGGAGATGCAGGAGCTGCTTGAGCAGGTTCCTTTACAAGCTGATGTGAAAGCCGCACTACTAACACATGAGGGACAACTGGGCCAGATCTTGCAGCAGGTGTCTCAATACGAAAGTGGCGACTTTGATGATATGGATCTGCTACTGGACAAATCCTTCTACGAAGCCGCCTACCGCCACAGCCTGACATGGTCTCAGCAGGTGATGATGAGTTTGAGTGAGAAATAAACTCAGCTAGCGCTCTCATGCCAATAACAGAGAACTTCGATCTGGTCCTGCTGCTGGTTCTTTCAGCAGCAGGAACCTCCTTCATCACAGCTGCGATGGGGATTGGTGGCGGGGTTCTTCTACTGGCCATTCTCGCATCCGTTCTTCCTCCTGCTGCGCTTATTCCTGTACACGGTCTGGTACAACTGGGGTCAAATGGAAACCGCGCCTGGATGACCCGACATCATATCGACTGGTGCATGGTTAAAAGCTTTACCGCAGGTGCATGTACCGGTGCATTTTTAGCCTCATTTGTAGTGATTCAGTTACCCCTTGAGTTAATACAACTCTCCGTCGCTCTTTTTATCCTCTATCTGGTTTGGGGCCCTAAACCCCAGAAGCATCAAACCAGTGAACAGGGGCATCTAATAGCGGGAGCAGGAACAACCTTTATATCGATGTTTGTCGGCGCAACAGGCCCACTAGTCGCAGGATTTGTACACCGTAAAAACTATGATAAACATGTAACAACTGCCACCTTCGCTACCTGTATGAGCTTTCAGCACCTGTTGAAAATGCTTGTATTCTCCCTTATCGGGTTTGCTTTCTGGGCTTGGTTACCTCTCATCATATTGATGATCCTCGGCGGAGTCTTAGGTACCTGGCTTGGTCTGAAAATGCTGAATCGAATTCCTCCAAAGCGCTTTAAATTGGTATTTAAAACCGTGATCACACTGATGGCCTTCCGGCTTCTGTGGCAAGCCTCACAGACGCTACTTTGAGGCAATAAAAAAGGCAGCCGAAGCTGCCTTTAACGATGACTTAGTGGAATCAGTCCAGTTTAGCCAGATCCCTTACAGCACCCTTGTCCGCAGAGGTTGCCAGTTTCGCGTAAGCTTTCAACGCTGCAGATACCTTACGTGGACGCTCCTCTACAGGCTTCCAACCCAGCTTATCCTGCTCAGCACGACGCTCCGCCAACTCTTCATCCGAGAGTAGAACATCAATCGTACGGTTCGGAATATCGATCCGGATACGGTCACCATTGCGTACCAACCCTATCGCTCCACCCGCAGCCGCTTCTGGGGAAACATGTCCGATAGACAGGCCCGAAGTACCGCCAGAAAAACGGCCATCCGTCAGCAATGCACAGGCCTTTCCCAGGCCTTTAGACTTGATATAGGAGGTCGGATACAGCATCTCCTGCATGCCCGGACCACCCTGAGGGCCTTCATAACGAACGATAACAACATCACCCGCCTTCACCTTATCTTCAAGGATGTTTGCAACCGCTTCATCCTGTGATTCTGTTATATGCGCAGGCCCTTCAAAGACCAGAATGGACTCATCCACACCTGCAGATTTAACAACGCAACCATCAAGCGCAATATTACCGTGAAGGACGGCCAAGCCCCCTTCCAATGAGAACGCATTCTCGATAGAACGGATACAACCATTCTCACGGTCACCATCCAGCGTCGGCCAACGGGTCGACTGACTGAACGCTTCCTGTGTCGGGATTCCAGCAGGACCCGCTTTATAGAACTCCATCACCTCCGGAGTCGGGTTACGCATAATGTCCCACTGATCCAGCGCATCTTTCATCGTTGGCGCATGTACAGTCGGTACATCAGTGTGAAGTTTACCCGCACGATCCAGTTCACCCAAAATACCCATAATGCCGCCTGCGCGGTGCACATCTTCAATATGGTATTTCTGAGTATTCGGCGCCACTTTACACAGCTGAGGGACAACCCGGGAGAGACGGTCGATATCCTTCATCGTAAAGTCGATCTCAGCTTCCTGAGCGATCGCTAACAGGTGCAGAATGGTGTTCGTGGAGCCACCCATCGCAATATCCAGCGTGATCGCATTTTCAAAAGCTTTAAACCCAACAGCACGAGGCAATACACCTTCGTTATCCTGCTCATAATACTCTTTAGCCATATCGACAATGGTACGGCCCGCTTGCAGGAACAACTGTTTACGGTCTGCATGCGTTGCAACGACAGTACCATTACCAGGCAGAGCCAAACCAAGTGCTTCCGCCAGACAGTTCATCGAGTTTGCGGTAAACATGCCGGAACATGACCCACAGGTCGGGCATGCAGATCGTTCAACCTCATCAACCAACTCATCCGAAGCTTCCGGGTCGACCGCCAATACCATTGCGTCTACCAGATCCAGCTTATGCTCTGCCAGCTTGGTTTTACCCGCTTCCATAGGACCACCGGTGACAAAAATAACCGGGATATTCAGACGCATAGCGGCCATCAGCATCCCCGGTGTGATCTTGTCACAGTTCGAGATACAGACCAATGCATCCGCACAGTGAGCATTGACCATGTACTCCACAGAGTCCGCAATAATGTCGCGAGACGGCAGCGAATAAAGCATACCGTCATGCCCCATTGCGATTCCGTCATCCACTGCGATCGTATTGAACTCTTTCGCCACACCACCCGCTTTTTCAATCTCACGAGCAACCAGCTGTCCCATATCCTTCAGGTGGACATGCCCTGGTACAAACTGGGTAAAGGAGTTGGCAACAGCGATGATAGGTTTATGGAAATCTTCATCTTTCATACCTGTCGCACGCCAGAGTGCGCGTGCACCAGCCATATTACGACCCGCAGTCGATGTCTTTGAGCGATATTGCGGCATTAGCTTAACCCTTGGAGTAATAAAATTTTCTTTGCAGGCGGTCGAGTATAGCAGAACCACCGTAAAACCGTTGTCTGGCGATATTGTTTTCTTCGCAACAACACATGTCATGAATTGGATCACAGATTGATTGACTACACTAGAAGTAGTCTGGACTTATGGAGGCAGGTCATGCGTATCGGTATCCCTAAAGAGATTAAAGTGCATGAATATCGCGTCGGGCTCACCCCCTCTGGGGTACGGGAACTCGTCACACAGGGTCATCAGCTACTGGTTGAACAATCCGCAGGGACTGCGATCGGTTTCAGCGATACGGATTACCAGCAGGCAGGCGCCCGGATATGCGATTCTGCTGATCTGCTCTGGCAACAAGCTGAGATGGTCGTCAAAGTAAAGGAGCCTCAGGCAGAGGAGGCGCAGCAGCTTCGGGAGGGGCAGATTCTGTTCACTTACCTCCACCTGGCTGCCGAGGAGCAGTTAACCCACGCTCTGATCAACTCTGGAGCGATCGCCATCGCCTATGAAACCATCACCGATTCACATGGCCGTTTACCGCTCTTAGCACCGATGAGCGAGGTCGCAGGAAGGATGTCTGTTCAGGCGGGTGCTCACTGTCTGGAGATCGCGCAACAGGGGCGCGGCGTACTGCTCGGAGGCGTACCCGGTGTAGCCCCCGGAAACGTTATAATTTTGGGCGGAGGTGTTGTCGGCACGAATGCGGCTCAAATGGCACTTGGGCTAGGGGCCAATACGACTATTTTTGATACATCACCCGATCGTTTACGCGAACTTGATCAACAGTTTCATGGCCGGCTCCAGACCCGCTACTCCACGCGAGACAGTATCTTAACCGCGCTACCGGACGCTGACCTGGTTATCGGCGCAGTTTTGATTCCCGGCGCTGCCGCACCCAAACTTGTGACCCGCGAAGATCTGACACTACTGCCAGACGGTGCTGTAATTGTTGATGTCGCCATCGATCAGGGAGGGTGCTTTGAAACCAGCCGTGCGACAACACACCAGAACCCGACCTTCATCGAGGAGGGGGTGGTACATTACTGTGTTGCCAATATGCCCGGGGGGGTGGCACGTACATCCACGCTGGCACTCACCAATGCAACCCTGCCTTATATTATCCGCCTTGCAGCCAGGGGTTGGCGGCCAGCATTACGTGAGGATATCAACTTTGCCCGCGGATTGAATGTTGCTGGCGGCCATCTTTACTGTCCGGGTGTGGCTGAAGCTTTTGACCTTAAACTCCGACCAATTGATCAACTGTAAGCTCCTCCCCCTCTTGATCAAAACCGAGTTGCGCACTAGTCTGGGCGGCACTGTTAATTTTCGGAGCCAATATGTCCAGCCTTGATAAAAAAGAGATCCGTTCAGATATATGGATGCAACGTCTGATTAAAACAGGGATTCCCATTGCCGTAATCAGTGTTATCTCCCTGTGGACCGGTTGGTTTTTCAAGATTCCCGAGCTGGGTAATCTGTTTATCGTCACCGCAGCGATCGCCCTGTTTCTGGGATTGATCTATAACGTCCGTTTTGTCATTCTCTCTGTCCGCCAGCTGAAAGCAAAAGACCCGAAGCGCTGAGTTAAGATAATCCTATATGTCTCATCCATTGCTTAACCACTATCCTGAACTGGATCAACTTGACACAGCGGGCAGAGAGATCATCCAACAGGCCCAGCTAATTAATGTGCCTGCGGGCACGGTTCTGTTTCGTCATGGGGATCGCTGTAACAACTTTATTATGGTTACAGGTGGCACCGTCAAAGTGGTTGCGCGCGCGCCCTCAGGTCGAGAGATTGTTCTCTACCGTATCGAGGGGAGCGGCACCTGTGTTTTGACCACTTCATGTCTGCTGGGCCAGAGGGATTACCCCGCCGAGGGTATCGCGGAATCACCCGTTGAAGCATATTTATTACCCCATCATGCGTTCTCTTCAGCCCTGAATAACTCATCAGGCTTACGCGCATTTATCTTTTCCTCCTATGCTCATCCTCTCTCCGACATGATCGAGCTGGTACAGAGCATCGCGTTTGAAAGTATTGAAACCCGCCTTACCGAATATCTGTTAGCCCATACCGATAAAAGTCTGCAGATTCGAGCATCCCATCAACAGATCGCGGATGAACTGGGTACAGCCAGAGAAGTTGTGTCACGCCACCTAAAAAAGATGGAGCAGCAAAACAGTATCCGCCTCGAACGTGGCTGCATCCATATATGTGACCTCAGTCAACTTAGTTCTGTGACTTAATCACAGACCCAGCTCTTCCGTCTCACTAGAATAACCTCAAACGTAGATTTTAAGAGGTTAATCGTCATGGAAAAGAACATTGGTAATCTGGATAAGATGGTAAGAGTTCTGGTGGGACTGGTTTTGATCGCACTGGTATTTGTCGGCCCCCAATCAGTATGGGGGTGGATTGGTGTTCCAGTCATTCTGATCGCACTGTTTGGCTGGTGCCCGCTCTACAAAGTATTAGGCATCAGCACTTGCCGCAAATGCACTAACAGCTAACCGCTTAGGCAGAGCGATTTACGCTCTGCCTTTCCCTCTCCGTTCACCCTCGATACAGTTTCATCTGCCTACACTTCTCTCACAAGCACTGTCCTCAAAGCGTTTCCCGTTCAACTATTTACTTCTGATTCAATGATACGTGATACTTGTGAGCCTACACTTAAGATACAAGCAACAGATACGATCCGGTGCGCCAAAGTATCGGAGCATTACACGCAAGAATGAGGTTGGAGTCATGTTTAAGCAGCTGCTTCTCAGATCGCTGCTCACATTGAGCCTTGCTATGGGTTGTTCTCAAATTACCCTAGCGACAGAGCCCACAACGGTAACGCTAAAAGAAGCGATGATCAAAGCGACTGAGGTCACAGGTGGCGAAGTCATTAAAACTGAAACAACCCAATTCCGGGATCGGGCCGTTTATAAAATTCGTCTGGTCAAAGAGGGTCGGGTCAAAGATGTTCTCATCGACAGCCAAAATGGCAAAGTATTGAAACACTGACAAGGAGCTGTAGCACAATGAAACTATTAGTTGTTGAAGATGATCCGGATCTACGCCGTCAGTTAGTCACCGCTCTAAACAGTAATAACTATACGGTCGAAGAGAGTGCCGATGGGGAAGATGCTCTCTATATGGGGCAGGAGTATCCCTACGATCTTGCTATTGTCGATCTGGGCCTGCCCAAGCTATCGGGTATCGAGGTGATCAAACAGTGGCGTGAAGAGGGTAAAGAGTTTCCTATTATTATTCTGACAGCGCGCGGCGACTGGCAGGATAAAGTGGAAGGGCTTGAGGCCGGTGCTGATGACTATCTGGTCAAACCGTTCCATATGGAAGAGTTAAACGCCCGCCTCAATGCACTGCTAAGAAGAGCGGCAGGCCATGCCAAACCGGTGCTTAAATTCGGTTCTCTCAGCATCGATACCACGGGTCGGGTGGTCTATCTGAATGACGAACCCGTCAATCTGACCAGCTATGAGTATCGCACCTTTGAATACCTGGTACTTAATGCCGGCAAAACCATCTCGAAAAGTGAACTGACCGAGCACCTTTACCATCAGGATTTTGACCGTGACAGCAATGTCTTGGAGGTCTTTATTCGTCGACTTCGTCAGAAACTAGACCCCGATCAGACCCTGCAACCGATCACGACTGTTCGCGGTTTGGGATACCGCTTTGCCCTGAGCGAAGATAAGGGTAGCGAGTGAATATCAAATCCCCCCTGCGCTCGCTGCAGGGGCGACTGCTGATCGCATCGGTATTTGTTCTTCCTGTCGTCCTGCTGATCGCAGGACTGGCTCTCAGCAATGCCTATCACTACAGTCTGGAAAACTCGGTTAAGGACCGCCTGCAACTTCAGGTATACCTGTTGCTGGGCGCAGTCGAACTGAAAGAGGACCATATTCGCTTTCCTGAAAGCCTTCACGAGCCCCGTTACGAACAGATTGGATCCGGCTTATATGCGTCTATCCACGATCAAAAGGGCAACCTTCTTTGGCGCTCACTCTCCTCTGTACTCCTGGACGATCCCCAGCTATCCGAAGCGATCAACCTAAGCGGTCTGACCACAGGAGAGCCTCTCTTTGAGCATATGAGTGAGGCCAATCTATACCGGTTCCAGCTACGTATTATTTGGGAATCTGGGGGGCAGGAAAAATCTTTTCTCTTCACCGTCATGGAGAGCGATGATCTGGTCGTCAGGGATATCAAAGCTTACAACCAACAGATCACGCTCTGGCTGAGTATTATTTTCTTAGTTGCCCTACTGGCGCAAAGCATCATCCTCAGTTGGGGCCTGACCCCTCTGCGCCGTCTGGCCCGAGACCTGAAACAGATAGAATCAGGTCATTCAGAGCAACTCGCAGGTAGCTATCCGGAAGAGGTGGAACCGGTCACTGCCAACCTGAATGGATTAATTGAGAGCGAACGGAAACAGAGAGAGCGCTATCGCAATACGCTGGGGGATCTGGCACACAGTTTAAAAACACCCTTGGCTGTGATGCGGGGTGCTGAACATGAGCCGCATGAACTACCGGAGTATCAGGCGCTGGTAACAGAGCAAGTTGAGCGCATGGACCAGATTGTGCAGTACCAGTTAGCCCGTGCCGTTAAAAGTCAGACGAAACCCTTAGGCAAAGCGGTTGCAGTCGTTCCAATTATCGAACGTATGCTGGGGGCTCTGGGCAAAGTCTATCGTAACAAACAGATGCAGGTTGAAACGCAACTGGCGGACAGTTTGACCTTCTATGGAGATGAGCGGGATCTGATGGAGGTACTGGGTAACATTTTGGAGAACGCCTTTAAATATGGGCACAGTTCAGTCTCCATCAGCGGTACCTACCAACACTCAGAACTTAAACTTTCAATTTGTGATGACGGCCCCGGAGTCAGTCCGGAGATGCGACAGATGATTCTTCAGCGGGGGGCTCGACTGGATACCTCGATTCAGGGACAGGGGATCGGCCTATCGGTGGCAACCGATATCATTAGCAGCTATCAGGGGCAGTTAGAGGTGAAGGATTCACCTCTGGGGGGCACCTGCTTTATCATACATTTCCCCGATTAAAGGGTCCGTACAAAGACCTTCGAGTTGCGTTGCAGGTTAAACATCTCTTTTTTCTCCCCCGGAAGCTGCTCTACAGTCGATTCAACAAACCCATGCTCCACAAACCAGTGAGCTGTTTTTGTTGTCAGAACAAACAACCGCTTCAGCCCCTGTTTAAGTGCCTGCTGCTGGATCGCTTCCAGTAACTGATCACCCCGCGCTCCCCCTTTGTATTCTGAGGCCACCACAACGCAAGCAAGCTCACCCATCTTCTCTTGTGAGAACGGGTACAGAGCGGCACAGCCGATGACCACACCATCGCGTTCAATCAGGGTGAATCGCTCAATTTCATTTTCCAGAACTTCACGGGAACGCCGTACGAGCGTGCCATCCTGCTCAAGCGGGTCAATCAGTTCGAGTACCGCGCCAACATCCTCGATTGTTGCCTTACGCAACTGTTCATAAGATTCCTGAAGCACCATCGTGCCGGACCCATCCCGGGTAAACAGTTCAGCCAGAAGGGCACCATCCACTTTGTGACTCACCAGATGACAGCGTTTAACGCCACGCCTGCAGGCATTCACTGCGGCTTCCAGGTTCCGCGACAGCTCGGTATGAGGTTGATTGGTCTCCTCAAGAGAGGACAGATATTGCCCCACCAGCCTTTCAGCCTTGCGTGTCAGCAGCTCACTGCGGAGCTTACCGCTGCTATCGAGCACTCCGGGATCTGCGCCAAACAGTATCAGCTTATCAGCATCGATGGCTGAGGCTGCTGCGGTCGCTACATCTTCAACAGCCAGATTAAACAGTTCACCCGTCGGGGAGTAACCCAGATGTGACAACAGGACGATATTACCGTCATCAAGCTGCTGCCGAATCGCTTCGCTATCAAGACGTCGTACCTCACCCGTATGGGCCATATCGACCCCATCCAGCACACCTACCGGCTTAGCCGTGACAAAATTACCAGAAACCACCTTGATCCGTGAGCCCGCCATTGGTGTATTCGGCAGGCCCAGCGAGAGACGCGCTTCTATCTCTGCCCGGACAATCGCAGATGCCTCAATCACGCAGGTCAAGGTTGCCTGATCCGTCACACGCAGGTGATGGTGCAGACGTGTTTCAATCTGCTTATGTTCTAACCGTTCAGCAATCTGTGGGCGAGAGCCATACACCAGAATCAGTCGCACCCCCAGGCTATTCAGAAGCGCGATGTCATGCACGATATTGGCAAAATTAGGATCCGCCACTGACTCGCCGCTCAACATCAGCACAAAGGTATTTCCCCGATGTGCATTGATATAGGGAGATGAGTGGCGGAACCAGTTAACGTATTGTTTAGTATCGTCTTTCACAGCAGGTCTACAGGCAGTATTGTTCAATCATTTTCTCTAATATGGCTACTGTAGGCTTAATCTGATCAAAAGCCAAATACTCATCCGGCTGGTGCGCCTGATCAATAAAGCCTGGCCCCATCACAATGGTATCCATACCCAGCTCCTGCATAAATGGCGCCTCCGTTCCAAAGGCTACACTTTCTGCATTGTAACCGGTCAATTGCTCGGCCATCTTAACCAGTTCAGAATCCTGTTTGTTTGCAAATGCGGGGATACCGGGAAAAAGCGACTCAGTACGTATCTCGACACCAAACTGCTCAGCCAAAGGCGATAACCGCTTGGTGACATCTTCTCGCAGGTTATCCAGATCCATACCCGGCAGAGGGCGGAGGTCATATTCCACTTCACACCGGCTGCAGATCCTGTTCGGATTATCTCCCCCATGGATGCACCCAAGATTGAGCGTTGGCTCAGCGATTTTGAAGGCACTGTTTTGATGTGTCTGCTTCATCTCATTGCGGAAGCTGATCAGCTCTGTCAGAACCGAGTGCATCGCATCCAGCGCGTTAGCACCTAATGATGGGTCCGATGAGTGCCCCGCTTTTCCCTCAACCCTGACCGCTTCCATCATCATCCCTTTATGCATATAGATCGGCTTGAGCCCTGTCGGCTCACCGATGATAGCGTAACGCGCTTTGGGCTTACCCGCTTTTGCCAGCGCACGCGCGCCACTCATGGAACTCTCTTCATCAGCCGTTGCCAGAATAATCAGGGGTTGCTGCAGCGGCTGCTGTAGATATTTTTTTGCCGCCTCAATCGCGATCGGAAAGAACCCTTTCATATCGCAGGTTCCCAACCCATAAAACCGATTGTTTTTTTCCGTCAATTTAAAGGGGTCGCTCTGCCATAATTCAGCATTAAACGGTACCGTATCGGTATGACCCGCCAACACCAGACCACCGGGGCCCGATCCTAACGTTGCAATCAGGTTGGCCTTACCCGGATGCCCCTCTACCGGCATAACCTCGGTGCTGAACCCCAATCCGGAAAGCCAGGTATCCAGGAGCTCGATCACCGCTAAATTACTCTGATCCCAATCCGGCTGAGTACAACTGACCGAGGGACTTGCAATCAACTGGGTCAGCATGGTCACCAGATCTGGGCAGTTTTTAGACATTGGTTGCTCCTGAAAACATCATTCTTTTCCTGCATTGTCGCTGGTTTACTGATAGAGGTCCATTTAAAGGCTATAGACCTATGTTTAGCTCGCATCCGTGGGGTAGACTTAGGAAAGATTGATCGCCAGCTTAACCAGAGAACGACAATAATGGCATTGGAAGTAGAGTTAAAACTAACCTTGAGCCCACATCATGTGGAATCTCTCAAACAACAACCCCTTTTCCGCTCCGAGCATATTCGCGAACTAGGTACGCAACGCTTAGGCAATACCTACTACGACACGCCAGATCAGCAGCTGACAGCCCATCGGGTCGCACTGCGTATCCGCCGTAAAGGGGAGCAGTTGATTCAAACACTCAAAAGCAGTGGCTCATCGGAAGCGGGCCTGCACAGTCGACATGAGTGGGAGTGGTTACTCGCGTCGGAACAACTCGATTACGACCTTCTGAAAACAGCCGAGTGGCCTAAGGCCCTGCATTGTGAAACCCTGCAGGATGAGATTCAGCCTGTCTTTAGTACCGATTTTAATCGCACAATATGGATCCTCGATACCCTGGATCAGCAGGGCAGGACGCTAAAGGCTGAGATCGCTCTTGATCAGGGCATGGTCACTGCAAACGGCCTTGAGGATCCGCTGTGCGAACTTGAACTGGAGCTGCTCGAAGGGGAAGCCACTGAGCTGGTAAGGTTTGCGCTCGAGCTTGCGAGGCATGTTCCCCTCTACATCAGCGACATAAGCAAAGCTGAAAGAGGTTATCGCCTCCTCGATCCAGAAAGCTATAGCGTCACACGGCAACAGCCTGAGTTCACCTCGGAAACGTCTCTGGAGGAGAGTTTCTGCGCCCTTTTACAGAACGAGCTCAGTCTCTGGCCTCGCTACTTTGAAGCCTGGAAGTTTAGCCGCAACTGGCAGTATATCCCGCTGGCCCTGGAGTCATTGCGCAATACCTGTGCCTTCTATGAGACATTCACGGATATCATCCCAGCAGAGCCCGATGGTGTACTGGATCAACTGCTGACCAAACTGATCCGTCAGGTACGTGACATTGATGCCTGGCGACGAACGGCCCTGCTAGCGGATTGCTCCGGATCTTCATGGATAGAAAAACATGCAGAACGGGCAGCCTCTCGTATGGAGGTTCTGCTGCAAACAGCTGAGCCCGGTGTCCTCGCACTGCTGATTTCGGAGCAGCTGATCGAACAGTCCTGGCGGGAACGCTGGGATGAGCAGAAACAACTTTTGGCTCAACGCCCTTTACAAGAAAAATGATAAGCGTCACACACCCGGATTCGGGTCACTGTTACACTTAAAGGATTCGTATTTCAGGAGAACAACCCCATGCTGCAACCGCATATGGCATTACTACCCGAGGCGCTTCACCCTCTCCTAGAACAGAATTGGGAGCAGGTCGCTCCGGTTCTTGAATCGCTGAGTGAATACCCGGATAGTTTTCCATCTGATCTGACCCGGGTGCTAACCGGCAGTAATTTTGTCACGGAGCAGTTGAGCCGAAGCCAGGAGATGCTGCCATCGCTTCTCGATAGTGGTGACCTCTACCGGAAATATGAATCCGATCACTATCAAGACACCCTCCACGCCCTGCTATCAGAACAGAGTACGGAAGAGGAGTTACATCGAGCAGTACGCAAATTCCGACAGCGTGAGCAGACCCGTCTGATCTGGCGGGATCTGACACGACTCAGCGATATGCGAACAACGACACGCGAACTTTCCTGGTTAGCGGATGCCTGTGTCGAGCAAACCATGAACTGGCTCTATGACCAGGCTTGTGAACGTTGGGGGACACCCACAGGTCGTCACAGCCGAAAACCACAACGTATGGTTGTCCTCGGCATGGGGAAACTCGGTGCAAACGAGTTGAATCTCTCCTCAGATATCGATCTGATCTTTGTCTACCCTGAGAACGGTGAAACTGAGGGCAGTAAGAAATGCCTGGATAATCAGGATTTCTTTATCCGTTTAGGTAAGAAGCTGATTCAGGCTCTGGATAACACCACCATTGACGGCTTTGTCTTCCGTGTTGATATGCGCCTGCGCCCGTTTGGCTCAGCAGGCCCACTGGTCATCAGCTTCGATGCAATGGAAGGCTACTATCAGGAACATGGCCGAGAGTGGGAACGATACGCCATGATCAAAGCACGTGTCATGGCGGGAGATAAAGAAGCGGGTAAAGAGCTGATGCAGATTCTGCGTCCATTCGTCTATCGCAAATATATCGACTTCAGCGCCTTTGACTCTCTACGTGAAATGAAAGAGATGATCAGCCGGGAAGTACGTCGTAAAGGGCTTAACAACAATGTTAAGTTGGGCTCCGGCGGGATCCGTGAGGTCGAATTTATTGCTCAGGTTTTTCAGCTGCTACGTGGTGGACGGGATACTCGGTTACAACAACGAGAGCTGTGCAATGTGCTACCAACACTGCCCGACGCCGTAGGCATGCCACAAAACGCTTCCGATGAACTGATGCTAGCCTATGAATTTCTGCGTAACGCAGAACATGCCATTCAGGCGGTAGCTGATAAACAGACACAGGAACTTCCGGTCGATGAAAAAGAACAGCTCAGGCTCGCTTTCAGCATGGGCTTTAATAGCTGGGATGAGTTTGCCAACGCCCTGGAAGCCTACCGCCAGAATGTTCGCATCCACTTTGCAGACCTGATCGCACCCAGCGAAGAGAGTGGCGATGATGATCAGAACCAGAATACAGAGATCTGGCTGTCGCTCTGGAATGATGATCTCGAAGCTGCCGATGCTGAGAAAATGCTCAGCACTCAGGGATTCAGTGATGCCCAACCCGCCTGGGAGTTGATCGATCAACTGCGTCAATCCCGTACCGTACAGATGCTACAACAGGTTGCTCAGGAGCGACTGCTGTTAGTCCTTCCGGTAATGCTACAGGAGGTGGCCTCAACCACCAATCCAACGGAAACCCTAGGGCGTGTGTTACAACTGATTCAGGCGATTCTTCGCCGTTCAGCCTATCTGGTGCTGCTTGCGGAAAACCCGACCGCATTACAACAGCTGGTCAGACTGTGCTCCGCATCTAGCTGGTTTTCAGAGAAACTCGCTAAACAGCCGATTCTTCTGGATGAACTGATCGACCCGAGTACGCTCTATTCACCTCCTAATAAAGAGCAACTAAACAGTGAGTTACGCCAGCAGCTGTTACGTATACCTGAAGAGGATACAGAGCAACTGATGGATGCCCTGCGCTACTTTAAAAATGCCCATGTACTTAAAGTCGCGGCATCGGAGATCACCGGCGCTCTGCCACTCATGAAAGTCAGCGATTACCTCACATGGACTGCCGAGGTGATTCTAGAAGCGGTCGTCGATATTGCCTGGAAGTTGATGACCGAAAAGCATGGCTCGCCGCAAAAATCAGCTGGTGTACCCTGCAACCCGGATTTTATCGTTTTGGGCTACGGGAAAATGGGGGGCATCGAACTCTCATACGGTTCGGACCTCGATCTGGTATTCATCCATGACTCCGACCCTAACCTGTTCACTGACGGTGATAAGCAGATCGCAAACTCGGTCTTTTTCACGCGACTGGGACAGAAGATCATCCATATCCTCAACACCTTCACCACATCCGGTCAGCTCTATGAAGTGGATATGCGCCTTCGCCCATCGGGCAACTCTGGACTGCTGGTCAGTTCGTTAAAAGCATTTTCCGACTATCAAAATAAAGAAGCCTGGACATGGGAACATCAAGCGCTGGTGCGTGCCCGGGTTGTTGCAGGTGATGCAGCGCTGGCTACCCGCTTTGAAGCCGTCCGTGCAGAGATTCTGGAGAAGGTTAGAGAAACTCCGAAACTGCTGGAGGAGGTCTCTGAGATGCGCGAAAAAATGCGTCAGCATCTGGGTAGCAAAAACAGCAGCAACGAAGAGAGCCCGGTCTTCCATCTAAAACATGATCGCGGTGGGATTGTCGATATTGAGTTTCTGGTTCAGTTCCTGGTACTGAAGCATTCACACCAGTTTGCTGAACTGCATGAGTTCACCGATAACATCCGCATTCTTGATGCGGCGGAACACACCGGTCTAATCAGCTCGGATGATGCAACGACCCTTCGAGAAGCCTATAAGGCTTATCGTGCGCTGGGACATCGTCAGACTTTGCAGGATCGCTCCAATACGATCTCTGACTCAGAGATGACCGATATGCGTTCAGCTGTCGCCGCCATCTGGGATAAAACGCTAGTCTGAGAGAGCATAAAAAAAGGCAGGTTCTAAACCTGCCTTTTTATCTGATACCGTTTGAATTAAACGTCGGTCAGCCAACCGTGCTTATCTTCAGCTTTGCCCCACTGGATATCGTTCAGCGCTTTACGCAGCTTCAGCGTAGTCTCGCCGATACCACCACTTCCAACAGTGAACTCTTTATTCTGATAAACCATAGTACCGACCGGAGCAAGAACTGCAGCCGTACCGGATAACGCAGCTTCACAACCTGGCTTGGCAATGCGCTCGAGCATCTCCTCAACGGTGATGCGACGCTCTGACACTTTCAGGCCCATGTCCCGTGCAATAGTCAGAATAGAATCTCGGGTTACACCGTGGAGGAAGCTTTCATCCAGATCACGGGTAATCACTTCATCCCCATCAATCAACAGGAAGTTTGCAGCACCTGTCTCCTGAATATCGCCATTCGGACAGAACAGTACCTGATCAACATTGTGCTCAGCTTTCGCTTTCATGGTTGGCAAAAGCGCACTGGCGTAGTTACCACCACTTTTGATCATGCCGTTATGCGGTGCACAACGAAGACCGGTGTCATCCACCAGCAGTCTCAGTGCCCGATCACCACCTGCAAAATAATCACCAACCGGCGAGAGAAGCACATAGAAACAAGCTGTTTCCGAGGGTGCTGCAGCCTTACCAATCGCAGGTTCTGTTCCAAACAGTGTCGGGCGGATATACATCGAACCTGGAGGCGTCGGCACATCTGTTTCAAAACGTTTTACCGTATCCAGAATCATCTGCGTAACGAACGTTTCATCCAGTTCAGGCAGAGCTAACAGGCGTGCACTTTGAGCCATACGCTCAACATTCCGATCGATACGGAAAACCTTAACGGTACCATCTTCATGTCGGAACGCCTTTAACCCTTCAAAACAGGTACTCGAGTAATGCAACACATGTGCTCCTGGGTGCAGCTGAATGCTGTCACTAGGGACCATTTCGACCGCACTCCAGCTAGAACCGTCAAACCATGTGATTGACATTTCAGGCATAAAAACGGAGCCGAATGCAGTAGCCATGTTACCTTCCTTACTCTTAACATTGTTATCCACGCCGGATGGGGCAGACAACAGAAATGAATGGGTGATCTATAAACAAGGGCTGATATTCTAATCGCCAAGCGAGCAAATTGGAATTACCCTGAAAAGATTCGCCCAACATAGTAAAAATATGCTGCCTCAGCGTGATTAGGGCGTTTAAATCTGGTTTACGGTATTATTCACCTCTGACCTGACACAGGCACTCATATTCAGCGACTAACTGGCATGATGCCATGCCTGTAATTTTGACTGATACTCACGTTTAGGACGCTTGATTTTACTGCAATGAGCAAAGCATTTACGCAACTGGTTGACCGGGGTAGAGCGGCACCTAAAAGATTTTTTCTACTGATTTTTATCTGCCTCGCCATCTCAGATCTTCTCTTGGTCCGCGACCTATCATGGTTACTTGAGAATCTGGAGGGGAAACGTTTCTGGGTCAATTACGGTTTAAGCCTGGGCACTCTGTTCCTGTTATTACTGGTTTTCGCACCAATTAAAAACGGGCCGGCACGATCACTGTTCCTTTTCTTTATTCTCGGCACTCAGGTAGCGCAGCAATCGTATTTTGCTATTTACGGCAACTTTGTTTCAGTGTTTGACCTTCGCTTTGTCGCAGCAGACCCGATGCTGACCCTACAACTCTGGTTAGACAACGCGATTATTCTAAAACCCCTGATTCTGCTGGCTCTGGAGATCCCCCTTTTACTCCTGCTGTTCCGTCTGGAGCTAAAGCCCAACCTCTGGCTGAAAGCCGGCAGTACCATTGTCGCCTCCCTACTCTTTTTGCTGGTCACCTTCAGTTGGTACGGGATCAGCAAGTTCCAGTTTAGCTCGGTCGCCTACGCGGGCGTTTTCCCCAGCCTGATTGAGCGCCAGACGTTTAAAGGTAAACTGGCGAACAAACCGGTTGTCCCTGAACAGGCTGACAATCTGGCTAGCAAACCGGATATTGTGTTTGTCATTGGTGAATCACTAACATTAAGCCAACTGGGTGTTTATGGTTATGAACGCCAAACCACCCCCCATCTTCAGGCCATGATAGATCAGAAAGAGATGCTCCTCTTTCGCAATGCCGTTTCAATCGGTACCCGCACATTAAGTTCGGTCCCTTATATGTTGACCGGCCTCCAGGGGATCGACCCTTACGGACTGGTCTACAGCAGCCCGACGCTGTTCAATTATGCTAAGGCCGCCGGCTACCAAACTGCCCTGATCACTGCGCAGGATTTCCAATGGCGCAATGTCGATCAGATCTTTGTCGACCAAGATCTGGATCACTATCAATCAGGGACCGACTTTAGCGCTTCAGTCTCAGTTTCCGAAGGAGCTGATGATATGAAGGTCTTGGAAGAGGGTATCTTTCCATACCTGACACGTACGTTAAGTAAAGAGCGGAAGGCGCCGATGCTGCTCGTTGCGCAGATGAACGGCAGTCACTACCCATACAACACCCATTCCCCCGCTTCGGTTAAGCAGTTTCTTCCAGAAACTAACCCCAATGGGGTGAACGCCTATGACAACACAGTGCTCTATACCGACCTTTACCTCTCCCGTTTGGTGGAACGGGTCCGCGAGTACTCGCCGAATGCCTGGATCATCTATTCCTCTGATCATGGACAGGATATATCACGTAACAAAACCCAGTTTAATCGTAGCTACAGCTCTGGTGTCATTCATAATCCATTGATGGTCTTCCCGCCTGCTCAAGCTTATACACAACTCAAACAAAATATTGATGCACCGGTGAGTCAGGCTGATATTTTCGCAACGTTTCTGGATATTATGCAGTTGGACCCCGTTTCAGAGATCAACGGCCTCTCGCTGCAAAATAAGATTGATCCAGAGAGAAACAGGGTTGTTTCTGCTTACATGAAAACACTGCACAATGAACCTAATGCGGTACTGGTATTGCCGGATTTGACCTATATCCATGTCGATTTTGATCGTCAAAGTGCAACCTTAGCCGACGGCAAGACTATTGTTCCCTATGATTCACTGGAACCTGCTCTGCGCCAGACGTTTGACCGCAGACTTACCCATGCGACAGAGACACAGTAACGTGCTGTCAGTGATAGAGATAGATTCAGGACGCTTATGAAAACACTGATTATCGGCCCCTCCTGGGTAGGCGATATGCTAATGAGCCAGTCTTTGTACCGGCATCTTAAAGAGCAAAACCCACAACGGTGTATTGATGTGCTTGCACCCGATTGGTGTCGTCCGGTCCTAGAGAGGATGCCTGAGGTCAACTCCGCCATTGCGATGCCAGTTGGACACGGCAGTTTGCAGTGGGAGGTGCGCAAGCGGATCGGTTCAGAGCTGCATGAGCATAACTACGAGCAAGCACTGGTACTGCCAAACTCCCTGAAATCAGCCTTGATTCCCTGGTTTGCTAAGATCCCTTTGCGAACAGGTTGGCGCGGAGAGATGCGCTACGGGCTGTTAAATGACCTGCGCAAACTGGATAAGCAAGCTTATCCATTAATGGTTCAAAGATATGTTGCACTCTCACAGCCCAAGGGCACCCCTGCTCTACCACTTGAAACGATCTTACCGCCTAGCCTAAGGGTTGATTCACAGGCCCAGCAAAAGGCGATTGACGAGTTTAAGCTCTCGCAAACCGGAGCCATCGCATTCTGCCCCGGGGCCGAATTCGGACCCGCAAAACGCTGGCCTGATTATCACTACGCTCAACTTGCACGCCACCTGATCGCGGATGGCCATACCATCTGGCTATTTGGCTCCCAAAAAGATGATCCGATATGTCAGCAGATCATCAACCAGCTTTCACCGGCTGAACAAGCCAACTGTCACAATCTTGCTGGCAGAACCAGTCTGCCTCAAGCGATCGATCTGATCGCAGCTTGCCAGGTTGCTATCAGCAATGATTCTGGATTGATGCATATTGCTGCTGCGGTAAATACACCACTTATTGCCCTCTATGGTCCGACCAGCCCAGGGTTTACACCTCCTCTTTCAGAGAGGGCCTCCATCATCCGTCTGATAGAGGGTTTCCATAAGATTCGTAAAGGCGACGCCGATCAGGGTTATCATCAAAGTATGATCGACATAACGCCAGAGATGGCTTTTGCTGAAACGCAGAAATGGTTGGATAAAAGATGAGAGTACTGGTAGTGAAAACATCCTCTATGGGGGATGTTATCCATACGTTGCCAGCTTTGACCGATGCGATGAACGCGCACCCGGAAATCAGGTTTGACTGGGTGGTCGAAGAGGGCTTCCAAGAGATCCCCGAATGGCACCCAGCTGTTGATCAGGTGATCCCTGTCGCTATTCGCCGTTGGCGAAAAAATATCATCAAGACCCTTAGATCCGGGGAATGGTCTGCCTATAAAAAACAGCTGACACTGAATCACTATGACGCAGTAATTGATGCTCAGGGGCTCCTGAAAAGTGCACTATTGGTTACTCGTCTTGCAAGCGGTTCCAGTTACGGGCTGGATAAACATTCTGCGAAAGAACCCTTTTCTGCGCATTTCTATGATCACCCGATCGGTGTGGCAAAACAGCAGCACGCAGTAGAACGCGTCCGGCAGTTGTTCGCTCAGGCTTTAAAATACCCCCTGCCTGAAACACGGGGCGACTTCGCAATCCGCTCACATTTTCTCAATCCGTCCGAAGATGCGTCCCCCTATCTGGTATTCCAACACAGCACCACACGGTTTGATAAACACTGGCCGGAAGCATACTGGTCATCATTGATAGAGAAAGCGGGTGCAGCAGGCTGGCAGATCAAACTCCCCTGGGGGAATCCTAAAGAGCGAGAACGAGCCGAACGTTTAGCTGCGCAACATAACTTTGTCGAGATACTCCCCAAACTTTCGATTGCAGAGGTTGCCTCAGTGCTGGTCAATGCACGTGCCTGTGTATCGGTGGATACCGGCCTGTCACACCTGGCGGCCGCATTAGATACGCCAAATTTCATTCTGTTTGGCCCAACTGATCCGGGTCTGGTTGGAGGCTATGGTAAAGATCAAACCTGCCTGAAATCCTCCGATTATCCTGAGATCCAGGCCCAGATTGAACCTGTAGTATTTGCGGCACTGACTCCTGAGATCGTTTGGAATGAACTGACCAATTTCCTGAACACGCGCTAGTATGCTTACCACTGAAAGTCGTACTCCCGTTCTACAGAAGCAATAGATAATTTCCAGTGCTAATATAAAAACCAAGATCTATAAGAGCCTAGGAAAGGCTAACCATAAACAGATCATTCACAGGCAATCGGACGCCACTGGCTGAATTGATAGAGTATAAATATCAGACTATGACAGTAGATAGGGTCAACTCGGGTGGATAACCGTTCATCACAATCACAAACTTGGGTCACAACCCGTGGCATCTTGGCTCTGGTTCTACTGCCATTATTTCTGGTGGCTGCCGGTGCAGGTTTTATCTACCTGAATCTACTCTCTCAAACTGAACGTGAAGCGAAAACTCACAGCCAAAACGTCTCACAGTTACTCGCAAATCAAGCAAGTGCATTTATCCGTAATCACACTCATACCGTTGAACTACTCGCTCAGGAAAACCAAATTCAGCGCTTCCTCAGCGAAGCAACAACCCAGCCAGATATACAAAATGTCACACCTCTCTTACAGCGCTATTGCCAAACACTTGGGGCCTCGATCTGTTACCTCCTTAATCAACAGGGAGACGCGATTGTAGATAGCCACACGGAAGGGGACTCAATCGTTGGTAATAACTACGGTTTCCGGCCGTACTTCAAAAATGCGATGCAGGGTAATACCAGCGTCCATCTGGCATTAGGTGTAACAACCAAGAAACGCGGGATCTATTTCAGCAGCCCCGTTTTATCTAAAGCCGCAAAGCCCATCGGCGTCGCTGTGATCAAGTATCTACCCGATCAGATCGAGCAACGCTTCAATGGACTTGCCGGTGAGGCCAATCTGGTCAATGAATACGGGGTAGTTTTCGCATCCAGCAAACCTGACTGGTTGTACAAAACACTGTTTCCAATCTCCCCTCAGGAACAACAGGTTATTGCTAAAACCCGGCAATTTGGTGATTCACCACCAGATAGCATCGGTTTCAAACGAAAAGAGCAGGGTCAGGTGATCTCCCCTGACCAAACTATCTATCTCCTAGAAAGTGAACCTGTCGCCGAGTTACCCAACTGGAAGATCACCTACCTTCTCCCCCCTGAACACTTCAGAGCTCTGAATCAAGCCAGCCAAAAACGCGCTGAACTGATTCTTCTTGGCTTGCTCATGTTTATTACTCTGCTGGCGATCTACCACCTCTACCGTCAGCTAACCTCCACCCTGCAGGTAAAACAGCATTACCAGAATGCATTACAAGAGAGCCAAAGCCGGCTGCTGCGTTTTGAACGCGCAAGCTCTGAAGCAATTCTGGTACATAACGATGATGGCATTGTCGACATCAATGAACGCGCAGAAGCACTATTTGGCTATAACCGGGAAGAGTTTTTGGCCCTCTCGCCTGAAGACTTCTTTACCTCAGATTCGTTGGATATCGCTATTCAACAGGCTGACAGCGGCTCAGAGCAACCTTATCAGGCAGCGGTCCTGACCAAAGACCACCGAGAGATCCCCGTGGTGATCACCGGCCGGGAGGTCGATTGGAATGGAGAGACAGCAAGAGCCGCATCCTTCCGGGATATCAGTAAGCGTATTGAAGCCCAGAGAAAGCTTCTGGCCAGCGAGGATCGCTTTCGACAACTGTCAGAGCTGGTCTCCGAGGGATTGCTAATCTACCAGAATCACAGGGTTATTGATGTCAATCACACCCTGTGCACGATTATAGGTGAGCGCAGAGAGGATATTATCTCATCCCCCTTAACCACTCTGTTTGAACCTGAGACACTGAACCAGATTGCCCATTATCAGAATCAGGGCTATACACAACCGTTTGAGATGGAGCTGATCCGCAAGGATGCTTCTCCCTTCCCTGCCGAGATTACTATCGCCAGCATGCGGTTTGACGACGGACTTTATACCGTCCTATCCATACGTGATATCAGTAGGCAGAAAGAGCAGGAGGAGCACATCCTCTATCAAGCACAGTACGATCTTCTGACACATGTACCCAACCGTTTTCTGGCCCGTGACCGTACCGAGCAGGCGATGCGCAATGCTGATCGGCATAAAACCCAACTCGCGCTGATGTTTATTGATCTGGACGGTTTCAAAAAGGTCAACGACAGCCTCGGGCATGATGTTGGAGATAATCTGCTGCAACAAGCAGCCAAGCGCTTCCAGTCCTGCCTCAAGGAGAATCATACCCTCGCACGACACGGTGGCGATGAGTTTCTGATCCTGTTAGAAGATATTCACTCAGCAACTGATGCTGAACTGATCGCAGAACAGATCCTGCAACAGTTCACCCATCCCTTTATGATTCAGAATAAGCAGTTGATTGTCACCACCAGTATCGGCATCTCCATCTATCCTGATGATGCATCCGATTACAGATCACTGCTTCGGGCAGCAGACATTGGGATGTACAAAGCGAAAAAAGATGGGCGCAACACCTTCCACTACTACACTCAGGAGATGAACGATATCGCAACCCGGCAGTTGGATATCGATAATAACCTGCGTACCGCGATCCAGAACAACGAACTCACCATGGTGTATCAGCCTCTTATTTCGGGTATTCGCGGTCATCAACAGATTATTGGTGCCGAAGCATTGATCCGCTGGCATTCAGACGCTCTGGGGTTTGTGTCTCCTGAGGAGTTTATTCCGATCACAGAGCAAACCGGACTGATTATCCCGATCGGTCGCTGGATCCTAAAACAAACCTGCCAACAAGCCCGATTCTGGGTCGATCAGGGATATTCGGAGTTCTCCGTCTCAGTGAATGTCTCACCACGGCAATTCAAGGGTAATGATTTTCTGTCAGATCTGAAGCATGCCCTTGAAGAGGCACAGCTCCCCGCGCACCATCTGAACCTCGAAGTAACAGAGGGGCTGCTGATCGAAGCCTCTACTGAACTGATGAACTCTTTAAGGGAGATCTCTGATCTAGGAGTGAAGATATCCATGGATGACTTCGGGACCGGTTACTCCTCCCTGAACTACCTGAAAACCTTCCCCTTTGATAACCTGAAAATCGATCGCTCGTTCATCAACGAACTGCCAGACAATTCCGACTCTAAGATTCTGGTCACTGCAACCATCGCTATGGCTCATCAGTTGGGTTTAAGCGTCACAGCAGAGGGGATCGAGACTAAGGAGCAGTACAACTATCTGAGTGAGCTTCGCTGTGATCTGTTACAGGGTTACTACTTTGGAAAACCGATGCCTGCGAAGGAGTTCACTGCGTTACTCGACAGTAGTGATTACTGCCACTCTTAGTGGCAAACCAATTGTCACCTCAGCAGAGCATCTAAAATCAAAATTTAAAAGATGGCTCAGATGACCCGTAGGTTGAACTATGGGTAGGTAACGATTTGAACCATTGGCTCCGAGAGGGTGTTTTTTTATAACGCTTTTATCTGAGGAGTATTGTTACAAGGGAGAGATGGTGCCGGCACCAAGAGTCGAACTCGGGACCTACTGATTACAAGTCAGTTGCTCTACCAACTGAGCTATACCGGCACATCGATCAGGCGGGCGCATGATAGGCAGTTATTGATGATGAATCAAGTCTGTTCAGTAAATTTATTTTGGATAAACCGAACAAAAGCCATCCCTCCCAACTCTGCCTATAAAAAAAGGGTTCCAGACCAATCTGGAACCCTTCCTAAGGGAAGGTCAAATACGCTTAGAAGATACAATGCTTAGCAAAATCTTTACCTTCATTTACGCTCCATTCACCCTTAGGTTTCTCCTTCAGGTCGGCGCACCACTCTTTGCTTCCAACTTCTGGGGAGCAACCCTGCAGAAGCAGTGCTGACATAAGCAACGATGCTGTCGCAACTAATTTAAAGGTGGCTTTGTTCATCATAATTCCTCTTTTCCCTGGCACTAACCAACTGTTGATCAGGCTGATAGCTGAAATTTAACATAATGAGTCTTGACCTGTAACAGTCTTCACTTCAACTGTGCTCCCACTTGCACCATCTCGCCTCTTCCCAATCCAGCGATCCAGCACCTGAAGAACCTGCGGAGGATCGATCGGTTTAGTCAGATAATCATCCATTCCCACCTTCAGTGCCTTTTCACGATCGCCTTTCATCGCATTGGCGGTCATCGCAATCACCGGTATCTGACAGAGCTGCGGCGATGCCCGAATCTGCCTTGTGGCCTCGTAACCATCCATAACCGGCATCTGGCAATCCATCAGAACAGCATCATAGGTCGCTGAAGTTAACCGCTGTAACCCTTGCTCACCATCTGCAGCAACCTCTACCACTACTCCGTTACGACGTAACAGCTCCTGAAGTACCAACTGATTGATCTCATTATCTTCCACCAGTAAAACCCGGCTACCTTTCAACGCTGCCAATTCAGACACCTCGCTAGCCTTCAGCTCTTTCGGTGGCATAGCCTCCTCGTCCTCTCCCTTACAGAACGTCAGGGTAAAGCTGAATGAACTCCCCTGATTTTCACAACTATCGACCCTGATACCCCCTCCCATCAATTTCACCAACCTCTCAGAGATCGCCAGGCCAAGTCCGGTTCCGCCATATTTACGCGTTGTTGAAGCATCCGCCTGAGAGAAGGG
This sequence comes from uncultured Neptuniibacter sp., assembly GCF_947498015.1. GTDB lineage: Bacteria > Pseudomonadota > Gammaproteobacteria > Pseudomonadales > Balneatricaceae > Neptuniibacter. Next base: position 96,877 of record NZ_CANMIR010000007.1, read on the forward strand.
GCGAAACAGGAGGTTTTCCTCCTCTTCAGAGATACCAATCCCGGTATCTTCAACCGAAAAACGAACGCTCACCTGCTGTTGATCTAACACCTCATCAAGCGTTACTTTAATCCAAACCGCTCCTCCAGAGTGACTAAACTTAACCGCATTGGAGGTCAGATTTTTCAAAACCTGGCCTAATCTCAGCGGGTCCCCAAGCAATACCCCTGGGAGGTCGGGATCACAGTTCACCTCTAACTTCAGCTGTTTCTCCACCGCTCGTGGTTGAAACAGGCTTACGACATCATCCAAAACATCCCGAAGATCGAACCGGATCTGTTCTACTTCGATCTTATCCGCCTCAATTTTTGAAAAATCCAACAGATCATTCAGAATCCCCAGTAGATCCTCGGCGGAGGAGTGCGCCTTACCGACAAAGTTTTTCTGTTTGGTATTCAGATCAGTCTGCAGTGCAAGATAGGTCATTCCGATAATTCCATTCATCGGAGTGCGTAGCTCATGGCTGATATTTGCGAGAAACATACTTTTAGCTTCACTCGCAGCCTCAGCGCTTTTCTTCGCAACTAATAGTTCACGAGCTATCCGCTGGCTGTTGGAGATATCCTGCACTGTGCCTGTCATCGAGGCAGGATCGCCATTGTCATCAAAGATGACCTGGCCTCGTCCAGAGATGTCACGAACCGTACCATCAGCCCAGCACACCCGATGATCACATGCATACGCCCCATCTCCCTGGAGTGCTTCCAGGAGCGTCTGCTTTACCCGCTCTGCATCATCAGGATGGAGGCCCTGCTCAAATTGCTGCACTGTCGGTGTGAAAATTTGTGGTTGAAATCCCCACAAGCGAAAATGCTCATCAGACCATCGCAACTGATCATGTTTAATATCCCACTCAAAACTGCCCACCTGAGCCACCTTTTGAGCGGCATTAAGACGCGCTTCACTTCTTTTCAAAGATTCTTCACGCTGCTGTGCCTTCACCCTAAGGGTTATATTCTCCCGAAAGTTAGCAAAAAAAGATTGTGCCCCAGTGAATAATGCAGCCAGATAGAGCAACACCAGCCCCCCCATCACTGACCCCATCAAGGTCTGTGTGAGCAAGAGACGTGCCGCTAATGGAAGCAATACAAGAAACAGAAAGACTCTAATGGCTTTAGGGTTGCTTGACAGCGTCGTCAAACCACCGGCTGTCATACCCGCAGATATAAAGATGATGAACATCTGGTGCTCTGGAGAGTCCGGCGGGAAAAGAAACCAGGCCAGTCCTCCCCAGACACAACCAGAAAGAAATACGCCAACAATGAATCGCTTGTCCCAGAATCTGGAATTCTTCTGGTTGATCTCAGCTTTTAGATAAAACCGATAATCGATTAAGCGCCAACAGGTCACACCAAAGAAAAGGGCAAACCAGATCAGCAGATCAGATTGAGGGAGGACTTGCCAACTGAACGCTACAAACGCAACAGCATTGAACAGAGCAACCGTTTGCGAGCGGGGCAATGCACTGTAGGTTTGCCATAGCTGCTCTTTACATAAAGCCAGATCCACATTGGATAAATTCACTACATACTCACTCACAGCACTGATACTCAAATGATATTAGTAGAGGAGTGTGCGATTGTCATGCGCCCTAAACAATCACATATCCCCTGTTTATTGGAGTACTTTCTGGGAGGAAGAAACGTTATACATAAACTATATTCAGTTGATGTGTACGCAATACAGTAAGTATTCAGCGAAGGAGTATCCACTCTTGGATAGATGTAAAGGTTTCACCTTGATAGAAATCTTATTAGTGATTGCAATTATCGGTATTCTTGCGGCAATCGCCATACCCTCATACCAACGCTATATTCATACAGCCAAGTCAGAAGAGCTACTATTGCGCATTCAGACGTTGCGTGAAAGAGTTGCCATGGAGAAAAGCGCGGGTAACCTGAGCACTGACATGAAATCACCGCTTCATCCAGGAGTCTGGCCCAAACCGATCTCGCTTCAGTCTGCATTGCTCGAACTGCCTCACTTCAAAACACAGATCGCGCTTACACCTGACAAACGTCTCGTTGCCGTATTTATCGCTACAGATGCCGAAGGGCGGTTTATTGTCGATGAAGTACGTCACCATATCGCTGAGAAACTGATCCAAGGCTATTTCAACCGCACCCTGATCGGTATCTGGTTAACAGATCTGCCAATGAACACAACCACTGCCCAGACAACCGTCAACTTACAGACTCAATCAGCACAATCTACGGTTAAACCCAATAATCCCCCAGTTGTTTCACATCCAGCAGTAGCCGATAACCAACACACTACATCATCAACTCAAACAACCAGCCAAACATCGGCCCCAGCGGGTACAACACATCAACACACACTACCACCAAGTAAGCCTACTGTGCAGACTTCACAGGTACCTGTAGTCACAATCCCGGCAGAATGCATTAAACACAACGGTGGGTACTACCATCGCAACCCTCACCGCCCTAATTGTCCAATATGAGCGCAGGAAATCTATCATGAGCGATATTAACGATTATATAGCGATGGCAGTTGCAAAAGATGAATCTTCAGTTGAAACACAACAGGTTAAGAAAACCCTGGTAAAACGCTTCAACTTTTTTTTATGGCCACTGTTTCTCATTTTGGTCTTAGCGGAAGCTGAGCATTACAAACTCGCTCATGAACTTGGGCCGGATGAACACCATTTAATGAATATTGATCAGCTCTATGATCAAGCAGAACAGCAGTTGACTCTAAGGTATCAAGAGGGTGAGCCACTACTTGCACCTTTTGATGACCCTATTTTGAATTCAACGATCGGAGTCCTTCCTGACGGAGAGAGTAAAGTGACTCTTTTCTATCGCGGCGATCACAGACAAGCGCCTGGCCGAGAACTGGTTTTCAAAAATGGATAGTGCATGATTTCACTCAATTGGCTTCAAAAACTACTTATCACAGCCTGCCCAGAAAGAGCAGCCGAACTTTCAGCTATTCAATTAACCGATGATGACCTTGAAACCTGGAATCGATTGTCACACTCCATGGAGATGAGTTCAGAACAGCTCTTCCAGTTCATACAAAATCATACCCATACCCCCTGTGCAGACTTAACAACCATAAATCAGGGACAACTGCCCCCTATTAAAGAATCGGTAGCGCGCCGTTTCAATGTGATCGCGTGTGGAAACCGTAACAGGACACCCTTACTAGCCTGCACTAACCCTTTTGATGACCAGTTAAATCAAGAGATATCTTTCAACCTTGGTCACAAGGTAGAACTCCTATTTGCTCCTCCTGAAAACATAGCCAATGCAATCAACCTCAGCTATGCCTTACAGGATCAGGAAGGAAGCCGAAGTTTATGGATATCTGATGACACATTGAACCAGACGGCCAGTCCGGATGAAGCGATCGAAAGGATCACGCTATTAATACTGGATGAAGCAGTAAAGAAAAGTGCCAGTGATATACATATCCAATCCTTTTTAGGCGGTGGCCTAGTTCGATACCGCGTGGATGGTCAGTTGATCCGTGGTTCCAGTCTGCCTCGAAAAGTACAGGATTCAATCCTCCGTTTCATCATGAACCGGGCACACCTGGATACCTCCAACCACAGTACCCCCCAGGATGGGCGTATCCAGATGAGGATAAACAATCAGGCTTATGACCTTAGAATCTCAATTCTACCAAGTCATGACAGTCAGCGTTTAGTGATACGCCTGTTAAATCAAAGTCGTGAGTTTTCTATGATGAGACTTGGGTTTCCTCTGGCGGAACAACGAGCACTTGAAAGACTCTGTCAGGAAAGCCGTGGATTTATCCTATTTACCGGACCAACCGGTTCAGGCAAAACAACCAGTTTATATACGCTGTTGAGCAGTCTGAATACACCCAATAAAAACATTATGACTGCGGAGGACCCGGTTGAATACCGTATTCCCGGCATCAGTCAGATTGAAGTAGATGAGCAGAGAAACCGCGGCTTCGACACCATATTAAAGTCGATGCTACGCCAGGACCCAGATATCATCCTCATTGGAGAGATACGCGATGAACAAACACTAAAAACCGCACTGCAAGCTGTGATGACAGGGCACCTTGTCTTTGCCACTCTTCATACAACTGATATACAGGGGACAATTAGAAGGCTCTTGGATTTAGGTGCGACCCAAGGTCAACTTGCTGATAGCCTAAAAGGCATCATTGCTCAGCGGATGGCGAGAAAGCTCTGTTCAGAGTGTGCGACACCGATAGACACATTCAACCATCTGGAACAGTTATTCTTCGAATCTATTCAGGAACCCCCTGCCATGCGCTCAAGCGGGTGCGAACATTGTAACTACACCGGTTATAAGCAGCGTTTCCCACTATTAGAAGTCTACGAACCCTCTCAGGGCGATCATACTGCCTTAAGGCAGGAACGCTTTTTAGAAACGACGCTTTCAAAGCGAGATCGAAGTATGAATGTCATTGCCACGGAGTCCGTCATCTCTGGAATCACCAGCATTGATGAGATTACACGGATATTGGGGGCGGATTACTGGCGCGACTTCAACTCCCTAGTGATGCAGGATGCTCTCTCTCAAAGTTGTCACGGTTTAACAAACAAGCAAGAACCAACACTACTCCTAATCGGCGCAAACCCACAATTAGCCACCGAGATTGAAGAGTGCGTCCAATACCCTGTCATGATGGTAAATGATGCAGATGAGGCTGGTGCACAACTGCACATACATGCGGGCTTGTTCGCACAACTTATCGTACTGCATGCAGACGATGACATTCCCTCCAAGCTGAAGCTATTACGTCAACGACTTGCCTGGGCGGGATTACCTACTGCATTTATTGTTGATCAGATGACTCCCGGCTTAAAGCTGTTATTTGAACACCATCAGATAACTCGCTGGTTAACGACACCTATTAACGCCGATGAGCTTATAAGTCTAACCGCAACTCTGATTGAAATATGATTCAAGGGCTACCTGATGAAGCATTTAATGAGCCATCGACTAAAATCATTGCCTCTATCACTGATCGCGTTGTTAGCATTCACACTCTTCAATGTATCGCCGCTTTACGGATTTACCCACATAATCTGGACAGAAGATATGTACCACTTTGTTGGTAAAAAGTATGGCTGGAACGCAGAGAGACGTATGCGCCAATGGCATCAGGTCATCGAAAGGAATGGTAGAGAAAGTTGGCTGGAAGACCTGCAAGCTGTTAACGGATTTTTCAATCGAGTAAGTTGGACGTCAGATAGCTCGCATTGGGGCAAAAAGGAGTATTGGCAAACTCCCCTCGAAACGCTGATAGAGTTCAAAGGTGATTGTGAAGATATCGCTATCGCTAAATACACAACACTACGGATCATGGGTTACACTGAAAAACAGCTAAACCTTGTCTACTCACTGGCAGGTAAAACACCTCATATGGTGCTTACTTTTTATCCGCAAGGACAAGATCATCCCTACGTCTTAGACAGTCTAAATAAGCAGTTACTGACGAGCGACCAACGCAGAGACCTCACTACGGTTTATGAATTTAATAACGATTCGCTGTGGCTGACCGATAAACATTTCGAGAAATACAAACGTACACAATCCAGACACCTTGCCCTACTGGATGAACTAAAAGTAAGGCTAGACAACAATCGACATCTGCTCAGATCTCACAATCGGGGTAAACCCGTCGTTCCCTTCGCCAGTAATACACTTTAATCAGCAGGAGCCAACTTGGTAACGGCCGGCTGATAATGCTGCTCAGCTGACATGCGTAACCAATGCATCGAAGTGTCACTGTTTTTTGGTCTCCCCACCCCGGTCTCATACATCACGGACAGAGCATATTGCGCTTCAGCATCCCCCCCTTCTGCAGCGACCTGAAATAACTCACCGGCACGCGATATATCCTGCTCAACCCCAAGACCCGCCTCATAAAGCCAGGCCAGTCGGGTGATTGCAACCAGATTGGGAGGGTTCATTTCAGAAAGTTCGATCAGTTTAGAGAGCGCTTCATCCAGCTCCCCTTTTGCTATGAGCTGACGCACCGTCAGCATCGCATCCCCTTCAGTAGGGTGACCGGTTTGAATCGATTCAATCAGGGCCGCCGCATCAGTATCACCGTCCAAGGCAGCAATGGTGAGCCAGTGCAGCGCCGTCTCAGCGGAGATCATATCAGGGTGGTTCAGATGCATAAGCCCCACCTGATAAGCTCCGGCGCGGCTACCATGTTCAGCGGCTTTAAGATAAAAGTTCAGCGCCTGTGAAAGATCTTTCTCGACCCCCATCCCCTGCTCATAGAGAATCCCCAGATTGAAGGCTGCCTCACCGTTTCCTCTGGCATAGATCGTCTGCCACATATCATGCGCCGTATTATAATGAGCCATTTTAAATTCAGCATAGGCCAAATAGAGCTGCATCTTTGGCTCCGCCGCGTAAAACTCCTCTGGCAGTTCCGCCTCAGCACGCACATTCACCCCGATCAACAAGGTCAGAAGAACCCAACCATAAACAGTTCGCATAAACACCCCCGGCTATCCGTGTAAAAACTGTAGTAGATCTCCGCCCCCTATACGAGTCAGGGTCGTCTAAGGACACCGAAAACAGCGCCAAAGTAGTAGAGATAGATGAGAGGTAGAGGCCTAATGGGTAGTGATCAGGCGACATAGGACGCCGGGTTCATGAGTGAACCCGGCTGATGTAGATTAACGGTTTTTCTTACCTCCACGACCTCCGCCGTTAGAACCGCCAGATCCGCCACCATCGGTGATCCCCTCAGCAAGAGTCCACACACTGCTGGCAGTACCAAACTCATTATGTGCGGTCAGACGGTACCGGTAATCACCACCCCCGGGTTGATCTGTATGCGGGCTCACAACGGTGCCTAAAGCAGTCAGACTGGTCCACTTACCGTTCTTCGGATGTCGACGTTCGCGCTCAAGGGTGTAGTGCCCAACATTCGTATCATCGTTCCAACTCAATACAACATCGCTGCCGCTCACAGAGACAGAGCTAAAAGCAGGTTGAGCTGGAGGTTCTGGTACCGTATCCATCACATTGACAGAAACAATCGTAAAAGCGCTAGCACCCGTATCATCGGTGATATTCAGCTGTACCGAGTAGTTACCCGACTGACTGAAGGTGTGAGTCGGGTTCTGCAGTGTACTGCCTTGCTGATCCCCAAAATCCCAGCTCCACTGAGTAATCGGGTTACTCGCCGTGGATGAGTCAGTGAATGAACACGCCAGCAAGGTACAGTTATAGGTAAAGTCAGCAACCGGTGCAGCACCAACCACCGCCGAACGCCACTGCGACACAGGGGTCCGGGTTTGATTCAAAGAGCGTGCATTATCCGCCTCGCCTTCGATACCGGTGACTAAACCGTTAAATGTGAGATCTGGATTGGAGAAGAACTGCTCACGGCTACACCCACCCGGACAGTTATACGCCATAATAGTTCTGAAGTTTTCGCCCGGGTCCTGATAGCCGTAGGAGTAGGCATAGATCGGCGTACCGGGATTAGCTTCCACATTGTGGGTGGATCCCATGTTGTGGCCCAGTTCATGTGCGGTCGAGTAATAACCTGTAGCGCAGTCAGAGGCAACTACTGAGAAACCATAAGCTGCGTCATATCGAATATCACCGGTATTCACATAGGCACGGCCGCAGGTACCCGGCACTTCGCTAAACCAGCTCACCATATCGGCACCATACTGATCACGCAGGCTATGAACATGGTCCATCACACCATCATTAGTGGACCTGAGCGCCGCCAGATCGCTACCACTATCGCCCAGCGAATTAATCACCTCAGCGGTATGTACCAGCCGCAGTTGTGTGCCAACCTGACTGGTAGCGTAGGCCTGATTAGATTCGGTGATCGCCAGTGCGATATGTGCATTCACACCGTCTAAACCACCATAACGCTGCTTCGTGTCGGTGGAGTAAACAATCATAACGTCAATTTGAGAGCCATCGTCCGACGCCTGGTCGGTTGCCTCTCCCGTACTGCTACCTGTCGCAGCCAACCCGTCCGATTCAATCGGGTCACTTTCAGGGTAAGGCTCATTTGGCGTGACCTCCATCAGCATATGGATCTCTTCGGAAACCTGCTGAATCTTAAAGACCCGACCCGCAAACCGGATAACTCCAGCCAGCGCCTTACCGTGCTGAGTAATCAATGCACTACTGTCGGATTCACCCTCCACCGACCCACTCCAAACCTGGGAACCATTAGGGAACGGACGACCGGGTCGACCCAGCAGATCCATCGCTCCGCCATCAGGCAGAGGCAAGCTAAACTTACGCGATTTGAGTGAACGCAGATTCGAGGCAAAGTAATAACCTGCCATCGCGCCTACAGGAAGTTGTACGTGCTCAGGGATCTTATCTACAGCTGGGCTTTGGGCGAAGTCGGCCGCCTGCAGACTCAGAGAGAGCGGGCTGCTAGCAATAACGCCCCCGATAAGAAAAGCGCTGAGTTTAGTCTTCATAATCAGTACTCATAAAAATAAGAGACAGTTGAATAAACAGTAGCAGCAATCCCCTCCCCAATAAACTGCAGAATATTAATGACAGTTTTATCCAATTTTTACGCAGCATTGCTGACAGAGGCTTAACTACCAACCTTCAGCTAGCCTTATTATTAGAGAACACAGAGAGAGTTTTCAGCCAAGATGAAACCTTCAGATGGGAAAATTACCGTTTTTTACGATGGTTCCTGCCCTCAGTGCGTGCAGGATCGGTGTAACTATGAGCGCCACGCCAAAGGTGACGACAAAGAGATCGAGGTTGAGTGGTTCGATATCACCGGACGAGAGGGGGATCTGATAGCCATGGGTATAGATCCTGACAAGGCACTAAGGGAGCTACACATTCGCGATCAAAATGGAGAGATCCTGTCTGAACTAGATGCCTATCAGGTTCTGATGGCACGAGTCCCCCACTATCGCTGGTTAGGCAGGTTTATAAACCTGCCACTCATCAGACCTATCTCGCGCTACCTCTATCACTGGATGGTCATACGCCGCCTTAAAAAAGAGGGGCGCATCTGAAGCTCAAACTTTGATCGCAGATAATTTATAAAAAAAATTGATCTAACTTTCTACCTTCCTCCGTAGCAGAGATAACTTCAGCACAGATCTGAATCGTTCAGAACTGACTCCCTTTCTGAAGATGACCTAAACCGGAGAAGACCGATGAACAATGTAAAAAGAATTCTGGGTATCACTCTACTTGCAGCACCGATCAGTGTAATGGCGGGTAATAGCGATTCAGATACCATCGTATCAATTGCTGCGGGTAATGATTCATTTAGCACCTTAGTCACTGCACTAAAAGCCGCCGATCTGGTCTCCACCCTGCAAACAGATGGCCCTTTTACTGTATTCGCACCGACCAATGAAGCATTTGCCAAAATCCCGGAAGAAACATTAACTAATCTCCTCAAACCCGAAAACAAAGCACAGTTACAGGCAGTACTGACCTATCACGTAGTCTCAGGTAGTGTGAATGCTGAAACCGCGATGAGTTTATCTGAAGCGACCACCGTTCAGGGTGAAAAGATCGATATCCGCGTAAATGGCAATAAAGTGATGATCAACAATGCAGAAGTGGTCGCCACGGACATACAGGCAAGTAACGGTATCATCCATGTTATCGATAACGTCATCCTGCCGCCCTCAAGCATGAGTACAGCAAACACAGACGCAGTGAATAAAGTAATCGCCGAGCAACCCACTGCAGCAGGCAATATGACTACGGCATGGGATTATCAGCTGCAACAGCTCATTAACCCCGCTATCGGTGGTGACCTGTAACGGGTTATGAACTAATAAAGGCCTGCAAACGTGGCGTACGCACATTCATAATGTCGTGCAGCCACGTTTAAATACTCCCGACTGAACACCCCCTTTCACTCACCCTCTATTTGATCCCTGAATAAGTCTGCAGAGCACGCCATGACATCGTTGTATAATGCCGATAAATGTTACTCTGAGACCCGAAATGACCGATCACTATCCCGTTCTCTACACCTTTAGACGCTGCCCATACGCGATTCGTGCTCGCCTTGCACTGGCGTACAGTCGCCAGACTTTAATCTGGCGCGAAGTGGTACTCAAAGATAAACCTGCCGCTATGCTGGAGATATCTCCGAAAGCGACAGTGCCGGTGCTTCAGCTTCCTCAGGGAGAGGTGATCGATGAGAGCTTTGATATCATGCAGTGGGCTCTTCAGCAGAGCGACCCGGATAATTGGCTTGATCAAACAAACCGCCCGGAGATAATTGCGCTGATCGCTGAAAATGATCTCGAATTTAAACCCCACCTGGATAAGTATAAATACGCGGATCGCTTTCCCGAGGAGAGTATGACCACATACCGGGCCAGAGCAGAACTGTTTCTCACGAGCTTAGAGCAACGGCTGGAACAGCATCCTTTTCTACTCGGGGACAAGATAACCCTGGCTGATGCAGCGATCGTCCCTTTTATCCGGCAGTTTGCAGGCGTCGACGCCCAGTGGTTTCAACATGCACCCTACCCCTGCTTAAGACGCTGGCTAGAAGCGTGGCTCAACAATGAACTCTTTCTCTCGGTTATGAAGAAGTATCCACAGTGGAAAGAGGGGGATAGACCTCTGCTCTTTCCAACGGACATTGATTGAAAGTCACGGGTGCAGGTCCCTTATCACAAGATATTGGAAGCATTAATGGCGAATTCAAAGATATTCAACTACAGTGAAAAGACATCATATACCAGCGAGTATGATGTATAGAAAGGACTCAAGCCCCCTCTTGGATGAGGGGGCTTTATTATATCCGGGCTAAACTCCTACTCAGTCAGTAGTGCAATTTTCTCTTCAAGCAGATCAATCTCAACCTGAACCGGTTTGTCGGTCTCCCTTCGACCCAGAGGTTTAGAACGATTAAACCGTTCTCTGAGTTCTAGCTGCTTACGGGTATCATGATCTTGTCGACGATCATGAATGGAGCGTCTTCGGTCTTCTCCGGGATAGAGGTCAAACATAAATCGCTTCCACCACTCCTCCGCTTCCTGCATGTTATGCAGATGGGGACTGACTTTTTCCCTCTTTTCATTCAACCAGTAGAAAACGATCCTGCTATTAAGGAGATCTTTAACCAGCTTCACAGCATCACCTATTCGGTTATCACCACATTTAATTAAAACTAGTCGACCCTGTATAAATATTCCAATTCCCACCCATCCAAAGACCCTCCATCCCTTAATTATCAGGCTTTAGCGCTTATTTACTGGTGCGGCTGTCTTTTTCGGTATTAAAACGCTATAAAGCGCTCTGGATCTATTATTTCCCTGATTGGAGTTAAACATGTCACCCCGAATTGCCTCTAGCCCTCAAGATGCTGTCTCATCCATCCAGGATAATGAGGCGATCTGGACACACAACATGGCTGCCACTCCCGATCTGCTGCTCAAAGGGCTGGCTCAACATGCACTATCATGCCGTAATCTGACCCTATTACAGTTGCATACCGAAGGTGAAGGTGCCGGCTTAATGGTGTCACCCGAGCTGCAAGGTCACCTCCGCTGTCGCTGTTACTTTGTCAGTGCCGTCACCCGTAAAGCGGTACAGAAGGGGGACGCTGATTATGTGCCGATGCTACTGGCAGAGGTTCCCAAATTAATTCGTAATGGAGAACAGCGGGTAGATACCGCCATCATTCAGGTGAGTCCACCCGACCAGCATGGAAACTGCTCTTTAGGTATTTCAGTAGAAGCAACCCACGCTGCACTGGAGAAAGCGGGTAAGATCATCGCGCATATCAACCCCAATATGCCCCGTACCCACGGTGATGGCATCATCTCTTATAAAAGTTTCCACACCGTGTACGAGGAGGCTGCCCCAATAAGCTGCCATACCCCTGCGGTTCAAAATGAGATCTATCAGGCAATTGGTCAGAATGTTGCTGGACTAGTTCAGGATCGAGACTGTATCCAAACAGGGATTGGCGCCATACCTGATGCAGTACTTGCCTGCCTGGGTGATCGAAAAGATCTGGGAGTACATACCGAGATGTTTTCAGATGGTGTGCTTCCCCTCGTTGAGAAAGGTGTTATCACCGGTGCATATAAGAAAAATCACCCGGGTAAAATTGTTACCAGTTTTGTGATCGGCAGCCAGAAACTGTATGACTTTGTCCATGACAACCCTGCCGTACAGTTCCTGGACACCGAGTATGTGAACGATATGCGCAGCATACAGCGTAATCCCCAAGCGATGTCGATCAACAGTGCCATTCAGGTCGACCTGACCGGTCAGGTATCAGCCGATTCGATGGGGACAAAGATCTACTCAGGCTTCGGCGGTCAGATCGATTTTGTTCGCGGTGCATCCCTCTCCGAAGGAGGACGCGGGGTAATCGCCTTACCGTCAACCGCAGCGGGAGGTTCAGTCTCACGTATCACAACCACCCTCAGCGATGGAGCCGGTGTCGTCACCACACGTGCCCACGTTCACTACATCGCCACCGAGTACGGCATTGTCAGCCTGCGCGGTCGCAGTTTGAAAGAGCGAGCTCGTGACCTGATCGAGATCGCACACCCCGACTTCCGCGAAGCACTCAACCGTGAAAGCTTTGAAAAGCTACGTTTAAGCCTGAATTAATGGGTAGAGGCATGGTCCGAGCGTGATCATCACAACTGCCAAGTAGTTTGCGCAGAGAAACAGGGGAAACAGTGTGATAACTGGTTCCCCTTTTTTATATCTGCTTTGGTAAGTATCTGATGATCCCCTGCAGGGGCAACGGCGCTGATCGCAGCGCTATGCTATGAGTAGGCAGCTCTACAATTATTAAGGCAGGTACAATGATTAAGGCAGGTACAATGCAGAGGATAAAACTGATTATTTCCAGCTCCATCCTCAAGCGTGACGTTTAAGCCATTAAGACGAAACAACCTTCCACTTTAATTTTTTTTCAATCGCCTGAATCATCAAGCCCGCTACATCTTTACCTGTCGCACCTTCGATCCCTTCCAGGCCAGGAGATGAGTTTACTTCCAACAAAAGAGGGCCTTTAGCTGAGCGAATAATATCGACGCCTGCTACTTTAAGCCCCATAGATTTAGCAGCTTTGATTGCAATTCTTTTCTCTTCTGCGGTTGGTATGATAAGACTGGCCGTTCCACCTTGATGGATATTAGCCCTGAACTCCCCGGGCTCAGCTTCTCGTTGGATAGAAGCAACAACCTTGCTATCCACCACAAAGCATCGAATATCTTTACCATTGGCCTCTTTAATAAACTCCTGAACCAGAATATCCGCCTTTAAACTCTTAAAAGCGTTAATAACACTCTCTGCTGCTTTCTTTGTCTCGGCAAGCACCACACCTTTACCCTGAGTCCCTTCAAGTAACTTAATAATCAGAGGGGCACCACCCACCATGTTGATCAGATCATCTGTTTCAAGGGGTGAGTTGGCAAAACCGGTGATGGGGATGTCAATTTTGCTTTCAAACAGCAGCTGTAACGAGTGAAGCTTATCCCTGGATTGGGTAATAGCACCCGCGGTATTGAGGCAGTACACACCCATCGACTCAAACTGCCTGGTAAGTGCACAGCCATAAAAAGTCATGCTAGGTCTGATTCTTGGGATGATCGCATCAAGGTCATTAAGCACTTTACCACCACGATAATGGACCTCGGGGCTTTCAGCGTCCATTTTCATGTAACAGTGTTTTATATTAAGGAAGACCATCTCATGGCCTCTTTCTTCACCCGCCTCAATAATTCGCCTATTACTGTATAAATTAGGATTGCTCGCTAAGACCCCAATCTTCAATCCTTTTTTAGGTGGTTTCTTGGTGAGATATAACTCTTCTAGCGCCTCTTTAGCCAAATCACCCAGAGAGAAGGATCGCTCAGGATCAACCAATAACTTTCCTGACATTGCTTCACGCCCGAGCAGCATCCTGTAACCCATTGCATCCCGGTTTGTCAGGGTAAGCTCTACATCCCAGCTTTGATCACCAATAGCCAAGCTGGTTTTAATAACATAGCGTTTCTCTGAGTTACCACTTGAGCTTTTTACGCTTCGTCGATCGAAGATGGGAGCTTCACAATGAACAACGGTTTTCCTGTTGTCCTGTAGAGGGCAGACGTCAAACCTAACCCAACTAACCCCATCACGCTGAAACGGTTTAATATTTAACGCATGGATAGCTGAAGTTTTAGCACCTGAGTCAACTCTGGCCTTGATGGCGGGTACTGCAAGTTGAGGAAACTTACACCACTCTTCAGCTCCACAGATAGTTTTCTCGATAGTCACTCATTCGGTCCTCATTTCTGGCATTTTCACATTCAGTAATCAGTGCAATTTGACTCCTGTTTTGTATCAGAAACAATCTTTATTTTCATTCTGCTTAAGCGGCTGCCTGATGAGCGATCACCCTATTTCATTATGGTTAGGTGATCGATCCCATCGAAGTCCGGTGGATAAACGAGATACGTTAAAAAAAACGGGGGTATGGGCATATCCCCAATGTCATCGACCTGTTAAAACCCTAAAAAGGCATCCTCGGGTCAACCAATCAAGATAGTTATCCACATAAGACCTGGATAAAGGATGGATAGATATATTCACAGGCATAAAAAAACCGCCGATAAGCGGCGGTTTTTATGATGACGTAAGGCGACCTTATGTGTTCGAAGCGATAATATCGCGCAACACCATCGGCAAGATGCCTTTATGACGGATCTGATCCAGCTCTGATGAAGTATCAACACGGGAGGTCAACTCCAGCTGCTGCGATGTACCATCTGCTCGCTGAATGGTCAGGGCTACTGTTCCGCGAGGTTCCAGCGTATCAATACCACTCAGATCGAAGGTCTCTGTACCATCCAGATTCAGAGAAGCACGTGTTACACCTTCAGGTAGCTGCAGCGGAAGAACGCCCATCCCCACCAGATTAGACTTGTGAATACGCTCAAAACTCTCCGCGATGATCGCTCGAACACCCAGCAGAGCAGGACCTTTTGCCGCCCAGTCGCGTGATGACCCTGTACCATACAGCTTGCCGCCAAATACAACGGTAGATGTACCCTCTTCACGGTAGCGCTCAGCAGCATCATAAATAGACATCTGCGCGGGTGCACTGTCAGATGAGTAGTAGTTAGTTACTGCACCTGTAGTACCCGGCAGCAGAAGGTTTCTGGCTTTAACATTGCCAAAAATACTGCGCAGCATCACGTGGTGGTTACCACGGCGTGCTCCAAGCGATGTCATATCGCTATCTGCAACACCTTGTGAGCTCAGGTATTCGCCTGGAGGAGAATCTGGACGAATACGGCTTACTGGAGAGATATGGTCGGTTGTTGTGTTGTCATCACACATCACCAGCATGCGCGCACCGGAGATGTTGTTCAGTGAATCTGCTGGCGTTTCCAGTGAGAAACCGTCGAAGAACGAGATCTCCTGGATATAGGTTGAATCCGGCGCCCAGTCGTAAACCGGACCCGTAGGGGATTCCAGGTTCTGCCATGTAGCAGGGCCATCCAAAGAGTTTTCATAGGTTTCACGGAACGCTTTCGGATCCATACATTCCAGCATGGTCTGTGAAATCTCAGCATTACTCGGCCAGATATCCTTTAAGAAAACATCGTTCCCTTTGGCATCCTGACCAATTGGCTGAGTAGTCACATCAATATTCACATTACCAGCCATCGCCATAGCGACAACCAGTGGTGGTGACATCAGGAAGTTGGTATCAACATCCGGGTGAACACGGCCTTCAAAGTTACGGTTACCAGACAGCACAGACGCCGCGATAATATCGTGGTTCTGCAGCGCTTCTTCGATACTTGGAGCCAGTGGGCCAGAGTTACCAACACAGGTGGTACAACCATAACCCGCAGTATTAAAGCCCAGCGCGTCCAGGTGCTGTTGCAGTCCCGCCTTGGTTAAAAAGTCCGTAGCAACCGGTGACCCCGGAGCCAACGATGTTTTAACACCATCAGGTACTTTCATGCCAAGCTCATTGGCTTTCTTAGCCAGCAAGCCCGCCGCAATCAGCAGGCCAGGGTTAGAAGTATTAGTACAGGCAGTGATCGCGGCAATTACGATATCACCATCTTTTAACTCTCTTTCAGGCAGCGGTGCGAAAATACCCGCTTCGTCTGCTTTCATTGGCGTTACAGTAACGACTTCAGGGTTGCGCTCGCCTTCAGCCGCTGCTTTTCTGAATACGTTGCCGATCTCAGCCAGTGGCAATCTGTCCTGCGGTCTTTTCGGGCCCGCCACAGATGGTTCAACAGTAGACAGATCCAGCTGAAGAAGATCTGTATAGCGTGGAAGCGCCTGACCTGGCTTCCAAGCCATATTTTGTGCTTTATAGTATTCGAGTGGCAGATCACCATCTCTGCCGGTCGCTCTCATATAATCCGCAGAGATCTCATCAAATGGGAAGAAGCCCATGGTTGCGCCATATTCTGGCGACATGTTTGCGATGGTCGCACGGTCTGGTAGGGAAAGATTGGCACAACCTTCACCAACATATTCAACAAACTTACCAACAACACCACCTGGGTATTTACGCAGCATTTCTGTGATCGTCAGTACCAGGTCAGTTGCAGTAACGCCTTCCCTGAGTGCACCTGTGAGCTCAACACCGACAACTTCAGGTGCCAACATCTGCATAGGCTGACCCAGCATAGAAGCTCCGGCTTCAATACCGCCAACACCCCAACCGACAATACCCAGCGCGTTAGCCATAGGTGTGTGGCTGTCCATACCAATCAGCGTGTCTGGGGCCATCAGTCCATTAATGTCGAGATAACCCTGAGCCAGATACTCAAGGTTTACCTGATGCACGATACCGGTTTGTGGCGGAATAATACGGATGGTTTCAAAGGCCTGCGCACCCCATTTCAGGAACGCATAACGCTCTTTGTTTCGCTCTGCTTCCAATTCACCGTTGATTCTCAGTGAAGCGGGGCTACCGGTGTTATCCATGGTAACCGTGTGATCGATAACCAGATCTGCGCGTACCAGAGGCTCAATAATAGCTGGATCCAGCCCCATTCGCTGAACTGCTGAACGCATCGCAGCAAAATCGACAATAGCGGGCGTGCCACTCAGGTCGTGCATAATGACGCGACCCGCAGTGAAAGGGATTTCGATCGGCTCTTTGCCCTGATGTTCTGTCCAGCCGCCAAGTGCTTGAACCTGCTCAGCGGTTACGCCGTTTTGGCCAACATTACGGGCGATACCTTCCAGGATAGGACGCAGAGAAAAAGGCAATTCATCCAGTTTTATACCAAACTTCTCAGCAGTATCTGGAAGGCTATGGTAGCTGTGTGCTGTTCCGGGGAGTGTCCTTACAGAACTGGATGGATCGAAATCGATAGGGCTTGTCATTTTTTATACCTCACGCAGATGGGACGTTTCTAAACCTACAACCTTCTTTTGAACGAAACTCCAGCCACTGTTGGAGCTGCTCGGTTTTATTGAGTGTCATAGTTTCAGCCGTCAAGCGAACCGCTATTTCCTGCAATAAACATTATTATCTTTTCAGGATTGTCGACAATATTAGCCGTGGATCGCCTTGAATCAAGTGATTTTGGCATATTTTTGGGTAAATTACATACAATCTAAGACTATTTGCTAGTGCATATGATTATTTTATAGCCATTCATTCGTTGTATTTCGTCAGGAAGCTGCGGATAAGATTCTGTATTTGCCATAAACCTATATCTACCTCGAAGGGGGGGACTGGGAACAACGCTGCTTATATAGTCGATCAAAATTCAAGAATATCCTTGATAACCTTCCGGTCGATTCAACCACTGTTAACACGCAATCAGTTAACCGGTCATCTGATAAAGAGAGGATTAACCTGCCTTGGCCCCTTCTAAAAACCAAGGACCTACCTAATTGATAGTTATTTTTAGTGAAAAAAACCCCAAAGATCTTTAATAAAAAGCATGGTTACAACCAAGGTATACCATCTGAAACATATTGATTTAAATGCCATTTTTTAAACTTATATCGACTATAAGCTTCATTTAATGAGTTTTGATTGAGCTACCCACAACTTATTTTTATAATCCGTCCCCAAATCATAACCACATCTAAGTGAGACGTTGGACGCTATGAGCTACTATTCTGAGTACCTAGAAGAAATTGAGGTTCGTAAAAAGGACCTGGGTCTAAACCCAAAACCGATCGATAGTGCCGAACTGCTATCCGAGATCATTACCCAGATTAAAGATACGGGTAATGCAGAGCGCGAAGCTTCTCTAAACTTCTTCATCTACAACACTCTACCTGGTACAACTCCAGCGGCTGGCGTTAAAGCAGCTTTCCTAAAAGATATCGTTCTGGGTAAAGAAACGGTTGCAGAGATCTCTCCTGAGTTTGCTCTGGAGCAGCTGTCTCACATGAAAGGCGGTCCTTCTGTTGAAGCACTACTGGATGTGGCACTGTCTGACGATGCTCAGGCTGCAGCTGCAGGTGAAGTCCTGAAATCTCAGGTATTCCTGTACGATGCTGACACTGCTCGTTTGGCTGACGCTTTCAAAGCGGGCAATGCGATCGCTAAAGAGATTCTGGAAAGCTACGCGAAAGCTGAGTTCTTCACTAAGCTGGATGACATTCCAGAGAAGATCAAAGTTATCACCTATATCGCAGCTGAAGGTGATATCTCTACTGACCTGCTTTCTCCAGGTAACCAGTCTCACTCCCGTGCTGACCGTGAACTTCACGGCAAGTGCATGATCTCTCCAGAAGCTCAGCAAGAAATTAAGAAGATGGGTGAAGACAACCCAGACGCTAAAGTGATGCTGATCGCTGAGAAAGGCACCATGGGTGTAGGTTCTTCCCGTATGTCTGGTGTAAACAACGTTGCACTGTGGGCAGGTGAGCCAACTTCTCCATACATCCCATTCGTAAATAACAAGCCGGTTGTTGCAGGCACTAATGGTATCGCACCTATCTTCCTGACAACTGTTGGTGTAACTGGCGGTATTGGTCTTGACCTGAAAAACTGGGTTAAGAAAACTGACGCAAACGGCGAAGTTGTTCGTGATGAAAACGGCGATCCAGTACTGGAAGAAGCGTACTCTGTTGCAACAGGTACGGTTCTGACGATCGATACTAAAGCTAAGAAGCTGTACAACGGCGATGAAGAGCTGGCTGATATTTCAGATGCTTTCACACCACAGAAAGTGGAATTCATGAAAGCGGGTGGTTCTTACGCGGTAACATTCGGTAAGAAGCTGCAAACATTCGCTGCTGAAACGCTGGGCGTTGACGCGCCAGCTGTTTACGCGCCATCTAAAGAGATCTCTATCGAAGGTCAGGGCCTGACTGCTGTTGAGAAGATCTTCAACCGTAACGCGGTTGGTGTAGCTTCTTCTACTCCTCTGCACACGGGTTCTGACGTTCGCGTTAAAGTGAACATCGTAGGTTCTCAGGACACTACCGGTCCTATGACTTGTCAGGAACTGGAAGCGATGGCTGCTTCTAAAATCTCACCAAGCGTTGATGGTGCCTTCCAGTCTGGTTGTCACACAGCGTCTGTATGGGATAACAAAGCTAAGGCTAACACGCCTAAACTGATGGCATTCATGAACGCGTTCGGCGTAATCACTGCACGTGACCCGAAAAACGTTTACCACTCAATGACTGACGTTATTCATAAAGTACTGAACGATATCACTGTTGACGACCGCGCTATCATCATCGGTGGTGACTCTCACACCCGTATGTCTAAAGGTGTCGCGTTCGGTGCTGACTCCGGTACGGTTGCTATCGCACTGGCGACTGGTGAAGCAGCAATGCCAATCCCTGAGTCTGTGAAGGTAACCTTCAAAGGCTCTATGAAGCCGCACATGGACTTCCGTGACATCGTACACGCGACTCAGGCGCAGATGCTGAAGAAGTTCGCTGGTGAAAACGTATTCCAGGGCCGTGTAATCGAAGTACAGATCGGTACTCTGCTGGCTGACCAGGCGTTCACGTTCACTGACTGGACTGCAGAGATGAAAGCGAAAGCGTCTATCTGTATCTCTACTGACGAAACGCTGATCCAGTCTCTGGAACTGGCTAAGTCCCGTATCCAGATCATGATCGACAAGGGTATGGAAAACGAAGCTGGCATGCTGCAAGGCCTGATCGAGCTGGCTGACAAGCGTATCGCTGAAGTTAAATCCGGTGAAGCACCTGCTCTGGCTCCGGATGACAACGCTAAGTACTACGCTGAGCTGGTTGTTGACCTGGACGCAATCGATGAGCCGATGATCGCTGACCCTGATGTAAACAACGAAGACGTTTCTAAGCGTTACACTCACGATGTGATCCGTCCAACTTCTTACTACAATGGCCGTCAGGTAGACTTGGGCTTCGTTGGTTCTTGTATGGTTCACAAAGGCGACATGCAGATCATCGCTGCGATGCTGCGTAACCTGGAGAAGAAAGGTCCTATCACCTTTAAAGCGCCACTGGTTGTTGCGCCACCGACTTACAACATCGTTGACGAGTTGAAAGCTGAAGGCGACTGGGAACTGCTTGAGAAATACGCTGGCTTCGAATTCTCTGATGAGAATCCAAAAGAAGAAGCACGCACCAAGTACGAAAACATCATGTACCTGGAGCGCCCTGGATGTAACCTGTGTATGGGTAACCAGGAGAAAGCGGAAGCAGGTGATACTGTTCTGGCAACTTCTACCCGCCTGTTCCAGGGCCGTGTTGTAGAAGACACTGCAGAGAAGAAAGGTGAGTCTCTGCTGGGCTCTACTCCAATGGTAGTTCTGTCTTGTATCCTGGGTCGCTTCCCGACTCTGGAAGAGTACAAAGACGCCGTTGAAGGTATCAACCTGACTACTTTCGCTCCACCAAGCGAAGACTTGAGCGTAGCTCCTCAGGCGATCCCGGCTGCACGCATCTAATCACTGATAACGTGACTAACAAAAAGCCCTGATTATTCAGGGCTTTTTTTGTTTTCGGGTGATTTACGTTACACAAATATATCTAAACATTCGTAAACTAAGCCGCCCGCCAAAGCGTAGAGATTACGATTAATTTTCTTCGTCAGGCCTAATGCGACGCCTAATCTGGCAGAAGAAAGATACTGGAATGACTACAAAGTGGTGGCCAGTTTTACTTGACCACTACATAGCGGCGATAACTCAGTGAATTCCCATAAGCTATAGACCGTCTCCTCCGGAGACGGATCTACAACACAAAACACCTTTCACCGGCACTGTGACCAGATTGTGACCAACGGGTGAATACGCCCCGCAAACGGTTTTGGAGTGCGCCTTTGGCTCAGATGGATGGGCCAGCAATATTCGTAAGGAAACAAGGAGATAGGTGTGTAAAAAAGTGGCGCGCCTGGAGGGATTCGAACCCCCGACCAACAGGATCGGAACCTGCTACTCTATCCAGCTGAGCTACAGGCGCACTCAAGAAGTGTTTGCGGGGCGTATTCTACCCATGCACAACAAATTCGCCAAGCTTTATTCCACTCAAACTACAGCGGATTGGGAAAACTCTTCGTCGTAGAGGTTTTTGATTTCGGTTTCCAGATCTCCTTCTAACAGGATCTCCCATTTCTGGCTATCTTCGATAAATGAGAGGAAGGAGTGGCAGTTACAGCAACGATAAACACGTTGATTGGGAATACTACTGAGCAGGGTAAGTTTTGTATCTTTCGTAGGCTCACCCTGTAATGTCTGACAGGAGCAGCGCTTGTACATTCCATTGCGGGTCATGACAAATACCGTCTTTATTATTTTAGACCTTAGTATAATCATGTTTTACGCTTTTGCATCTCGAAAAGCTATTCTTTTCTGCCCAGGATTTAAGATTTCCTAATTTCTTATAGCTAACTGAAAAAATAATGCTCTAAATCACACGGTTTCTTCCCTCCCCTGCCAAAGCCCCATTTCAGTTGTGATTATTTATCGCTATAATCCGCAGCCGGTGAAACTTTGAGCAGTCGTGTCTGAATATCCGCCCCTGAGCACCTCTTAAGGCCGGGCATCCTGACAGGCCGCGCTGCCCATATTCAAATTTATGGTTGATTGAGAGGTCGTGACTGTGAAAAAAATCACTTCAGCACTGGTTGCTCTGGGTCTGGGTGTTGCACTAAGTGCATCTGTTCAGGCTACTTCTAATGATGAAGCAGTAGTTGAGCGCATTAAAGCTGTTGGTTCCGTTTGTATCGAAGGCGATGATAGCTGTGGCGGCGCTGCTGCGGCTCCGGCTGCGGCAAGTGGCCCACGTTCTGGTGCAGATGTTTACACTGCTAAATGTGCAAGCTGTCACGCTGTAGGCGTTGCAGGTGCACCGAAGTTCGGTACATCTGAATGGACTGACCGTGCAGCGAAAGGTATGGATTCTCTGCTGGCAACTGCAATCAGCGGTGTTGGTGCAATGCCTCCAAAAGGCCTGTGTGCTGACTGTTCAGATGATGAACTACAGGGTGCGATCCAGCACATGATCGACAGCGCTAAGTAATTTTAGCCCTGCTCGTAAAAAAGGCCGCTAGATGCGGCCTTTTTTAATGTCTATATTTCAGACGACTCAATCGAACAGGTTCTTTAAACTATCGAGTGTGGCCTTGCCCCGCTTCTGATTCTGAACCTGACATTTCTCTCCCGCCCCTTCGACCTCCAGATCCTCTGGTGGCAACTCATCAAGAAAGCGACTGGGGATACAATCCAGCACTTCACCGTACTGTTTTCTCTGCTTTGCCAGAGTGATCGTCAGGCAGCGCTTGGCACGGGTGATCCCTACATAGGCCAAACGGCGCTCCTCCTCAATATTATCGGTTTCGATGCTGTTCCGATGCGGCAGTAGCTCCTCCTCCATCCCCATCAGAAACACATGGGGAAATTCCAGACCTTTGGAGGCGTGCAGGGTCATCAGCTGTACGCGGTTGGAGTCATCTTCCTCCTCCTGACGGTCCAGCATGTCGATCAGAATAAGGCGATTAATCGCTTCCTGAATCCCCGCATCCGGATCATCCTCCTGCAAACGCTCCAGCGTCGATTTAAGGGAGTCGAGCAGAAACCAGACGTTCTGCATCCGCTTTTCTGCCATCGCATCGCTTGAGCTGTTCTGTGCGATCCAGCCCTCATAATCGATATCACGGATCATCTCATTGATCGCATCAATCGGATGCCCTGTATGGCATTGCCGATAGATATGCTGCATCCAGTTACAGAAGCGGCGTAATCGCTCAACCGCATTCGCCGGCATCACCTGCTCCAATCCCATCTCGTCACAGGCGTTGAACATGCTGATCTGACGCTCTACCGAGTACTGCCCAAGCTTCTGCAGTGTGCTGGGACCGATCTCACGCCGTGGTAGGTTTATGATCCGCAGAAAGGCGTTGTCATCATCGGGATTGACCAGCACCTTCAGATAACTCATCAGATCTTTGATCTCGGCGCGGGCAAAAAATGAGGTGCCCCCATTCAATTTATAGGGCACCTGATAATGCTGTAGCTTCATCTCCAGCAGGCGTGCCTGAAAGTTGCCACGGTAGAGTATCGCCATATCTTTGAACTGCACCTGATTTCTTAGATGAAGATCGGTGATCTCCATGGCAATTCGCTCACATTCGAACTCTTCGTTGCGTGTGTGGATAACCCGAATGGGATCACCCATCCCCATCTCGCTCCAGAGGGTTTTCTCATAGACGTGGGGATTATTCGCAATCAGTGTGTTGGCCGCTTTCAGTATTCGGCTGGTTGAACGGTAGTTTTGCTCCAGTTTGACCACTTTCAGGCTGGGATAATCTTTCTCTAACTGGTTCAAATTTTCTGGCCGTGCACCACGCCATGCATAGATCGACTGATCATCATCACCCACCACCGTCAACGCACCCCGATGACCAACCAGCAATCGGACCAGACGGTATTGTGAGAGGTTAGTATCCTGATACTCATCCACCAGCAGATAGCGCAAACGGTTCTGCCAACGCTCGAGTACTTGAGAATGTTCCTCAAATAGACGCACAGGGATCAGAATCAGGTCATCAAAATCGACGGCATTGTAGGCCCGCAGATGTTGCTCATAAGCTTCATAGGCTCGAGCGGCGAGGATATCCTGTGGGAGCTGCGCCTGAACCAACGCCTGCTCCGGCGTCAGCATCTCATTCTTCCAGCTTGAGATCTGGTTCTGCACCATATCAACCTGATCACTCTCTTCATTGTTCTGGAGCATCAGGTCTTTCAGCAGGGCTTTCGTATCCTGGTCATCAAAGATCGAGAAACCCGGTTTAAATCCGAGCGTCTTATACTCACGTTTGATGATGGTCAGCCCGAGGTTATGAAAGGTTGCCACGGTCAGACCTTTCGAATCGCCCCCTTGCAGCAGAGAGGTGACACGCTCTTTCATCTCACGTGACGCTTTATTCGTAAAGGTCACCGCAGCGATATTGCGCGCAGCAATACCACACTGATTGATCAGATAGGCGATTTTTTGCGTGATTACACTGGTTTTCCCTGAGCCAGCACCTGCCAGTACCAATAAAGGGCCACTAATATATTCAACCGCTTCTTTCTGCCGCGGATTTAATCGAGACATTTCGCTCTCATAATTAAAGTTAAAATAGTACAAGCCGACTAAGTAGTAGTATCGTATAGTCTGAATACTGGCTTAATAAGCAATTAAGGCTTGCAGTAATTGGTATTAAACGACCGTTTAATCAAGATGCATTAATGCTATGCTAACCAACAGAGCGTTCCTATTATCGCATGAACTCAGCGCGACGGAAGCCCGGATAGAGATGTATCTGACCCATAGGGAAGTAAACAGATGTCCAAGGCCCTCAGGCTAGAACCTGATCGCCCCAAAAGCATACTGCTAATAGACATTGATGGTATAAGCAGACAGATTCCGGAAGCGTTGATCGAATCAACCCGGAAGCATCGTTTGGTTATCACTCATACGTTCTCTGACGGCATGCTCTGCCAAAAACAGAATCGCTGTGATGTCATCCTGCTTGCCTGTAATACACTTAAAAATCTGCTGCCGAAAATTATCAGTAAGCTTCACAATTTCCAGCCGGATGTTCCAATCATCATTCTCGCACCCGATCTCAAAGATGATGAGGGCGAACTGCTTATTCAGTCCAATGCACTCGACTACGTCTCGATCTCCGAATACACCACTGATACCCTAAGTCGTTCAATCCGTTATGCATTTCACAGCAGTGAACAGCTGCAGATCATCAATGAACTCAGAGACAGTGATTCGATGACCGGATTGGGCAACCGGCAGTATTTTCTGAGAACACTTGAGAGCAGCCTTGAATCGATCAAAACAAGTGGTAACAAGCTCGCGATCATATCGCTTGATATCAACAACTTTCGCGCGCTCAACAATCGCCATGGCCAACATAATGGTGACACCGTAGTAATCGAGCTGGGCCAACGGATCGCAAAAAACATAACAGACACAAGCATCGCCGCACGTATCGGTAACGATGAGTTCACCCTGTTGATTGAGACCTCTCCTTTTGAGGATGTTAAGCAGATGGTGACACAGATGCTTAACCGTATTATCCACAGCCTGAATCAGCCGATACAGTATGGTAATGTTGAGACCTCCATCAAATGCAGTATCGGGATCTCACTGGCACCAGAACATGGTTACGATCCGGAACAACTTGTCCACAGGGCGGTTCTGGCACGGCAGGAGTCGAAAAAAGCCTTCGATACCCGCTACACATTCTTCAGTAGCGAACTGGAGGACAGTAATGACCTCTACTCTGAACTGGCCCCAGAGATCGCTTTCGCCCTGCGCAGCAATCAGTTTGTGCTTCACTACCAGCCACAGATCAACCTGAAAACCGGACAGATCGAAGGCGCGGAAACGCTTATCCGCTGGAACCATCCGGAGCGAGGCTTGCTCTACCCTGACTCTTTTATCCCTATCTGCGAGCAGATGGGGCTGATTGTTCCGATCGGCTACTGGATTATTCACCAAGCTTGTCATGATCTGAACAACCTCATCAGGGAGGGTATTCATCTGGAGCACCTTGGGGTCAATCTCTCCTTCCGCCAGTTTGGGGATGAAAACCTTGTCCCTACTATCGAACGGATCCTGAACAAAACGAAAACAGACACCAGCATTCTGGAACTGGAGCTCACCGAATCTACGCTTCACGATGATCAGGACCATGTCATCAGTTGCCTTGAGAGTCTTTCGGAGATGGGACTCTCCTTCTCACTGGATGATTTCGGCACCGGCTACTCATCATTCTCCATGCTGCAGAAACTGCCGATCGACACTATCAAGATTGACCGCTCCTTCATCACCGATGTCACGGTCTGTGATGATGACGCTGAGATCGTTCGTGCGATTATCAATCTGGCCCATAACATGGGTAAGAAGGTGATCGCAGAGGGGGTCGAGAATCAGGATCAGTTGGATTTCCTCGTCAGCCATAATTGCGATATCGTACAGGGCTTCTTCTTCAGCCGCCCCGTGGACTTCGAAACGTTTAAACACACCCTCCTCAAATGCTCTGATTCAGTCGCCGTTTAACCTCCCTCACTCTTTAAAACTCGCCATTGCAGATACCCGATAGCTTAACGCTTCCATCAGATGCGCTCGCGTAACTTTCTCTGCATCTGCCAGATCAGCAACTGTGCGAGCAACCCTTAAAATACGATGATAGGCACGGGCAGATAACTGCAACTTCTCCAAAGCTGCAGCCAACATCTCCCTATCACCTGCCTGAAGCTGACATAAGGACTCCAGCTCTCGTCCAGTCAAAAGTTGATTAGAGACACCTTGACGCTGCAGCTGAAGCTCCCTGCATCTGATAATACGCTGACGGATCACCTCGGTACTCTCACCCGAAACTTCAGCGCCGATCAGCTCCTGTTGCGAGAGCGCTTTAATACTCAACTGCAGATCGATACGGTCTAACAAGGGACCTGAAATTTTACTCTGATAGCGACGCACCTGATCCGGGCTACAGCGGCAACGTCCAGTACCATCTGCATGATATCCACAGGGGCAGGGGTTCATGGCGGTCACAAGTTGAAAGCGTGCGGGGAACAACGCCTGTCTGGCCGCACGCGAAATATGGATCTCACCAGATTCCAGCGGCTCCCTGAGTACCTCAAGCACCGCACGACTGAACTCTGGCAACTCATCCAGAAACAGCACCCCCTGATGCGCCAGAGAGATCTCACCCGGTTTTGGGTTACTCCCTCCCCCCACCAATGATACAGAAGACGCTGTATGATGTGGCGAGCGAAAGGGGCGACGAAGAGGAAATTCGATCGAGCCCGGTTGCGAGATGGAGTAGATTGCTGCAACACTCAGTGTCTCATCTTCATCCATCTCCGGAAGTAACCCCGGCAAACGTGTTGCCAGCATGCTTTTGCCACTGCCTGGTGGACCGACTAAGAGCAGATTATGCCCCCCTGCCGCAGCAATCTCGAGCGCGCGCTTTGCCTGAGGTTGCCCTTTAACATCCTGCATATCAGGATAGAGGCTCTTCATCCGTGTTGGGGGCGGACCCACAACCGCAGCGGGGATTAATGTTTGACCTGAAAGGTGGGCACAGGCCTGCAAAAGGTGCTCTGCCGGACATACGGTTAAACCCGATGCCAGCAGCGCATCTTGTTGGTTAAGATTGGGTAACAGTAACTGCCGCGCCTGCTCCCGGCAGGCCAAGGCAACCGGCAATACACCCGATACCGGCCGCAGCTCACCTGACAGGGCCAGCTCCCCCAGCAGTTCAACCCCTTTTAACGCTTCGGCAGGCAACTGACCGCTGGCAGTTAAGATCCCCACAGCGATGGCCAGATCATAACGGCCTCCCTCTTTGGGCAGATCTGCTGGGGCAAGATTGACGGTGATGCGTCGCTGGGGAAAATCAAAGCCTGAGTTGATCAGGGCACTACGCACCCTTTCACGGCTCTCCTTTACCGCCGCTTCCGGTAATCCAACAATAGAGAAACTGGGCAGACCGCCCGATAGATGTACTTCAACGGTCACCAGGGGAGCATCGATACCCACCTGAGCCCGCGTATACGCGATCGCTAATGACATAAACTTCCTTCCCTGGAAGAGTTGTTATAGTTAAAACCACTTCAAACAGTGGTGCTCACCACCTGGTACGCTAACTGAGTATTGAGTGCTCAACCGCCAGGTGGTCAAGAAGCTGTTCAAGAGTGAGAGGCATACCAAAATACCGTCCCTGCATCAGCATACATCCCTGACTCATCAGTTGGCCACGCATCCCCGCAGTTGCCACACCATCCGCCAACACTTCGATCTCAAGCTGATCTGCCATCTCCAGAACAGTATCCACAATTTTCTGACGACCTTCATCACCGCCCATGGTCATCACTAGGTCAGCATCCAGCTTAATCAGATCGGGTTGAATCTCTGTCAGTTGTTCCAGGACCGGCCCCTGACAGGCAAAACCACTCACAGACAACAGTGCATCGCTCGTCAGCAGATCAAACAGCGCCCCCTCCTTCTCCTGAGCCGTTTTGATATCCACATCCACCATCATCTGACCTGCAATCTGATAGCGGTTTAACTGTGTCATCCACTTCTGGATACTCTCTTTACTTTGCAACTGCTGAGGTTCCATCCGGAAGGAGATAAAACGCAGTCCGGGAAAACGATCCCAGATCCGGTTTAGGGCGGTTAGCTCCTGATCCAGCCACTCTTCATACTGTGCAAGGGACTCCGGGGTTTGTAATAGTGCAGAAAAATCGGCAAAAGGGATCTGCCCCAGCTCAGCATGAGTCCAGCTGGGACGTGCATGGACGGCAACCACCTGATGACTGTAAATACTATACACAGGCAGGTAGGTCATCCGGATATCGCCACTCACCAACGACTTGGTCAGATCCTCCTCTCGCAGAATCTGTGGACCTTTGCTACGCTCCATCAGATCACTGTAAACACGGAAGGTATTACGCCCTCCCTGTTTAGCCGCATACATCGCCACATCCGCTTTTTTAACCAGATCTTTAGGGCGTTCCGCATGCTGCGGGTAGATCGATATACCTACACTGCCACTGATAAAGATTTCACGGTGCTCGACAAAGATGCCATGCGAGAGCTGTTCAACAACTCGCTGTGCAACCTTGACCGCGGCCTCCACACCATCAACTGCCGGCAACATCATCACAAACTCATCACTGCTCAGACGCGCCAGTGCATCCTCGCCACGCACAACTGAGGATAAGCGCCGGGCAACCTCCTGCAACAGATTATCTCCAACTGAGCGCCCCAGATTATCATTGATCCACTTAAAACGATCCAGATCGACCAGCATCACAGCGATCTGTTCATCTTGTTTCTGAGACTTTTCCACCCGACGTTGCAGCATCTCCTGAAACATATCCCAGTTGGGTAGTTGAGTCAGTTCATCATATTGTGCGGCATGAGAATGTTGCTGGATCTCCGCCTTCAGTTGACTGATATTGAAGAACTGGGCGACATACCCACCCGCTTTCCCTGATTCATTTTCCAGTGTAATGATATTGAACCAGGCAGGATAAACCGTGCCATCTTTATTCCGGTTCCACAGCTCCCCCTGCCAACACCCATCGCTGCTCAGCGTTAACCACAGCTCATCGTAGACCTGCTCATTAAGCTTACCAGCTCCCAGAAAGCCGGGATCCTTACCTAACACCTCTTCAGGGCTATATCCGGTAATCTGTGTAAAAGCGCTGTTAACCTGAACGATCTGGTTATCGCTATCAGCCACCAGAATGGCCTGCAACGAGCGTTGAAAAAGTTGCTGTTGAAAATTATCCATGGAACCGCCTGCCTCTGTTAGAACGGGATTCAGTTTTGATCCTGCTGGGATTTTTCCAGTGCTGCCAACTGCTTTTCCAACGCTTCAACTTTTTCTCGTGTCCGCAGTAGCACGGCTTTTTGTGCATCGAACTCCTCACGGCTGACAATGTCGAGACGATTGAAGGTTCCCTGTAGAAGCGCCTTAACCTGATCTTTCAGTTCATTCTGTCCGGGAAGCTTAGCGTCCCCGGAAAGCATCTGCGTAAACTGCTCACTCAAACTCTCGATCAGTTGCGGATTAATCATTTTTTTCCCCAAATAGATATCTGAAACTGCACTCAACTATAACAACAATCAAACCGCATTCAATAGAGCACCAAAAGTGTGCACGCCCTAAAATCGGGCATCATCATCCGCCCCAAGATATTGCACAACAATTAACCAGAACAAAACAAAACCACATAACCAACTGAAAATAAAAGAGTTTTAAAACATGGCACAGCCTTCGCTATATCCTGTGCAGGAATTATTCATGAACAGCCTGCCGATCTGTGCAGGCAAACATAAAGAATTTGTATCTATGGGGGATAACAAAATGAAGATGGTCTCCGCAGTCATCAAACCATTCAAATTGGATGATGTACGTGAAGCACTCTCCGAGATCGGTGTACAGGGTATCACCGTGACAGAGGTCAAAGGTTTCGGCCGCCAGAAAGGTCATACAGAGCTCTACCGTGGAGCTGAATACGTTGTCGACTTCCTACCGAAAGTTCGAGTTGATGCCGCAGTATCCAGTGAGATCGTGGATCAGGTTGTTGAAGCGATCAGCTCAGCAGCCCAAACCGGCAAGATCGGTGACGGTAAAATTTTTGTCACCTCAATCGAACAGGTTGTGCGTATCCGTACCGGTGAATCCGGCACTGAAGCACTTTAATCACTGACTCACCGATAGCTTCTGGAGGAATATCCCAATGGAAGAACTTCTGAATTCAACAGCAGCTGATGTAACTCAGCTGAAATACGCACTCGATACTTTTTACTTTCTCGTGTGTGGCGCCCTGGTAATGTGGATGGCGGCAGGCTTTGCCATGCTGGAAGCAGGCCTGGTACGTGCCAAAAATACAACTGAGATCCTGACTAAGAACATCGCGCTCTACGCGATCTCCTGCATCATGTATCTGGTGTGCGGTTACGCAATCATGTACGGCGGCGACTATCTGCTGTCCGGTATCACAGGCGACGGCTTCACCGGCGCTGAAGAACCAGCAACTTACGCACCTTCTGCAGACTTCTTCTTCCAGGTTGTGTTTGTAGCCACTGCAATGTCTATCGTTTCTGGTGCAGTCGCAGAGCGCATGAAACTCTGGGCATTCCTGGCATTTGCTGTAGTTATGACCGGTGTTATCTACCCAATGGAAGGCTCTTGGACATGGGGTGGTAATGCAGTATTCGGTATGTACACGCTGGGCGATCTGGGCTTCTCTGACTTTGCTGGTTCCGGTATTGTTCATATGGCGGGTGCTGCTGCAGCGCTTGCAGGGGTACTAGTACTGGGCGCTCGTAAAGGCAAATACAGCAAAGAGGGTGCGGTTAACGCAATCCCGGGTGCGAACCTGCCACTGGCGACACTGGGTACGTTTGTACTGTGGTTGGGTTGGTTCGGTTTCAACGGTGGTTCCGTACTGGCAACTTCCGATGTAGAGAACTCAAATGCGGTAGCGGTTGTGTTCATGAACACTAACGCGGCAGCTGCAGGTGGTGTTGTTGCAGCCCTGATTGTTGCTCGTATGCTGTTCGGTAAAGCCGATCTGACAATGGCATTGAACGGTGCACTGGCGGGTCTGGTTGCGATTACAGCTGAACCATCTACGCCGACTGCCCTGCAGGCGACTCTGTTTGGTGCCATCGGTGGTGCGCTGGTTGTCTTCAGCATCCTGACACTGGATAAGCTGAAAATTGATGATCCGGTTGGTGCGATCTCTGTACACGGTGTTGTAGGTCTTCTGGGTCTGCTACTGGTTCCTGTAACTAACGATGGTTCCAGCTTCTCTGGTCAGATCATCGGTGCACTGACAATCTTTGTCTGGGTATTCGTAACAAGTATGATCGTTTGGTTGGCTATTAAAGCGGTTATGGGTGTACGCGTATCGGAAGAGGAAGAGTACGAAGGCGTCGATATTTCAGAATGTGGTATGGAAGCTTACCCAGAATTCACTTCTGCTAAGTAAGCTTAAAACCTCTTAGAAAAGGGTGCGCAAGCACCCTTTTTGCGTTGATTCAGAGTGATAGTTACTGATCTCCTGACACGAATCCATATACCAAGTTTTAAATTTCTAGGTATACTAAGGCCCATAATTCACTATAGTTACAGCTGCTGCCTGATCGAACGGTCGGGAATCGGCAGACCCAACTGAGGAATAGCATTATGAAACTGGTCACTGCGGTGATTAAACCGTTTAAACTGGATGATGTCCGTGAGGCTCTTTCTGAAATTGGTATCCAGGGCGTTACCGTGACTGAAGTAAAAGGCTTCGGTCGTCAGAAAGGTCATACTGAGCTCTACCGAGGGGCGGAGTACGTTGTCGACTTCCTACCTAAAGTGAAGATCGAAATCGCTGTTGATACGGGTATGGTTGACCAGGTTATTGAAGCGATCAGTAAAACTGCGAACACGGGTAAAATCGGTGATGGCAAAATCTTTGTTGCCCCACTTGAGCAGGTTATCCGTATCCGTACCGGCGAAAGCGGCCCAGATGCACTGTAAGGTTTTACTGATACCTTAATCTTTTAAAAAAGCGGTTTATTAAAACCGCTTTTTTATTTGCTTAGATATTCCAGCAACAGTACGTTGCAGATTTCCCCATTGTTTCCCACCCTTCCTCTCTGGTTAACTAAAACGCTTTCCTCCTATCTGTTGCGAGTAATCATGACCAGAGCAGACAACCTTTACAGCCCGATCCAGCTCGGCGAGTTAAAGCTAAATAACAGAGTTTTGATGGCTCCCCTGACCCGGGCACGTGCTGAACCTGGACATCTCCCAGGCAGATTAATGGCAGAACATTATGCACAGCGTGCGGAAGCGGGTCTGATCATTGCGGAAGCCACCATGGTATCTGAAGGCTGCTGTGCCTTTATTGCAGAGCCGGGTATCTATTCCCAGGAGCAGATTGCCGGCTGGCAGCAGGTAACTGATGCGGTGCACAGCAAAGGGGGTAAGATCGTCCTCCAACTCTGGCATGGCGGGCGTGCCTGCCATCCTGACCTGAACAGTGGACGAACGCCCGTCGCTCCCAGCGAGATTGCTATCGATGATCTGGTATATACCCGTTCAGGAAAGCAGCCCTATACCATTCCCAGAGCCCTCAAGGATGATGAGATTCCCGCCATCGTAGACAGCTTCCGGCAGGCAGCAATCAATGCGAAAACAGCAGGCTTTGATGGTGTTGAGATACATGGTGCCAACGGTTACCTCCTCGACTCATTTCTCAGAGATGGCAGCAATCTCAGAGAGGGGCCATATGGAGGTAGCCGAGAGAACCGCGGCCGCTTACTCTTTGACGTTATAAAAGCGGTCTGCGCAGTCTGGGGGAGCCAACGTGTCGGAGTTCGCTCCTCGCCACTGAACAGTTTTAATAGCATGTCAGACAGTGATCCGATCGGCTTAACCCGTTGGCTGGCAGAGCAGTTAAATGGCTTCGATCTGGCATACTGGCATCTGATGCGCAGTGACTTTCTGGGGCAGCAAACCGGCGATATTATCACCCCTGCCCGGAAGTACTACAAAGGCAACTTAATCTGCAACATGGGTTATTCCGCGGAGGAAGCCAACGCAGATATTCTGAACGGAAAGGTGGATGCGGTTGCGTTCGGGGTACCCTTTATCGCCAATCCTGATCTGGTCCGACGGTTTCAGCAGGGTGCTGAGTTGAATTCAGCGGATCCGAAAACATTCTACACAAGGGGCCCGACGGGCTATACCGATTACCCCACTCTCTCCTGAACGTGCTGAAGTAGCATAGGGGCCGCCCTCATACTAATGGCCGCTCCTATGACACGTTTAACAGCGACAATATTGACACAGATCAATAATCAAACAAAATTAATAAATTAACAAAACAAATAAACTATCAAATAGCGCAAAATAGCGGGCTTGCAGCAAAAAATTAAAACAAAAACCGCAAAATGAACAAACAACAAAACATCCCAGAAAACACCATCCCTTTCGACTGGCTGAAAGGTTCATCAATCGGAGTTCTTGAGCTGGACGCTGATTATCACTGCGTCTACGCCAACCCTGCCGCAGCATCTCTTA
This sequence comes from uncultured Neptuniibacter sp., assembly GCF_947498015.1. Classification (GTDB taxonomy): domain Bacteria; phylum Pseudomonadota; class Gammaproteobacteria; order Pseudomonadales; family Balneatricaceae; genus Neptuniibacter. The sequence goes on from NZ_CANMIR010000007.1 coordinate 130,957, forward strand.
TCTGGGAGCAACCTTACGCACCTCTGCCACTGTTGCCACATGTTTTCAAAGAGGCGCTTCTGCCCCACCTCACCCGTTTAAATAGCAGTAGCAGCTCCTCTCTCTCTCAGCAGTTAGTGATTCCACAAACAGCCACTGAGGAGCTACTTCTCAGTATTGAGATCTCCAAGGTAACGCGGGAAACATCCCCGCATCTCTACTTTATTACGATTCGCAACTCCAGCCACAGTGCTCGACAGGCAAGGGAACTTAAAGTATTCCGAAATGCGGTGGAAAATACGGGCAGCGCGGTAGTCATTACTGATGCCCGAGGTCAGATTGAATACGCTAACCACCGTTTCTCTGAGATCACCGGTTACGAGATTGCGGATGTCAGAGGGAAAAGCCCCGGTTTCCTCAGCTCAGGTAACACCAGTAAAGAAACTTATGACTCCCTCTGGAGTACCATTCTGAACAACCAGCAGTGGCGCGGAACGCTGTTGAACCGACGTAAAGATGGCACAACCTACTGGTCATTACAGAACATCTCCCCTATTCACGATGAACAGGGCAATATTATCAACTTTGTGTCGGTCAGTGAGGATATCTCACAGATCAAAGAGCATGATGCGATGATGGAGAAGATGGCGTATTACGATCCGCTCACCGAACTGGGCAACCGGCGTAATTTCCGTCGGGCTCTCGATCAACATCTTCAAGATACACCTGAAGAGGGCTACTCCGCTCTCCTCCTGCTTGATCTGGACCACTTTAAACAGATCAACGACACCATGGGCCACGAAGCAGGCGACGCACTACTGACAACCATCGCGGGGCGTCTTAATTTTTGTACCCGCAACCGCACCTCCGTATTCCGCCTCGGTGGAGATGAATTCACGCTAATTTTCCATAACTGTATGGAGAAACAGCAGATCATTGAGCGGGCCAATGAGGTCCTGAACCTGCTGTCACAACCTTTACAGATCGGGGCGCATGAGATCAGAGTGACTGTCAGTATCGGCATTACGTTGATCGGCGTTGATAGCCTCGATGCCAGTGACCTGTTAAGAAATGCTGATCTGGCGATGTATTACGCCAAAAAACAGGGGCGTAACACCTTTGCCTTCTATGAGGAGAGAATGGATGCGGAAGCTCAGCGCACCCTGAGTATTGAACATGATCTGCGCCATGCCCTGAACACCGATCAGCTCCGAGTGGTCTATCAATCCCAGATCAATGCAAAAACCAGTCGCATCACCGCAATGGAAGCACTATTACGGTGGGATCACCCTCTCGATGGTGAAATCCCACCAGCTGAATTTATCCCCCACGCTGAAGAGACCGGATTAATTATTCCGATCGGGCACTGGGTGATGAAAGAGGCCTGTAAGGCCGCTAAATCCATTCAACTTGAAGGGCTTCCCCCCGTCAAAGTCTGCGTTAATCTTTCTGCCAGACAGTTTGATGACCCCTCTCTGATCAGTCATATCGAGGAAGCCCTCAGCGAATCACAGCTGGACCCTCAGTGGCTGGAACTTGAGATTACAGAAAGTATGCTGATGCGGGATATATCCACCGCAATTGAAACCCTAAACAAGATCAAAGCCCGTAATATCAGCCTTGCGATCGATGATTTCGGTACCGGCTACTCCTCCCTGAGCCATCTTAAAAAGATGCCAGTTGATCGTCTTAAAATTGATCGCTCCTTCCTGATGGATATCCCTGAAGATAAAGACAATATGGCGATCACAACCACCATTATTGCGATGACCAAGATGCTCGGCCTGAAAGTGGTTGCAGAGGGCGTTGAAAACCATGATCAGATGCAGTTCCTCAACGACAATGATTGCTCGATGATGCAGGGTTACCTAATCAACCGGCCCGAAAGGTTTGACGATTTCCAGCAGAAGTACCGTTACTGCCAACGATTCTGCGGTCACTGCCACGAACGACTACACTGCACTTTCGGCACAGCTTAAACTCAAAAACAGCGCCATCGCCAGCGTTTTTTTTCAAACCCGCTTTACCCCTCCCAACCCCACAGACAACACACATTAGCAGCCGACTCTCAATCTAAGGTCTAAACTAAAACCTATATGTCGAGTGAGGAGTCATGCGATGGAAGCTCCTGTAGACCGCCAGACATTTGAACAGGTCATGGTGCCCAATTATTCCCCCCTCCCAATGATTCCGGTATCCGGTAGAGGCTCACGAGTCTGGGATCAACACGGCAAGAACTATATCGATTTTGCCGGGGGAATCGCTGTCACAGCCTTGGGGCACAGCCACCCCGACCTGATCAGAACACTGCAACAGCAATCTGAACAACTATGGCATCTCAGTAATGTATGGACCAATGAACCTGCAATCTTGCTGGCACAGACACTGTGTAAAAAAACCTTCGCTGAGCGCGTCTATTTTGCTAACTCCGGGGCTGAAGCGAATGAAGCCGCATTCAAGCTAGCCCGGAAGTATGCCCATGACCACTTTGGTAGCGAGAAGAACGAGATTATCAGTTGCATCAACAGCTTTCATGGCAGAACACTGTTTACGGTTTCCGTCGGAGGCCAGGACAAATACTGCCAGGGGTTTGAGCCAATACCCGGCGGTATCACTCATATCCCCTTCAATGATATCCCGGCTCTGAGGGCTGCTGTCAGTAACAACAGCTGTGCAGTCGTTATTGAACCCATACAGGGCGAAGGAGGTATTATCCCGGCTGAGCGAGCCTTTCTCCAGAGCGCACGGGAACTCTGTGATCAGCACAACGCACTGTTGATCTATGATGAGATCCAGACCGGGGTAGGCAGAACCGGAAAGCTGTATGCCTATGAGCACACTCAGATCACCCCCGATATTCTGACAACCGCCAAAGCACTTGGCTGTGGTTTCCCCATCGGCGCAATGCTCTGCCGGAAAGAGGTTGCTGCCGCTTTCACTGTGGGTAGTCACGGCAGTACATACGGAGGCAATCCACTCGGCTGTGCCATCGCCAACCGGGTGTTAACACTGATTGATGAGCCAGAATTATTGGCCGGGGTTACACAGAAACATCTGCTGTTTATCCACGAGCTAGGTCTACTGAATCAAAAATACCCACTTTTCAGAGAGTTTAGAGGGCAAGGCTTGCTGATCGGCTGTGAGCTGCAACCGGATTATCAGGGTAAGGCCCGTCAACTGTTGCAGATTGCGCAGGAGGAGGGGCTCATGGCACTTATTGCGGGGCCGAATGTGATCCGTTTTACCCCTTCACTGATCATCCCCGATCAGGAGATTCTGGAAGGGTTGGCCCGTTTTGGGCAGGCGATGGAGCGCTTTCTGCTCGAGTGTTAAAACCCGGCGCGGTGAGAGAGGTCGAACATGAACCAGCTTATCCATCAACCGACCAAACCCTCCCGGCTGGAATCCCAGCTGATTGAACAGCTCTGGGAGCTTCAGCCATTAAGAGAGCAGCAGCTCATTGAGCTGGTAGAGATCAATAGCAGCTCCCTTAATCCTGAAGGCATCAACCGGACCGGTGAGTATCTGGAAGCACTCTTTACCCCCCTCAGCGATCGATGTGAACGCATCACCCTCTCACCCTGGGAACGCTTGGATTTTGATGGCCGTCTGCTGAAACAACCTCTGGGGGATCTGTGGCGTTACCGCTGCAGGACCGAAGCACCGATCCAGATATTGCTGTGCGGACACCTGGATACCGTGTTTCCCAAAAACAGCCCTTTTCAGTGTATCTCCCGCATCACTCCGACCTGTCTCAACGGTCCGGGGGCTGCCGACATGAAAGGGGGTATTCTGGTGATCCTGTCAGCTCTCTCCCTACTTGAGAAACACCCGGAACATCATAAGATCGGCTGGACCCTGCTGCTCAACCCTGATGAAGAGATTGGCTCGCCGGGCTCAGCTCCGCTACTACAGAAAGAAGCGGTGAAACACCATATCGGATTGGTCTATGAACCCACCCTGCCCGACCAGAACTTAGCAGGCGCACGCAAGGGCAGCGGGAATTTTACCTGTGCAGTCCATGGCCGTGCAGCCCACGCCGGACGAGAGCCCGAAAAAGGGCGAAACGCGATAAACAAAGCGGCTGAGATCCTGCTGGATCTGGCACAGTTCAACCACTTACGCCCAGGACTCACGCTGAACACCGGTATGATTCAGGGTGGCGAAACGACCAATAAAGTACCTGATCTCGCCGTCTTCAAATTTAATATCCGTATTGCTCAGCCGGAAGATGCGCAATGGTGCCAGCAGAAATTGAATCACCTCATCAAAGCAGCAAACCAGCAGGATGGGTATAACGTTACACTCCATGGGGGGTTCGGTCGGCTTCCTAAGCAGTTGGATCCAGTCCACCTGAGCCTCTACCAGTACCTGCAACAGTGCGCGCTTCATCTGGGCAGAAAGGTGCACTGGCAGGCGACAGGTGGCTGTTGTGATGGCAACAATCTCTCTGCTGCCGGATTGCCCAACATCGATACATTGGGGGTCCATGGTAATTTTATCCACAGTGCAGATGAGATTATTGAGCTGCCAAGCCTGACTCAACAGGCACAGCTCAGCGCATTACTACTCTTTAAAATCGCGCAACAAGGCTTGCCAACAGGTATTTCCCAGCGCGAATCCCGGGAGGCTAGAAGATGAACCTAGACGACATGCTACAAGCCATGTGGCAGGACTACCTCCAACTCAACCCCGATGCACGGAAGATCCATTTACTCTTCGAGCAACACAACTCACAAGTGCTGAATGATCACATTGCGCTGCGAACGTTTGATCTGGAAGAGGTTAACCTGGAACAACTCGCCCAACCTTTCTGCAGAGCGGGATATATTCAGGCCGGTGAGTACGACTTCCCCACTAAACATCTCTATGCACAGCACTTTGAGCATCCAGACCCGCAGCATCCAAAGATCTTTATCAGTCAGCTGATGACCGAAGCTCTCTCACCCGACAATCAGTTACTTATCCATAGCCTGATCGCCGACATTGATCCCCAACTGCCATCAACCGATCAGTTCTGTTATAGCGGCCGCCCCTGGGAACTGTCATTTTCTGAATATGAGCAGCTCCTGACAGAGAGTGAATATGCCGCCTGGGTCGCCGCCTTCGGATTCCGTCCTAACCACTTCACCATTCTGGTCAACGCACTTGAGAGCCACAGAACCATTGAGGCGGTCAACGCATTCCTCAAGCAACAGGGTTTCCAGTTGAACAGCGCAGGCGGGGAGGTAAAAGGGGGTGCAGACCAGTATCTGGCGCAGTCATCGACGCTGGCCAATCTGGTCACGGTCAGCTTCAGCGATGGTGAAACTCAGATCCCCGGATGCTATTACGAATTCGCCCTGCGGTACCCTCTGCCAACTGGGCAGTTATATCAAGGGTTCGTGGCTGCATCCGCCGATAAAATTTTTGAGAGCACTGACTCACGGCAGGCCAGAGACAGTTAGGAGGTCGCTATGTATTTCATTCGCCCGATAATCTCAGAGGATCTGGATACATTGCATCAGATTGCAATTGAATCTGGCCCCGGCTTTACATCTCTGCCCGAAAACCCGGAGTTGTTGACCGAAAAGATCGCCCGAAGCCAGACAGCAATCCAGCAAGAGATCCAGACGCCCGGCCCTGAAAGCTACCTGTTCGTTCTCGTTAACAGCGAAACCAATGAAGTGGTGGGCACCACCGGTATCGAAGCCGCCGTCGGTCTGAAGGAGCCCTGGTACCACTACCGGGTCGGAACGGTGGTACATGCCTCTCGCGAATTGAAAATACATCACCAATTTCGCACCCTCTACCTGTGCAACGATTACACCGGCTGCTCCGAGGTATGTACACTCTATCTGCAACCGGACCATCGTCACTCCCAAAATGGCAGCCTGCTCTCCAAAAGCCGTTTTCTCTTTATGGCGGAACAGCCACAGCGTTTCTCCACCCGTGTTATCGCTGAGATGCGCGGTTATTCAGACGATCATGGCCGCTCTCCCTTCTGGGAGGGGTTAGGACGCAAATTCTTTACTATGGATTATTCAGAGGCGGATTATCTGACCGGCTCTGGGAATAAGGTCTTTATCGCTGAACTGATGCCAAAGCACAGTATCTATATCCACCTACTGCCCGAGGATGCGCAGAAGGTGATCGGGCGTGTCCATGCCAATACAGAACCTGCAAAAAGGCTACTTGAGAATGAAGGTTTCCGCTTTGAAAACTATGTGGATATCTTTGATGCAGGCCCGACAATCACCGCACCTCTGGAGAAGATCCGGGCCATCCGCGAAAGCCGATATGCCAAGGTGCAGATCAGCCACTGCGACGCCTCAGATTCCTATCCGACTTTTCTGCTAAGCAACACTCAAACAGCGCAGTTTCGCTGCTGCATCCACCCCCTGCAGGAGAAACGGGGTATTGCCGAGCTGCCCGCTGAGGCTGCTGAAATTCTCAAGGTTCGTCAGGGCGAGACGATCAGGCTGGTAGAGCTCAAAGGGAGACATTCATGAAACCTTTAGCATCACACTTTATCAACGGTGAGTGGGTCCGGGGGGATGGAGAGGAGCTGGTCTCCCTGAATCCGGGCAATGGCGAGCGTATCTGGCAGGGCATTACTGCAACGCAAGCACAGGTCGATGATGCTGTATCTGCCGCAGTTGACGCATTCCCTCACTGGGCAGAACAAACCTTCCAACAACGCGCCTCTTACCTCAAACGCTTCACGCAACTCCTTGAGGAGTACAGCGACCTTCTGGCGGACACGATTGGTCAGGAGACCGGAAAGCCGTTGTGGGAAGCCAAAACGGAGGTCACCGCGATGCTGGGCAAAGCCGCACTGACGGTGCAGGCCTATCAGGAACGCTGCAGCTCGGAAACACAGCACAACGGTTCGATTCGCTCGGTTCTCAGCCACCGTCCCCACGGGGTCGTGGCTATTTTTGGCCCCTATAATTTCCCCGCCCACCTGCCGAATGGACATATCATGCCGGCCCTGCTGGCGGGCAATACCGCCATTCTTAAACCCAGCGAACTCACCCCACGGACAGCCGAACTTATGGTTCATCTATGGCAGAAAGCAGAGCTGCCTGACGGTGTGCTCAATCTGCTTCAGGGAGCTAAGGCCACAGGGGAGCGACTGGCGTCGCATCCTGCAATCAACGGACTCTATTTCACCGGCAGTGCGGCAACCGGCTGCTATCTGCACGAACAGTTCGGTGGTCATCCCGAAAAGATTCTGGCTCTGGAGATGGGCGGAAACAATCCCCTGCTGGTCACTCAGGTAAACAACCTGACCGCGGCGGTCTATCACACCATTCAATCGGCCTACCTCACCGCTGGACAGCGCTGTACCTGTGCCCGACGTCTGCTAGTGCCTGAGGGTACTGAAGGCGACCGGTTTATAGAGACTCTGGAACAGGCGATCCGAACAATTGAGGTCGGCACTTATAATCAACAACCCGCCCCATTCATGGGGGCGCTTATCAGTCAAAACGCGATGACGGCGATGCTCAACGCACAACAAACGCTGCTTGATCAGGGAGCCGAAAGCCGGGTTGATATGGTCCGTTTTTCCGAAAGAGGCTCTTTAATAACCCCTGGTCTGATCGATTGTAGCGCGATCGAACAACCTGAAGATAAGGAGCTGTTTGGCCCTCTGCTCCAACTGTATCGGGTGAAAGATGTGCGGCATGCCACTGAACTGGCGAACCAGACCCGATATGGCCTGGCGGCCGGTGTGCTCAGCGATAACCCCAAAGTATTTGAATATTTTCAGCGCCATGTTCGAGCCGGCCTGATCAACTGGAACCGACCACTCCCAGGCGCTTCCAGTGCGCGCCCGTTCGGCGGAACAGGACTCAGTGGCAACCACCGTCCCAGCGCCTGGTATGCCGCCGACTTCTGCGCCTATCCGGTCGCCTCCCTTCAATCCGACAGCATTGAGTTGCCTGAGCAGTTATCTCCCGGTCTCCGGTTGGAGGAACATATCTGGAGCCAGCCATGACAAAACTACTCAATCTGGATGGACTGACAGGACCCAATCACAACTACGCAGGGCTGGCGTTGGGTAACCTCGCTTCGAAGCAACATCAGGGAGAGTCTTCATCTCCCCGTGCAGCCGCACTGCAGGGTCTTGAGAAGATGTGGCGTTTACATCAATTAGGCATCCCGCAGGGGATCATACCACCGCAAACACGCCCCGATCTGGCACTGCTTTATGCCGCCGGTTTTCGGGGGTCTCCAGAACAATTACTGCAACAAGCCTGGAAGAGAGCCCCCAGATTACTTGAAGCCTGTTATTCCGCCTCCGCCATGTGGGCAGCCAACAGCGCAACCGTGACAGCCTCTGTCGATAGCCAGGATGCTCGATTGCAGCTCACCCCCGCTAACCTGATCAGCAGTCTGCACCGCTCCAGAGAGTCGGCCGATAATGGCCTCTTCTTCCGGCGCTGTTTTGCCAGTTCAAACTATTTTCACCACCACCCTCCCCTGCCCGCACAAGCATCCTTTGCTGATGAGGGAGCGGCTAATCACTGCAGACTGAGTGACCCCAATTCAGATCAGGCACTTAACCTGTTTATCTATGGTCGTGAAGAATCAGCAGAGCACACTGCACGCTACCCTGCGAGACAGAGCCGGCTTGCCTGCGAAAGCATTTTGCGTTCGCATCAGCTTAAAGGTGGGCGGAGTTTACTGATCAGACAGAATCCAGAGGCGATTAACCACGGTGCTTTTCACAATGATGTTGTTGCAGTTGGTTTCCGTAACCTGCTGCTCCTGCACCAGCAAGCGTTTGCCTCACAGCCAGATCTGCTGGGTGAGATCCGCAAAGCGTGTCAGACTTGGCAAAGCCCCTTATATATATTCGAAGTTTCAAACGATGAGTTAACTCTGGATGAAGCCGTTTCCAGCTACCTTTTTAACGCTCAGTTAGTACCGATCTCGGAAAACGAGATCATGATGCTCGCTCCTGAGGAGTGCCGCGAGCATCCTAAGGCATTACAGGTTTGCCAGCGCATTCTGGATGAGGACAACCCGGTCAGCGATATCGAATTTATCGATCTTCGCCAGAGCATGAACAATGGAGGTGGGCCAGCATGCCTCCGTCTGGCAATACCGATCACCGAACAGGAGCTGACCCAAGTCCACCCCGGCATCATGATGTCCGAGCCACTCTACAGTGAGCTTCAGCTATGGATCTGCGCCCATTATCGCGATAGGCTCACCCGGGAAGCACTACTCGACCCGCAGTTAATCTCGGAGATAGAAACTGCGTTGGAATCACTTAGTAAGATTCTCAAGCTCCCCGGATTGTATGATCACTAACCCTCCTCACAACCCGGCAGATGTATACTCACCTCAAGCCCGCCCTCTGGATGATTCTCCAGAATCAATGCCCCACCTAAGCGCTGGACCGCCCGGTGAGCAATACTCAGACCCAAACCATAACCTTCACTGGAACTATCCCCTCGATAGAAGGGTTCACACAGGTGCGCCAACACATCTGGCTCCACCCCGGGGCCATGGTCCCGAATACGGAGAATACAGTCACCGGCATGCTCTATCGAAATATCTATCGACGCGTCTGTCGGCGTATGTTTACAGGCATTGCCAATAATATTATTCAGTGCTCGTTCCAGAAGTTGAGGGTTCAACTTAATCGTACAATCACTCTGCACACTGAGATTAAATGACCGTTGCGGGTATGCAAAGCGAGCATCATCCAGTTGACGTGTCAGTATTGTCCCAAGCTCTACTGAATCTCCACCTCTCTCCATCTGCTCCAGACGAGACAGAGAGAGAATCTCCGCAATCAGTTGATCAAGTGCCTCACACTCCTGAATGATCCGTAAAACCGCTTTATCCTCGACACCCAAGCGTTGTTCGGCGATTCCTGCGGCTGCCTGCAAACGCGCTAACGGCGCCCTCAGTTCATGGGAAACATCTTGCATTAGCTGTTGATGCGCAATGATGGTTTGCTGCACATACTCCGCCATCTGATCAAAATCCCTTGCCAACTCCCCCAGTTCATCCCCTCGTTTACGCAATTTTTCATCCGTACGCGTATCCAGCTCACCCCGGTAGATCGCCTGTGTATGCTGACGTAGAAGCTTTAAGGGTCGCGATATAATTGCAGAAACCAGCAACGCACCCAGCGCCGACACCAATAGAATCAGCACCAACTGAGCGGATAAGATCCTGCCAATCAGATGCAGAAAAGGTGAAGACTCCCATGCCAGATCCACCTCCACCTGATATTCACGCCCCCTCTCAGAGTGAATAAAGAAACGGTAACGATCCTCTGCCGTCGGATCAAAATTGACCGGACCAATCACCTTACGATTAAGTTCGATATCCTTGATATAGACCCGCTGTGAAAAGTTAATCCAAAGGTCTCGCCGCCAGTCCCGGCTATGACGGTCATGATGGTCATGGTCCTTACGGTATTTTTTAGATGGAGCGGGTAGGGTTCTCAATGTACGAAAGCCTTTGAGCTCATAGCGTTCAACCATAAGTTCCGCATAACCCTCGGCCTTGGTTGTCACCACGTCCCTGAAGCGATCTTTTTCCGTAATCGCTCCGATCACGATCACTGTCGCCAACAGTACAAGAAAACTCACACTCCAGATCGCGACAAAGACCTTCCAGAAGAGCCGTTTATACCACTTCATACTGACCCCTTGATAAACTGGTAGCCCACCCCTCTAACTGTTTTTATCAGCTCCCGTTCCGGCAGGTATCGGGCAAGCTTTTGTCGTACCCGACTGACATGAACATCAATTGCACGGTCATAGGCGGCGAGTGGACGGTGTAGCACCAGCTCGGTTAGCTGCTCTTTTTTTAAGACCGAACCAGCGTTGCCCATCAGGTAGGCCAGCACATTAAACTCTGTTCCGGTCAGCTCCAGCAGCTCATCGCTGACTCGAATCTCGCGCAAACCGGGATCAAGACAGATCACGCCCATGTTCACGACCGCGTCAGGAAACAGTGTCGCCTGCGGCTGCGGTTCAGCACGACGCAGAACCGCCCGAATACGCGCCAGCAGCTCTCTTGGATTACACGGCTTACTCAGATAATCATCCGCCCCCATCTCTAACCCGAGAATGCGATCGATCTCTTCACCACGCCCTGTCAGCATAATCACGGGTAACTGGACATTTGGACGGATCTGCTGAAGCAGTTCCAATCCGCTTTTACCCGGCATCATCACATCCAACAGCATCAATGAGTATCGATCAGCCCGACTGAGTTTCTCCAACGCCTCATCAGCATTATGTGCATACTCCAGCAGAAAACCTTCATGTGAGAGGTAATCCCCCATCAGTTCACACAGATCAACATCATCATCCACCATCAAAATACGCGGTTTCTCACTCATCGCCAGGAGGCTCCAGTCGTCAGTAAAACAGTTAAGAAAATAATAGTGTTTTTATTCCCAAAAAACTTAATCCAGTGATCGCATTTACCAAACTTTACAACGGCGATACCCAACTTTGCAGAGACAACGTCCAGAATTCACTCCATCAACAGAGACAACGCAGGAGATGCAACGATGCGCATTAAAGTTATCGCCGGTATTACAGCGACCCTTATCGCTCTCTCAGGAATAGGTGTGACGGCAGCCTATGCAAAAGGTGGGCATAACCACATGGAACGTAAACTGGAGTACCTCACTGAAGCTCTGGATTTAACCCCCGCTCAGGAAAAGCAGCTACGTGAGAATATAGGCAGTAAAGCCGACACGATGAAGACACACCACCAGAGCCGAAAAGAGATCAGAACACAATTGATGCAACTGGATCCAGCCGCAGAGAACTACCAGACTCAACTGGACAGCCTGATTCTGAAAGCACAGGAACAGACTAAAACCATGATCACCGCAAAAGCAGCACAGCAGGAGGCACTTTACGAGGTCCTCACGCCGAAGCAGGAAAAGCAGTACGTAGAACTCAAAAGTAAGATACAGGAGAGAATGTCAAAACGCTTTGGTGAGGGTTCAGAGCATCACGGTTTTGGCGGGAAAAAGTGTCACTGATCTTTTTATTGATCTGATCGCTCCGGATACCCCCTACACGCAGCCCGCTTTCAGGCTCTTGCCCGCCCCCCACGGCGGGCTTTTTTATCTGAGTTCAGATCAACTTAGACGCGATATCTTTGACATCTTCCATCACGACAAAGGTACTGGTCTGTTTGACATGGGGAAGGTTTGAGATCTTTTCACCCAAAACCTCGCGATAACCATCAATATCGGAGGTCCGTACTTTCAGCAGATAATCAAAATTAGCGGCAATCATATGACACTGTTCAATTTCGGGAATCTGCCTAACTGCCTCATTGAACGCCTGTAACGCTTTGGTTTTTGTATCGCTCATGGTCACCTGAACAAACGCAACATGCTTAGCACCCAGCTTTTTCTGATCGATCAAAGCGGTATAGCCCATAATATAACCAAGCTCTTCCAGTCGCTTCATTCTCACCTGACAAGGTGTTTTCGACAGACCCACACGTGACGCCAGTTCTGTCACCGTGACACGGCCGTTTTTCTGTAACTCCCTCAGAATGGCCATATCAAGTTTATCCAGATGATCCATCAGTGTGCCCCTTGAAAGCTAGGTGTATAAAAAGTCTGCAATAGAGACTAAATATAGTGATTTAGCCTTTATGTCACAAGCCAACTATGCTTTTAGAACATGAAGCGGTGTATTCGAATGCATAAAGAGGGGCCTTTTATCCATCCGCAGAAAATTATCCCTTTCAATGCAGTCAAAAGAGAGAAATTGCCTATTTATTAAGCGATTTTAGAGCAAATACCCAACTGTTAGCAGGTAAGATTTTGTACCGTTATACCTATGCTTAACTGCTGGTGCTTATTTAGCCAGGTCGGGCAGTAACCGTTCGGAGAGAGCAGGTTTATCGGTATGACACAGGATGGATCGACTATAAGCATAAAATATAACAACGAGGTTTCAGTATGGTCACCGTAACCATTACTTTTATTCTTTATCTGCTCCTGATGCTTGCCATCGGCATTGTGGCATATCGTCGTACTCAGGATCTGTCTGATTACGTTCTTGGTGGACGTAACTTAGGGCCGATCCCAAGTGCGTTGAGTGCTGGCGCATCAGATATGAGCGGCTGGCTATTGATGGGTTTACCAGGCTACGCGATGGCCGCTGGCTACGGTTCATTCTGGCTGGCTGGCGGTCTGCTGGTGGGTACCTGGCTGAACTGGCTGCTGGTTGCACAGCGATTGAGAGTCTATTCGCAACGTGCGGATGATGCCTTAACACTACCCGCATACTTTGAAAAACGATTTGAAGACAGCAGCCATAGCCTGCGTGTTATCTCTGCAGTCTTTGTCCTGATCTTCTTCCTGTTTTACACCAGTTCCGGACTGGTTGCTGGCGGCAAGCTGTTCGAGACTGTCTTCGGATTTGACTACACCATCGCAGTGCTGGTCGGCGCCACAGCTGTGATCTCCTACACCCTGTTTGGTGGTTTCCTTGCCGTTTCCTGGACAGACGTTGTTCAGGGCCTTCTGATGGTTGGCGCTCTGATTCTGGTTCCCCTCTTCGCTATGGGTGAGATCGGTGGTTTGAGCGGCACACTGGCAGCAGTTGAAGCGAAGAACCCGGAGCTGCTCAATATGTTTACCGATGCTAATGGGGATACGATCACCCTGATTGGCACACTCTCCCTGCTGGGCTGGGGTCTGGGTTACTTTGGACAGCCACACATTCTCGCTCGCTTTAAAGGGATCAAAAGCAAAGATGCGGTCCCTGCCGCACGTCGTATTGCAGTGATCTGGACAGGTATCTCTATGGCTGGAGCCTGCCTGATCGGTCTGAGCGCGATCGGTTACCTACCGGAAGGCCTGGGAGATAACGAAACCGTCTTTATGGTGATGGTTGACGCTCTGTTCCACCCAGCTATTGCGGGGATCTTGCTAGCGGCAATTCTGGCAGCCGTCATGAGTACTGCTGATTCCCAGCTACTGGTTTCCTCCTCGGCTCTGGCAGAAGATTTCTATAAAGCCCTGTTCAATAAGGATGCAACTCAGGAGCAGCTGGTTCGCGTGGGTCGTATCGCAGTGATCGTGATCGCTCTGATCGCCACATTCCTGGCGATGGATAAAGACTCTAAAGTACTGGAGTTAGTCTCATATGCTTGGGCAGGCTTCGGTGCGGCATTTGGCCCTGCACTGATCATGTCACTCTACTGGAAGAGGATGACCAAGATGGGCGCACTGGCCGGGATTATCACCGGTGGCGTTACCGTTGTAATCTGGAAACAACTTTCAGGGGGCTGGTTCGATCTTTACGAGATCATCCCGGGCGCTATCTTTGCGTTTATCGCCATTATTGTGATCTCTAAAGTAACCCCTGCACCCTCTGTATCGATCCAACAACGCTTTGATGATGTGGAAGCAGAGATCAAAAGCTAATCCCACATCACTCTGCTGAAAAAGCTCAGCAGCTCAGATAAGTGCTCACTTTAAAGCCCCGGCAGATCTGCCGGGGCTTTTTTGTGGAAAGTTAGCCATATGCATAAAGCCTACCAAAACAAACCAAAGGAAACATATTGATTATTAAATATATATAAATAGGTCATATTCACTTTATATTTTGTATTTATAGAGAAACTGACCTTTTCACCGCTTGTAAAATAACCAGATAGATTCAAGAGGTGAAAGAGTATGAGCATCACAATCGAGCAATGCCGCACAGCTATTCGTAGCCACTATCTGGCAGATGAAACTGCAGTCATTACCGGACTGGTCAAAAATTCACAGCTAACGGAAAGTGAACGCACTGCAATCTCTGGCAGTGCAGCCGATCTGGTTCGCAAAGTTCGAGCTGAAAGCTCGCCCTCAATGATGGAAAAATTTCTCGCAGAGTATGGTCTAACAACCAAAGAAGGTGTCGCCCTGATGTGTCTGGCCGAAGCGCTGCTACGCGTGCCAGATAGTCTGACAATTGATGCTCTGATCGAAGACAAGGTGGTTTCAGGAAACTGGAAAGGCCATCTGGGACAATCCGCATCATCATTGGTCAACAGCTCAACCTGGGCGCTCCTGATCACAGGAAAACTGTTGCAGGGTGATGAAGCGGAAGGGATCGGTTCAACCCTGAAGGGGATGATGAAGCGCCTGGGCGAACCGGTGGTTAGAACCGCCGTAGCACAGGCGATGAAGGAACTCGGTCGCCAGTTCGTTCTGGGTCGTGATATCAAAGAAGCAACCAAGCGCGCCAAGAAACTGGAAAAACAGGGCTATAGCTATTCCTATGACATGCTGGGTGAAGCGGCGCGCACAGACGCTGACGCCATCCGCTATCATCAGGCCTATTCTCAGGCCATTATGGAACTTACCCATAACTGTACCCATTCTGATATCCGCAGCAATCCCGGCATCTCTGTCAAACTCTCTGCACTTCACGCCCGTTACGAATTCGGTCAGAAAGCCCGTGTTATGAGAGAGCTGGTTGAGCGTACTCTCAGCCTTGCACTTCAGGCTAAAAAAGCCAATATGGGCTTCAATATCGATGCGGAGGAAGCAGACCGTCTCGATCTCTCTCTGGATGTCATTGAAGCTGTTCTTCAGGATGAACGCCTGGCAGGCTGGGAAGGGTTTGGTATCGTTGTGCAGGCTTTCGGCCCACGCGCCAGTTATGTTCTGGATTGGCTGTATGCCACTGCACAACGTCTTGACCGCCGTATTATGGTACGTCTGGTGAAAGGAGCCTATTGGGATGCCGAGATTAAACGCGCACAGGTGCTGGGACTTGAAGGCTTCCCTGTTTTTACGCGTAAAGTAAACTCTGACCTCTCCTATATGTGCTGCGCCGAAAAGCTGATGACGATGACAGATCGAATCTACCCTCAGTTTGCCACGCATAATGCACACTCTGCGGCCGCCATTCTCTATCTGGCTGAAAAGCATGCTGTGGATAACTTTGAGTTCCAACGTCTGCACGGTATGGGCGAATCCCTCCACGATACCGTTCTGAAATCGAACAGCACGCGCTGCCGCATCTACGCACCCGTTGGCGCACATCGCGACCTGCTTGCTTATCTGGTACGACGCCTTCTTGAGAACGGCGCCAACAGCTCATTCGTTAACCAGATCGTAGATACTCGCATCACTCCGGAAGAGATTGCTAAAGACCCCTTCACGCAGATAGCTGAAACCCAAGGCAGCCTTTCCAATACGAAGATTGCTGCACCGGTACATATCTTTGGCCAGAAACGCCTTAACGCCAAAGGCTGGGATATAACAGATGAAGTGACACTGGAAACCTTGGAGCCTCAGCGCGAAGCGTTCCAGCAAACCCAGTGGCACGCCGCACCGATCATTGCCGGTGATTCAAGCAGCACAGAATGCTCAGCTATCTGTAACCCTGCCAATCCAACTGATCAGGTGGGCACAGTTACCGAGGCAGATTCAGCAGACATTGAAACCGCCATCACCGCTGCAGAACTGGCCTTCCAACGCTGGTCTAAAACTGCATCCAGTGAACGTGCGGCCTGTCTGCGCCGTGTTGCAGACCTGTTCGAAGCTAACGCGCCTGAACTGTTCGCACTGGCTAACCGGGAAGCGGGTAAAACTCTTCTGGATGCAGTAGGAGAGATCCGTGAAGCGGTCGACTTTGCCCGCTACTACGCGAATGAAGCGGAAAGAAATGCAGAGTGTGAAGCCCGTGGTGTGATCACATGTATATCTCCCTGGAACTTCCCACTGGCGATCTTTGCAGGCCAGGTTCTTGCCGCTCTGGCTTCAGGTAACACCGTCATTGCCAAACCGGCGGATCAAACACCGTTGATGGCCGCTCGGGCAGTGGCTCTGATGCATGAAGCGGGTATACCAAAAGATGTAATCCAGCTTCTTCCAGGTTCAGGTATCAACGTGGGCGCCCCACTGACATCAGATCCTAGAATCTCCGCTGTCTGCTTTACCGGTTCGACTCAAACGGCACAACGGATCAATCAGGTGATGGCGAGCTCGATGGCACCGGATGCTCCTCTTGTGGCTGAAACCGGCGGTATGAATGCGATGATTGTCGATTCAACCGCACTACCGGAACAGGTCGTGCGGGATGTACTGGCCTCCTCATTCCAGAGTGCTGGGCAGCGTTGCTCAGCCCTGCGTGTTCTCTATATACAGGAAGATATCGCTGACAACCTGCTGGAGATGCTCTACGGCGCGATGGATGAGCTGAAGATGGGGGATCCATGGCTACTCAGCACAGATGTAGGCCCTGTCATCGACGCAAATGCTAAAGCCAAAATCGATGAGCACTGTGCGCTGTTTGCCGCTAAAGGCCAGCTACTGAAGAAACTGAAGGCGCCTGAGAACGGTACTTTTGTTCCTCCAACCATCCTTAAAGTATCGGGTATTGAAGAGATCGACGAAGAGATCTTCGGGCCTGTTCTGCATGTTGCAACATTTGCCGCAAAAGATCTGGATCAGGTTGTCACCGCGATCAACGACAGAGGCTACGGCCTTACCTTTGGTCTGCACACCCGTGTGGATAACCGTGTTGAGCGCATCGTTAATAAAATAGCGGTGGGTAACATCTATGTGAACCGTAACCAGATCGGTGCCATCGTAGGCTCTCAACCCTTTGGCGGAGAGGGTCTCTCAGGCACCGGACCGAAAGCGGGTGGCCCTCACTACGTTAAACGTTTCACCAAATCCACTACAGCTGCTGGTGAAGAGGCCCCTTCGGGGCAGCTGATCAGTGCCAAGACTTTAACTCAACTGATTTCACAGCTCGACGATCACTCATGGGCGGATCAGAACAGTCGCAAAGCGTTGATTGCATCTGTATTCCCGACAGCAACCGATAAAACGGCATCCTTCTGCCAGCAGGCTCAGGCGATGCCAGGACCGACAGGGGAACTGAACCTGCTCTCCGAAAACGGACGTGGCGTTGTCCTCTGCCTGGGACCTGATGCTGAAAGTGCCACTCTACAAGCTGAAACCGCGTTACTTCAGGGTAATAGCGTTGTGATCATAGCTCAGGGTATTGCAGACCTGCTGAAGCAGTGTGGGGAGCAAGGGCTGCCGGTACAGGGCATGGTTGGTCAACTAACCGCTGAAGCGATCACAGAAACCAGCGGGTTTGCGGCAATCTGTAGCAACGCATCTCCAGACGCTCTACGCCTGATCCGTCAGGCCCTGGCTGCCCGACAAGGAGCTCTGCTTCCGCTTATCACGGAACTGGATCAGCCAGAACGATTCGTGATGGAGCGCCATCTGTGCATCGACACAACAGCAGCAGGCGGTAACGCCAGCCTGATTGCCACAGCTGAGTAACCTCAGGGTTACTGAGGCAACCACTTTCCACTTACTTCGTTTTTTGGTTCATGGGCAAAATTCGAAGCGCTTCTCCCCGGTAGCAGATGCCATTCCCGCTACCGGGGATTTTTTTGGCTAAAAAAAAACGGCGCTGTTAGCGCCGTTCTCTGTTTTCAATAGATGATGATCAATTAACCACTTCGAACATCAGATCCCAAACACCGTGACCTAAACGTTCACCACGCTTCTGGAACTTGGTGACAGGTCGCCATTCAGGCTGTGGGGAATACTGTCCATCTCCCGCAACATTACGATAGCCCTCTGCTGAACTCATCACTTCCATCATATGCTCAGCATAGTTCTCCCAGTCTGTAGCCATATGAAAAACGCCTCCGGCTCTGAGCTTCTTACGCAGTGTCTGCGCAAACTCAGGTTGCACAATACGACGTTTATGGTGACGCTTTTTATGCCAGGGGTCAGGGAAGAACAGTTGAATGCAGTCCAGACTTCCATCAGGGATACACTGAGCCAGCACCTCAATCGCATCATCACAAAACACACGGATGTTGGATAACCCTGCCTTCTCAGCATTACTTAACAGACGCCCGACACCCGGACGGTGCACCTCAATACCGATATAGTTTTTTTCAGGTTGGTCTTTAGCCATCTCGACCAACGAGTCTCCCATACCGAAACCGATCTCCAGTACGACAGGCGCCTCGCGACCAAACACTGAATTCAGGTCAAGCATCCCCATTTCCAGCTCCAGCCCCATCTGCGGCCACAGCTCGTCCATCGCTTTCGTCTGCCCTTCCGTCATTCGACCGGCACGCAGGACAAAGCTCTTCACTGTGCGCATATGCTTCTGTTCGGGATTCTGCTGTTCGCTGTTGTTCTCTTCTGACATCAACCTGACCTAAAACGTTTAAACAAAGCAGCCTGATTCAGAATGAGATCAGGCTGCAGGGTGTGGATAAGTTAAATTAGACGGCCGCTTAACCGCCTACAATGGTGCCTTCCATCGGGGAGGAGGCACTGGCATATTTCTTACGCGGCATACGTCCAGCCAGATACGCTTCGCGTCCAGCTTCGACCGCTTTTCTCATCGCAGATGCCATCAAAATAGGATTCTGGGCCCCTGCAATAGCGGAGTTCATCAATACAGCCTCACAGCCCATCTCCATCGCCACAGCAGCCTCAGATGCTGTGCCAACACCCGCATCAACCAGAACCGGCACTTTGCAATCTTCCATAATCACATTGATGTTATGCGGATTCAGGATACCCAGACCGGAGCCAATCATCGAACCAAGTGGCATGATGGAGACACAACCGATCGATTCAAGCTCTTTGGCAACAATTGGATCATCACTGGTATACACCATCACCTTGAATCCATCCCGTACCAGCTCATCAGCCGCTTTGATCGTTTCCACGACATTGGGATAGAGTGTTTTCTGGTCGCCGAGCACTTCCAGCTTCACCAGATCATGTCCATCCATCAGCTCACGGGCCAACTTACAGGTGCGCACCGCATCAGCAGCGTTAAAACAACCGGCTGTGTTTGGCAGAATCGTGTACTTATCAGGTGAAATCACATCCAGCAGGTTTGGCTCATCAGGATTCTGTCCGATATTTGTTCGACGGACAGCGACAGTAACGATCTCTGCGCCACTGGCCTCAATCGCCAGACGGGTCTCTTCCAGATCTTTATATTTGCCTGTACCAATCAGCAGACGTGAATTAAAGCTCTGGCCTGCGATGATTAACGGATCATTTTGCTGTGACATGGTGTATATCCAAAATAGTTGTTATTAGTGAACATCGTGCGCTGGTAAGTAGTGATCAACCACCACCAATAGCATGAACAATCTCAACACGATCTGCATCTTTCAGCACCGTATCAACATGTTCACTGCGAGGGATAATTTCTAAATTAAGCTCAATCGCAATACGCTTTTCACCCAGCTCTAGCTGTTCAATCAAACCAGTCAGGGTGATTCCGTCCTGCACCTGCAGCATCTCACCATTCACCTGAATCTGCATTGATTTATCTCCTGTTTGAAACAATTGCCGTATAGGCCACCAGCCCCCATCCGATCAGGAAGGCAACGCCCCCGATCGGTGTGACCATCCCCAGTGACCGGATCCCCGTCAGCGCCATCAGATATAAACTACCGGAAAAAAGCAGGATACCTACAACAAATGCCACCCCGGCCTTGAGCAGAGCGGATATCCTGAAATGGGCCGGTGCCATCGCGATGAGACCCAACGCCCCTGTATGGTAGAACTGATACTCAACAGCAGTCTGATAGACCGTATAAAGCGCCGGACTCAGACCGGGTTTCAGTGCATGCGCACCAAAAGCCCCCAGTACGACAGCGATAAAACCACTCAATCCAGCGGCCAGCAGCAGACTGTTCTGATTCATAAGGGATCCCGAATAAAACGAGTGGGGGATTATACCGAATTTGCAGACCACTTGCCGACAAATCACAGGCATAAAAAAACCGCTTCTCAGCGGTTTTTTAGAATGAATTGCGCTTAAGCTTCCATCGTCATACGAATTTTCTTCATCGCATTTTTTTCCAGCTGACGGATACGTTCTGCAGAAACACCATACTCTGCTGCTAACTCGTGCAGAGTGGCTTTATCATCCGTTAACCAGCGGCGCGCCAGTATATCCTTACTGCGGTCATCAAGATCAGCCATCGCGCTCATCAGACGACGTTGAGAGTCCTGCTCCCAGTTTGTATCTTCCAACTGGATGGATGGATCACCGCTTTTATCTTCCAGATAGTGAGCCGGAGCCCAAGCAGCCTGTTCATCATCAGCGCCTTCAGGTGCATCGAATGCGGTATCCACTGATGCCATGCGACCTTCCATCTGACGGACAACTTTGGCGTCTACACCCAGATCATCCGCGATGGCATTGACCTCATCATTAGTCATCCACCCCAGAGATTTTTTCTTCGAACGCAGATTGAAGAACAGCTTACGTTGCGCTTTGGTGGTTGCCACTTTCACGATGCGCCAGTTACGCAGGATGAACTCGTGCATCTCGGCTTTAACCCAGTGAACCGCAAAGGAGACCAAGCGCACGCCCATTGTCGGATCAAAACGTTTGACTGCCTTCATCAGGCCAACATTTCCCTCCTGGATCAGATCACCCAGAGGTAAGCCATAACCAGAATAGGTTTTCGCAACATGGACTACAAAACGTAGATGAGACATAACGAGTCGGCGAGCAGCTTCAACATCGCCGTCATAATGCAGTCGCTCACCCAGAGAACGCTCCTCTTCTACGCTGAGAACGGGAATAGCAGTCACTGACTGCATATACGCGTCCAGATTGCGACCCGGAGAAAGTTGTTCAACAACTTGTAAGCTTGTGCCCATTAATGACCTCACATCACTCTGCTATTGAAAATGTCGCAGATATGACTCATTTCTAATACGAAAGTTCAAAATAAAATCCACACCCAGAAAGAGCGGACCGAAAAATATAGCGAGGTTAATCCTAAAACGCAACCATGACAGCTGTATGACACGGCTTATTGCGGTTCAACTTCTCTTAGATGGCGACCGACGGCCAGTTTGGAACCGATCAGCCCAAGTATGATGCCGGCAAACAGAAGGACCAGACTATCCACTACGCCTAATCCCTGGAGCTGAAAGTCACTCTGATAAAGCGCTACCAGCCTTTCGACAGGATCACTGATGACCAATAGGCTGGTCTGCACAAACAGCCAGGCGACCAGACTACCGATCAAGCCAAACCAGAAACCGGTATAGATAAAGGGGCGCTTCACCCAGGCATCTGTAGCACCGACCAGTTTAGCCACCTGAATCTCATCTTTACGATTTTCGATTCCCAGACGGATCGTATTACCAACGACCAGTAACACAGACAGTGCCAATAATATCCCCAATACCAGCACAACACGGTTAGCCAGTGCGACAAAAGAGGCCAACCGCTCGACCCAGACCATATCCAGAACAGCCTCTTCTACTTCGTTCAGGGCGGCCAGCTCAGTTTGCAGTTTGAGCAGAACCTCTTTGCGGGATTCACGAGGTTGCACCACCACAACCGCCGGGAGGGGATTATTATCAAGAAATTCCAACACATCAGTAAAACCAGAGATTCGCTGAAACTCATGCAACCCCTGCTCCCTTGTGACCAATTCAACACCAGCAAGATCAGGTCTCAGCAACATAGCCTGACTGAAGTTTTCAGCTTGCTGATCCGTCAGGGTTTTGTGCAGATAGAGAGAAACTTTGGGCTCACCGTTCCACTCAGCACTGATCTGATCGATATTTTTCAGCCCGACAAACATCAGCCCCGGGAGAGCCAGGGCGATAGCCAGTACCGCCAGCGTCATCAAGGTCGGCAGAGGCGTACGCTGTAACCGCACCAGCGAATCCAGCGCGGTATGCTTATGGTGGCGAATCCAGCTTTTACTATGTGCGCTCAGATCAACCTTATGTTTCGCCGCACCTTTTGACGGAGGGGTTGCGGGTGCTTCTGAAGAGCGGGTAGGACGTTGCTGCCGTTCGGCGCCACGTTTTACAGGTTCACGTCCGGCCATCGCGTAACAGCCTCCCCTGATCCAGCGTTAATGTACGATGACCCATTCTGGATATCAGAGCCAGATCATGGCTTGCAATCAATACCGTGGTCCCATGGCGGTTGAATTCCATAAACAGGCTCATGATCTCAGCAGACAACGTAGGGTCCAGATTCCCCGTGGGTTCATCCGCCAGAAGAAGCTGAGGCTTGTGCACAATCGCGCGCGCAATGCCAATCCGTTGTTGCTCACCTGTAGAAAGCGCTACCGGGTTATGCTTCTCTTTACTCAGCAGTCCCACTTTATCCAGTGCTGCACGGACTCGCTTACCCACATCTTCCGGCTCGTAGCCTGATATCTGTAAAGGCAGTGCAATATTTTCAAAGACAGAACGATCAAAGAGTAGCTGATGATTCTGAAACACCACACCGATACGACGGCGGTGGTAGGGGATATCATCCCGGCTGAACTGGGCCAGATCATGATGAGCCACGCTGACCTGCCCACGAGTGGGTCTCTCCATCAGCATAATCAGTTTCAGCAGGGTACTTTTACCTGCACCGGAATGCCCTGTCAGAAACGCCATCTCACCCCGATCAAGGGTGAAGGAGATATCCCGCAGGGCATCATGCCCTTCAGGATATCGCTTACTGACATTTTCAAATTGAATCATCCGACAGGATCCATCCGGCTGAAATTAGTTAATCAAACAGGGCGTCAACAAATTCCTGTGATTTAAACGGCCTAAGATCATCGATCTGCTCACCCACACCAATAAACCGAATCGGGAGATCCATCTGCTTAGCAATCGCAAAGATCACTCCACCTTTAGCGGTTCCATCCAGCTTGGTTAGAGAGATGCCCGTCACGCCGACACTCTCTTTGAATATTTTCGCCTGGCTCAATGCATTCTGTCCTGTGCCGGCATCCAATACCAGCATCACCTCATGTGGAGCTTCCGGCGAGAGTTTCTGTGTCACCCGAACCACTTTTTCAAGTTCCTGCATCAGGTTATCTTTGTTCTGCAATCGACCTGCGGTATCGGCGATCAACACATCGACCCCTTTCGCCTGCGCCGACTGAACCGCATCAAAGATTACAGAGGCTGAATCAGCCCCAGTATGTTGTGCAACGACGGGGACATTATTACGCTCACCCCAAACCTGGAGCTGCTCAACTGCAGCCGCACGGAAGGTGTCTCCCGCAGCCAGCATCACAGATTTACCCTCTTGCTGGAAGCGTTTGGCGAGTTTACCGATCGTAGTGGTCTTACCAACACCGTTCACCCCAACCATCAGGATCACGTAGGGTTTATTATCACAGGAGACCTCAAGAGGCTGCTCAGAGCGATGCAGCAGAGTGGCCAGTTCATCTTTCAGTGCAGCCTGTAATGCCTGCGCATCACCCAACTGTTTACGTGCTACTTTATCGGTCAGACGCTGGATAATATCGCTGGTCGCTTCCACTCCGACATCAGCCATCAACAGCAGTGTTTCAATCTCCTCCAGCAGATCATCATCGATCTCTTTAGCCCCCAGGAACAGATTGCCCAGTTGCTCTGTCAGGTTTTCCTTGGTTTTACTCAGGCCCGACTTAATCCGGGCAAAGAAACCCTTTTTCTCCTCAACCGGATCTTCCTGAACTGGAGTCGCTTCAGCCACTTCCACTGGCTCTACTGGTTCAACTGGTTCAACTGGTTCAACTGGTTCAACTGGTTCGGCTGTCTCGGCTGTCTCGGCTGTCTCGGCTGTCTCGGCTGTCTCGGCTGTCTCGGCTGTCTCGGCTGTCTCGGCTGTCTCGGACAGCGTATCATCCGTCAGAATCGCATCAACCACCTCATCCTGAACAGATTCCTCCTGTTCAACAATCTCCTCCGCTAGTGGAGTATCATCTATCTCTTTTGCCTGAGCGGTCAGCTGCTCATTTTCAGCAGCTTTATCCGATAACGGCTGCTCCGTTTCCTGTTCCTGTGACTGCTGGATCTTGTCCTCTTCAGCAGCACTACCCCCGAACATGGATTTAAGCTTTTTAAACATCTATTGTCCCCATACAGCCGCCTGTCTCAGATAAAGGCCACTGATTGATTGAAATCGATACCTATTTTTCGACTGAATCATCACTACCGATATAGCGGTAGATGCCAAACAACACCAGCGCAGTGATTAAAGCCCCCGCATATGCGATGTAATCAGTATTCCAGCCCTTTTCTACAAACAACTCTTGTAAAAACAGCATCTAAGTGCACCCATCTGTGTTCTGCCGAAACGGTGAAAGCGACCTGAAAAATCAGCAGTTCACCGATAAAGTCTGGTATCTTATCACAGTGATTTGGTACAGAGACTACCCTTATGACAAATGAATACCGTCCCCTGTTTAACCGTAAATATATCAGCGGACTTATGTGGTTCAGCTTGCTGGCAATTTTGATCCTTTCCACCATGGGGCCAGGGGAAGTCGAATTCTACCCGGTTGAGTCAAACAGAGACAAAACCGTCTACTGGATGGAGCTGGATGAGCAACCCATTACGCTGACCCTACTACTGCCAACCGGTGAAGCGATCAATAGTACCCAGCGTCAGCTGCAGCAACTGAAAAGTCATATCATTCAATCACGGCTTCAGAAGTTCTCATCACCCAATTACAGCTACAGCGTGATTCCCCGACAGGATCGTATTGAGATTACATTTGGCTGGAACCAGCAGCATGTCCCAGAATTAGATGCAATTTGGGATAGCCTGACCCAACCGATAGAAACATCTCAGTGGCAAGCCGAACTGAAAAATATTCAGGCACGTCACTATCTCTCATCCCAAACTCCGGATCAGATGGTCGCAGAACAGTTTTTTATACAGTTACAACCCGACACAGGGGGAGTACTAGATCAGCTACCGGCCGCTTACCATCGAATGTTCCAAGCGCCACGCTATGCCATCAGTGGCGACAGTGCAGATGAGCTGGTTTCGCTGGTGGAAAAGCAACTTCCTCAACATAGTTCGGCGCAACAGCGACAGAAACCTATACCCACACGCCAGCAATCAATCACAGAGGTTCACGAAGGGGCGAACTACAGGCTCTTAATCGGACGTTCAATCAGCGCCCGAAATTCAGAGCTCTATATTGAGGAACGCATCACTGCGCATCTTTTACAACAACTCTTGACCCAACAGCAATCGCAACATAAGGTCAGCTTCCGGCTTCTCTGGGCTGCACTCGAAACCACTGGTTATCAGGCATTTATCCTCGAAGGGAGGAGTAACCCCGGCCCAATGCTTTCCCAGCTACAGCAGCAGGTAACGGAAGAGTTAGTCGAAGTCAGCCAGAAACAGTTGGCTGAGCAGTGGCATGAAAGGATGCGGGATCTGGCAAATCAGACACAAGCCCTGAACCTGATCGCGTTTTATTCACTGCCGGAAGATACCATGGAAAATTACACTGATCAGATTCTTGATCAGGATCCTGATGAGATCATCATAGCAGCCCGTAAGGCCCTGCAAACCAACGAACAGATCAGTATCCTACACACTCCAGCACTTTAAGGAACCACTATGGGTCGACGCCATCCGCCTCGAAGAGCATCAGGCAAAACAGACAACTCCAGCTCGCAACTTCGTATCATTGGAGGCCAATGGCGTGGTCGTAAGGTTGAGTTTGTCACCGTCGATGGTTTAAGGCCGACACCGGACAGGGTAAGAGAAACGCTTTTTAACTGGATACAAACCGGTCTGCCGGGAGCTCAATGCCTGGACCTTTTCGCAGGGAGCGGCGCACTGGGGCTGGAAGCACTCTCCAGACGAGCTGAAAGTGTTACGTTTGTGGACCTGAATACCATCACGACCAACCAGTTGAAGCGCAATCTGCAAACCCTAAAAAGTCAGAACTCTGAAGTGATACAGGCTGATGTATTACAGTGGTTGGAGCAGCGTCAGACCGATATGGAGCAACGATACGATATTGTTTTTATGGACCCCCCATTCAGACAGGGGCTGGTTGCTCCCTGCTGCGAACTCCTGGAGCGACATAATCTGCTCGCAGATAATGCCATTATCTATGTAGAGACTGAGTCAGAGCTGACGCATCTTGAGGTTCCGGCTCACTGGCACGAGCACCGCAAGAAACAAGCAGGCCAGGTAACCTACCGCCTATTTATGCGTGAAGGCTAACCGGGTAATCCGGCAAGATACACTTTCAAAACAGTTTTGATCTGTTGCTTAGGAGGGGTTCTTCCCTCTGTGTAGATAACACTGGCTGTGATTCCAAACACCACGGCCAGTGCCGACTCAGCCAGCGCTCCCTGCTTTAACTTTGAACTTTCTGGTAGCTGCCCCTGTTTCCGGGCCTTTTTATAAATTTTAGCCAGTCGCTCCAACCACTCCTGCTGTTCGGCATAGATATGATCAGAGATCGCCGCCAATTCAGGCTCCTGCTTTGCATTCAGATGAAAAACACGCCAGATCGCTTCACAACGCTGATCCTCAAGAACAAGCCAGCTCCAACGCTTCAACAATTCGCCTAATGATCCGAGGGCATCCTGTCTGGCCGCCTGAAGCTGATCGATAAACAACTCATCCAGAGGTAACCGGGATTCCTGATAGAGAGCTGCGACAAGATCAGTACGATTTTTAAAGTGCCAGTAAAGCGCACCATGGGTCAGACCTGATGCAGCTGCTATATCCTTCAGGCTGGTCTGAGTAATTCCCCGTTTAGCAAAAAGCGTCAATGCTGTCTGGAGTAACAATTGACGAGTCTGTTCAGCTTCTTCCTTGGTCCTTCGCGGCATAACTATCCAACACCTTTAAATGAGGCGGTTCATTATATAACTCTACTGCAACAAGAAAGTGACAGTATGATTAACAACTGATGTAACCACCTTACCTGACAGGCTGGACATCATCCAGATAGAAGCGGGCTCCATATTTTTGCAGGGAATCCACATGCAGATTCTCCGGCAGGCTAAAACGTGCAGCGAACACCTGCCCGGGTTTGACATAGCCTTTTACATGATCCACATAACGCTCAACTTTGCCGTTGCGTTTAAGATACAGACCCATCACCAGATTATTGAGCGCAGGCCCTTTGACCACATAGCGCCAACGCGTTTCAAGACTATGCGCACCTGATTTACGAACCGACTCAAGCTTGAGCCCCTGCTCAATCGATTTAACAAAACTGGCCTGCTGAAGCTGACGCCGCTCCTCCTGCTTCGCTCCCTGATGCTGAACATAAGCCCCTAAAGCGGTACTCAACAGAGCGGCAACACCCCCCCCCTCACCTGCAGCGACCTCTTGCTGGCTTTTACGCCAAAGCACATTGTTATCCAGCAACTCCGTGGCACGAGGGTTGATGTGTCCCTTCTGATAGTAGGGCAGTACCGCTTTACCCACAGCACGCGCCTCCTGATAGCGTTCTGCATTCACCGGATGATCATGGTGGAACAGCGCACGTGCGTTCCCTTCAGCGGCATACTTCCGTTGCCAGATACGGCTTGAAGCCATCGGATCATAACCTGCAAGGGCCGTATACAGGATTCCGATACGGTCCGCTTCGCGCTCACTCTCATGGGTGAATGCGGCCTGATAGCCACTACGACGGGCTGAGTTCGACCCCGCCAAAGCGCTGATCTGTGCGTGGGTCTGTCGCTCGTAAACGTGATTTGCCACGGTATGCGCAATCTCATGACCAATCACCGCTGCCAGCTCTGCATCACTTTTCAGATCACTCATAAGCTGAGAATGGACCACAATATAAGTCCCCCCGGTAGTGAAGGCATTAAAGCTGTCACGCTTTATCAGCAGCGGCTGCCAGCGTTCATTTTTCAGATGGGACACTTTATGGATACGATCAAAGACGCGTACCAATCTTAGATATTGAGCACGATTGATCTGAGCATTGACAGGGCGTTTGTGCTTTTTCTCATTTGCAATTATCCGTTCAACATAGGCATTACCCTGCTGAATCTGTGTTGAGCGTCCCGCCATACTGAGGCTACGTTGGCCGGTTACCCGATCACGTTCACTCACGGTCTCAGCAACCTGATACAACCCACGATCAACCTTTTTCAGCGTTTGACAACCGGAAATCAAAGCGATCAACATCACAGACAGTGCAAAACGTAACCAAACCATCGATATAAAACCCCTAACCTCTATATAGTTATTCGTAATAAAAGATAATTTTTTTATAACTGATTGAAATCAACACATTCCATTATTGTATTTGTACCACTCCGTCAATTCAGCTACTATGCCGCACTTGCGAATTTGCTAATTTATTAGAGCATTATCATGTAAGCTCTAGCAGACACTAACTGCTGTGAACCTAGAATGAATAAGGCCGTATACCCAGGAACCTTCGATCCGATCACCAATGGTCATTCGGATCTGATTGAGCGAGCAGCCAGAATTTTCGACCAGGTGGTCGTTGCCGTTGCTGAGAGCCCCAAAAAACGTCCAATGCTTGACCTGGAAACCCGGGTTGGTTTGGCAAAAGAGGTTGTCTCTCATCTCGATAACGTGACCGTGATTGGCTTTGATTGCTTGCTCGCAGAGTTACTGAATCAGCAAGACGCTAATATCATTTTGCGGGGCCTGCGGGCTGTATCGGATTTTGAGTACGAATTTCAGCTTGCCGATATGAATCGCCACCTGGCACCCAATGCAGAAAGCATATTTTTAACACCGGCGGAGCACCTGTCTTTCGTCTCATCCACGCTGATCAGAGAGATCTCAAGCCTTGGTGGTGACGTAAGTAAGTTTGTGCACCCGGCGGTGCAAAAGGCCCTGACTGAGCACCTGGGCCAGTAATCTATATTTTAATGACAGTGAGGTAGCCATCATGGCATTGATCATTACTGACGAATGCATTAACTGCGACGTATGTGAGCCGGAATGTCCTAATGAGGCCATCTCTCCGGGTGACGAAATCTATGAGATTGAGCCATCTAAATGTACTGAGTGTGTCGGCCATTACGATACCCCTCAGTGTGTAGAGGTTTGTCCAGTTGACTGTATTCCAAAGGACCCTGACCATGTCGAGTCTGAAGCAGAACTGATGGAAAAGTACAAAAACCTGACGGGCCAGTAAGCCGCCGGTTGGTGTTCAAAAAAGCAGGCCTCGGGCCTGCTTTTTTATTGTCTGAAACTACTGATAATTCTCCTGCCAGAAGATCATTCGATCATTCCCCCGAGCACGCCCAAACGTAATAATGGCATCTGGCACGGTGTTATCATTGGCCGTTCCGTTCTGATCCCAGTCATAGCGTAACCACTCATCTAAAGCAGAGATCCCCACCGGAAAGTAACCGGTATGATCATTCCCACCACTGCCAGCACCCGGTGCACTAAAGATCAGACTGAAATCACCACTGTTTGTCACCGCACTACTACCGCTGATAGTTAATGTGCCAACGGAAGAACCATCACCAACGCTGACCGTCCGGCTCGCCGTCGTCGTTCCGATCACTGAGCCATCAAAGCTCATATCCGCAAGCGCTATCTCAGTACAACTATCAGCACTGTTCGTCACGAAGCCACTGCCATCCCAATATTGTGTAACAAAGGGGACGGGAAGATCCTGTGTTTCGGGGCCATGCGCCGACTGGAGTAATAAACGCCCATAGCGCATCGGGTGGACCGACCCGATCGCAACAGCGGTACAACTACTGCCACAACTCCCTGCGGTCAGCGGATCAATATCTAACGCGCCTGATTCAAAATTACGGCCATCGGCCAATCCACCATCTTCGATCATCATCCCCAACTGAAGCTGCGAGAACGGTCCATCTTCCAGACCGGCTTCACCACCGTCACGCTGCAAGATCACATCAGTGACCGGCGTACCGCCCGCGGATGCCACTTTGTTGATCACTCCCAGCTCCCAACCGCTCAGACTGATAGTCGAGCCTGAAGCCGAGGTGTTTAATCGCGCTGAAAGATCAACACCGTCATCAGCATTCTCTGCGGTTAACACCACAGAATCGGTCGTGTAGAGAGCCAGGTCATAATTCTGCGTTACACTGTGTGCCGGGTCAGCAGCGTGGGCCTCAATGCGATATTCAATCGGACCGTAGGGCTGTTGCATATAATTGAATGAGCTACAGCTCAGAGTGAGCAGTTCCGCTGAAAGTTCGAAATGATCGGGGTAGAAGCGACCAATCTTTTCAGAAAACCCGGAGATATCTGCATCAACAGCACCCAGGTAATCACTGTGCTGTGCAATTAATATCAGGCTTCCAACCTCATCGTACTGCAGAGTCCCCTCTGTATCCGCGCCGGCGCGAACACTGTAGCCATCCAGCAGGAGACTGATATCACCCGTCAGATCACCCTCAACCCCTAATGCGGGAGTAAATGAGTCCACACTCAGCGCGGTCGTCCCTTCAAAGTTAGGCGTAACCCCATTATCCGTGACATTAACACCCTGTTCGGGTACGCCATCATAAACACCCAGCGTATCCTCATCATCTGCGGCGCTGTAGCGAAAGGCATTGATCTCCAGCTTGAAATCACTGCCTGCTGAGGTGAACCCGCCACCTGAAACCTCATCGCCTCCAGGATTAGTAACCGTATCGGCGACTACAGAGGTAAAACCAAATGCAAATGGGCGCACCACAAATGGATTGGATGAACCGGAGATGAGTGCAGCTGTATCTGGCGCAGTGTAACGGGCATGTAATTGCATCTGTCCCGCGTCACTGTATGTTAATGACAAGGGTGCCTTAGCGTCTGCGCCAAAGCTCAACTCAATCGGGGTATAGGCTCCCGGCGATACCGGAGAGGCACTGTTGAGTTCAATATTCTCACTATCAGTATCGGTCACGACATTCATCAATTGCCCTGCAACACAGCTGCTGGGGGATTCGCACTGGGCGGCCAGTTCAATGGTCACATCACCGGTAAACAGGGCCGCACACACCGTAGGGTCATCATCGGAGGCCTGCACCGCTTGTAGGTACAACGCTTCTGCAAACGGCGTTTGTGCTGAAGATTTTCCTGAGATCTGAGTCGGAATCAACTCATTATCAAGGCTATCGATAAACCTGAGTTCTGCCCTGCTGAAGGTAATCGGTGGATCATCCGAGGCATCGGCACTCCCACTGGTTTCAGTTGCACTGCCATCGGTCACATTGAAAGAGAAGGTTTCGCTGGCGGCAGACAATCCGGTATAGCTATATGCAAGCTGGACAGATACCTCACCCGAAGCAAAGGTGTAGATGGCCTCACCGTCATCAGCGGCTCCATTATCCAATGAGCCGCCACCGGAAACGATCGATATCCAATCCCCTCGGTTATGGGAAGTTGTGAGCGTGATCTGCGCCTCACCGGTATCCGACGCAAGGTTATGATCACCGTCCAGATGCGCTGTAATGGTCACGGTTTCTGCCAGGCAGGTCACCCCGCTGCCTGAATGACTAATTCCGTAATGATCAACTTCAGCATCCGGTTCACCATCATTGCTACTACCCGGGGTTGGATCGGTGACTTCGGTAAAATCACCCTCACCATCAGGCTTTCGGGCAAAGATGATTTTATTGTCTCCCCCTCCGCCGAGATCAACCCCACAGGCTGCTGGGACACTCCAATATTGGTCTTTTTTACAGGCATCTTTACAGAAATGGACATAATCCATAACGTCACCCGCACTATCGAGCAGTGCAATTTCCCACTCATTTGAGGAGAGCGTTTGTGGCGAACTTAAGTATTGAGTGGGAGTGTGTGATGTCAGGCCTGAATCATATGTTTGCGAAGCGTTATCAAACACACCAACAATCATATTCCCCGTACCATAACTGACACAGACCGGGGCTTTCCCACTGTCGCTGGTACATAACTGCCAACCGCTGACATCGACATCAACATCGCCGAGTATGATTGTCTCTACATACTTAATCGGTCCAGCGGTGCCCTGCGGCACCATCTCATTAATATTGCCAGTGGTGTTAGCACTACAAGATAAACTCACTGGTGATGAGACAGGCTTTTTCGCATGAAGTATCGGACTGGCAACAGTGATGCCGAATAGAATTGCTAACAGAAAACCGATACGACGTCTCATCTTTATATCCCTTGCCCTGTCAGAGCTCCAGCTTAAGATTCAATCCTAGCTCATAGCGTTCATCCAATATACGCCCGATCGTGCTCCCCTGAGCCAGATGATAAGCGTATTGCATATGCAGACAGCGGATTTTGTCCCACTGCGAAATGCCACCAATGCCATATTTTTGGTAGAGAGGCGTAAAACCAAGCGCCTCGATTTTTTCCTTCTGCTCTTCTGAAGCCGATGCCCAGCGCAGATCCACGTAGCGCTGCTGATCCACCAGATGGGCTTCGCGAAGGGCCTCATTATCTGCCAACTCCTGCTCAAGGAGCTTCACCGCACCAGCGGTTTCGATCTCGGCGATCGCCTGATAGATCTCTTTACTGGAGAGCCAGTAAAGTGTGGGAAAGGGCTTATCATCAACCAGAAGTTCCATCTGCAGGACCAGTGGAACCCCGGCCTTATCCTGAACAGCGATTCCCGCTAAACCTCGGGGTTCACGCCCCAACTGCTCTCTGATGATCTCTAACTGCTGCTCTGTAGGTGCTATCAATCTACTGTTTCTCTTCCTAATATTGACCGGAGATCTCACTCCGAAAAGGTACGATGCTCTACCGAACGATCATTATCACGACATTATACATTACCGTAGTCTTCACCTCGTCCTAACCAGCGCTCAACCAATGAGTCGGAATCTCCAGGCCAATCCTGCATCTGCCCCGCAACCGCTTTTACCCGACTCAACAGGTCAGAGTCACGCTGCAGATCAGCCATTTTGAACTGCATCACACCCGTTTGGCGGGTACCTAACACCTCACCGGGGCCGCGTAATTCAAGATCTTTTTCCGCTATACGGAAGCCATCCGTCGTTTCCCTCATTACCGCCAGTCGCTCACGCCCCTGATTAGAGAGCGGCGCGTGATACATCAGCACACAAAAGCTCTCAACAGAACCGCGCCCGACTCGCCCACGCAGCTGATGCAACTGCGCCAACCCTAAGCGCTCAGGGTTTTCAATAATCATCACGCTGGCATTAGGAACATCTACGCCGACCTCGATTACGGTCGTTGCCACCAGCAGATCCAGCTCAGCCGCTTTGAAGCGCTGCATTATCTCGGCTTTCTCAGCCGGTTTCATCCGCCCATGTACCAACCCAATACGCAGTTCGGGTAGCAGTTCTGTTAGTTCTTGAGCGGTAACTTCGGCCGCCTGGCATTGAAGCGCCTCAGACT
Source organism: uncultured Neptuniibacter sp. (assembly GCF_947498015.1). Lineage (GTDB taxonomy): Bacteria > Pseudomonadota > Gammaproteobacteria > Pseudomonadales > Balneatricaceae > Neptuniibacter. Next base: position 165,048 of record NZ_CANMIR010000007.1, read on the forward strand.
CTTCAATCAGTGTGCACACCCAATAAACCTGACGTTTATCGGTACAGGCATTTCGCACCCGTTGCATCACCTCATCACGGCGTGTATCTGCAATCACCACTGTATGCACCGGTGTGCGTCCCGGTGGTAACTCATCGATAATTGAACAATCCAGATCGGCATAAGCGCTCATCGTCAGCGTTCTGGGAATCGGTGTCGCTGTCATGATCAGTTGATGCGGTGCTAACTCTCCGTTGCGCCCCTTCTCACGCAACGCCAGTCGCTGGTGTACACCAAAGCGATGCTGCTCATCCACGACAACCAACCCGAGATCAGCAAATACAACCTCCTCCTGAAACAACGCATGGGTGCCTACTACCACCCTGGCATCACCGGAACGAATCAGATCCAGCTGTTCCTGACGTTGCTTTCCCTTCAGTTTACCTGCCAACCATGCCACCTTAACGCCTAAGGGTTCCAGCCAGCTGCTGAAATTAAGATAGTGCTGCTCAGCAAGAATCTCGGTCGGAGCCATCACCGCCGCCTGATGATTCCCTTCCACCGCCTGAATTGCTGCCAACGCAGCAACGACGGTTTTGCCTGAACCCACATCGCCCTGCACAAGCCGCAGCATCGGATATGCCTGAGCCAGATCCTGTTTAACTTCGGCACTGACACGCTGCTGCGCTCCTGTTAGCGGGAAGGGTAGTTGACTCAGGAACTGCTGATGTAACTCTGCTGTACCGATCAGTTGTGGTGCGCCTTTCTGACGAGTCTTCTGACGCAGCTTCAGCAAGGAGAGGTGATGTGCCAGCAACTCCTCAAATGCCAGACGTCGTTGAGCCGGATGCAACCCCTCCAGCAGTAAGTGCTGATCTGCATCCACAGGCGGTCGATGCAGATAGGCCACAGCAGTATCGAGACTGGGAAACTGCCACCCCTCCCGAAGGCTCTGCGGCACCAGCTCCTGCAAAGCACCCGATTTGAGATGGATTAATGCCTGTTCGGTCAGCGCCCTTAAACGTCCCTGATGTAACCCTTCAGTAGTCGGATACACCGGAGTCAGAAACTCTTCCACAGGCACCAGCTCATCGCTCTCTACCCGCTTATAATCGGGATGAACCATCTCAAGTCCGTTAGCGCCCGTTCGGACCTCACCAAAACAGCGAATGCTGACACCCGCACGCAGATTGTTTTTCTGGCTCGCGGAGAAATGGAAAAAACGCAGTGTGAGGGAACCGGTGCCATCCTGAATACGACAGAGCAGACTACGACGACGCCCCTTACTAATATCTGCCAGCTTGACCTCACCCTGAATCACACATTCATCTCCAGGGCGAAGAGAACCGATTGGAATAATTCGTGTACGATCCTGATAGCGAAGCGGCAGATGAAACAGGAGATCCTGAACCGTAAGAATGCCTAGGTTATTTAATTTTGCAGTGAGTGCCGCCCCTACACCTTTAAGCTCACTAACCGGAATAGCGGCCAGTGATTGCGTCATCGCTGACCCGCCGGGTCAAAATTACCGATCGCTTCCACCAGCACATCGATCGCCTGAGGGCGGGGAAAACTCGCGCGCCAGGCGACACCCACCGTCCGCTGCGGGGCGGGTTGTTTAAAAGGCCGTGTGATCACCATGTCTGATTGTGTCGGTCCATAGACTGCTGATTGCGGCAGGACAGAGCACCCCAACCCTGATCCCACCATCATCCGGATCGTTTCCAACGAACTTCCCTCCGTGATGGTATGCTGATCGTGCAGTGCCTGAGATAGAGTTGGGCAGGACTCCAACACCTGATCGCGGAAGCAGTGTCCCTCTCCGAGCAAGAGCAATGGCGTCTGCGGCAGATCCTCGCTATTGACCTCTTTCTGCTGCCCCCAGGGATGCCCCTTCGGCATCAGCATCTCAAAATCTTCATCGTACAGTGGCCGGGTTAGGATATCCGGCTCATGGAAAGGCAGTGCCAGGATCACGGCATCCAGTTCACCGCTGCGAATTTTCAACCGCAGATTCTCAGTAAAATTTTCCTCGATATAGAGCGGCATCTCCGGCGCCAGTTTCTGTACCTGCGAGACCAGATGAGGAAACAGGTAGGGACCGATCGTATAGATCGCACCCACCCGCAGCGGGCTTTTCAGCTGATCTTTACCCTCCTGGGCCAGATCCTTGATCGTATCCGCCTGTTCCAGTACACGCTGAGCCTGCTGCACCACTTTATCTCCGACCGGGGTTACCCTGACCGAGTTTTTACTGCGCTCAAACAGAGGAACACCCAACTCCTCCTCCAGCTTTTTCACTGCTATCGATAGGGTAGGCTGGCTGACAAAACACTTCTCCGCCGCATGGCCGAAGTGTTGCTCCCGTGCCAGGGTCACGATATAACGCAGTTCTGTGAGGGTCATGCGGGTTCATCCTTTGCTATGATGCCATTCAGATTGATAACCGGAGGCTCTATGCAACATACCACGCTTATCGCCGGATGCGGCGACGTCGGCACAACCCTGGGACTACAGTTACAGCAACAGGGACATAAAGTGTTCGGTCTGCGTCGTAATATAAACCAGCTACCGCAGGGCATCCAAGGGATAAGCGCTGATCTGACGCAATTAGCCGGGTTAAAATCCAAACTTGCAGAGCTGCACTCCTGTGATTTTCTTCTCTTCTGTTGCGCCGCGAACCAACATACAGAAGCCGGATACAGGGCGGCTTATCTGGAGGGGTTCAGCAACCTACTCCAGGCTCTACCGATCAGACCCAAACATATTTTTTTCACCTCCAGTACAGCGGTCTACCATCAGAATGACCATGACTGGGTAGATGAAGAGAGCCCCTGTAATCCCACAGGGTTTAACGGCAAGATCATGCTTGAAGCAGAGCAGCAGGTTCAGAATCTGGACACACCTGCAACCGTGGTTCGTTTCAGCGGCATCTATGGCCCCGGCAGAAACCACCTACTACATCGAGTTCAACGAGGCGATACAGCTCCCGCTGAACCACCACTGTTTAGCAACCGTATCCATAGGGATGATTGTGCAGGCGTTTTGTTACACCTGATCAACCGGGTGATTCAGGGCAAGGTTGTGGATAACTGCTATCTGGCCAGCGATGATCAGCCCTCAACCCTGCATGAAGTGACTCACTGGCTGGCAGCAGAGATGAAAACTCCTCTCCGTTCAGAAACGCTCTCCCGCAGAACGGGAAGTAAACGCTGCAACAATAGTAGGCTCAAAACCAGTGGCTACCAGTTTATCTATCCGAACTACCGTGATGGCTATCTCAAACTGCTTTCAGAACAATAAAAAAGGGGCTTTCGCCCCTCTAAAATAGGTAACGGTTACTTAGCAAACTCATCCAGCAACGCCTGCTGCGCGGAGAAGGGTTCCTCCCCCTCCGAGGGCTTGTTCTGGACATAACTGCCATCAGCTTGCAGCTCCCAGCTCTGACAGTTATCACGCATATAGTAATCGAGTTCACGTTTCAGACGTTCAGCATGTTTCCCAAATACCTGAAACCCTGTTTCAACCCGGTTCAGCATATTTCGTTCCATCCAGTCGGCGCTGGCACAGAACACATCCGGCTTACCATTGTTCCCAAAGTAGTAGACTCGGGTGTGCTCAAGGAAACGTCCAATAATCGAGCGCACATGGATATTTTCAGATAAACCCTCGATCCCCGGGCGGATACGACACATACCACGAATGATCAGTTCAACTTTCACGCCCGCTGCAGCAGCCTGATAGAGTTCACGAATCATCTTCGGCTCAGTCAGACCATTCACCTTCACCATGATATGACCCGGTTTCCCTGCTTTTGCCAATCGCGCTTCCCGACGGATCAATTCAATCATCTTGGCATGCAGGGTAAATGGTGCGTTGTAGAGCTTTTTAAGCTTCTGAATTTTGCCCATTCCGGTCAACTGCTGGAACACTTTATGCACATCTTCGCCCACCTCCTGATCCGAGGTAAGGAAGCTGTAGTCGGAATAGAGTCGCGCGGTGCCTGAATGGTAGTTACCGGTTCCGAGATGGGAATATCGAATCAGCTTGTTGCCCTCTTCCCGGACAATCAGCATCGCTTTGGCATGGCACTTATAACCCACTACACCATAGACAACCAGGCAACCCGCTTCCTGAAGGCGAGCCGCCAGATGCAGGTTACTCTCCTCATCAAAACGGGCCCGTAGCTCAATCACCACGGTTACCTCTTTACCGCTACGCGCCGCTTCTACCAGTGCATTCACGATGTCCGATTTTACACCGGTTCGATAGAGCGTTTGTTTGATCGCAACGACATCGGGATCTTTGGCAGCCTGACGCAGCAGATCCACTACCGGCGTAAAGGACTGGAACGGGTGCAGCAGCAGTTGGTCCCCAGCTTTGAGAGAATCAAAAACGCTCTCCCCCTTTAACTTCCCCGGGACACCCGGAGAAAAGGGCTTCCAACGCAGGTCATTGCGCTCCACCAGATCTCTCAGCGCCATCAGGCGCGTCAGGTTCACTGGTCCGTTCACCCGATAGGTCTGCGACTCATCCAGCTTATACTCCTGCTGCAGGAACGCGATCAACTCCTCCGGTGTACGCTGATCCACCTCCAGACGAACAGCATCACCAAACTTGCGTGAATGCAGTTCACCTCGAAGGGTATTCGCCAGATCTTCCACCTCCTCCACATCGAAGGTCATATCGGCATTTCGGGTGATCCGGAACTGATAACACCCCTCAACGGTCATCCCAGGAAACAACTCATCGGCAAACTCATGAATGATTGATGAGAGGAAGATCAGATTATCTCCCCCTTCACAGAGTTCATCCGGAAGCCTGATCAGACGCGGCAGAGAGCGCGGAGCCGGGATAATTGCCATACCGGTTTCACGCCCAAACGCATCCTTACCATCCAATTCAACGATAAAGTTCAGGCTTTTATTCACCAGTCGCGGAAACGGATGGGAGGGATCAAGACCTACAGGGCTGATCACAGGCACCACACGTTCCTGAAAATACGCCTCAACCCACTCACGCTGTTCCGCTGTCCATAGGTGACGGCGGATGAAGTGAATATTCTCTTTTTCAAGATCAGGAAAGATAATTTCGTTCAGGATCTTGTATTGGCGCTCTACCGTCAGATGGCAGATTTCGCCAATACGATCCAATACGGTCCGGGGATGCATCGCATCCGGCCCTACTGCCTCACGCCCATACTTAAGCTGAGTTATCTGTTCGGCGACCCGGATCTCAAAGAACTCATCCAGGTTACTGGAGAAGATCAGCAGAAACATCAGCCGCTCAAGCAGCGGATGCTTCTCATCCAGCGCCTGTTCCAGAACGCGCATATTAAACTGCAGATGGCTCAGTTCACGGTTGATATAGAGTTCAGGCGCTTTGAGGTCTACCGGCGTCTGCTCTACCTCCTGCTCGGTGATCGCAACGCTTTCGCGACTTTCAATTAACGCAACCGCGGCTTCGCTCTGCTCTACTACATCAACCATGAGTCTTACCTCTTCCTAAATTTTAACGGGGCCCTTAATAAAATAAAGGCTCCTCTAATCATTCATCCATTGAGCTACGCGCTTGGCAAAATAGGTTAAGACCCCATCCGCTCCGGCGCGTTTAAAGGCCAGCAACGATTCCAGAGTCACACTCTGTTCATCCAGCCAGCCGTTTTGGAATGCGGCAACATGCATCGCATACTCACCACTCACCTGATATACATAGGTAGGCGCCTTTAGCTCATCTTTAACCCGACGCACGATATCCAGATAGGGCATCCCTGGCTTCACCATCACCATATCAGCACCCTCTGCCAGATCCAGTGAGACCTCATGCAGAGCCTCATCACTGTTAGCAGGGTCCATCTGATAGCTGAATTTATTCCCCTTACCAATATTAGCAGCTGAGCCAACGGCATCACGAAATGGCCCATAGTAAGCACTTGCATACTTGGCAGAGTAAGCCATGATAAGAGTATTAACAAAGCCGTTACTTTCCAACTCATCCCGAATACCGCCAATACGACCATCCATCATGTCACTGGGAGCCACAATATCAGCCCCCGCTTCGGCATGGGAAAGGGCCTGTTGGATCAGGGTATCAACGGTACGGTCATTCAGCACATAGCCCTCTTCATTGATGATGCCGTCCTGCCCGTGGGTCGTGAAGGGGTCCAGTGCAACATCGGTCATGATCCCCATCTCAGGGCAGGCATCTTTGATCGCTTTCACTGCCCGTTGCGCCAGCCCATCCGGATTATAGGACTCCTCTGCAAACTCAGACTTCGCATCCATCGGTGTGACAGGAAACAGAGCCATGGCCGGAACACCCAGGCTACTCAGCTCTTTTGCCTCTTTTACCAACAGATCGATGCTCATACGCTCAACACCCGGCATCGATGCGACCTGCTCAGTCTGGTTTTCCCCTTCAATAACAAATACCGGGAAGATCAGGTCATCGGGAGTCAGGACATTCTCGCGCATCAAACGACGGGAAAAATCATTCGCACGCATACGACGCATGCGGGTTTCTGGATAAAAACGCTGGCTGTTATTAAAGGACACGACAAATTCCTTACTGTGCAGAGACAAATTGGACAGGAAAAAGATGACAAGCAGATGACAACCCTGAAACTCAGCGGCGTCTCTCTAAAGCGTCATCGTAGTAATGAGAGAGATCTTATCGTAATCTTGCCCTAAAAGGGTATGACCAAGCGCATAACAGGTTGGATCAAGGAGTCAGGAAACATGAAAAAAATCGCAGTTATTCTCTCCGGATGTGGTGTCTATGATGGTTCAGAGATCTATGAAACCGTAGTAACACTGCTTCAGATTGCAGAAAAGGGGGCTGAATATCAATGCATGGCACCCAACACGACTCAGATGCACGTCATCAATCACCTCACCGGTGAAGTTGCAGAGGGAGAGAGCCGAAACGTACTAGTTGAAGCGGCCCGTCTGGCACGAGGCGAGGTGATCGATCTGGCAACAGCTGATGCGGCAGATTACGATGCTCTGATCATCCCGGGTGGATTTGGTGCGGCCAAAAACCTTTCAGACTTTGCAGTTACGGGGGCTGATTGTCAGGTGAACCCTGATGTAATCCGTTTCACTCAGGCGATGCATCAGGCGGGCAAACCTGTCGGGCTTATCTGCATCGCTCCCGCCATGACACCTATTTTGTTCGGCGAGGGCGCGACCTGCACCATCGGTAATGATGCTGATACAGCGGCAGCCATCGAAGCGATGGGCGGCCGTCACCAAAACTGCGGTGTAAGCGAGATTGTGATCGATGCGGAGCGCAAACTGATCACTACCCCAGCTTACATGCTGGCGGGTTCTATCACAGAAGCGGCTTCAGGTATCCGCAAACTGGTTGATCAGGTGATTGAGATCGCTTGATAGTTCTACTGCTGCCCGGAGAATGCCCGGGCAGTTTAACTGTATGCATGCGAGGTGGGAGCTGCGCAGCGTAATCACGCTAGCCTTGGACAGCTGCGAAAAGCGCCAAAAGGGTTCCGCTTTAAGCTATCTTCAGAGCAGAATGATCGGTCAGCTTAAATACTGCGATGCGACCACTGCATAAATATTCGATAGAGCATCGGGATCAGAATCAGTGTCAGGAGCGTCGAGAATGCCAGACCGCTGACGATCGCCGTTGCTACAGGCCCCCAGATCAACGAATGCCCACCGAGTCCAGTCGCCAACGAGAATAGGCCCGCAATGGTTGTCAGTGAGGTGATCAGAATCGGTATAACACGCCTTCTTGCTGCATAGAGCGTCGCATGTTTGACCGTCATCCCCTTCTCTAACCGCTGGTTACCCGCAGAGATCAAGACAATCGCAGCATTAACGGCAATCCCTGCCAGTGCGACCACCCCGTACATGGTGAAAAGACTGAGCGGATTTTGGGTCACTAATAGCCCCATGACCACACCCGTAAACGCCATCGGAATCGTCATCAGAATCATCAGGGGTTGGAAATAGCTCGAAAACTGCGTCCCAAGAATCAGGTACATCAGCCCAACCCCAAAGATAAACAGAAGACCGATCGCATCCATACTCTCCTGAATATCATCCAGCTCCCCGGAGAAATCCAGATCCAGATTGGGGAAATCCTGTTGCAGATGATTCTCCCAATGCTCGATCACCCCGTTATTTGCGGTCACAGTGTCGATCGTATCTGGCAGAATATCCGCCTCTACGGTGATGGCGCGGCGGAAATTGTAGTGGCGTATATTCCCCAGGGCCTGCTCCCGGTCGAAGCGGACTAGCCGGTTCAGTGCAATCTGCCCTCCCTCGGGTAACGGGAGTTTAAACTCTAGCAGTTGTTCAATATCCGTTAATGACTGCGGCCTGGCACGTACTCGGATCTCCAGTTTTTCACCATCATGCTGCATATCCGCAACGATCTCGCCATCGACCAGTAGCTGAGTCGTACGAATAACCTCCTGAGGATGCAAACCGGATTGCGTGATCGCATCATAATCGGGTTGTAATGAGAGCGTCATGCGCCCACCCCCTGCATCATCCGTGATATCGGTTAGCTCAGGAACAGAATTGAGGTAAGCCTGTAGAGCATCTGCAGCCGCACGGATCTCATCATATTCATCGCCTCGAACCTTGATGCTGATCGGTTTTGAGACGGGAGGCCCCCCAGCCAACCTCAGGAATGAGATATTGACCGGCCCCGGCAGAGACAATGCATCATCTCGTACTGCGGCTAACAGCTGATCCACGGAGCGATTTTCATCTGTTTTTGGCTTAAGGCCAACCAGTACCTGACCATACTGCTCACCAAACATCGGCGCGGTTTCAGTAAACTGCTGACCGGCATAACCCACCACTGCACGTACATCCTCATCCTTGAGATGCTTTCGAATTAGCGTTTCCATCTGCTTAACTTTTTCCAGCGTGGAGGATAACGGGGTCTGAGGAGCCATCTCAAAGTTAACGTAAAAGAGTCTTAGCGGGTCGGCAGCAAAGAAATCCACCTTGATCAAACCTGCGCCTAAGGCTCCCATTGCGCTCATAAATAACAGACCGATCATCGAAAACGTCAGTACCGGTCTGCGCATCGCTTTAATGAGAATCCGAACATAACTGATCTGAATTTTATGTGTCATGCGTACCCTAAAACGCTGCATGCGCCCGGGATTGTCAAACCGCACGCGCGCTACACTCACGTGTACCGGCAGCATCCAGAACGCCTCAATCAGTGATATCGCTAATGCGATGGTCACCACCATCGGGATGACCCGCATGAAATCACCAAGAATACCGGGCAGTAACATCAAGGGTAAAAATGCAGCCATGGTGGTCAATACGGCACTCACCACCGGACGCCCCACCTCGCTTAGGGAGGCCATGGTGGCTTCATACACCGGCTGCCCAAGCTGCATCCGATAGTAGATTGCCTCCACCACCACCACCGCATCATCGACCAACATTCCCAGTACGATTACAACCCCGAGTAGCACCGTGACATTCAGCGTTTCACCAATCCCCCAAAGCACCCAGAAAGTGCCCGCCAGAATAAAGGGGATGCCGATCGCGGTCAGAAAGGCGATATGCCCTCCCAGGAACAGCCAGGCCACCAGCAACACCAGCAACAACCCGATAAGTGCGTTATTTTGCATCAGTTGAATCGCTTCCCGGGTGGCAACCGTCTGATCATCAACCAGCACTAACTTTACTCCGGTCGCCTGCGCTAACTGATTACGCTGATCCATGTAGGTTTTGACACGTTCAACCAGATCAATGGTATTGGCATTGGCTTTTTTCATGACCGCCAGAACAACGGCGGGTTGACCATCAATCACGGCATCCTGCGTTGCTTTCTTTCGGGTTTTAAGAACATCAGCGATACGACTGAGTGTAATCTCCTCACCCTGCTGGCCGATCAATGGCAGCTGCTTTACCTGATCGGGGTCTGCATTACGTCCCACCATTCTGACCAGCCAGGAATCTCCACCGACATCGACACTGCCCGCCGATATATCCTGAAACCAGATCGCCACTGTATCCGCCAGTTCCGTGGGCGATAGCGATAGTGCCTGTAGTGCTGCCGGATCAAAATTGATCTGCAGCTCCGGGTCATCCAAACCTACCGGGTCCACCCGATCAACACCTAGAATACGCTCAAGATCCTCTTCAATATTGCGCGCCTGTACACGTAAGTTCTCATCATCATCCAACGCAGTCACCGCTACCGTGACGCTGGGAAATGCATTTGCGCTGGTAATCTCCAGTATCACCGGATCTATCGCATTCGCAGGCAACTCATCCTCTACATTCTGGATCTCTCGGCGAAGGTCGTTTATCCGTTTATCGAAGGTTCGGGAATCAATGTCTTCAAATCTGATCAACAGACTTGAGACCGCCTCCCGACTATTGGATGACGCAAACTTTATATCTGAAACATTTTGTATCGCATCTTCCAACGGATCGGTAACGCGCTTTTCAATATCTCCGGCGCTGGCCCCGGGCAGCACAGTGGTCACCACTACCCAGTTAAAGTTGATCGTAGGGTCTTGCTGACGAGGCAGCAGGTGGTAGCAGAGAAAGCCGATCACCAGCACCAGAATAAACAGTAGATTCGCAAGTACGTGGTTCTGGAATAGCCGGGTCCACATATTGGTCACCTACTCCTGTTCGCCTGCAGTGACCGCTTCCTGATCAGTCACAGCATGCTGGCCTTCAACAATAATTAGACTATCGGCTGGCAGATCTACCTCGACAGCCTGTCCCTCGATAGCTTCAGGCAGAGGTTCAAACACAGCAGTACCGTTTTCCAAACGCATCAAGCCCAGTTGCCCATCCCGGGAAACCACATAGCGAGCCGGTAAGCGCCCCTTAAGATCGAACCACTCAATACGACCGCTACTACCGGAAAGAGCGGCTTGCTGCTGAAAACTGAACCGGACGTTCTGAGTGCGGGCTTTGCTTTTTACTAATGGGATGATCGCACGAAGCTGCAGAGGAAAGCGCTTTCCCTGCAGTATAAAGGCAACTTCCGATGCAGACTGTAACCTCACAACCTGCTCCTGATTTAATGCGGCTTCCACCTCCTGCCCCGAAAGCGCCAGCAGACGGATAAGGACGCTACCTGGGGCAACCAGATCGCCTGAACTGACTACACGCTCCGTTACAACACCATCAAAGGGGGCCTTCGTAGAGCAGCGTTCAACAGTCAAAACCGCCATATTCAGCGCAGCTTTTGCCCCTTTTTGTTGTGCCAACAGGCTATCCAGCTCTGCTCTGCGCTGATCGCGCAACTCTCTGGATGCGTTTCGCTGTTTTAACAGTTTTTCAGCGCGCTCTAACTGCTGACGTGCCAGCCGACTTTGGGCATATAAAGTTTTCAGTACGCTATCCGCTTGCTCTCTGGCAAGCTGATGGTCACGACAATCCAGTGTTGCCAACACCTGCCCCTCGGACACTTGATCGCCCACCCTAACCTTAACCGATTCCACTTCCGCGTTAATTCGGGCGCTTATCTGAGCATGTTCATCATTCACCACCCGGGCAGGAGCAGTATGGGAGGTGCTGTTAAGAAGAGAGGAGAGTGGCGCAACAACGACATGGGTTGCTGCAGATGAAGCTGATCCGATAACAAGTAGTAAACTGCCGATTAACAATCGCATACGGCCTTCCCTGAAGTAGACATCGTTGAATCAATGACCAACTTTAGTCTTGTTTGAACAATAAGATCAATGCTCTGTTCCAATCAGGCAAAAAAAAGCCCTGCTTAGCAGGGCTTTTTTTCGGGCTTTAGAGTCTGACCTCTATCCCTTTATCACGCATATAAGCTTTGGCCTGAGGAACGGTGTATTCATTGAAGTGGAAGATAGATGCTGCCAGTACCGCATCCGCCTTGCCTTCAATACAGCCTTCAACCAGATGGTCCAGATTACCGACCCCACCTGAAGCAATCACAGGCACGTTAACCGCCTCACTGATCGCACGAGTGACATCAAGATCGTAGCCATTCTTCACACCATCCTGATCCATCGAAGTCAGCAGAATCTCACCGGCGCCAAGTTCAACCATCTTTTTGGCCCACTCAACCGCGTCGATACCGGTTGGCTTACGACCACCGTGAGTGAAGATCTCCCAACGGTTCTCTTCACTCTCTTTTGAGACCTTTTTAGCGTCAATCGCGACAACGATACATTGAGAGCCAAAGCGCTCGGAAGCTTCCTTTACAAACTCAGGATTAAAGACGGCAGCTGAGTTGATCGACACTTTATCAGCACCAGCATTGAGCATGGTCCGGATATCTTCACAGGTTCTAATTCCTCCACCTACCGTCAGTGGAATAAACACCTGTGATGCCATACGTTCAACCGTATGCACCATCGTATCGCGGCCTTCATGGGTTGCTGTAATATCCAGGAAGGTGATCTCATCTGCGCCCTGCTCATCGTAACGTTTAGCAACCTCTACCGGATCACCCGCATCACGAATATCAACAAACTTTACACCTTTAACAACGCGGCCATTTTCCACATCAAGGCAGGGAATAATTCGTTTTGCCAAAGCCATCAGATTTTACCGTCCCAGTTGAGGAAATTTTTCAAAAGCTGCAGCCCCGCTTTAGAGCTTTTCTCCGGATGGAACTGAACTGCAAACACATTATCCCGCGCCAGAGCCACATCAAAGGGCAAGCCATAGTGGCAGGCACCGGCAACCAGATCACGTGCATCTGCCTGAACATAGTAGCTGTGGACAAAATAGAAACGGCTTCCATCTTCGATATTGTCCCAAAGTGGATGATCAATACTCTGGCTAACTTCGTTCCAGCCCATATGCGGCACCTTCAGGCGCGCACCCTCTTCCCGAAGATCATCACCAAAGTACTTAACCTCACCCTCAAAGTGTGAGAGGCAATCCACACCACTATTCTCTTCTGAGCGCTCAAGCAACGCCTGCATACCGACGCAGATTCCCAGAAACGGTTTCCCTGAGTTGATCGCATCGGTCACCTCTTTATCCACACCGACCCGTAACATCTCGGCCATGCAGTCGCGCATTGCTCCGACACCCGGCAGAATAACCCGGTCTGCACTGGCAACCAGTGCCGGGTCTGAGGTGACACGAACCTCAATGCCTGGCTCGACAAACTCAAGCGCCTTGGCAACCGAGTGCAGGTTGCCCATTCCATAATCGATTACGGCTACACTCGACATAAGTTACAAACACCCCTTCGTGGATGGCATTGCATCAGCTGCACGTGCGTCTATCTCTAATGAATAGCGCAGCGCACGCCCAAACGCTTTAAAGATCGTTTCCGCCTGGTGGTGGGCATTAAAGCCTTTAATGTTGTCAATGTGCAGCGTCACCCCTGCATGATTTACAAACCCCTGGAAAAACTCCCAGAACAGCTGGGTGTCGAGTCGACCGATCGTTGCACGGGTAAATTCGCACTGCATATCAAGACCGGGACGGCCGGAGAAATCGATCACGACACGTGACAGCGCCTCATCCAGCGGGCAGTAAGCATGTCCATAGCGCATGATCCCTTTACGGTCACCCACCGCTTCTTTGAATGCCTGCCCTAAAGTGATGCCTATATCTTCTACGGTGTGGTGATCATCGATGTGGGTATCACCCACCGCATGAATATCCAGATCGATCAAACCGTGTCGGGAGATCTGTTCCATCATGTGCTCTAAGAAAGGCACTCCGGTGTCTGCCTTGAATTGGCCAGTACCATCAATATTTACAGATACAGTGATCTGCGTTTCCAGTGTATTTCGGCTTACCTTGGCTGTACGTTCCGCCATGGTTCTCTCCCGCTAGTTTGATCAGAGCGCAGATTATACAACCATCCCCTGCCCCATGCACTTTCGTTCACCCCTGAATCTGAGCGAAATAACCCGGCTTAAGCTATCTTTTAAAGGAATCAATCTGGATACTGCGTCTAACCCGATGAAAGATGTCGACCTACAACAGCTTCTAAAGGGTAACCACCAAGCACTTCTTCTGGTCATTGATGCGTTGCCCTTCCCCATTTATTACAAAGATTGCGAGGGTAAGTATCTCGGTTGCAACCGTTCCTACGAAGAGTACACCGATCTAACCCGTGAAGAGCTGATCGGCCGTGATGTTTTTCAGGTATTTGACCCTGTATCCGCAGCAATTTTCGCAGCTTCTGACCAGAAGTTGCTCGATACCCCCGGAACCCAGATCTACGAAACGCCCGTGCATAGGGAAGGAACGGTCACCAGTTACGTTAAATTTCATAAAGCCACCTTTCACAATCAAGATGGATCTGTTGCGGGCCTGATTGGGGCGATCATTGATATCACCGAACAGAAAACACTTGAGAAAAAGTTCAAGCGTCTGGCTACCTATGATGATCTCACCGGCATATATAACCGGCGTGAAGGGCGTAAACAGCTGAAGCAGCTAAGTCAGGAAGCATTACGAAAAGAGCGCCCGCTGTCGATTATCCTGCTGGATCTGGACAACTTTAAAGTGATTAACGACACCTACGGCCACGACACCGGGGACTTAGTTCTAAAGACTGTTGCCAACTGCCTTGAACGCTACACCCGAGCGCATGATGTCGTCTGCCGCTATGGCGGTGAGGAGTTCATGATCATCCTGCCCGAAACCGATAAACAGGATGCCCTCCATATCGGTCAACGCTACCTGAAAGAGTTAAGAAAAGTCGAAGTGCCACTGATCAGCAATGAGATACTGACTGTCACAGCCAGCATAGGTATCAGTGAGCTTGATATCGAATTTTCTGACCTAGAGCTGATGCTGAAACAAGCGGATCTGGCCCTCTACCGAGCAAAAGAAAACGGTAAGAATAAGGTTTCGCTCTAATTTATTCATCCCCTCTTCAGGCTGATTGATTGAAACTTAACTATTTCTGTTTATGCTCACAGGTATGCAGAGGGCTATCTCCCCTCTCAGAAAAACAAAACAGTACCTTGCCAAGGAGAGAATCATGAAAGGTCTGCTGAAACTCATCGCCGGATTAGCTGCACTGGTCGTTGTAGTCATCCTCGCTGGTGGTGCCATTCTCGGGGCATTTTTTGACCCAAACGAATACAAGCCTGAGATCGAAAAAGCGGCATTAGAAAATGCGGGCATCGAGCTTAAGATACAAGGTGATATCGGCTGGTCAGTGTTCCCATGGCTAGGACTGGCGGTAAATCAGATAGACCTGAAATTCCCGGGCAAGGCAGAACTGGCCAGTCTGAATCAGGCCCAGATCTCCGTAAGGTTACCCGCACTGTTCTCCGGGCAGGTTGAGATGCAGAGCGTGATCATTGACGGTTTGAAACTTAATCTGGTTAAAGAGAAAGATGGCACAACAAACTGGGCTGCTGAGATCAGCCATCAGGATAGCCAGAAGAGCGGAGATAGCAGCCCTTCTGAAGCCTCGCAGGGCGCGGCAATCGCTCTGAATATCGATAGCATTCAGATCACCAACGGTGATATCACCTACGCAGACAAAACCAGTGAGATGCTTGCCCACCTCAGCCAGTTCAATATGCGTTCAGGACAGGTTGTAACCAACGCATTTTTCCCCGCTGAACTGAGTTTCAAAGCGACTCAGAGCATCAAAGGCGAGGAGCAGGTCAAGGCCGAGGCACAACTTGCAGCTGAATTCTTCCTAGATCTGGACAAGCAACTGTACAAGATTAAAGGCTTGGCCAGCACTCTGACACTGGGAGGTAAGCCTCTGGGCGGAAATAGCCTGACACTTAAGACCGCAGCAAATATCGATGCAGATCTGGCACAACAGCAGGTAAACCTTAACGATCTCAATCTTTCCGTGGCAGACCTACAGGCAAAGGGTGCGCTTGCAATCAACAACTTTGCAGCACCTATGATCAGTGGGCAGCTGGACCTCCCTGCATTTGATCTGAACAAGCTTCTTACTGCTATCGGCCAACCTGCAGTGACCACAACTGATCCAGCAGCACTGAAATCGATCAGTTTGAGTACTCAGCTTGAGGGGCCAGCCAACACAGTTACCGCAAAAACACTCACCCTGAAACTGGACGATACCACTTTCAATGGTTCGGCTGGATTTGATCTGAACAGCGGAAACATCAGTCTGAACCTTCAGGGGGATAAGCTGAATGCAGACCGATACCTGCCACCGGCAGCAGAGGGCCAAGCAACAACTCCCGCGAAATCAGACAAAACAGCGGGCTATCCTAAGGACCCCATTCTACCTGTAGACGCTCTGCGCTCACTGGAACTCGATAGCAATATCGGCCTCAAAGCCCTGCATGTCAGCAATATGGATATCAGCAATATTGCGGTTAAAGTGAATGCTCATAACGGAGTGGTGAAAGTAGGCAAGCTGAATGCTGACCTTTACGGCGGTAGCGTCCGTAACAACGTCACGATTGATCTCCGCAACAAAACACCACTAATCACATCCAACAAGAGCATCTCCGGCATTCAGGTTGGCGACATGCTAAAAGCGATGGCAGATACAGATCAGCTTACCGGAAAGCTGAATTCCAAATCCAAGATCACCCTGCGTGGTAACTCTGTCCATGATTTCGTCAACAGTATGACCGGTACCGCTAGCGTGAATATGAAAGATGGTGAGTTACACGGTATCGATATGGCCCAAACCGTCTGTCAGGGGATGAATAACGTCAGCTCTCTGGGAATTAACACTCAGGAGGTGGACAGATCAACCCCGTTTGCAAATATGGGTGCAACTGCCAATATTAAAAACGGTGTGGTTAACAACCGTGATCTTAAAGCCCAGTTGGATGCTATGGCTCTGAGCGGAAAAGGTACGGTTAATCTGCCCAAGCAGCTGCTGGATTATCGGTTGGGCTTTATGGTTGAAAAAAACCTCTTCAAAGAGACCTGCTCCTTCCCGAATAAATTAGAGGGCGTCGAGATTCCGATCGATTGTAAGGGCAGCTTCAACACAGACCCAGCAAAACTCTGCAAACCTGATTTCAGTTTCATCACTGATGCTTTGAAAAAACAGGTCAAGGAGAAAGCCAAAGCAAAAGTCGAAGAGAAAGTAAAAGACAAACTTGGCGATAAGCTTAAAGGGTTATTTGGACGCTAATCATCGATGACTCCTGAGCAATTTTCTGGCGCCATACTGGATTGGTTTGACCAGCACGGCCGCCACGACCTCCCCTGGCAGACCGATAAAACAGCCTATAACACCTGGATCTCTGAGATCATGCTACAACAGACCCAGGTCAAGACTGTCATCCCCTATTATGAGCGCTTTATCAAACGCTTTCCGACCGTAGAAACGCTTGCAGAGGCTGATCAGGACGAGGTACTGCACCTCTGGACCGGCCTTGGCTACTATGCCCGTGCACGTAATCTGCATAAAACCGCCAAGATCATTCTCTCTGAACATCAGGGGGAGTTTCCTCAGACCGTCGAACAGTTGTCTGATCTCCCAGGCATTGGCAGATCCACTGCCGGAGCCGTGCTATCAATCAGTACCGGTAGATGGGCAGCGATTCTGGACGGAAATGTGAAGCGTGTGCTGGCCCGATTCTATGCGGTGGAAACATGGCCTGGCACCAGCACCGCCCAAAAGTTTCTCTGGCAGCGCGCTGAGGCGAATACCCCCCAACAACGTGTCGGTGAGTATACTCAGGCGATGATGGACTTGGGTGCAACCCTCTGCACCCGCAGCAAACCCAGCTGTCTGCTCTGCCCTTTAGAAAAACATTGTGAAGCACGCGCACAGGGAAAAACCGATCAACTGCCCGTACCAAAGCCGAAAAAAACGATCCCGGTCAAACAGACCTATATGCTGTTGCTACAGCAGGATAACGCTGATGAGATACTCCTCTATAAACGCCCCCCTTCCGGTTTATGGGGCGGACTCTGGAGCTTGCCACAAGTTAGTGACCTGCGTGATACGCTGAACGAAACCGGATTTGAGTTGATTGAGTCCAGTATTCAGCCGCTGGAGCCCCTTCGTCACACCTTTAGTCACTTTCACCTCGACATAACCCCTATAAAAGCACGGATAAATACCCCTACAGACTCTGTCATGGAAGGAAAACCGCTGCTCTGGTATAACATAGGGCAACCAGAAAACGTTGGCCTTGCAGCACCGGTAAAAAAACTACTGCAACAACGGGTCAACTCTTAGAAAGTTTGGAGCCAAACATGAGTCGCACTGTTTTATGTCGTAAGTACAAAGAGGAACTGGAAGGATTGGACCGCCCGCCCTACCCCGGTGCTAAAGGGCAGGAGATTTACGACACCGTTTCAAAGAAAGCATGGCAGGAGTGGACCGACCATCAAACGATGATCATCAATGAAAAACATCTTAGTCTGATGGACCCATCCACCCGCGAGTTTTTGCAGAGTGAGATGGAAAAATTCCTTGATGGAGGAGACTATGAGAAGGCGGAAGGCTACGTACCGCCCGCGAAATAGTTTTTTTGTAACAAGTGGTTGACAGTTTTCCGTGAAGACGGTTTAATACGCGCCACTTGAGCTGCCCGGATAGCTCAGTCGGTAGAGCAGGGGATTGAAAATCCCCGTGTCGGTGGTTCGATTCCGCCTCCGGGCACCAC